>DAOTXX010000084.1:0-45912 GCA_034434835.1 Thermoflexales bacterium | reverse complement strand
CGAAAAGCCCCACGTTACCGTATCGTGAAAAAAAGCAAGAAACGCGCCCGTTGACGGCCTACTGTTATCTTGTTAAAGTGTGTTGACTATCCCTCGGTTGATCCGAGGTGGTTGTGTTTGTCTAAACTCAAGTTTCAAGCGTGCGGCATATTGTCTTAGATTCGGAGTCGCGTGGAAGGCTCTATGGGAAAGATCGCGTCACCTGTTTATCCAATTGGCGCCGCTGCAAGGCTACACTTGACAACCTCGAAGAGGAATTGGAAAACTTCAAACACATCGAGGATTTTATCCGAGACCCATTCTTCCATAAGGGGGCGATCAGAGGACCGAAAAGAATAGTACACATTATAAGAAGTCGCAATACGCTGGAGCGTTGCTTTAGAGATGATGATTTTGAGGGAATGTGCAATTCGGCTGACGACCTGTGGAATACTAGTTGGAGGGTTCTTGCTTGGGCTGACGAAGGACTCCGCAACATAGTAACGAGAATAAGAAAGCAGAGACCATTTTGAGGACCGTTGCATGATAACCATAGTAGACGAATTGGTCGAAAGGCATCGGATCCTGCAAGTTCTGGTAGAAAAAACCACAGAGGACGATGCAGTTTCTCAAGTCAAAGAGTTCCTGATTCAGCTTGCCGAAACAGGGACTCAAGTATCTGATACTCGCCTGCGCTCACGGTTATGGGATCTAATAAACTACTGGAGCGATTTTGTTTATGACCACACACGTGAATTTCCAGATGTGGTGTTAAAGGGTGCAGTACTGACCTCACTGCCGACCATCAAACCACCGCCGTTTGACTGGCTAGAGTTCGCCCAGTTGCCAGTGTTGAGCAAGCCTGTGCCCGCTGGCGAACTACGCAACTTTGTTCGACAGAGCCGTGTCTATGCCACTGCAACTCGGTTCATCATCCAAGACAAAATGTACGAGATCGTTTCATTGGACCGTGAACCACGAGTACTGCTTAAGCCAGGGCACTCCTATATTGTTCTTCGCGTCAGTGGCGACAGTATGGTAGATGCTGATATTGCCGAAGGCGACTTTGTCGTGCTACGATGGCTGAAAGAAGGCGAGAAGATATCAGCAAGGGTTTGTGTTGTTGCTGCCGAAGTAGCTGGAGAACGTGAAGTTACATTGAAGGAGTACGTCGACACCGGCAGGAAACAATACTTACAGGCCCGAAACTCTAGTCCGGGCTCTGAATGGAAAGACTACCGTATTGAGATTGACCGCAACGTGCGAATACATGGCATTGTTATCGCCGTTCTCAAACCAGTGAGAGAGTAACATCCTCATGCCCCCAACTGCCCCCGTCCTCGTCATCGGCGCGGCGTCACTTGACTCAAAGGGTCACGTGACGGGGCCACTGCGCCCCGGCGCATCGAACCCGGGCCAGGTCCGGCGCAGTGTGGGCGGTGTGGCTCGCAACGTGGCCGAGAACCTGGCCCGCCTGGGCGTCAACGTCGCGCTGATGACGGCCCTCGGCGACGACGCTATCGGGCAGACGGTGCTGCGTCAGGCGCGCGAGATCGGCATTGACGCCAGCCCGTCCCTCATCGTGGAGGGCGGGCGCACGGGCGCGTATCTGGCCGTGCTCGATTCGACCGGCGCGCTGCACGTGGCTGTGGATGACATGGCCGTGCTGGAGGCGATCACGCCGCGCTATATCCACGACCGCCGCAAGCTGATCGCCGAGGCCGAAATGGTCGTCGTGGACGCCAACCTCAGCCCGGCTGCGCTCGAGACCGTCTTTAACATCACCTCCAAGACGGGTGTGCGTGTGTGTGCCGACCCGACCTCACCGCTGCTGGCCGGACGACTACGACCTTACGTGCCCCGGCTCGCGTTGACCACACCCAATGCCGCCGAAGCCGAAGCCCTCTCCGGTCTCAGCATCGAAGACGAAGACGATGCGCTGCGCGTCGCGCGGTATCTGGTCACGGTGGGCGTGGGACTGGTCGTGGTCACATTGGGCGAACAAGGCCTGGCCTATGCGACCTCAGACGAAAGCGGGCGCTTCCCCGCCATCCGTACTCAAATCGTTGACCCGACTGGCGCGGGGGATGCGTTGACCGCAGGCGTCATCTTTGGCCTGCTCAATGACCTGGAGCCGGTCGAGGCTGTTCGATTGGGCCTGGCCGCCGCCACGCTCACCCTCAAATGCGCCGAGACCGTCTGCCCGGATTTGAGTTTGGAAAAGCTTTACGATCAGCTAGTCGTCTAGTCGAATAGTCAAGTAGTCTGGTAATCATCAAACGTGCCTATCAGACTATGCGACTACAAGACTATACGACTATGGGACTATACGACCACAAGACTATGCTCCCTAACTGGCTTGCGCTGATTCTCGCTTTTGTGTATGTCGTCGTCGCTATCGCGTTGGGCGAGGTGCTGCGAAGAGCATTTCGCCTGTCGCAAGGGTTCACACGCAAGTTCATCCACATCGCCGTGGGGATGATTAGTGTGCCGACGGTGTTGTGGTTCAGCGACCTGCACTGGGCCATTGTCCCGCCGCTGACGTTTGTCGTCATCAACTATCTCGATTATCGCTTCGGCTTGATCCAGGCGATGATGTCGTCGGACCGCTCGAACCTTGGCACGGTCTATTTTCCGCTATCGTTTGCGGCGATCTTGATCGTGTTCTGGGGCAATCCCACTGCGCCGACGACGAACCCGCGCCTGATCGTCGCAGCGCTGATGCCAATGACGTGGGGCGATGCGTTGGCCGCGCTCGTCGGCGAACGCTGGGGGAGCCATCGCTACACCCTCCTGGGCCACACGCGCAGCCTCGAAGGCTCGGCCACGATGCTGATCGTTTCGACACTGGCGACCTGGCTGGCGCTGGGTGCATCACCTGCGACACTGGGCATGGCAGTCTTGACGGGACTGGGCGCAGCTTTGGCCGAGGCGATCTCGCCGTGGGGAATTGACAACCTGACGGTGCCAGCGGTTTCGGCAGTGATTCTCGCGCTGGCAGAATGACAACGGGCCAGCCAGGCGACCCATGAGGAAAGGACTAGACCGGAGTGGACGAGTATCGCCCCCGTATCACCGATCTACCCGATGACGAGCGTCCCCGCGAGCGGCTGCTGCACGTCGGCGCGTCGGCCGTCTCGACGGCAGAGCTGATCGCCATCATCTTGCGCGTGGGCACCGGCGGCGAAAACGTCGTCGCGCTCGCACAGCGATTGCTGGCAAAATACAAAGGACTTGGCGGGTTGGCCCGCGCCTCGACTTCCGAGCTGCAAGACGAGAAAGGATTAGGCGACGCCAAGATCGCACAGCTCAAAGCCGCATTCGAGCTGGGGCGGCGGCTGCTCGTGGAGGCGCCGGAAGAAAAGCCCATGATCACCAGCCCGGCCGACGCAGCCAATCTGCTGCTGGGCGAGATGAGTCTGCTCGAGCAAGAGAGCATGCGCGTGATCTTGCTCGACACGCGCAACCGCGTCCAGGCCATTCAGACCATCTACCAGGGCAGTCTCAACACGACGATGGTGCGCGTGAGCGAACTGTTCCGCGAGGCGGTGCGGGGCAACTGCGCGGCCATCATCGTCGCACACAACCATCCCTCCGGCGACCCCTCCCCTTCCCCAGAGGATGTCGCCATCACCAAAGACATTGTCGCCGCCGGAAAACTGCTCGGCATCGAAGTGCTCGATCACCTGGTCATTGGACATCAACGCTTTGTCAGCCTCAAGGAGCGAGGCCTTGGCTTTGCCTGATCGGGCACTGGACCCGGGACCATTGGTGTAAACTTTAGCCCCGGAGTGCGGCCTTCAGGCCGCGTTTTATGCAGGCTGAAGGCTGCACTCCAACCTCAAGTTGACACGCATGGACCCGGGACATGCTCTGAAATCGGAAATTCTGGTATAATCGCGCCTCAAAGGAGCGATACATTTCATGGAAAGAATCACCGACGTCTTGTTGATCACTATCGCTTTCATGGGCGCATTCCTGGCGGCCCTGTGGCTGGCCATGGTCGTCTGGACCTTTCGCGACATCCGCAGCCGCACGCGCGACATTTTTGCGCAAATCCTGGCCGCGCTCGTCGTGGCAATCCTCAATCTGCCAGGCCTGCTGATTTACTTTATCCTCCGCCCATCGGAAACGCTCGCCGAGGCTTACACACGTTCGCTGGAAGAAGAAGCCCTGCTGCAAGGCATCGAAGAAGTGGACCGATGCCCGGGCTGCGGCCAGCGTGTACTTTCCGAATACATCGTCTGTCCCACGTGCCATACTAAACTCAAAAAGCCCTGCACGCACTGTGGGCGCGCGCTCCAGTTGCGCTGGACCGTCTGCCCGTATTGCGGTGCGGCCGCCGTCGTCCCCACCACGTCACCGCCTGCTCAACCAGCGGCTCCTACGCGCGGCCCGGAAGCCAGCGTCACGCAGGAGATGCGCCGCGCTCGCCGGGCCGAACCGACCCAGGCTTCAACCACCGAAGCGTGACCTCAGCCGCGCTTTAGCCATAGCCCCGGTCAAGTGACCGGGGTTGTTGTTTTCCCTGCCCGGCCCATGTCATGCGTCAAACGTCATGTCGTTTCACATTTCACGTTTGACGTTTGACGTTTGACGTTTGACGTTCTATGGTAGAATATCCCTGCCATGCTCATCCAGCATCTTTCGCTCACCAACTTTCGCAACTATGCGCGGCTGGAGCTTGACCTGCCTGCCGGGCCGGTCCTGATCTTGGGCGACAACGCGCAGGGCAAGACCAGCCTGCTCGAAGCGATCTATTACCTGGCAACGGCACGCTCGCCTCACACGGCCAGCCCACGCCAACTGATTCACTGGCTGGCGGGGCAAGACAGTCTGACGCCAGCCGCGCGCATCGTGGCTCAATTTGTGCGCGGCAATTCGCCTCATACGCTCGACGCGACGCTGATGTTGGAGCCAACGATCGAAGGCGAGGAACGCTTTCGCAAACAAATCAAGGTGGACAGCATCCCTCGTCGCGCTCAAGAGGCTGCCGGCCAGATCACGGTCGTGATGTTTCTTCCGCAAGATGTTGACCTCGTCGGCGGATCGCCGTCGCTGCGGCGGCGTTATCTCGACACGACGTTGGAACAAGTGGACGCCGAATACTGCGATGCACTCGCGCAGTACGAAAAAGTGCTGCCCCAGCGCAACGCGCTCCTCAAGCAATTGAGCGAACGCCTCGGTGACCCGGATGAACTGGGGTATTGGGACGATCAGCTTGCGGCCAGCGGCGCGCTCATCACGCTCAAGCGGCGGCAGGCCGTGATGGAGCTGGGGCAGCGCGCCGATATGATCCACCGTGACCTGACCGGCGGGCAGGAGCATCTGCAACTGCGCTACGAACCGGGCTTTGACGTGGGGCGTCCGGCTTCAGCCGAGTTTCAGATTTCCTTCGGTCTCGACATCCCTCACGTGGCCGTTTCCGATCTGGCTGAGGCGCAAGCCTCGTTCAAGGTGCAACTGCAAGCGCGGCGCGACGAAGAGATCGCGCGCGGCGTGACGCTCGTCGGCCCACATCGTGACGAGATGCGTTTTATCGCCGATGGGATTGACTTGGGCGTGTATGGTTCGCGCGGCCAGCAGCGCACGGCGGTGCTCGCACTCAAGCTGGCCGAAGTCGAATGGATGCGCGCCAAGACGGGCGAATGGCCGGTGTTGCTGTTGGACGAGGTCATGGCCGAGCTGGACGCTCACCGCCGGGCCTACCTGCTGGCGCGCGTCAACGGCGCCAATCAATCGCTGTTGACCAGCACGGGCCTTGAGCTGTTCGGCAGGGAATTTTGCCAGCGCGCGAAAATCATGCGGGTCGCGACGGGTCAGGTTTTCGACGTCGAGCCTCAGAGCGGATGAGTGAGTCGCCCCTCAGCCCCGGCCCCGTGCGGCATCTTGAACGGGGAGAAGGCAGGGTCATCCGTCATCTCCGCAGCGCGAGTGTTTTCGCCTTCACCCTTTTAGTCATCGAGTTCCTCGACGAGTTTGTCTTTGGCGCGCGTGAGGCGGCCTGGCCGATCATCCGCGCTGACCTCGGCCTGAGCTATGTCCAGATCGGCGTGCTATTGAGCGCGCCGAACCTGGTTAGCAGCATCATCGAGCCGTTCCTTGGCATCCTGGGCGACGTGTGGAAACGCCGCGTCCTGATTCTGGGCGGCGGCGTGTGCTTTGCGCTGGCATTGCTGCTCACAGCGCTGAGCCAGAGCTTTCTTGTCCTGCTGCTCTCCTTCATCCTGTTCTATCCCGCTTCGGGAGCATTCGTCAGCCTTTCACAGGCCGCGCTGATGGATACCGACTCAAGTCGCCACGAGCACAACATGGCTCGCTGGACACTGGCCGGGAGCCTGGGCGTGGTGATCGGCCCGCTGGCGCTCGGCGCGGCGACGATTCTGGGCCTGGGTTGGCGCGGACTGTTCGGCTTTTTCGCCGCGCTCTCGGCTGTGGCGCTGGCAATCGCTTGGCGTTTTCCATCTCTCGCCTATCAACCCACATCCGCCCAGGAGCCCCAATACCCAATGTCCAATACCCGATCGCTAATCTCCAATCTTCGCTCAGGCTTTGCCAATGCTTCTCGGGCGCTCCGACGCAAAGAGGTGCTGCGCTGGCTCACACTTTTGCAGTTCTCCGATCTGATGCTCGATGTGCTGCTCGGCTTTCTGGCACTGTATTTTGTGGACGTGGTCGGCTTGACGCCAGAGCAAGCCAGCCTCGCCGTCGCCGTGTGGACCGGCGTCGGGCTGTTGGGCGATTTTCTGCTCATCCCGCTGCTTGAACGAGTACGCGGATTGAATTACCTGCGCGTGAGCGCGTTGATCGAGCTGGTCCTGTTCCCTCTCTTTTTGCTGGCGCCAAGCATCCCCGCCAAATTCGTGCTACTTGGGCTGTTGGGCTTGTTCAACTCGGGCTGGTATTCGATCCTTCAGGCGCAGTTGTATTCCGCGATGCCCGGTCAAAGTGGAACGGTGATGACAGTAGGCAACATCTTTGGACTGGTGGGCGGTCTGATTCCACTTGCGCTGGGATGGGTGGCCGAGCAATACGACTTGCGCGTGACGATGTGGCTGCTGCTCTTGGGGCCCATCGCGCTGATGGCGGGTATCCCCCGGTCGCAATCCACTTGACGACTTGACCATTCTGCGTTATTCTGTGTCCCCGGACAGGAAACCCGTTTTCGTGTAGAAAACGGGTTTCTGTTGAACTCGAGGGGAAACCATGCTCAATCAACTTGTGCATAACGGCATTGTCGTGCCGCCGCCGCCGCAGCGGTACGGCCTATCGCTGCTGATCCGCGGCGAACAGCGCGCACTGACGCCGCTGCAAGAAGAAATGGCAATCGCCTGGGCCAAGAAAATCGGCACGGAGTATGTGCAGGACCCGGGTTTTGTCGCCAACTTTATGCGCGATTTCAGCGCCGCGCTGGGCCTCCATCCGCCGCTTTTGGTGGACCAGGTTGACGTTGGCCCGGCCCTGGCCATTGTCCAGGCCGAACGCGCCGCCAAGGAGGCGATGACGCCCGAAGAACGCAAAGCGCTCGCCGCAGCGCGCAAAGCGCAACGCGAAGCGCTCAAGGAAAAGTATGGCTATGCTATCGTAGACGGTGAACGCGTCGAGTTGGGGAATTACATCGCCGAGCCGAGCGGTATCTTTATGGGACGCGGCACGCATCCCCTGCGCGGCCGGTGGAAGCAAGGCGCACGTCAAAGCGACATCACGCTCAACCTCAGCCCCGACGCGCCTCGCCCGGAAGGCGACTGGGCCGAGATCGTCTGGCAGCCGGAATCGCTGTGGGTCGCGCGCTGGGAAGACAAGCTCACGGGCAAACTCAAGTACGTTTGGCTAAGCGACACAGCCCCGGTCAAGCAGGAGCGCGAAGCGGCCAAGTTCGACAAGTTGTGGGCACTGCACGAACGCCTGGATGAGATCCGCGCGCGCATCGAGCAAGACCTGACCAGTGACGATCCCAAGCAGCGCAAGATCGCCACCGCCTGCTACTTGATTGACACGTTGTGTCTGCGCGTGGGCGATGAAAAAGACCCTGACGAAGCCGACACCGTCGGCGCAACGACCTTGCGGCCGGAGCACGTCACACTCCACCCCGATGGCACCGCCGAGTTCAAGTTCCTGGGCAAGGACTCGGTGCTATGGCACAAAAAGATTCAACCGCCGCCCGTCGTGCTCAAGAGTCTGGACGAGCTGATCAAGAACGCGCGCCCATCCAAATCGTCGGGCAACGGCAAGCGTCACCCCACGCGCGACAAGCCGCAGATCTTTCCCGACGTGGATAGCTCTGATGTCAACGTGTACCTGGGCGAGATTCTGCCCGGCCTGACGGCCAAAGTCTTTCGCACGCATCACGCGACCCAAGCCGTCAAGAACAGCCTCGACGGATCGGAGGTCGAACGCAGTGACCCCGACTATGAAAAATGGGGCGCCGTCGTGCAGGCGAACCTGGAAGCGGCCGTGTTGTGCAATCACTATAAAAAGGCGCCAGACGCTTCGCGCTGGCAAGAGCGCCGCGCGCGTTTCAATGAAAAGAAAGCCAGAGCACAAGAGCGCGTCGCTCAGATGAAAGCACAGTGGAAAAAGGCTCAAGAAACCCTCGAAGCGCTCAGACGCGAGGCGCGCGAAAAAAAGGCTCAAGCCTCAGGCGATAAACAAAAAGAGCAGATCCAGGCGCGTTACGCCAAAAAGATCGAACAGGCCAAAAAGAAAGCCGAAACGGCCAAGGCGCGACTTGAACGCGCCGAAGATGCGCTCGACAAGCTCAAGATTCAAGACCTGGTCGCCTCACGAGGGCGCACGTGGAATCTAGGCACGAGTCTCAAATCGTACATTGACCCGCGCGTGTACTATCGTTGGGGGCAGCTCGTGGACTATGACGTGCTGGGGCGCTACTATCCCAAGACGCTGCAGCGCAAGTTTGCCTGGGTGAGGGAGCAAGCCGAGTCAAGCGATTAAAAACAATTCCCGCAGGTCTCAACCCTGCGGGAATTTTCATTCTTCCTTCGCAAACACGTACCCTACCCCCGGCTCGGTCCGAATAAACATTGGCTCCGCCGGATTCGGCTCGATCTTTTGGCGCAGGCGATAGATCGTCGCGCGCAAGATCGTCACGTCATCCCGGTATTCCGGTCCCCAGACCGCCGTGAGCAAATCGCCATGCAGGCGGACCTGGCCAGGAGAACAAATGAATTCGGCAAGCAGGTTGAATTCCACCGGGGTCAGGTACACCGGCTGACTGTTCAACGTCACCTGCCGCGTGGGGACATCCACGAACAAGGGGCCAGATTTATAGTGCTGTTTCTCGGAAAGCCGCGGCACCGTCGCCCGGTAACGCCGCAACACAGCTTCGATCCGCGCCTGCAATGCCCGCCCGCTGAACGGCTTGGTCAGGTAATCGTCGGCGCCCAGGTTCAGCCCGGCCACCATGCTCTCCTCATCGTCACGCGCGGTGATGATGATGATCGGCACATCGGACTGGCGGCGCAACTGGCGAAGCGTCTCCAGGCCGTCCATATCAGGCAGGCCCAAGTCGAGCAGCACCAGGTCGAGCGGCGATGACTGTATGATGCTCAACCCCTCGCCGCCCGTGCCTGCCGTATAGACCTCATAACCGGCCAGCTTTAGATTATATTGCAGGAACCGCAAGATCAACGGCTCATCGTCAATCGCCAACACTTTGGCGAAAATTTTGGGCATGATTGATTCCTCGATGCGGTCCAAAGACCTGATGGATCCTGGTAAAGCCCAGCGCTCTATCCTCGACCCGGCCAACTCTTGGATATGCCCGAGGCGAGATTCGAACTCGCAGCCGACGGATTAAAAGTCCAACGCTCCATCCTTGACTCGGCCAATTCTTGAACATGCCCGAGGCGAGACTCGAACTCGCAGCCGACGGATTCGAAGTCCGGCGCTCTATCCATTGAGCTACTCGGGCGCAAAAGCAGATAGTGGCTAGTGGTCAGTGATTAGCGACCACTGACCACCTTGCACTAACCACCATCCACTAACCACTATCCAGGGTGGCTGACGGGGGTCGAACCCGCAACGCCTGGATCCACAGTCCAGTGCTCTGCCATTGAGCTACAGCCACCACGGCGTTGGCGAGTATAACACGATTCGATTCACTCGGCAAGACATGAGCCTCCCGCAGGTCTGCACCCTGCGGGAGGCTCCAGGGACATTCCACGCGCTGATGGACACCGCTATGGCTCCTGGACCATCACCTGCAAGACCATCTCGCCCGCATGCTGGAAGCGCAGCACCAGCGAAAATTTGTCACCGGCCTTGAGATCACGTTCAAGACCGATCAACATCACATGCAGTCCGCCAGGTTTAAGCTCGACCTGCCCCCTGGCCGGGATAGGGATACTCTCCTGATGGTGCATGGTCATGGCGCCGCTGTGGTCCATCTGGGTCGTGTGCAGCTCCACCTGGGCAGCTACATCGCTCGTAGCGCTCAACAGAGCTTCGGCGCGATTACCCGGATTGGCAATCGTCATGTACACGGCGCTGTTGCCGCCCGCGACGCCCGGCCGCGCCCACACGTCCCTCACGGTCAATGCCTGATTCGAGGCACATCCACTCCAGGCCAGCGCCATCAGGCCAAGAAGAATAAATAGCTGCGTTCGCTTCAACATGGTTTCTCCAATCCATGAACTTCCAATAAAGTGGCGTCGTTCAAAATCATCTGGGTCGGGCCATCGGCGACAATCTCACCCTTGTCCATCACCACCGTGCGCGGAAATAACTCGGCCACCAGGCGCATGTCGTGGGTGGACACCAACATCGTCTGGGGCAACTCGCGCAGCAGGTTGATAAACCCTCGCCGCGCACGTGGGTCGAGTCCTGCCGTCGGCTCATCCAGCACCAGGATCTCGGGCTGCATCGCCAACACCGTGGCGATAGCAATGCGCTTTTTTTCGCCCACGCTCAGGTGGTGCGAGACGCGGTCACGGTACGCGCTCATGCCGACGGCGGCCAGCGCCCGATCCACACGCGCCTCGACCTCAGCGGGCGCCAGCCCCAGGTAAAGCGGCCCGAACGCTACATCATCAAAGACGGTGGGAGAAAAAAGTTGATCGTCCGGATCCTGAAAGACCAATCCCACCTCCGCACGCACCCGCCCCATATTGCCCGGCTGCAACTCTAGTCCGCAGACGCGCACCGTGCCGTAGGTGGGTTTGAGGATGCCGTTCAGATGCAGCATGAGCGTGGACTTGCCCGCGCCGTTCGGCCCGACCAGCGCGACTTTTTCGCATGGTTCGATCTTGAGCGACACATCTCGCAGGGCCTGGTGCCCGTCCGGATAGATAAACGACAACCGTTCGACTTGAATCGTGTGATGCATACTTGCCTTTAGGCCTATTCTAAAAATCCGCGTAACTACTCAGCCCAGTCTACCGCACATGCTGTCATTGCGAGCCTGCCGAAGGCAGGCGAAGCAATCTCTGTGCTTCGATCGCTGAGATTGCTTCGTCGGCCCGCTTCGCGGGCCTCCTCGCAATGACGGCTGAGTAGTTACAAATCCGGTACTTGTTTACCGCCTTTGGCAGTCATTGCCCAACCCACCCCTGGCCGGATGATGAATCATCCGGCTGATACGAGAAACCGGCTGAAGCCGGTTGGCGATGGCCCCAGTCTGCTTCAGCAGACTTACGTGACAGCCGCGAAATTCATTTCGCGGCTACAGACGGTAAACAAGTACCAAATCCATATACCGACGCATAGGGATGCCGCTTTTAGAGTCTTGATCGAACTAGCCCCAAAACAAAGCCCCGCCAACCACCAATAACGCAAGCGTCCCCAGGCCCAACCCCAAAACGATCCACTGGCCTGGAGAGAGCGGCGACAGCGGCCAGGTGCGTACCTCGCCATCATAGCCGCGAGAGACCATCGCCGCATAAATCCGGTCCGCCCGCTCGAACGAGCGTAAAAAAAGATTGCCGACCATGCCTCCGGTGACACGCGCGCGCCAGGCCAGGCTGCCCCCCACCTTGACGCCCGGTTGAGCCGGATGACCGCTGCGAGCTTCACGCGCGCGCATCAGGCGCAGCGCTTCATCCGCCAGCACAAACAGGTAACGCCACATCAAGCCCACGATCGCAACCAGCAGGCGAGGGAGCTTGATGGCCCGCATCGCCACGAGCAGATCGGGGAATGGCGTGCTGGCGGCCAGGACAATCGCCATCTGCACCGAAAGCCACGACTTGACGGCGATCCCGAAAAAGCGCTCCACGCCTTCAGACGAAATGTTCAGGCCCAAGGGCAAATTCACCAGTGGCACGCCTTTGGCCGTAAAGATGATCGGTAAGGCAGCTAACACAAACGGCAGTGCCAGCGAGCTGCGCTTGAGCACATAGCCCACACCCAACTCGGACAGCACTTGAACGGACAAGACGATCGAAAACAGCAGCACGTACACCGGCCACGCCCCGAACGGCGTCAGCGCTGACGTGAGAATAAAGGCAAGCGTCAACACAAACTTGACGCGCGGGTCGAGCCGATGGATCAAGCTCTCGCGTGGCCGATAGGGATCGAGAAAATGTACGTGCATGGTCGGTGGTCGGTGATCGGTGATCAGTGGGCAGTGATCAGCGATCAGCGGGCACAGCCTGGCGGTTACGGCGCGTATAGGCTACGGCCAGCGCCACGCCAAAGACGATCAAAGTGCCGAGGATGCCTGCCAGAATGGTCGCCAGCGCCGTATCCGAGATTCCAGGGAACACATAATCGGGAATGATCTCATAAGCCGGTCCTTGCGCCAGATCGAGAAAGCCCTTTTCCTCAGCAACCCATTCCAGCCCATCCGGGTTGGAAGAGGCCAGCGGCGAAGCCACAGCCAGCGCCAAAGCGATCACCAACCCGGCGATCCACACGACCGCGCCGCCCACCGGCTGCGCCTGACCAGCCTGGAACAGATCGCGGCGAGTCGCATACAGAAACGCCAGCGCACCCACGGTGATCAACCCCTCGCCGATGCCGATGAGCGCGTGAATGCCACCCATGGCTGGGACCGCCAGGTTGGCTGGCGAAGTGCCCGAAAGCGCGAGCTGCAGCGCACAGGCCAGCGACGCGATAAAAATGGACGACCACGCCGCAGCAAATCCGCCGACAAAGACGCCCCAGGATCGGCCGGACGCCAACCTTTGGACAGTTCGATAGACAAAGTACGATACCGCCACGCCGATGACGCCCATGTTGAAAATGTTCGCGCCCAACGCCAGCAGCCCGCCATCCTGAAAGATGAGCGCCTGGACGCCGACGACGCATGTCATCACCAGAATGGCCGCCCACGGCCCCAGCAAAATCGTCGCGATGGCCGCGCCCAGCAGATGTCCCGAGGTGCCGCCCGTCACAGAAAAGTTGAGCATCTGGCCGGCAAAGATCGTTGCCGCCAACACACCCATCAACGGCACCTGCCGCTCGCCCAGGTCACGGTTCACGCGCCTGAGCGCATAGGCCACGACGAGAACTGACAACACCCAGAACACGATGGAGACGACGACCGACAAGAACCCATCAGGAATGTGCATGGGTTGCGGCGCAAAAACTGGACTGGCTAACATATTATCCTCCTTTTGTTTTTCGTTTTGATTTTTGACACGTGGGACACAGCCCAAACAACGCCAGGTGATTCAGGTTCACCTGGAATCCGTATCGCTTGCACAGTTCTTGTTCCAACGGCAAAAGCACATCACAATCCAGTTCCAACGTCTGACCACATTCTTCGCACACCAGATGATGATGCGGTTGCTCTCCGGCCAGCTCGTAATGCACGCATCCCTTACCCGTGTCAATCGCGGTGACCATGCCCAGCTCCCGGAGCAGGTCCAGCGTCCGATACACGGTGGCAAGATTGATGGCCGTGCTCTTGGCGCGCACCCGCTGATAGATCTGGTCGGCGGTGAGATGTCCTTTGTGAATCGCGTCCAGGATCATCTCGCGCTGTGGTGTCATCCGGTAGCCCTGCTGGCGGATGCTTTCAACCAGGTGTACATGGTGTGACATGCAACTCCTTGTTATTGCAAATACTTGCAACGGACGCAAGTGTAACACGAGCGGCAGAGTGTGTCAAGGGTTGGTTTCCAAATTGCTTTTTTCATCCCTGTCAACGAATCGCCTTTGGCGCAACGAATAAACGAATCATGGCCCGGCTATTCGTTCCAGATTCATCGACGTCTGGGCTGCACCCATTTACCACTGCCGTATAAAACGTGGTTTGTGGCTGCATGAAGCAGAACAAGGTCTTGGGGGCAATCCATCGAGCTGGCGGCGCAACTGGGGAATCATGTGGAACGCAGGTCGTGGGGCGCGATCGGATTCGATGATGCTAAAGCCTTGCATCTCGGCATCCAGGCTGGTGTAGGAGAGGTTCCAGACGGTGAACATTTCGATCCACGGCCACTCGCGGCGGATGCGCTCGAACGCACCGGCCAGGTACACGGCCTGCTCGTCGAGCGAGACATGAGGGTGCAGGCCGGGCTGAACCGTGTACCCAAGTTCCGTGATCCAGATCGGCTGCGTAGCATTTGCTTCCTCAAGGATGTCGTGCAAGTCAATCATCCGCGCCAGGTTGAGTCCAGCGTGCGCGCCGTGAGGATCGTCGGGCGGCAGACCGTAGCCATAGTCGTGAGCGGCCAGCACGTCAAAGCACTTGCCCGCGCCGGCTGCCATCATCTGTCGCAAGAACTCGCGGTCGTCCACCGCGCGCGGAGAAGATTCGTTCGTGGGCGCCAGCCCGGCGGCGATGACCAGCGCGCCGGGGTCTGCCCGACGAACGATCGCGTGCGCCCGGCACAACACGTCCACATACTGCGCGGGCGCGGCCACCCACCCACCCCACTCTTCGGCCAGGTTCGGCTCGTTCCAGATGATGTAACCGAGGAGGTAGCCTCGATAGCGCGTGACCAACGCGCGGACAAAATCGAGATAAGCATCCAACTCGAAGGGCAGCGCGGAAGGGTCGCGCCGTGTCGCCCAGAATGGGGGCATGTCCAATCGCACGACGAGATCGAACCGCTTGCTCTGCGCCACGCGCACCATGTCATCCGATGCGCGCCAGTCGAAATAACCCGGGCGCGGGTGGAGGTCACGCCAGGGGAAAACCTGAACGATCGTGTCAAAGCCAGCCTGAGCGGCCAACCCGGCCATCGGCCTATCGAGAAAGAGCGTGTGCGCGGCCAATCGAAATGCACGCGGTTGGCGGGGATTGGGGGTGGGCAAATTAGGGATGGGCGGCTCGTGAAACGCAGGCAGGCTCGGACGGTTATTCGATGTGACGGCGAGGTGGGCCGGCGGAGGAAAAGCACATATCGCCAATATCAACAGAACAAAGCAAACCTGTACGGCCCGCATCCCATGCCTCATGGCTGCCTATCCACCGCCGGGTTGTAGACGCCAATGCCGCCGTCGCCGATGGCCCAGATGCGTCCATCGGGGCCTTCCACCAGCTTGCGAATCGTGCCCACGGGCACCGGGATACGCCGCCACTTGGAACCATCGTAAACTTCCAGTACGTCGTTGACGCTGGCCCAAAGGCGATCCCGGCGGTCAACGTACAATCCGATTTCTCCGCGATCAAACCGCTGGTCCAGTAACGTCAACTCACCCGCGCGATAACGCCACAATTGCCCGGTCTGTCGAGAGGCGATCCAGACATTGCCCCGTTGATCGGCAGCCAGGACAAATCCCATCCCCAAGAATCGGCTCGTATCCGTGATCAGGTCGGTCATTGGCGCTATCAAATGCCACTCGGGGAGCGGGAGGGGCGATGCAAATGGACCAGTGGCAAAGGTATAGGTCATCGCGCTGGTATGCTCGAATAAACCCACAGAGGCGAGAGCATATATCTTGTTCCCGGCGCCAGCGGCGACTGCCCAGGTGAGGTCGTTCTCGCTCGGACGGCGGTGCTGGATCCACCGGCCACCGCGATCGGAGGGAATAAATTGCAGCACCCCACACCGATTAGCAGCCGCCCAGACATTGCCTGCCGAGTCTAACACCAAACGCTCGATAAAACATCCGCCGGGCGCCTGGATAGGCTTGAAAGATTGCGCGCCTCCAAACGGCCACAGGTCATAGCCGTGCGTCGCCCACACTCCGCCAGTGGGAGCAGCCGCGATAGCAACCACAGGGCCAGCAGCGTTCTTTTCGCCAGCCAATCCCAGATCGGTGAATGGCAGCCAGGTCAGGCCATGTGGGGCGAGGGTGTACACTCCGTTATCGGCCGCTAACCAAGTCACCCACTGCGCATCCACGACCAGATCGCGCGGTCTGCCAATAAAGGCGCAAACGTCCAGTCCCAGGGACACCCAGCGCAGATTATCTCCATCCGAGTACGCCAGCCCCTGGTCGGTTCCGATCCAGACGCCGTGATCAGGATCGGCAGCCAGCGTGTTGATCCAGGACACGGGCAACTCGCGCGTGATCGAACGCCCACCGACGAGGTGACCGAGTGTCTTTTGGTTCGCCCACCACACGCTGTGGTCCGCATCTATGGCAAGCTTTGGCGCAGCATATTTCCCGATCAGGCTGCGCACGGCCAGCCGCGCTACATTCAAAGTCTCACATTCGGCAGGAGAACGGTAAGTATAATCATAAGCAGCAGCCGTTTGCCAATGTTGGCAATTCGTCAAATCCCAGAGAGACCAGTCCAGGTCTTTGGTCTGCCACGTGAGCTGCGTGGAGGGAAGATAATCGGGCAAAAAGAGAGGCACGCTGAACCGTCCCACTGTTCTCCAAACCCACAACTCGCCATCCCGGTTGACGGCGGCCTCATTCACATTAAAGGCATTCAGGTCTGACGACGACGAGAACGGTTGCCACAAGTACCCGTCAAAAAAGAACAAACCGTGCGAGGCGACGGCCCACAGTTGACCGTTTTCCACCGGCAAAAGAAAGCGAACCTGGCCCATCTCCTCGTCACTCTCGTACTGGCTTGTCCGGGGATTGACGCGCCACACGCCGAACGAGGTGCCCGCCCACAAGCTATCCCCGTGCATGAGCAGTGTATACACAGCCAACGGATTAGAGGCAGTACGCCAGGTTCGCCACACGGCATCACGACGCGGCGCGCATCGCTCCGCCGCCGCCGGCAGAGGCGAGACGAAAGGCGTGACGGTCGGCAGGGCGGTCGGTTGCGGCCTGGGCGAAGCGCACGCCGTCACGGCACCTGCCACACACAGCAGCAACATCCATACGAGTTTGCGCATGGTATCCTCACTCACTTGTCCTTCTCCGGATCGTACACGGCCACGCCGAGATCGCCGACAATCCAAACGCGCCCATCCGGGCCGCTGGTCAATTCACGAATATGGCGCATCGGCGTTGCGAGGGTGCGCCACGCGTTGCCATCATAGACCGCCAATGACTCTCTCAATGCACCCCAGAGGCGGTTCTGAGGATCGACGGCTATCTGCTGCAAAGCGAATGGCGCAAACGATTGACCGCGCAGATTCAATCTATCGCTGTGATAGTACCAGAGCGCACCCGTGGCACGCGAGGCGACCCACACGCCGCCTTGCCTGTCGGCCGTGATCAGGTCAGCGCCTTTTGCGCCGACCGGGCGAAACTCGGAGCGAGAGCCTATGACAACTCGCTTGTACAGCCCTTCTGGCCCCAGAGCGTATACGGTGCGATCTGTGCCGACGACAACGCGCCACAAGTAACCCTGTGGCACAGGATGATAGGCCCAGGCTTGGGCCGAAATGACAAACTGCACCAGGTCGCATACTTTGGCGTCGCCTCGCGTCCTGCGGGCTGACCAGACAAATTCCGGGTCGGCAGCAAGAGACCATACCCCGCAGCGTGGATCAGGCAACTGCACCGGGCGGGCAGTGTGGCCGCCGCCCAGACGAAACAGGTCGTTGCCGTGAGTGGCCCACACGCCGCCGCCGGGCGCAGCCGCCATCACTTGAATTGAGCGAGCCGCTTCCCGGCCGGCCGCGCTCGGATCAGGAACAAATTGCCATTCCCGATCTCCGGGCGCGAGCGCGTAAAGGCCATCCGCCGTGGCCATCCATGCTTTGCCCTGCGCATCCACGACAAAAGCTCCCTGACCGATTGGCTCGGCGGGAGTTGAACAGATGTCCAATCCTAACGTGAGCCAGCGCAAGCTTTGTCCATCCGAGTAAACCAGTCCCTTGTCGGTCCCCAACCAAACGCCATGTGTCGGGTCTGGCGCCAGCGCATAGTATTGATCGAGAGGGATATCCTGCACTGTTATGGATTGTTCGAGCCAGAGATGGCTCAAGACCGGGCGCGGGCTGCGTTCAGGTTGGGCCACCACATAGAATGACCAGAGGCTGCCATCCGCATCCAGGGCGACATCGCCCCAGAGGTTGCGTCCACGCAGAATCTGCTGCGCGCGAAGAATGGCTTCACATTCAGCCGGCGAGCGATAGGACATACCAGGCGACACATACACCTGCGCTTGACACATGGTTGGGTTCAGTGACACTTGGGCCGCTGATATTTCCTGGGCCTGCCAGGGCGAATCGCGCGGGGGAACATGGCCGGGGAGGCGATAATAATTGATCTGCCTGCCTTCGTAGAAGGGCAGCCACACATCACCCTCCAGGTCTATGGCATAAATGCCTGGCAAGCCGCGCGTGCCGGTGATCTGAAGCGGCGACCAGACCCGACCATCATAGTAAAACTTGCCGCGCGTTCCCTCGGCCCACAGCCGTCCTTCACCCAGAGGAAAAAGCTTGGTCACCTCCCCCGAGACTTGATAGTCCAATGTGAGAGCAAAAGCTTCCGTGGCAGGGTCAACACGATACACACCAAATGGTGTGCCAGCCCACACAGCCCCCTGCTCTACCCAAAGCGCACGGACAGCCATGGGCTGCGAGGTCGCACGCCAGAGGCTCCACGGTTGACCAAGTCGAGGTGCGCAGGCAAACGATGCCGTCGAAGGAGTGGGTAGCGCGCCCGACGATGTTGGTGTGGGCGCGATGGTCGCCACAGGCGGTATCGTTGGCATAACGGTTGGCGGCAGTCGAGAAGACCAACAGGCTGCCAGCATCACGCAGACGATCGAGACGATGATCATGGCACAGAATGGGCGCACGGTGTCCCTCCTCACACAGGCACTCGATGGCCTCACCCTATCACGAAAAAGTTACCGCCAGTTCACCAGGAGGTTACCGTGAGGTTACCATTTTGCGATTGATGCTGCAGGATTGGGACAGGGGTCAGCAAGAGGCTATCACGCGAGGAGACAACACATGGCGCAACTGGACGCTATGGCGTCGCAAAGCTCCAGATCCCACCGCGGCTGCACAGACTGACGACTCGAGCGTCGGCGGTGCTCAGATAATGGCACTGATTATCCCAGTCGAAATCCGAAACGCGTTGATACAGCGTTAAAAATCCACGCTCGTCAGCCAACGCCCAGCCAAGCCGCTGCCGCACCTGGGGGGTATCTCGCCAAACTTTGCCAAACCCTCTGATGGGTTGATAAAAACCCGCTGGCGGCGCGATGGAGGGGTCTCGGTCTGGCTCGATCGAGGTCCAGGTGTCAGGGTAAATTTCCCAGGACTGACCCGGCGCGTAAAGGACAAAGATGAGCGACTGACCTTTATATTTTGCATCCACCAAAGAGCCATCCTCCAGCCACAGCATCCGACCGCCTTCAAAGATTTGTTCGGCAGCCCACGACGATTGCGCCGGTCCATTCGGACAAAACAGCGAGGTAGTGGCGAAAAAGAATTTCGTAGCGCAGTGGATGCGAACCGTGAGTGAGCGCGTCGTGGTGATGCCTGCGCCATTGTAGGCGGTCAGCCCATACTCGTTCCAGTGCCGTCCCTCTGCTTCGCTGGTCATGACCAGGCTGCCGCTGGTCGGCACATCCTGCTCGAAACTGATCCCCAGGGCGGCTGTTCTGCGGAGACTGGTTCTGACCGTGCCAGTGGTGGCCCAGGTCAAAGTCACCGACTCGCCTGGTTTGATCTCTGCCGGTCGGACCGTAAAGCTGAGAATGACGGGAGACGGAATGGTGGGCTTGGGCAAGGCGCGAGCTGGCGAAGGCGTCCCCGTGGGCAACGGCACAAGTGGAGTAGAGGTAGGAGGCATGGTCGGTGTTGCCGTGAACGCCATGACCGTTGCCGTTGGCACAGACGTGGGCGAAGGAGACACGATCACGATCTGCTCTCGCTTGACGATCTTGATGGTGCAGGCCGCCAGCGAAAGGCAGAAAAACCAACTGAGGATGATTCGTCGCATGTGTGGCCCCCCAACATCCACCGTGTCCAGGATTCTTGCAGTTGCCGACGGCCAAATTGTATATCCCTTTGCGACATTAGAACAGCGAACCGACATACCGAAGGAACCCGATTTATCCAAGTGAGCAATTTTGAATATAATAGGCCATGTGGCAATCGTTCAGCCCAGAGTCTCTCCAGAGCCTCACGGGTTCCCGTTTCGCACAGGAACCCGGCAACTTGCAAGGAGTCGAATGGACACCCAACCTGTTTCCCCAACCCGAAAGCGACCAGGCGGCTGCGCCAGGTTGATCGCATTCCTGCTGGCAATCGTATTCATCCTGATCTTGCCGCTGACGCTGCTGGCTGTGAACCTGGGCCAGGTGGTTTTCAATCCCACGCTGATCAAGCGCATCATCGCCGATGAGGCGCTCAACTCTGACTTGCTCCCGGTCGCGCTCGAGTGGTTTTCGGAGCGCCGCGCCGAACAGCGCGTCGCAACTGGCGAGGCGCGCACGGGCGTAGATGAGCCGGACATTGTGCTGCTGATGTCGTTTCTGGATCGGAACAACTGGCGCGAGATCAGGCAGGAAGTGCTGACCAGCGACATGGTCGTCGAGTTCGTGTCGGCGACCGTGGACGGCGTGTATACGTGGATAGATTCGGCTCAACGTCTGCCCCAGATCACGTGGAAGCTCAGGGCGTTCAAGGATCGGGTGAACTCGGTGCACGGCGAAAAGTCTATCCTCATCGCCTACCACAACCTGGTGCCGTGCTCCCAGGCGCAGATAGACGATTTCAAAGCGCGCCTGGCCGCCGCACCGCCTGGCACAGAGGTGCTCTACAACTTGTGCCTGTTCCCCGATCCCTGGCGCGCCGATCAATACAACGACTATGTGACCTCACTGCACAAGGTGGTCGCCAACATCCCCGATCAATTCGATCTGACCCAAGAATTGACCCGAGGAGCAGAGCCAGGGCCGGGAGCCGAGATCGCCAGGCAACTGCTGCGCTTGCAGCGATGGATGCGAGAGTGGGGCTGGACGGTTCCTCTGGCGGTCTTGGTGCTGATCGTCATCACCGCCCGCTCGCTGCGCGGACTGGGAGCAGTCGTGCTGCTCAGCGGCCTGCTGACCCTGGCGCTCGCGCTGGCTCATCCCATGCTGCTGAACAATCTTGAGATGGTCTGGCCGTTCAGCGTCATCCCAGGGCTGATCTGGCCCGAAACGTCTCGCACGCTGGCGCGACTGGCGGGGTTTGTGTTCCAGCCGATGCTGATCCAGGCTGTGGTGATCACACTGGCAGGAATCGCGTTGATCGCGTTGGGTTCGATCCGACGCAAATCAAAGGCGAGAGTTTAAAAGACCTGCCCGGTCCGCCGATCAATCGAGCGTTTCGCCGCAACTTGGGCAAACGGTATCGCGGGCAGCGACCGTCGCTCCACAGCGAGGACAAATGAAGGTAAACTCGGCGCGGCAGATAGGGCAGGCAGTCGCCTCTTCATCCACAGCCGAGCCACATTCGGGGCAGACGGTCTGCCCGCAGGCGGGGCACCGGTCCGCGCCATCAGGAAGCTGAACGCGACATCGGGGGCAGCGCCCCGAAAGGTCCAAGCCACACGCCGGGCATGCTTCCGCCGTATAGGTGACTTGGGTTCTGCAGCGTGGACACGTCAACACGAGCTGCACGCCACAGGCCTGGCACATCGTCGCATCGTCGGCTACCGCCGCGCCACAGTGCGGGCAAAGGGGTTGATGACACGTGGGACATTCAGCCGTGCCCGGCCACAGCCGGCCCCGGCAGTGCGGACAGGCGATGGCGATTTCGGTCCCACAGCGCGGGCAGACCCACTCATCCTCAAATACGCGCGCGTGGCATTGAGGGCACAGGATTTGTCCGCATCCGGGACACGGGCCGCTGACTGGATCGAAGCGATGACCGCACTCGGGACATTCGACCATCGTTGGCTCAGGTTCAATCTCGTCCACCTGAACCGGCGGCTGGGGACGCGCGACCTCTTGCCGGGCCACCGGCAGCGCGGCATGACACTTGGGGCAGTCCGGCGGCGCGCCCCAGATCTGATCGAACCCACACGTGGGACACTGGTGCGCAAACACCCGGGCGCAGCTTGGGCAGACCGGCGCAGAGACCAATAGCCGCTCACCGCAGTCGGGACAGTCAAAGAAAAGCTCCAAGCCGCAGGTCGGACACCGCTCATCTTCCTCGCCGACCAAAGCCAGGCAACTTGGACAGAACGCGGCATCACATTCGCTGCACACGCCGTCACCGCGATGGACAGGCGCTCCGCAGTTCGGACAGACCAACCCGCCCGCGAGCGTCTCGGGTGAGGCAATCTCTGACTCGAAGAATTTGGCGCCACAGTTGGGACATTGGATGGCATCGGCCTCCAATTCGGCCCCGCAATCAGGACAGACCATCGCAAACTTTTCGCCGCACTGGGGACACTCCATCTGGTCGGCTGCCAACGCCGCGCCGCAACTGGGGCAACGTTCTGCGCCGCAGTTTGGGCATTTAGTGAGGTCCACATCCATCTGCGCGCCGCAGTGCGGACAAGGCACCGTGTCGGCAAGCGTCGCGCCACAGTGACGGCAGATCGCATCCTCCGGACTGACCTCGCGTTCGCAGACCGGGCAGATCAAGTCCCACGCTGCCCCACAGTGCGGACACGAGGTATCGTTCGGCCCGACGGCCGCGCCGCAGTCCGGGCACAAGCCCTGGCCGCAATACGGGCAGGCTTCGCTTCCCACAGAAAGGTGATGATGACACGAGGGACATGCGATGATGGTATTTTCTTCAGACATGGCAACCTCCGAGAGCGATCAGGGATTGGGTGTTGGGTATGGGGGACGGATCAGGTTCAACAGCGCGACGGCACCCGCTGTGACCGTGATCGGCAGTGTCGTTTGACCGACCGTGACGCGATACACAGCAGGCGGCAGATCAACAAAGCCATAAAAGCCATTGCCATCAGTCGCCGTCGTTCGCCGCACCGGACCGGCCAGCGTGACGCTCGCGCCGTCAACGGGTTTGTCATCGGTAATGACAAACCCCATCAAATGTCCAGCGGTCGGCTCGGATTTCCACAACATCGGTGGGATGCGCGCGTTCGGCGCAAAGACAGGCAAGGCAGGTGAAGGCGTCGTCCCCAGCGTCGTGGCCTCGACGAACTGCAAAAACGGCAGGTTGTCCTTGTTCGTTTGATGGTAAACATAGATCGAAAGACCATCGGCTTGCGCGCCAGAAGCCGAACGCCCTCGCGCGCGGCGGATTTGCGCCAGCGATTCTTCGAGTGAATTCAGATAGTTGCCCATGCCGATGATCACATGCCGATTGTAGCGATGATTTTTCTCGAACTCGATCCAGTGGTCAAAGTTGGAGGCCATCGTCGAATCGGGAAAATAGTTCATCGGGATCGCGAGATCGAGAATGCCTTCTTGCAGCCACGCGCGCCAATCCTGGAACACGGTGCGGTACGCCGCCGAATCCGTCCACGCCGCATCGGTGGACGGCCCATCCCCCCACGGGATGAGTGCGGCCGAGATTTTGATGCGTGGATTGATCGTCGTGGCTTCCAACCAGATGCGCCGCACGACCGCCGTCACCTGATCGCGCCGCCACTGCGACCACTGCGCATCATTCGGCGCGGGCATGGATGTCTCGCTTCGATTGTAACGCGCGCGAAAGCGCGCCAGGCTCACCGGGTTATAGCCCCACTGAACGCCCCCGTAGCGGATGAAGTCGAGATGAATGCCATCTACCGGATAGTTTTTGACGACGCTCACGACTTGCCTGATGACGTACGCCGCCGCCTCCGGGTGACCAGGGTCCAGCCAGTACAGTCCGGAGCCGCTCGTGTTGCCTTGCTCGTTGAGCGCCAGCCACATGTCCGTGCCCTGCGCCGAAGGGCCGTGTGTGTTGAGGAGGTGACGCGGGTCGGTCGGCGGGTCAGCGTCGGTGGGCCAGACCGGGAAAACATTGAGCCAGGCATGCACCTCAATCGGCGGCGAAGCCGAGTGCGCCTTGCTGATCACCTCCGTCAGCGGATCCCAGTCGGCTGGGAAATTGGCCGGGCGCGGCTCGGTGGATTGAGCATGCAGCGCGTTGGCGTGGATGCGAACCTGCGCGATCAGCATGTTGCAACTGATAGACCGGCAATCCCGGATCAGTTGCGTGACTTGTTCTGGCGTCTGCAAGCCCGGATGGAAACCATCCACCCACAGCGCGCGATATTCGGTGATCGGCGGCGCGACAGGCGTGGGGCGCGGGGTGGCCGTTGGCGTGGGCGTTGGCGACGGCACACGTGTTGGCGTGGGACGGTTCTCAGTGGGAAAGATGACGCGCGGCGCAGGTTTGGGCGGATCAACCGGCGCGCAGGATGTGACAAGGACGAGCGCAGCGAGTAGGATGTGGAGCACAAGGCGCACGAGGTATTGGGTATGGGGTATTGAAACCTGTGACTTGCGCCATGCGACTGGTTTCATTTTCTCGCCACAAAGAACACGCGCCCCTCCTGCTCTGGCTCGTCTATGGGGGTATTCAAATCCTGGCTGCGCGCACAATACACCTCGCGCCAGCCGAGGTCCAAAAGCCACTGACGCACCTGGGCCAGATCGAACACGATGTTGAACGCGGTTTGCTCAAAGCGCTCGTAGAACCCATCGGGGGTTCGGACGAACCCGGTGATCTTGACCAGCGCGCGGTCACTCTGCCCATCATAGATGCCTCGGTTCACGATCATGTACTCAGCCGTGTCTTCCACGTTGATGCTGTTCCAACGCACCAGCCCGGCGCGGGTGTTCAAGTCGAAAATGAAATAGCCTTCCAGAACAAGAACCGCATGAACTGATTGAAAGCATCCCTTCAAGGCCTGCTCACCTTCGAGATGGTTGAGCGCGTCGAACGTCGAGACGACCAGGCCGAACTGCTCGTCTAAAGTGAAGCAGGATGCATCGGCCTGGACGAACCTGGCCTGGCCCGTCTTGATGAAGCGGGCGGCGTTTTCTTGCGCATGAGCCAGCATCGGCTCAGAGAGATCGAGGCCGGTCACGCGGTAGCCGCGTTCCAAAAAATAAACCGCCAGTTGCCCGGTGCCGCAACAGACATCGAGCAAGGACTTGTTCTGCCCGACGGATGTGCGCTCGTAAAATTCCAAAAGGCGCGGCGCGATCTGCATGGCAAAACCGATCCATTTCAAATTATAGATGCGGGCAAAGCCGCGACTATAGGCTTGCATAAGATGACTCCAGATGTGCCACGTGCGGCGCAACTTTTGGCGATGATCTTGGTTTCGGCCACCAACGACCGAAATGTCCCCGCGGGGCTACATCAGTCGTCCGCCGACACGGACGCACTTCCTTCCACACCACAAGCAAGTCAAGCTGCCGCTGCAACCGTCTCGCCTTCCAGCTTGAGGCTGAGCGCGCGGCTGGCGGTGTCGGCGCCCATCGTGATGCCATAGATCGTGTCGGCGGCTTCGACCGTGCCGCGATTGTGCGTGATGATGACAAACTGCGTCGTGGCCGAGAGTTCCTGGAGCATCTCACGAAAGCGGCCCACGTTCGCTTCGTCGAGCGCAGCATCCACTTCGTCGAGGAAGCAGAACGGTGTGGGACGCACCTTGAGGATCGCAAAGAGCAAGGCCGCCGCCGTCAACGCGCGCTCACCGCCGGAAAGCAGCGCCAGCCCCTGCTGACGTTTGCCGGGCGGACGGGCGATGATGTCAATACCGGTCAGGGCGATGTTCTCTGGATCGGTCAAGACGAGCCTGGCCGTCCCGCCGCCAAACAACCGCGCAAAGGTGTTCTTGAACTCGGCGGCAATCGCCTCGAACGTTTCGACAAACGACTTGCGCATCAACTCGTCTAGCTCGGTGATGACCTGGTTGAGTGACGCAATCGCTTTCTGCAAATCTTGGTTTTGCGTGGTGAGGAAATGGTAGCGTTCCTGCGTCTCTCTGAATTCTTGCTGCACTTCAGGGCTGATCGGCCCGATCCGATGCAGTTGCGCTTTGCGCCGCTGGATTTCGGTCTCGATGCCCTCCGGCAGCTCGCGCACGATGGGCAACTCTTCTACGATCGGCTTGAGCGGGAGCGGCATCGGGCCGGTGGCCTCGCTCATGTCAAGCTCGACCAGGCCCAGGTCTTCGTCAATCCGTGCGTGCAGGTTGTTAAGCTCGTCCTCACGCCGGCCGGCTTCCAGGACCGCCGCGTTGTGATGCGACTCCATTTCATGCAAGCGTTGGCGCGCGGCGCTCTCTCTGCCTTCGGTGATCTGCTGCTCGGCCTCGAGCCGCGCCAGCTCGGCCTGGGCCGGCTGGAGCTGCGCGTCGAGTTCCGCGATCTGACCATCGAACTCGGCGGCGCGCTGCTGCTGGGCCTGAAGCTCGGATTCAAGTTCGGCGGATTCGCGAGCCAGTTGCGTTCCGCGAGCGGTGCGCGCGGCGATCTGGGCCTCCATCTGCGCCAGCACACTTGCCTCATTGCGGACGATGGCTTGCTGACCCTGCATGGCCTGACTGGCTACCGCAGCAGCCGTGTTCAGTTGTGTCACCTGCGCGGTCAGTTCTTCGAGCGGTAAAGCCGCCAGCTTCTCGTCAGCCGTTCTGATTTCATCCTCGGCGGCCTGTTGCTGCGCTGCCAACGATTCAAGCTCGGCAGAGAGTGCCTGGTCTCTTTCAGTCAGCGTGTCTATTTCGGATTGCGACTGCTGGATGAGTTTGACCTGGAAAGCGATCTGTTGATCGAGTCGCTCGGCCGCGCGAGTCAGCACATCGCGCTCCTGGGTGCGGGAGCGTATGCGCTTGCCCAGATCGTCCAGACTTGACGAGATGGCCGACCGTTCACGCTCAAGGGCAGCCTGGCGCGCAACCTCGTGGTCACACGCGGCCTCAAGCTGCGCAACGCGCTGCTGAGCCACGGCCATCTGCGCTGGCAACTCGCGCCACTCGCGCTCGCGGGCCAGCAGCCCTGTGGCCGCGCCGGACGCGCCAACGGTCATCACGCCAGAAGGGCGCAACACCTCGCCCGCGCGGGTGACGACCATCGCGCCGGGCGCGAGATCGAGCAGCACACGCTGCGCTTCGGCCAGGTCCTGCGCGAGGAACACGTTGCCCAGCAGCGCATCCACAGCGGGACGAATCGCGCTGTCGCAGGTCACAACGCTGGAAGCAGGACATTGGGAAGCTGGAGGGCGAGGGGGCAAGGGTATCGAGGCGACCTGCTCCACAGGCGGTTCGTAAAGCAAAATGTCGTCAAGTTCAATGTCGGCAGCAAATTCCTCCAACGACGTGGGCTGGATATTCAAGATGCGATCAACGAGCTTGCGCCAGCCGGGGCGAGCTTGTTCTAGCTCGCGCTGGCGTTGTTCCAATTCTTCGCGCCTGGCACGGCGACGCTGCTCGATCATCTCGCGCTGCTTGCGCCGTCGCTCTTCGGCCCGGCGGCGTTCAGCGCGTTGCTGCCGTTCGGCCTGCTCGCGTTGAACACGCTCGCGCTCCTGCGCGAGCGCGCCCAGCGCGTCGAGCGGGAGCAGCGTCGCACGGCCCAGATTGCGTGCCGCAATCGCCTGCACGGTCTGCCAATCGTCCACGACGATGGCCTGCGCATCTGAACCCAACGCCGACTCGATAGCGCGCTCCCACTCGTCGTCCACCTGAATCAACGAGACCACTGCGCCACGAACACCGGGGAAAGCTGCAGAGAGCACAGCACGCGCGCCCATGTCGTATCCAGCCATCTCGATGCGGACTTGGCCCACCGCCTCATACCGCGCGCGCAGTTCGGTCTCGACAGCGCGGGCCTGCGCCAATTGCTCATCCAACTCGGCCTGGCGCTTTTGACTGGCCGCGATTTCAGCGGACCTGGCCTCAGCCTCCGCCTTGAATGCGTTGCCTTGCCCGGCGAGAGCGGCAATCTCCGCTTCGACCTGGGCAATCATCTGCCGCTGCGCCTCAAGCTCCGATTGCAGTTGCGCCTGCTCGTGGAGGTGATCGGCCTGCTCGCGCCGCAGTTCAGCCTGGCGCTCAGCCAATTGCGCCCGGCGATTGCGGCGGTCAGCCGACCCGGCGGCCAGCCGACTGGTCCGTTCCTGTGCGGCGCGGCGCGCAGCCGAGATCGCCTGACGTTCGGCCTGGCGCGCGGCGAGCGACTCTTGCGCCCGAGCGATCTCGGTCTGGGTCGTGGCGAACTGCTGAGCAAGCGATGCCAATTCGGCTTCGGCTTGCGTCACACGCCCGGCCTGCCTGGCACGCTGCTCGTTCAGCGGCTGCATTTCGTCTTCAAGCTCGGCCTGCTGCTGCTTGAGCAGACGCGCTCGCTCGCTCATCACGGCCAGCTCCCGCCCAACCGCTTCGGCCTGCGCGTGAAGCGCCGCAGACTGGCGCTGCCATTCGACCAGTCGGGCGCGCAGTTCAGTTTGCCGGGCGCGCAACCCGTCGAGCCGCTCGCCCAGCGCGACCAGTTCATCCTGACGCTCGGCCAACAACCTGGCCTGCGCCTCGGCGGCCTGACGCGCCGTTCGCAAGGCTTCTTGCGCGCGGCCCCAGTGATAGCCATACCACGTCCGCTGCAAGTCGCGCAGCTCGCCGACGATCCGCTCGTACTGTTGGCTGCGCTCGGACTGACGTTGCAACGCGCGCAGGCGCGGGCCAATCTCGGTCAGAATGTCGCGCACACGCTCCAGGTTGCGCTGCGTCTCATCGAGCCGCTTCAAGGCTTCGTCGCGCTTGGCCTGATAGTGCGCGATGCCCGCCGCTTCTTCGAACAGCTCGCGGCGCTCTTCGGGGCGCAAGGAAAGCGCCTGGTCCACCAAACCCTGTCCGATGACGGCATACGTGCGGCGAGCCAGGCCGCTGGCGCCGAGCAAGTCCATCACGTCGCGCAAGCGCACGCGGCTGCCGTTGAGGTAATACTCGTTGTCGCCAGAGCGATACGCGCGCCGACCGATGACGACTTCGCTGAATTCGACTGGCAGCCAGCCACTCGAGTTATCGAGTGTGAGCATGACTTCGGCCATGCCCGCGCGTGCGCGCAAGTCGCTGCCGGCAAAGATCATGTCTTCGGTCTTTTTGCCGCGCAAGAGGCTATAGGACTGCTCGCCCAAGACCCAGCGCACAGCATCCGCGACGTTACTTTTGCCACTGCCGTTCGGCCCGACAATGGCCGTGATGCCGGTAGGGAATTCAAATTCAGTTTTGGTGGCAAAGGTCTTGAACCCCTGCAGCTCCAGATGCTTGAGTTTCATAGGGCGGTAGCTGGCTTGTCAACCAGGTTTGAAATTTGAGATTTCAAGTTGTTATACCCTGCTTTGCGCGGACTGTCAAACGGTTGGCGAGCAAAGGGCGATGTGATATACTCTACCGCGTACTGCGCAAAACCCTGTGGAGAGCCAGGTCCGACACGATGACTCACATCCCTGAAGGGCTAAAGCCGCATTTTCAAGAGTACGACACGCAAACCCTCGACCTCGACCTGGACGCGAATCTCATTATCCAGCGCACGCTGGAGTATGGGACTTGGGACGAGGTGCGTTGGCTGTTTCGCAACTATGGCGACCGGCGTATTCGCGCTTTTGTGCGAGAGCGAGGCGAGCGGATGCTTTCGCGTGTCACGTTCAACTACTGGCGCAAGTTGATGCAGATTCGGCGGTGGCGGCGCTCGCCATTCGCTACAGCTGCCAGTGAGGTATGGCCGTATTAGGACAAGCGATGTGCCGAGCATAATACGCGAGGCGTGAAACGTGATGCGTGAGGCAGGCAATGCAGAACGACAACGCCCCCGACCCCGCCAGTCGTAGACCACCGGCAAAGCCAGCGGCTTGGAATGTGAGCCGCTCAAAGCGGCTATTGTGAGCCGCCTTCCGCGGCCTCGCCAACGAAACAGATGATGTGGGCTTTCGCTGCTCCCGCTGAGTTGGACGCAACGGATATAAACGGATAAGCGGATGTGGCGAGTTGCATCCGCTTATCCGTTATGCCGAAGGCATCCGTTGCGTTGAAAGGTGATACATGCCCAAGCCCAAACCCGTCATACAAGACGCGCCGTGGCTCAAACTCACCTACAAAATCATCGGCCTCGCCATGCAAGTCCACAACGAGCTTGGGCCGGGGCATCGCGAGCGGGTCTATCACGATGCGATGGCGGTCAAGCTCAAAGAGGCTGGCCTCAACTTTGAGGATGAGCCGTACATCCCCGTCACACTGGACGATGGGACGGTCGTGGGCGGCAACAGCCCGGATCATCTCGTCGAGCGAACCGTCATCGTCGAATACAAAGCGCGCTTCCACCTGATGACCAAAGACGATGAGGCGCGCCTCATCGGTTACTTTGCGGCACTGCCCGAATGTCCGGTGGCGCTCTTTATCAACTTTGGCCGGCCGCGCCTCGAATATCATCGGCTCCTACCGCCCCGTCAGGTTCAAGCCTTTCAACGAGAAAAATGGGGCAAACCGTCCAGGTAAACACAAGTGCAATTCGTCCATCCGCTTATCCGCTGTGCCGAAGGCATCCGTTGCCGTGAGGGTTTAGGATCACCCCATGCTCCCCATCTCCCCTGCCGATCTCGCCAACGCCATTGCCACAAAGCCAGGGGGGCGCAGGATTGACAGGGTGCAGATACGGCGGTATGATGATGGCAGAGAGGTTGAACCGGAGTAAACGCCATGACCGCTCCAAACGTTACACTCGAAAAAGTTGAGGCTGCGTTACGGCAATTGCCCCCTGAACGGCTGGCTGACGTGTTGCTATTTGTCGAGTTTTTGAAATATCAAGATCGCAACGAGGAAGCATCAAGGCAGAATGATGCAGAAGAAGACGCCGCATTGTGGGCGGCTGTCGAAGCAAACCACGCCTACAAAGCGCAGCACCCCGGCGAGATGATCGTTCACGAATCCGGGAATGACTTTTTGGCTACCACTGCCGATCTCTGATGCCGTACCGCATCGTCTACACACCCGCCGTTCGCCAGCAAATTGCTGGCCTGCCCGGTCATGTCAAAGCGATCGCGCGACAACGTATCGCAGCGTTGAGTGGCAATCCCCGTCCACCCCGAAGCAAAGAACTGACAGGCCATCCCACCGGAAATGATTTCAGTGCAATCGGAGTCAAGGCTTTAGCCGGAATTAGCCGCAAGAACCGGCTGAAGCCTCGATTCCAATGCACCCGTTTGATTTCTGCTCAGTATATCGCTTGTGGCTAGACGCGGATCACCGGTTGGTTTGGCATGTGATGGACGATGAGCAAACCATCGAGATCGAGTACGTCGGCCCCAAATTTCCCGATTTGTACGAGTGGTTGGGACTAGGCCGCCCGAAGCCATGACCCGCCGCAAATTTCTTCGGTTGGCCGCTGCTGCTGGCGTCGAACTGGGCGCGTTTGTGCTCGGCGGGATCTATGCCGCTGTCGAGCCGCGCTGGCTCGCCGTCGAGCGCGTCACCATCCGGCTCGCAAACCTGCCTGATGCCTTGCGCGGGCTGACCATCGCCCAGATCAGCGATCTGCACTATGGCCTTTTCTCCAATACGGGCAATGCAGCGCAAGCCGTTAACACCGTACTGGCGCTTGAGCCTGATCTGATCGTTGTGACGGGCGACTATGTCCTTGTTTCGGCCAACCATGCTGGGCCATGCGCGGCGGAATTGGCGCGGCTGCGCGCGCCGCTCGGCGTGTTCACCATCCTCGGTAATCACGATCACTGGACAGATGCAGCAGTTGTATCACGCGCGCTGATGGAGGCAGGGTTGCCACTGCTGCGAAACGAAGGACGTCTGATCGAAGCAAACGGGGGGGCCTTTTGGCTGGCAGGCGTGGACGACGTGTGGGAGCGGCACGCCGATCTCGACGCGGCGCTGGAAGGCGCGCCCCAAGACGTGATCAAGATTTTGCTCGCGCACGAGCCGGACTATGCCGATGAGGTCGCAACCGATGGACGGGTCTCGCTCCAGCTTTCCGGGCACAGTCACGGCGGACAGGTGCGACTGCCGTTCCTTGGCGCACCGGTATTGCCGTACCTGGCACACAAATACCCCTATGGCCTGCGCCGCGTTGGGACGATGTGGCTCTATACCAATCGCGGCATCGGCGTCATCGCGCCGCCAATTCGGTTCAACTGCCGGCCTGAGGCCACACTGATCACTCTGGCGAACTAGACCAGTGATCAAAAGCTGCGGACCCGGCCGCAAGCCAGGTCCTGAGCAGCTAACCACGTGTGACCCGAACCTGATCCAGCAGCCCCTCGATGAGGGCACGCTCTCCGACAGCGGTCCCTTCTTGCATGGCCGCCGCCGTGCCACATGCGACGGCGCGGCGCGCCGTCGTGACCGGGTCGCAGCGGTCCAAGACGGCCCACAACAGCCCGGCCAACGTAGCATCGCCGGCGCCGATGGGACTGCGAGCGATGACAGTTGGTGGGATGGCGATCACCCACTCGTCTCCCATCGCCAGCACCAACCCTTGCGCGCCTCGCGTGAGAGCAACAACCTTCACTCCCTGAGCCTGTAACTCGTGGGCTGCGCCGCATACATCGCGATCGTCATTCAGAGAATGTTCCAGCAACTCGCCTGCCTCTTCGACATTGATCTTGATCGCAAAGGGACGAGTAGACATCCCCGTTTGGAGCGGCGGGCCGCTGCTATCCAGAAAAGCCAGACCGCCGCGTGCCTGCACTCGATGGATGAGGCGGGCATAAAGGTCGGTGGGGGCGCCAGGCGGTAGACTGCCACTGAACGCCCAGAGGTCTCCGGGGTACACAGTCTGTTCAATGTGATCTTCCAGTGCTGCGACGTGGTGCGGGCAAATCGTGGGGCCGGGTTCGTTGATCTTGGTGACTTGGCCGGTGGATTCGTCCACCAGGGTAATGTTCTGGCGAATCTCTTGGCCGACATCCACAAAATGGACGTCGTAACCCTCGGCGAGCAGACCTTGGCGCAACGCGCGGCCTGTCCACCCACCGACAAAGCCCGTGATGCGGCTGGGGATGTCGAGTGCATGCAATGCCCGCGAGACGTTGACGCCCTTTCCGCCCAGGTCCTGCCGTACGAGCCGCGCTCGATGCAGCGCCCCTGGCTGGAATGAAGGCACACTGAGCGTGCGATCCAGCGAGGGGTTGGGCGTAACGGTAACCACCCTCAGTGCCTGAGCCACAATTGGTGATCCCTGTCAAAATGCCAGCCGGGCGAGTCCAGCGTCAGAGGATGCCGGGGCCAGCCGCGCTCGACCCGCTGCATTGTCTCTTCCCACGGGCGAATACCGCCCAAAGCATCGGGGGCTTCCACGTTGCAAGCACCCACCGCAACGGCAGCCGTCACAGCCGCTTCGGGAGACAAGTCACGCAGCAGCGCGCTGACGAACCCGGCGATAGTCGCGTCTCCCGCACCAGTCGTGCCGACCACTTGCGCCTGAAAGCAGGGTGCCCACATTTCCCGATCCGCCCAGGCTTCTGGATGTGAAGGGCAGGCACGTCCCATTTCCTCCATTGCCGCGCGGCCCGCCGTGCGCACGTACATCCCTCGCTCTCCCAGTTTCAAGCCAACGATTTTGACGCCCATCTCGAGCAATTGCTGGCTCAGGTCCGAAAGCAGCTCGGGCGTGACCTGCGACGCGAGACTGGTCTGTTGGGCTGCAAACTTTTCGAAAATCTCACGGCGGAGCATGTAGAGGATCTCGTCAAGGCTGGGGATAAAAATGTCCACATGGTGGAGCGTCGAACGCAGAATGTTCACCCAATCGGCGCGACCGGCGGCTGACGATGGATCAGGGAAACTCAAATCGAGCGAGGTGGTGACGCCCGTCGCTTTGGCGCGACGATACAGGTTGACCAATTCCGCGCCGCCCTTCTCGTACATCCGCTTCATGATCGTGGGATAGCCAAAGTGAAACAGTCGCGCCTGAGCGACCAGGTCGTAGCGAACATCGTCGGCAGTGAACGTGTCATTCGCGCCTGGGCAATGCAAGAAAATGCGATCTACCTCAGGCGGGTTGATGATCACCGTGTAGGATGTGTATGTTCGTTCATCCACCACCATCCCCTCAACCAGGTGAGAGCCATGCGAAGCCACAATCTGCTGGACGGCTTGACCGAACAGATCATTCCCCACCTTGCCCATCAATTGGGTCGGGATGCCTAACTTGTTCAGCGCCAGGCCGGTGTTGGACACTGCTCCGCCTGTGGCAAGTGTGGCGCGGCCCGCCTCGATGAGGCGGCCTGGCAGAAACAGCGCGCCAAAGCTGGAGCGGGTCAGGCCGCTCAGATCGGGGATGATATCCAGGCAGATATGCCCGGCCACAATCGCCGCGTGGGATTCCGGCATCGGGCATCCTCACCAATTGACCGGGACTCTCTGGAGCTTGTATCGCCTGTCATAGAACTGGACGTACCGATTCTTTTTCCCGAACTCGTAGAGCTGCCGCGTGACCTCGACATCTTGCTCACAATAAGCGTACAACTTTTCCAGCTCCCCCGTGCGCCACCAGCGAACCGCGTCCAGCCCGTCACCGCGTTTGTGAATGTTGAGCGTCGCGCGGACCAGGTCGTCCAGCTTGACCCGAAAGCCGAGCCGACGATAGAGGTGATCGAGCATGTCCACCGTCGGCAGATTGTAGAGCGGCTCGTCGGTGTACGCCGCCAGCACCTCATAGTCAAAGTTCAGCAGATTGAAGCCGACGACCAGGGAAGCCGATTTGAGTTCCGCGATGAGCGCGGGGATGTCTTGCTCACTGTAACGATGAAAGGCCTGGTCGGCGCTGTTCCACGTCACGCCGACAGACATCTTGAGCGCGCGCGTGTTGCGATGGCCGCCCACCTCATCGAATGAATTCTGAGTTTCCAGATCGAACACTACAATGGGTTGGGATTGAACGGTTGCCACTGACTCTCTCCTCCCTCAGCCTCATGGAGCGGTCCTGAGCCTTTCGAGGATGCGCCGCGCATCGTCATCGAGTGGATTAGCTTGCAGCGCACGGGTGAACCAGTAATGTCTCTGGCTTCCTCTCTTTCTTGCATCCCATCATCTTGTCGTCCTGCCTGCGGGTGATTTTCGCCTGGTAAACGCAAACGGCAACAAGGCTAACGAAACCAGAATCACCAGCAAGACCCACGCTCCAACCGAGTTGACCATCACCTGCAAGGCATTACGCGGGCCAAGGGACGCGCGCCATTTCCATTCGAGCGCGCTGAGCGTAGTGCTCAACGCCTGCTCCACTCCGCCGCCGCACGTCGCGCCGCCAGCATACGCGCCCAACAGCTTGCGGATTCCGTCCGGGTAATTGTTACGGATGAATTGGACCAGACTTGCGCTTTGGGCATATGAAAGCTGAGCCACACCTGCGTCGGCTGAAAACGGCGCGCACAGGGTCTCCAGCGGGATCAATTGTCCCTCGCGGAACGCCGATTCGAGCGCGAGCTGATACGCCGGTTGCGCCAGCTCCTCGTTGGCCGAAGCCAGCCCCTCATCCAGCCAGCGCGGGACGCGCGCATACCCTGCGCCGGTCGCCTGATACACGAGCAGATGGGTCAACTCGTGGGGGATGTCGCGCTTCATCTGCGCGTAAGCCCCCTGCCCTGGCGGAACGGCGACGAGCACAGCACCCAGATCGGGCCTGGCTTGCCCGCCTTGCCAGTCACGTCCCCCAAGTTCGAGCGCGCTCTGCAAATCCTCCAGCGCCGAGTAAAGGTAAATGTCCACACGAGGTGGGAGTGGAGCCTGAAGTTCCTGATTCAAACGAGGCAACGCCGCGCGCGCTACGTCCAATGCGGCACGCGCATAGGCCACGTCGCCCGCATACGAGCGCACGCGCAGGTTCCCCTCCACCAGGTCTTGCCAGGCAAAGCGATTGTCCAGGTACTCGACGGACTGCGGCGGCGTGACCAGCTTGCGCCCGGCGGCATCCGTCAACTCCCACCAATACGTCACCGTGCTGAACGGCGGCAGCACTCCGCCGACCAATTGCTGAACGTACGTCGCATCAATCGCCTTGCCCGGGGTGAACACTCCTGTGCCGCGTATCTCGGGCGCGTTTCTGGGACGAACGATCACCACGGCGGACTTGAAATCAGTATCGCTTCGCGCCGTGACGCGGAACGTCATCCTCTGGGCGAACGAATAATCCGCTGAGACGCTTGTTGCTGTGATGCCCTGCGCGAAAGCGGCCTGCGGCGGCATCAGGAGTAGCGCTAACAACGAAACGCAAAACGTCAAACGTAATGTCTGCATCTCGCAACTCGTCACTTGAGCCAAGCAATGAACAATAGGCGATCGGTTATTTAAGCAGGGAGAGGACGATCGTCACCGTGATCGGGCTGAGGAGTGTGGACACGAATACCGTCCCCGTGATAAAACCCGGCGCGACCTGGTATTCCAAAGCCAGGATCGTCGTCACAACGGCGGCCGGCATCGAGGACTCGATCAGGGCTGCCTTACGCACCATGCCGGTCATCCCCAAAACACTCACCAGTCCAAACGCCAAAAGCGGAGTAGCAATCAGGGAAAGAAAGGTCGCCAGTCCCACCAGCCCGGGACGCTCCAGCCTGGTCGTCCGCTCCATCTGCATCCCCAGCACCAAGATCATGCAGGGCAGAGCGGCATTGCCGAGCAGTTGAACCGGGCGCATCACGACCGACGGGACTGTAGTGCGCGTCAACAGCACGATGACGGCGGCGAGCACGCCATAGACAGCGGGAATCTTGAACACGCCCACCCAGGCCTGGCGCACGCTGCTGTGACCACGGTTGGCGAGAAACACGCCCAGGGTGTACATCAAGATCGTGCTGGTGACATAGTAAATCGTCGCGCGAGCCAGCGCCTCCTGTCCAAAGGCGAATAAATTCACCGACAGTCCATAGTTGCCACCGTTCGAAAACATGACCACGATCAGAAACGCGCTCAGCATGGCCCGGTCGAGTCGCAGCGGGAGCGTCATCAGCCACCCGATCAGCCCGATGCCCAGAATCAGGCAAACGGTGAACAATGCCATTTGGCCGAATTCTTGGACGCTGATCCGCGTGGTGACGATCAGGCTAAAGACGAGGCAAGGCACGAGCGCGTTGAACGTGATGCGTGAAAGCGTTTTGACATCCGCATGGAGTAAACGGGCCAGGAGAAACCCTACGAAGGCGACCAGGAAAACCGGCAGAACGTCATTGGCAAAGATGGATAGCAGCAGCGTCACTCGTCTTCCTCGTCGGCGTGCGGGTCAAAAACAAACAGGGGCAGGTCGCGGGACAAGCCGTGCATCCAATCCAGTTCTTCCAGCGCCTCGGCGGCCGCCTCCGCCAGCGCTTCGTCATCGCCGCCGGCCACCTCGGCCAACAGCCTGCGGGCGCGGTCACCGCCGATCTGGCCCAACGCCCAAACCGCCATCGCTTGCACTTCGGTATCGGGATCGTCCAGCAAGCGAACGAGCACCGGCACAGCGCTGCGCGCTTCCAGCTCTCCAGCCGCGCGAGCGGCCTCGTAGCGCATCGCCGGGGATTGGGCCTCAAGCTCCGAGACGACCGTGTCAATCCACTGGTCATCGGCGCTGCTGCCCATCGCAAACACCGCGCTCTGGCGCATCGCCTCATCCGGCGAAGCGTATGCCTGCCGGATGATGCCTGGCACGTCGTCTGCGCCCGAGTAAGAGATCGCTTCGACCGCGCGGCGGCGCACCTCCACTGGCTCAGTGGTCGAAGCAATGACGGCGCGCAACGCTTGAAGGGCAGGCTCGACTTTGATCGAGGGGATCGCTTCAGTCTCGCCCAGATAGACAAAGTGACCCAGCGCACTGGCCGCTGCGGCACGGACGCTTGCCACTGCATCACTCTGCATCATCTTGACCAGCATAGGAATGAGCACCGGGTCTTGATCTTCCCACAATCCATCCAGCGCTGCCTCGCGCACGGCGGCCTCGGGATCGGCAAGCGCCAGACGGAACATCGCCTCAAAGTTCACTTCAAAGTTAGCTTCGGCAATGTCCACCAGGTGGCGCACAGCGGCGCTCCGCCGCTCACCGGGCAGCGTAGGCCAAACGGCTCGAACGCGCACCAGATCGTCGCCATCCAGGTTCGACAGAGCGTACAACTTGGCGACTGAAAGCGGCTGGGACTCGTCCGCCAGATGTTGGAGTAATGTTTCAACTGTTGTCGTTCTTTTCTTCATCTCGCGATCATACGTCATCAAAAGGTCTGGGGGATGGTGATCGGATTGAGAATATCCTGAACTGTGATGAGCACCATCAGCGTCAACAGGAGCGCCATGCCCACCAGATGCACGATCGTCTCCTTCTTGGGATCCACACGGCGGCGGCGGATCGCTTCGACGAGGATAAACATCAGCCGCCCACCGTCGAGTGCGGGCAAGGGCAGCAGATTTGTCAAGCCGATCGCGATGCTCAAGAACCCGGCCAATTGCAGGATCGGGAACACCCCCCCCAAGCGCAAGCTGGCTTCGGCCTGCGCGCCCGCGATTTGAGCGATGCCCACTGGGCCGACTGGCCGCGCATCACTCAATGGGATCAACCCGCGCATGATCGCAACCGGCGCCAGGACAACCGCTGCCACGCCGCCCACGGTCGCTTGCAGGCCGAGCGGCATAGCCTCGATCAATGGGTAATACTTGAGATTCCAACTCAGAGGTCTTGTGCCGATGTTGATGCCCAGAGGACCCTCTTTGTTCGGATCGAACTCGTCGGCGCGGCGAGGCGTAATGCGAACGTCCAATAGAGTCTGCTCACGACGAATCGAAACCACGATTTCTTTGCCCAGGTTGGCCCAGGTCGCCTCCACGACCTGATTCATAGCCGTCATCGGTTGGCCGTTGATCGCCAGGATCGTATCGCCGGGTTTGAGTCCGGCGAGATCAGCGGGGGCACCTGGCTTGATTGCGGGAATATAGACCTCCACATCCTTCGGCTCGGGCACGCCGGCCATAAACATCACGACAAAAATGACAAAGGCCAGCAGGACATTCATCCCCGGTCCGGCGAGCAAGGTCGCCGTGCGCCAGCGCTTGGGCGCGGCGGCAAAGCTGTCGGGCGCGGTCGGGTCTTCTTCGCCCAGCATCCGCGTAAAGCCGCCCACGGGCAGCCAGTTGAGTGTATATTCTGTCCCAGGCACGTAATCGCTGACCTCGCCCCGCACGAGCGTCGTGCGCTGCATGGGTTCTACACGGTCAGTCTCAGGGTCGAGTAGCTTGATGGCCTGCAAGACGCGGCGGCCATCCGGCTGCAGCTCGAACGATGCTTCGGCCAGGCGCCCGTTCTCCATCACCTCCATCACATCGCCGGGCAGCGGCAGCCGGTCGAGGAAGCCAAAACCCGCCGATTGATCTGACGCTTCGGGCCTTTTGAACAAACGCCGTGCATCGGCTTTGGACAGACGCGCCTTGAAATTCTTGGGGATGGTGATGCGCACCCCAGCAATCGTGATGCGCCCTTCGCTTTGCCAGAATTTCCACACGCGCGGTGGGTAACCAAAGCCGAACTCGATCACACGGATACGCCCCAGCTTGGCAAAGAGAAAATGGCCCAACTCGTGAAAAAACACCAGCGGTCCCAAGACTAGAAAAAATGCAATCACCGTCATCAACCACGACATCTCTGATTTCTCCCTTTCTACGCTCCCAAGCCATTATACCGCCAGTTGGCGCATTAGCGCAATAGTGAGATATACTCGGCGCGGTCACAATGTTTCATTTTGTCATTGCGAGCCGCCGGAGGCGGCAAAGCAATCCCCATCGAGTAAAAGAGATTGCTTCGCGCCCTTCGGGCGCTCGCAACGACAATGTGCGACGGCCAATTGTTTGCAGACAGAATGAAAGTCTACGACCGTTGGCAGTATAGTTCGATGATGGATCGGTTATCTGAGCAACCGGGCGCCGTTTCCCACGCGACTCGTAAGAATCCGCTCAACGCCCGGGATGGAACGGACGAGGGTTTCGATCTGCGGGGCAGAATCGGCGGGGCAGATGCAATGGACATTCGGACCGGCGTCAATCGTAAAGGCAACGGGCAGCCCCTCGCCGCGCCAGGCGCGAATCGCCTGCATGAGCGCGAGCGTCGCCGGACGCCAGTAAAAAAGCGGAGGAGTGCTGGTCATCATGACGGCGTGCATAGCCAACGTATCTTGTTCGATCACGTCGGCCAACGCAAAGAAATCGCGCGTCAACAGAGCTGACTGGCAACGCTCCAATCGCGCAGGGGTGGTCGCCACACGCGCCGCCTGAAGCGGGCTGGTGGCGGCAAGCTGATGCCCCTCCGTCGAGCCGATAGCCTTGTGCGTAGACTCGACGATAGCCACCACATCGCGCAAGTCCCAGTGTTCGGCCGGGGCAATCATCCGCCCGAACGAGCAATCGTCCTCGTCGCACGCATCCCAGAGGACAAATCCCCCTGGCACACTGCGGCACGCCGAGCCGGACGCGCGCCGCGCCAATCTCGAGAGCGCGTCGGTGGAAAGCTGCAGCCCGGCCGCAGCGCACGCCGCCACCGTCAATGCGGCAAACGCAGACGCCGAAGAGGCCAAACCGGTTCCAGCCGGAAAGTTGTTGCGAGAGGCAACACTAGCTTTGGCCTTGATTCCCGCCAGGGCGCGAACGCGATCCAGGTGCGCGACGACTCGCTCGTGCGCCGGGCCGCGCGCTTCAACATCGTCAATCAACACAACGTCCGCGCCGCGGTCATCAAGGAACTCGACCGTTGTCGTCGTCGTGAGCGCCGCGAGGTTCATGGAAAGCGAAGAGTTGGACGGCAAGCGCAAGGCTTGCTCGCGATTGCCCCAGTACTTGATGAGGGCGATGTTAGCGCAACTGACAGCCGTTGCTCTCCAATTCTGCATTTGACGTATACGCCCTTCTCACCATCTTCTACAGCAAGTGTACCACGCACATCCACAAGATCACAGTATTGTCGTTTATCCTCGAAAGTTGCATGGTCTAGCCCTGCTCGCACTTGAGAGCAAAAGAGTTCTATCTGGGTGCGGCATGATGTTCTTCACCCAGTTCCACACTGAATTGTCAGCCCAGTCAGCTCGGAAATTGGGCATATCGCACAGGTGTCCCAGTTGCATTCTTCCATTGCAACAATAGTACTGATTCTTTTCTCGTCGTGTCCTACCCTGATAAGGGTATCCACACTTGGCGCAGCGCAACCTCCGACCAAGAAGGTATTGCTGCTTGACATGACGTTTGGCTTGCTCGGCGTTTAGTCCCCTTCGCTTCCTCACCATTTCAAAGACCTTGGGCTCAATGATCGCCGGCACTTTTACTGCGACCCATTCCTTTGGGTGTGACCAAATCTGGTTGATCCAGTCTTTCACCCTGCGAAGCGAAGGGTCTCCCTCTCGGGCTAACGAGATTCTTCGCGCCACCTGCCCTCGTCAGGGGGTTCGGGCGCTACTCTGAAACTCACACATGTCACTCTGAGCCGCCCCTTCGTTTCACTCAGGGCAGGCTCCGGCGGCGAAGAGTCTCAGTCCTGCGTCAATGAGATTCTTTGGCCCGCTACGCGGGCCTCAGAATGACAGCCTGCCGCAGCAGACAAAACGTCTCAACTGATTTTGGTCACACCAAAATCAATCGCTTTCTCGCCTGAGGAACCGGATCGCCTGGCTCAGCCCGACGATGGCTAGCAGGCCCAGGATGCACGCCAGTCCGAAATCGAGTTTGACCTGAAGCCCTAACGCGATTGCAGCGAGCAACAACCCCAATCCATCCACGAGCAACAGCCGCCGGAGATGCTGACGTTCTAGCTCCCGCGCCTGTCCGGCCTGCCCGGCGCGCGCCAGGCGTTGAGCAAAATGATCCAGGTCCCACGCGGAAAGCGCGGCCATCATGCCCAGCAGCGCCCAGCCGACTCCCCACCGCAGTTGAAGACCAATCGCCGCCGCGCCCATAAAAACGACCAGCGCCACAGAAGCCATCCAGCCCCAGCCATATCGCTGCCCCATCAGCCAGAGGATGCCCAAGGCCAGGATCAGCAGCGCGCCGCCCCACAGGCCATTCAGGGCATACCCCAGCGTGAGCGCGGAAGCGGCCAGAGTGGTGCTGATGAGCATGAGGCGCGCGGTCATGTCGTCGTCACGACCATAATGTCATCCCGGCGACGCGGAACGTGGATGGCCGCGCGCCAAGAGACACCAGGACGGCCTGATCGAGCGGCGTATGAACCGGCCAATCCACCACCTGGATGCCGGCTTGCCGCAACCGGCGGAGCAGGAGCGTCCGTTCGAGCCGGGCGATCCGGGTCGCCAATGCTACGTCCCATTGTGGAGTCAGCGCCTCGGCTTCGAATGTGACCGGGTCGGGGCTGATCACCATCACCTGGTATCCGCGTGCCCGGAGTCGAACCAGCACGGGCAGGTCATCCTGGCATAGGGGACTGATCAAGACGATCTGTGAGCGAGCCGGAAAGTAACGGGTCGGGATGTAATCCAGGCTGTCAAAGACCTCGCTCGTTCCCGTCTCAGCCCCGGCCAGCGCTCGCAAGATGCGCTCGAGCTGGACTTTGCCATAGCCTGGCAGGGTCCACTCCAGGCCCGCTCCATAAATCAACAACCCGACACGGTTGCCGTCGCTCAAAAAGGCTTCTGCCAGCGAGGACGTAGCGCGGACGGCATGTTCAAAGAGTGTGTCATTCTTCAGCCAGATGTCGTTCCGCTGGCGCGCGTCCAGGATCAATCCCACATCGGCGATGCGTTCTGGCTCGAACTCGTTGGTAAAGAGCGCGCGGGGGTGACGAGCGCTGCTCCTCCAATTGATCCAGCGGAGCGGGTCGCCCGACTGATACTCGCGCACGCCAAAGAACTCGATCCCGGAGCCGCCCTGCCGGGAGGGAACCGGCCCGGCGTAAGCGCGCGTTCGCAGCGGTCGGATCGCCACCCGCCGCAGCCTGGAGGTTCCCGGCAGGACCATGAGCCGACTCGGGGCCGGGATCAAGGTTCGTCGTCGAAAGAGTCCCAAATGATCGCTGGCGGTCACTTGAACCCTTGGGAATTCAAATTGCCCTCGTTTCCCCTTGAGGGTGTATTCCAGCTCGATCGCTTCGCCGGGCGGGAGCGTGACAAGCGCATGAGGTGAGCCGCTGAGCAATTCGAGCGATGGAGGGACGACATCTTCCACTAGCACTTGTTCCAGCCGTGCCCCCTTGTTGGCGATCGCAAGCCGCACGAGCACGGGATCGCCCGGCAAGACGCGGTCAGCGTCGAGTGTCCGCGTAGCCTCCAGATCGAGTTCACCTGGCCCATAGGCCAGCGCGGCTCCCAAGTAGATCACCAAGGGGAGGGCGAGCGCCAGCACTCTGCCGTCCAGTGTCGCCAGTCCCCAGAGCACCAGCCCGTAAGTCAGGAGGCTCAGCAGCAAAAGCCGGCTCATCTTTCAACATCCTCGATGACGGGGACCGGGATGGTGTTGAGTACGTACGAGATCACTTCGTCGGCGGCCTGTCGCCTCATCCACAGGTCGGGTTCCAAGATCAACCGGTGGATGAGCACCGGCCTGACGAACAGTTTGACGTCATCGGGCAACACATAGTCACGGCCTTGCATAGCAGCCCAGGCGCGCGCCAGCTTGAGCAATGCCAGCGAGGCCCTGGGACTGGCCCCTACGGCAACCTGCCGGCGTTGGCGCGTCGCAGCGATCAGGGCGACGATGTACTTTTCAATGTCTGGCTCAACATAGACCCCTTCCACCGCTTGACGCATTTCCAATAATTCCTCAGCGCTTGTCACTTGGCTCAAATCGAATTCGTCGCGCTGTCGCTCTCGGCGGCGTCGCACGATCTCGTGTTCTTCCTCCGGCGAAGGATAACCCACCGAAAGTTTCATGATGAACCGGTCGAGCTGCGCTTCGGGCAAGGGAAAGGTGCCTTCGTATTCGATCGGGTTCTGGGTGGCGATCACGATGAACGGTTCGGGCAGCTTCATCGTCTCGCCCTCCAACGTCACCTGATATTCCTGCATGGCTTCGAGGAGCGCGGACTGGGTCTTGGGCGAAGCGCGATTGATCTCGTCGGCCAGGATGATGTTGGCAAACAGCGGCCCCTGGCGCAACACAAAGCGATTGCGTTCGCGGTCGTAGACATAGCCGCCGGTGATGTCGCCGGGCAGCAGGTCGGGCGTGAACTGGATGCGTTTGAATTCCAAACCCAGTGCGGTCGCAAAGCTCTTGGCGATCAGGGTCTTGGCCAGGCCCGGGTAATCCTCCAGCAACACGTGCCCCCCGGAGGCTAAGATGGCCGCCATGATCTTGTCCAGCAGTGGCCTCTTGCCGATGATGGCCCGTTCGACTTCGCGGACTATTCGATCACTTTGCGCAGATACTTGGGCAATTTCAATAGTCATTGTTCCCCCACCTGGGTTTCCAAGAATTGCACTACTCGCTCAGGATCGAGATCGAGTGGAGAGACTGGCGCGTTGGGTCGCCACCAGGGTGCTAACCTTGAGAGGAGGCTGATGGGCCTGGAAGACGGCAGCAGCAGGCCAGCCCGGAGGAAGGCGTGGATCTCGGGTGGCGCTTCTAGTTTTTCAATTTCACGGCGTACATCATGCCGCCCAGGACTGAGCCGCTCGCAATAGGCCAGCAGTTCCAGGCCAAGCTGTCCCAGGTCACGCGCCACACACCACCTGAAATAATCTCCGCGCGTCATGCGATCAAGCCGCCTGGCCCAAACGGTGATGCGCCCTACATGAGCTGGCTCTGCCGGGCGCGATGGCTGTTGAAGCTGCGCACGTGCGTGCAGGCTTCTTACCATGATGAACAAGGCCAGCGCGAGGAATATGGCCCACAAGAGTGGTTGAGGGATGCTCAAGTACACGAGTCGCCCCAGCCACACGATGTACAAGAGTGGAATGACAATGACCGCACGCACCAGGTCTCTGAAGGTCAGCACCAGAGGGATCGTCAGCAGCAGCGCGAGCGCGAGCAGCAGAAGCCAGAGTTTTCCTGTTTTCATCAGGACAAACTCCGGCAGTGCTCGACGATGGCTGTGAGACACGTCATCGCCTGACGCTCTTCGCGTTCGCCTGGGACCTTGGCTCCATAGCGGACATTTTCAAAAAGCCGCGTGAGCTGGCGGACGTGTTCTCCGGGAAGCCCGGCTTGCTCCAGTTGCCTTTCAAATTCTCGCGGGGTCATGGCCTCGGGTCGCGTGATGCCACGCTGCTCGCGCAAGACCCGGTTCATCTCGAAATAGCAGCGCATGACCACATCTTTCAAATCGCCTCCGGCCTGCAGCGCCTCGAGCGCGTCTTGCGCCTCTTGCGCCAGTTGGGCCAGGGGATGGACAGCGCGTCGGCGGCGAAGCCATATCCACCAAACCATGCCCGCCAGCGCCAAGGCAAGCAGCAAAGCCAGTATCAGGCTGGTCACCAAGACGAGCCACGCCGGTGGCGCCGCCACAAACTCGGCAGTGGGAAGTGTAGGAAACAAGCCGGGCGCGAGAGATCCGTCGGAAGATAACAGCCCTGCCTCCCAGTTGAGCGAGCGGAGCCGCTCGCGTATCAACTGGATGAAGAATAAGAACGAGATCAAAAAAGCAAGCGTTCTGAGCATCTGTTTCCTGGCTCTGGGCGAGACAATCAGGTAAATGATGGAGACGGGTGTGAGCAGCACCACAAGGACTAGCGTAACCGTTGCGCAATCAGAGCCGACTTGGTTCGGCTCGGCTCAAAACTCGAACTTTGACAAGTGCATACACGGAAGCCCTCGACTTGTGGCAAAATTAGGGTGGCTACACCATTCCATCCCACGTCA
>DAOTXX010000083.1:0-7550 GCA_034434835.1 Thermoflexales bacterium | reverse complement strand
CTCCTGACGTGGGATGGAATGGTGTAGCCCCCCTAATTTTGCCACAAGTCGAGGGCTTCAGTGTATGCACTTGTCAAAGTTCGAGTTTTGAGCCGAGCCGAACGAAGTCGGCTCTGATTGCGCAACGGTTACGATAATAGAACAGAAAATCCGCCTGGGTGTATAGGAAACATCCCGGCGTGCCTTTTTCCTTATTGCTGAGCGTCTCGAAGAAGAAATTGCCGGTCTCGTGCCAGCGGTCGCCTTTGACTTCGATCGTGTACGAGCGCCTGTGCGTCGTCCACACCAGGTCAACGTCCACGCGCTGGAACTCGGGATCGTCCTCGACGTTGCGCACGTCGAGCGTATCGGGTCTCCGACGCAGCCAGGCTTCGACCTCGGCGCTGGCCTGCCGGGCCACGTCGCTTGCGTCACTCATCGTGATCGAACGGAGCATGATTCAGCTCCCCCCGAACTGACCGATCACGCGGTCGGTGAGCCAGGGCAACGCATTGGCAAAAGCGACCAGCAGCCCCCAGCCCGGCGGAATGATGACACACGCGCGCGGGTGACGGATGATGTCTGCAATGTGATCGGCCACGTACTCGGCCTTCATCACGCCCGGCAAACGTGGAGCATCGGGCTGCCCCTCGGCGATCTTTTTGAGGCGCGGCGAGAAACCTGTAGCGACAAAACCGGGGCATAACGTCGTCACATGAATGCCGCTCGTCCTCACTTCGCGGCGCAGCGCCTCGGAAAAAGCGACGACGCCAGCCTTGGTCGCGCAATACGTGCTCGATCCGGGCAAACCAATCAGGCCAGCGATGGACGCGATATTGATAATGTGCCCGGATTTTTTTTCGAGCATCGTCGGCAGCACTGCCTGCGAACACTCGATCACGGCGATGAGATTGATCTCGACCTGGGGACGCCATTGCTCCGGTTCGAGATGGACCACACGCCGGGCGTAGCCCACGCCAGCGTTGTTGACGAGCACATCAATCCGCCCCCATCTTTCCAGCGTGGCTTGCGTCATGCGCTGAATCGCCGCGCGGTCACACACATCCGTGGGTACAACGAGCACCTGCCCCCCGGCTGCTTGAATCTCTCCGGCGACGCGCTCCAGCTCGTCTCTGCGGCGCGCGGCCAGCGCCACGCCCATGCCCTCCCGCGCCAGCCGCCGGGCCGTCGCCTCGCCGATGCCCGACGACGCTCCGGTCACAATTGCCACTTTCATTCGTCTCTATCCCTTATCATTCGGTCATGGCTGCGGAGTGCAAATTTAGCTTGCAGCCTGAAGGCGGCACTCTAGCTTCGGATGCACCATTTGCGTTTCTGGGTTTGCCACGCATTTTACTTTTTCCGCGCCGACTTTCGCTCGGACTTGCGCTTGCGGGCTGTATGCGGTGGCCCGATGGGTGACAAGAGCGCCACGTCCAACACCTGGTCCACATGATCCACCAGGACAAACTGCAGGTCCGACAAGACGCGCTTGGGGATCTCGACCATGTCTTTCTTGTTTTTCTTGGGCAGGATCATGGTCTTGAGTCCGGCGCGGTGAGCGGCCAGTACTTTTTCTTTGACGCCGCCGATGGGCAACACGCGCCCGCGCAGCGTGATCTCGCCGGTCATGGCTACGTCGCGCCGCACCGGTCGGCGCGTCAACGCGCTGACCAGCGCGGTGACGATCGTCACGCCCGCCGAAGGGCCATCTTTGGGCACCGCCCCCTCCGGCGCGTGAATGTGCACGTCGGTCTTTTCAAACACGCGCGCGTCCAGCCCCAGCGCCTGTGCGCGGCTGCGGGTAAAGCTCATCGCCGCCTGGGCCGATTCTTGCATCACATCACCCAACTGCCCGGTAATGAGCAAGGTCCCCTTGCCATCCATCAACGTCACTTCGATCGGCTGGAGGTCGCCGCCCGCATCTGTCACCGCGACGCCGGTCGCTGCGCCGATCTGGTCTTGTTCTTCGGCCACGCCGTAATCATATTTGGGCGGGCCTAGAAAGCGCGTGACGGTCGAAAGCGTCACGTTGCGGCGAACCGGCTTGCCTTCGGCCACGCGGCGTGCGGTCTTGCGGCAGATGTTGGCGATCTCGCGCTCCAGGTTGCGAACCCCGGCCTCGTACGTGTACTCGCGGATGATCGTGCGGATCGTCTTTTCGGTGAACGTCAACTGATCGGGTTTCAGCCCGTGCTCTTCGAGCTGGCGCGGGATGAGAAAGCTCTTGGCGATGGCGAGCTTTTCCTCTTCGATGTAGCCGGGAAACTCGATGATCTCCATCCGGTCACGCAGCGCCGGCGGGACCGGATCCATCCAGTTTGCCGTCGTCACAAACAACACCTGGCTGAGATCATATGGCACTTCGAGATAGTGATCGCTAAAGGCAAAATTCTGCTCCGGGTCAAGCACCTCCAACAGCGCCGCAGAAGGATCGCCGTGGAAATCGGTCCCGAGCTTGTCAATCTCATCCAGCATGAACAGCGGGTTGATCGTCTCGGCGCGGCGCATGGTTTGGAGGATGCGGCCCGGCAGCGCGCCGATGTAGGTGCGGCGATGGCCGCGGATCTCGGCCTCGTCGCGGATGCCGCCCAGCGACACGCGCACGAACTTGCGCCCCAACGCTTCGGCGATGGATTTACCCAGGCTGGTCTTGCCGGTGCCCGGCGGGCCGACAAAGCACAGGATCGGGCTGCGCACGCGGGGCGTGCCTTCGGCCAGCTTGCGGACGGCGATGTATTCCAGAATGCGCTCCTTGGCTTTGGGCAAGCCATAGTGTCGCGCATCCAAAACTTGGGCCGCGTGACTCACGTCGAGATTGTCCTCAGTCTTGACGCCCCAGGGCAATTCCAAGAGCCAATCGAGGTACGTACGGATGATGCCCGCTTCGGGCGACATCGGCGGCATCCCAGCCAGGCGTTCCAGTTCCTTTTCGGCCTTGGCGCGCACCTCGTCCGGGAAACCCTTTTCGGCGATCTTGGTCCTGAGCGTATTGGTCTCGTGAGTGTGCACGTCGCCTTCGCCCAGTTCGGTCTGGATCGCCTTCATCTGCTCGCGCAGATAAAACTCGCGCTGAGACTTGTCCACTTCACGCTGGACCTGGAGGTGGATCTGATCTTCCAGCTCGAGCAAGTCGAGCTGCTTGGCGAGCAAAATCGAAAGCCGTTGGAGGCGCATCGTCGGGTCGAACATTTCGAGCAGTTCCTGACGCTGCGGCACGTCCAGGTCAATCGTCGAAGCGACCAGATCAGCCAGCCAGCCCGGCTCGTTCACATTCATCGCAAAGATGTACGCGTTTTCCGGCAGGCTGCGGTTGAGCCGGATCACTTTTTCGAACAGCGCCAGCACTGCGCGCATCAGCGCTTCCGTCGCAGGCGGGCGGTCCACCGGCTCAAAGATGGGCCGCGCGCGGACGCGATAGTGCGGCTCGAGCTGCGTGAACTCGACGATCTCGACGCGATGCTCGCCCTGCGTCAACACGCTCGTGGTGCCATCTGGCATCCGCAGGCTGCGAACAATCGAGACCGCCGTGCCGATGGCATACAACACTTCGGGCGTCGGCTCCTCCGTTTCCTGATCGCGCTGTGCGACGACGATGAGCGGTCCCTGCGCCTGCTCAGCAGCTTCGACCGCCTGCACGGAGCAGTCGCGCCCCACGAGCAACGGCGAGACGATGTGCGGAAACAACACAGTGTCGCGCAAGGGCAGGAGCGGAGCTTCGATCAGCCCTTCGAGATCGCGCGGGACGCGCTGCGGCATACCAGCCGTTTCGGTCGCGCGGCGCGGCACATCCATAAAGCCTGCGCTGATCAATTGATTGCGAACGTCATGATCTAGCATGCATGATCCTTTGGATTCGACTCCAGGCCGCCGACGGCGAACCACACAAAATCAAATATTTATTCATTGGCCTGCTGTAGAACTGCGTCAATCACATCTTGGCTAATGCTGAACCCTTGTTGTCGCAACCGATCTATTTCAGGTCGAAGAGCAGTCACGAGACCTACCTGTTTTGCCTTCAGCAAAATCCCCAGCGTACCGATTTTGTTCATGCCCATTTGCGAGAGCTTGCGTCGCCCTTTCTTTTCATCCATCAACACCCACTCGGCGCTTATTTCGCGCGCTAACACGACCGCTTCGGCTTCGCCCAAATCCATCTCGTCCAGCAACACTTGGACTGCCAAACGGTCTTGGACATTGGCCCTTTTGATCCACATCGCCATAGATACTTGGCGCTTGGCATTGTCCTCTTTGTGTCCTTTGATCACCACCTCGTCATACACCGCTTGCGGGATGTATATTTCACCAAAGAGTTGACGTAGCAGGTCTAATCTGTGGATCGAAGCCAAACCGATGAGTGGCGTAGTATTGGAGACGACGATCATGGGGCTGGTTTTACCTCTAGTTTCTTCACCGCTGCGAACTCTTCGGCCAATTCAGCAGGCGTATAGTTGATGTAGGCGATCCCCCGTGCGCGGAGCAGTTCCAGGAATTCAATGCGGCTCATGTTCAACAGACGCGCAGCTTTGCCGGAAGAAATCCGGCCTTCGACAAAGAGAGACAACACAAGCCACTCGGTAACTCGGCGTTGAACTTCATTTTGGTCAATACCAAATTGGAGCAGAGGCGCAGGAACACTCACCTGAAATGTTGATTCAGCCATTTATTGACTCCTTTCGATTATTCATGCTTTGCGTCCTGTTCTGACAATCATCCACAACAACATCGGCGCTCAATCGTAATCGGTCTCAAAGGGCGGCGCGCCCACCCGCGCGGTCCAGGCCTCTTCCGCTTCGGCGGCGATAAAGAGCGAGCCGGTGATAATGACGCCGGTGTGCTCATCGGCCTGGCGCAGAGCCAGGTCCAACGCCTCGGCCACGCTTGCCGCCGTGCTGGCCTCTGAGCCGCGCGATCTCACCAGCTCGGCCAAGCGTTCCGGGTCGGCCGCGCGAGCGCTGTGCGCGCGGGTCAGGATGGCCCGCGCGGATATGGGCAGGAGCGCATCCAACATCGCCCCCAAGTCCTTGTCCGACGACGCGCCAAAGACGAGCGTCCACTGACAGCCAGGGAACCATTCGAGCAAGGCGGCGTGCAGTCGCTGCGCCGATTCGCCATTGTGCGCGCCGTCGGTCACGACGAGCGGCTCGCGAGCAAGCACCTGGATGCGCGCAGGCCAATGCGTCGAGCGTAATCCTTCCCGGACTAGCTCCGGGGGGATCGGCCAACACATGTCGCGCAAGAGATCGAGCGCGGCCAGCGCCACCATCGCGTTGACGATCTGGTGGCGTCCGCGCAGCGGAAGCCAGTAGAACTCGGGGCTGGGCCAAAAGCGCTGGTACCACTCCGGCCTGAGGCGCGCGAACCACTGGCCGTCTGGCTCGATCTGCCCGGGCGCATACAGCCAGTCGCGGCCCACGAGCCACAAGGGAGATTGGCGCTCGGCCGCGACACGCTCGATGACGCTCAGCGCGTCCGGCGGCTGCGGCGCGGAAACGACCGGCACGCCCGGCTTGATGATGCCGGCCTTTTCGGTCGCGATCTGGGCCAGTGTATCGCCCAGCCATGCCATGTGATCGAAACTCAACGACGTGACGACGCTGACCTGCGGCGCGATGACATTGGTCGCGTCCAGCCGTCCGCCCAGTCCCACTTCGACCACTGCCACATCTACGTGCTGGCGCGCAAAATACAGGAACCCCATCGCCGTGACGATCTCGAAATACGTCAAACCCGGCACCGCCTCGACGTGCGGCTCCAGTTCGTCCACCAGCGCCACGACCTCATCGCGCCCGATCAACTGGCCGCCGACCCGGATACGCTCACGGAAGGTGTGCAGGTGCGGCGAGGTGTACAGTCCAGTGCGATAATCTGCAGCGCGCAGCACCGACTCGATCAAAGCGCACGTCGAGCCTTTGCCCTTGGTGCCAGCGACATGGATAGCCTTGAACTGCCGATGTGGATTGCCCAGCCGCTCCAACAGTTGGGTGACACGCGAGAGGCTAAACGTCTCGGGCGCATACGACACGGAGCGATAGAGTTCATAGTTAGCGTGTTGCTCAAGATAATCCAGTGTCTCACGGTAGGTTCTCACACCAGCCTCTCTGTTGTTCAGGATGAGCGGCGCAGAGATTGTATAATCAAGGCGCATAAAACGCAACCCCTGGATGGCGGATGGTGGATGGCAGCCTTGACACTTTTTTCCCTGTCTGTTAGACTGTGCGCATCCGCTCGGATTTGAAATTCGATCACTTGCCGGAGGCCCTTGTGTCCAAGCCCCTTTCGATGGCCACATGGCTGGCCTGTGTTCTGATCGTCATCGCCAGCGTGACTGGCTGTGGAAGCAATTCACTCCTGACCGTAGCTTCATTCAAACCGGCGACGATTTCTCCCAACGGCGACGGCCGCGCCGATGTGACGCAGATTGACTATGTGCTGAACCGCGATGCTCGCGTCTCGATTTACCTGCAGGATGCCAGCGGCCAACGCTACTACTTTCGCCAAAACCAGAGACGCCCGGCCGGATCGTACTCGGTGTTGTTCGGCGGCGTGATTGATAATCGTCTGTTGCCGACTGGCACGTACACGTGGGTCGTATCTGCCAGCGACGGAAAGCAAACGCAAGAGCGCACCGGCACACTGACCATCCAAGACGCCGACCCTACACCCATCGAGATCACGACCTTCACGGCCTCGCCGCCCGTGTTCACACCCAATCGAGATGGCCTCGCGGATCGCGCGACGATCAACGTCGTCATCAGCAAGGACGCCGACCTGCGCGTCTATCTGCGCGGCACCGATAATACCCAATACCCAATCACTGAAAAGACCGGCCTGCGGAAGCCGGGCGAAAAAGGGCTGCACACGTTCGATTACGACGCGGGCGTGGACAATGGCGCCGAACCGCCGCCGGATGGCACGTATACGGTCTATGCCGAAGCGACCGACCCGGTCGGCCAGCATGCTATCGCCACGACGACGCTGACGATCCAGGACGGAGGGGTGCCGCGCGCCGAGATCGTGGACGGCGAGGTCACGTTTTCCAACTGTCCGGTCCCCAAAGCCCAATGCCCCATTCAACTGGGCGATACGATCTATTTTACAATGACAGTGGAAAATTATGGGATGGTGCCCATCCGCACGAGCGGGCCGCCGCCCGGCACGTGCTACGATCTCGATCAGAATTTCAACGCGCCGCGCGCCGACCGTCCCAAAGGCTGGGCGGAAGAGTCCGGCGTCTTTCGCGCCGCGATCGGCTTTGACACTCAACTGATGAACTATCCCTTCCGCTGGGCCATCGGTGGAGCAGGCGATCTGGAAAAGAAGATGATTGACAGCAAGGATTTTTACTATTTGCCGGTTGGCAAGCGCGCGACGGTCACGGGCTGTATTCGCATCAACTATGTCCCGCCGCGCAATCCGCTCTACTTTTGGGGCGGCCTGATCCACGAGGATGTCGAGATCAGCCAGCTCAACGATCGGGTGGACCCGCATTTCGTAAACGTCGGAGCGCCGTGACCGCTCCCATCCTCTCTCTGCCCCTCCCCCTCCCTCTCCTGCTACGCAGGAGAGGG
>DAOTXX010000082.1:0-26525 GCA_034434835.1 Thermoflexales bacterium | reverse complement strand
GAGATCGGTCCGCCCGATGCTCTAGCTTTGCTGTTCCGGCGGCACAGGGCCAAGCGGCTCCGCTGGGTGGCTGACATGCCGATGATTTATCAGTTGTTCAGGTTCGAAATGCCAAATTTGGCGAAAGTCCAGAATGTAATTTCCAGCAATATTGCCTATGGTGGCGGTGGGCTTTGCGTGCGCTCTGGATATGCCATACTCAATGGGAATACCATCCTGTCCAACACGGCCTATATGGGCGGAGGGCTGGTCCTGGATCGCAGCGATGCTCTGCTTAGCGGGAACGCCATCGTTTCCAACACGGGGGTTTTCATTGTGGGAGGGGTTTATCTCTATAACCACAGTCAAGCCACACTCGAGGGTAACACCATCATCTCAAACGTTGCCGCTGCTAGTGATGGTGGTGGAGTTTATGTGGCGCTCAGCACCGCTCAGCTTGATGGCAACACTATTGCCGTCAATCACTCTGGGCAAGATGGCGGAGGGCTATTCATCTGTTGCAATAGCATTGCCACTCTCAACAAAAACAGCATCACAGATAACACGGCAGCGCGATATGGTGGCGGTGCGACACTCTCCAGTGCGTCCTTTGTCACTCTCAGCAAAAACCTGATTCAATCGAACGCTGCTCAAAGTGGCGGTGGGTTGCGCACGGGCTCTACCGACGTCCTGCTCGAATACAATATCATCTCATCGAACACTGCCCAAGTTGTAGGCGGCGGATTATACGCCAGCGGCAAGACGATCACGTCAGTCAATAACGTCATCATGGATAATCAGGCCGGGGCGGCAGGCGGTGCCATCTCTTCCGGATCATCTTCAACGCTTCGGTCACTGCACGCGACCATCGCCCGCAACAATGGAGGAGAGGGCAGCGGGATATCCATCACAGGCAGCAGCGCTGCTATGCTGACGAACACTATCTTGGTCAGCCAAACTGTTGGTATCACCGTCACAGGAGGCCAGGCTACTATTGACGGTGTGCTCTGGTTCGGCAACGGAGCAAACACAGGTGGCGATGGCTTTATCACGGTTACCAACGCCATCACGGGCGATCCGGCTTTCGCGCCAGACGGTTATCATCTCACCGCCGCCTCCGCCGCAATTGACCAGGGCATTGACGCAGGCGTGACAACCGACATTGATAATCAGCCACGACCGCAGGGGATCGCGCCTGATCTCGGCGCAGATGAGTACTGGCCGCTCGACAAGCGCATCTACCTGCCGCTGGTGCTGCGCCAGTCCCAGTAGGTGATCTCAATCACCGTCGCAGGTCTTGCAGATCAAAAACCCCGTTCTCTTTGAGAGAACGGGGTTCTGCATTGCCTGCGCTATGCTTTGCGCTCCCGATTCATCCACTCCGTCACCGCGCGCGCGATCTCGGCCTGCGGCCCACGCCGCACCGTACACTCGGGCAGCGACTTGAGGAACGTCTGCCCATAGGCCTTGGTGATCAAACGCTTGTCGAACACCGCCACCACGCCCCGGTCGGAGGCTGTGCGGATGAGGCGGCCAAAGCCCTGCCGAAAGCGCAAGATCGCATCCGGCACCGAGTACTCGTTGAACGCCTGCTCGAACGTCTCGCTGCGCGCGGCAAAGATCGGATCGCTGGGGACGGCAAACGGCAGCCGCACGATCGCCAGGCACGAGAGCGCCTCGCCCGGCACGTCCACGCCCTCCCAGAACGAGCGTGTGCCCAGCAGTACCCCGCGCTGTGCGTTCTTAAAATTCTCCAAAAGTTGACGGCGCGAAGAGCCATCGCTTTGCTCGTACACCGTGATGCCATCCTGGCTCAGCGCCGGCGCAAGAAATTTGGCCGTCGCGCGCAACTGGCTGTAAGCCGTGAACAGCACCATCGTCCGCCCGCCCATCGCGCGGCATAGGGTAACCAGCCCTTGTTCCAACGCGCGCTGATAACCTGGCTCGCCCGGCTCGGGTATATCGGACACAACATACAACAATGTCGAGCTTTTGAAATCGAACGGCGAGCCGACAGCCAGCTCGTCCGCGTCCCAGGCGTGCAATCGCTCCTTGATAAAATTGAAATTGCCGCCCGTTTGCAGCGTGGCCGAAGTCATGATGACGGACGATTTAGTCTTGAACAAGTGTTGTTCGACCAACGGTCCGACGTGCAGCGGCGCCGAGTGCAACGACAACGTGTGATTACGGTTGCGCCATCCGCCGTTAGATGGACTGGCCAGCTCGGCCCAATAGATGCCCGAGGCCTCTGGCTTGCACAGGATCGCGTTCAGATGTCCTCGCGTCTCGGCGATCTCGCGCCGCGCGCCCAGCAGGCGCGCCTGCAAATCCGCCGCATCGGGCACATCGTAATCGGATAGATCGGCCAGGCCGGCGGCCAATCGTCCCAGACCCTCGGCAATCGCCAACAGGCCTTTGCAAAGATTGTCGGCTGCGATCTCGATGGACGACCAGGCCGGCTGCGTCCGAAGCGCCGGGACGATCCGCAAGCGGAACGAGTATTCGCTTGAATCATTGCCTCGCTGCTCCTGGACAAATCCTTCGAGCCGGTCGAACAGATCCTCGGACTGACGCATGACGCCATCTACAGCCCTGGCGGCCTGCTCCACAAACGTCTCAACTGTGCGAGCAATCTCTTCCGGAACGGCGTGGCGGACGCGGCCAACGTAATCGGCCAACAAGCCCCCTGCGCGCCGCTCATCGCCGATCTTGCCGATCTCGGCCAGCATCCGCTGCAGCCAGCTCCGATCCACTGCAAACCCCAGTTGCTGCGTCGTAGCATCTTCAAGGTGATGCGCTTCGTCAACGATCAGATATTGATAGTCTGGCAAGGCGCGGTTTTCGACGGCGACATCGGCGAGCAGCAGCGCATGATTGACGATGACAATGTGCGCAGCCTCGGCCGCCTGGCGCGCGCGGTAGAAAAAACACTCGCCGCGTCCGAACGCTGCACAGCGCTCCGGCGCGCAGGTTTCGTTCTCCGCGCTCAATCGCGCCCAGATCGCGCGTTCGGTCGGATTGGGCAGGAACAGCTCGTCCCCATCGCCCGTGACGGTGCCCGGCAACCACAGCAACACTTTGCACAGGACACGCATCTCCTCCGGCGACGAAGGCCCAGCCCGGCGCAGCGAAAGCAACCGCGCCGGGCACAGATAATGACTGCGCCCTTTGAGCACCGCCGCATGAAACTCGAACGGCAGAATCCTGGCCAGGTCGGGCAAATCTTTGTGGTAAAGCTGCTCCTGCAAGTTGATCGTATTGGTGCTGACGACAACGCGCAATCCGTTCTGATGCGCCCAGTGAACGGCCGGCAGCAAATAGGCCAACGATTTGCCAGTGCCGGTGCCCGCCTCGACCAGCAGGTGGCCGCTGTGATTCAAGCTCTCGGCGACGGCGCGCATCATCTGCGCCTGCTGAGGGCGAAATTCATAGTTGGGGAACTGCTGGCTGAGCGCCCCACCCTCTTGCAGCATCGCCGCGAGCGCGTCTACATTCAGCGGAACCTGTTCGGACGCAGGCTGCAAGGGCCTGGCATCCAGCGACGGCATAAAGATGGGCGCGGCGCTGGGCTGCGCTTCGGCTTTGCGCCGGGTCTTGCGTTTGGCCGCCGCCTGCTTGGCCGCGATCTGTGCGCCGATGGAGCCAGCCTCGAACGCCCCTCGCGCCGACGCCCGCAGCGCATCCTCAAAGAACCCGCCCGGCGTCCACCCGACCTTTTGGCTGTGCTTGACGATCTCTTCGAGAATCGGTGTGGGAATTTGGCAGGCGCGCTCGAACAGCTTGAGGAATAACTGATGTGCCAGTTGCGCATCGCTGAGCGCGCGATGCTCCTGCGGCTCCGGCACCCCCAGCGCCTCGGTCAACTTGCCGAGCGAGTAACGTTCTTCGTGCGGGACGAGGATACCCGCCAGCTCGAACGTATCGAGGGATTCATTGGACGTGAGCGTCTGGTATCGGCGCAAAAAGCCCAAGTCAAAGGCAACACTATGACCGATCACCGGCAGGTCGCGCACAAAAGTCGCCAGATGGGTCAACACCGACCGCAGCGGGGGCGCATCGCGCACCATCTCGTTGGTGATGCCCGTCAGTTCGGTGATCTTGGGGGGAACCGGGCGACCCGGATTGATCAGGCTCGAAAAGGTATCGAGCACCTCGCCGCCACGGAACTTGACCGCGCCGATTTCGAGGATGCCATCACGCTGAGGGTCCAGGCCGGTTGTCTCGAGGTCAAGGGCAACGTAAATGCGAGTCAAGGGATGATTCTTTCTAGGCGCATCGCGTGGCGCGATTATACCACACTTGGGAATCGTGATATACTTGCGTCAAACGTGATGCGTCAAACGTGATGCGTCAAACGTGAAACGTCAAGGCCAGGAGGCGAGGCCGATGAACTATGAGGAATGGGAAAGGACAGTACCGGATACCATCAAAGCGGATACCCTGTGGAAGATGACAGCGTACCGGTTGGCTTTGTTCGTCTCAGACCTGGGATGGCATGACGTTACCAGACTGGCCCAAGACCACCGAACGATTGGACTGGCCGATCAGTTGTATCGGGCATTAGGCTCGATCAGTGCGAATTTGGCCGAGGGCTACTCGCGCGGCACAGGCAAAGATTGCGCCCGGTTCTATGAATACAGCTTGGGTTCGGCGCGTGAGAGTCGAGATTGGTATTTCAAAAGCCGCTACGTGCTGGGGCAAACCGTCGCCGAACACCGCATGGAACTCGTCACGCGAATCATCCAACTGATATTGAAAATGGTTCCTCAACAACGCGGCCGCGCCCTCCGCGAACCAGGCGCCGCCTACTTGATCGCCGCCGACAATTTGCCGGATGAACTGCCAACAGATGAGATTATTAAGGATGGTTCTGCGGCGACAGATGAGCCAAGGACCGACAGTTTGCCAGACGAACCACTGGTGGATGAGACGCTGAAAAGTCTCCTGCGAAATATCCCCCTGCCCGACTCCAACGACGCATGACGTTTGACGTATGACGTTTGACGCATGACGTTTGACGTAGACGAACTCGAAAGGGCTCCATGATCGCTCAATCCATGCAGCGCGTGCGAGACAACATCCAGCGAGTGATCGTCGGCAAGGAAGAACCAATCAATCTGGCGTTGGTCGCCGTGTTGTGCGAGGGGCACATTCTCATCGAGGACGTGCCCGGCATCGGCAAGACGACGCTCGCCAAGGCGCTCGCGGCCAGTCTGGGCTGCGCGTTCCGACGCATCCAGTTCACCCCCGATCTGCTCCCCAGCGACGTGACCGGCATCAATTATTTCAACCAGAAACACCAAGAGTGGGAATTTCGGGCCGGGCCGGTCTTTGCGCAGATCGTGCTGGCCGACGAGATCAACCGCGCCACGCCGCGCACCCAGTCGGCGCTGCTGGAGGCGATGCAAGAGCGCCAGGTCACCGTGGATGGCGAGACCAAACTTTTGCCGCGCCCTTTCCTGGTGCTGGCGACGCAGAACCCAATCGAACTCGAAGGCACGTTCCCGCTGCCCGAAGCGCAAATTGACCGCTTTCTCATCAAGCTGCCTATCGGTTATCCCACGCGCGATGAGGAAAACACTATCCTGCTGCGCTTTGAGCGAACCGATCCACTCCAAACGCTTTCACCGGTCCTCTCCACTGAGGAATTGCAGATGATGCAAAGAAAAACGCGAGAGGTGCGCGTCGAGGCCAGCGTGCGGAACTATGCCGTCTCGATCACGCGCGCGACGCGCGAGCACGCCGAGGTCGCGCTGGGCGCCAGCCCGCGTGGGACGATGGCGCTCTATCACTGTGCGCAAGCCTGGGCCGCGATCCAGGGCCGCGAGTTCGTCGTGCCGGACGACATCAAAAAGCTCGCGCCTTACGTGCTGACTCACCGCATCCTCATCCAGCCCCAGGTGCGCCTGCGCGGACGCAGACCAGAAGACGTGGTGGCCGAGATCGTGGACACGGTCCCCGTCCCCGTCGAAAGTTAGCGAGTCAGTTATCAGTCACCAGTGATCAGTAATCAGTCACTGGTGATCAGTAATCAGTGATCGGTCATCAGGAATCTGACCACTGATCACCGATCACTGATCACCGACCAACTGATAACTGAGTAACCGATAACCAACTAACTCGTGTTCAATCAACGCTGGATCAATCTCTGCATTGTCATGATCTTGACCGGGCTGGTGTTGGGCCTGCCCGGAATGTTGGTGCTGCCCATCTTTTTACTGATGACGATTGCCGCAGGAACATGGTGGAACAACCGTGTCCTGCGCGACGTGACCTACCGGCGGCGCATCACACGCAACCGCGCGTTTCCCGGCGAACAAGTCGAAATTGACGTGCTGGTGGAAAACAACAAATTCTTGCCCGTGCCCTGGCTGCGCGCTGAAGATGAATGGCCGCTGGCTGTGCCGCCGACCCAGAGCGACGCCCTCAGCCCTTCGCGCCTCCAAGACATGGGCAACCTGACCAATGTCTTGGCGCTGCGCTGGTACGAGCGTGTCCGCCGCCACTATGTGCTTCAGGCAGTTCAGCGCGGTGTGTACGGGCTTGGCCCAACGCGGCTCGTCTCGGGCGACGTGTTCGGGTTGTTTCAGACCGAGCAGGTGATCCCCGAACAAGACGCCCTCATCGTGTATCCGCGCCTCTATTCGCTGCCGGAACTGGGATTGCCGTCCAAAGAACCGCTGGGCAATACACGCGCGCGGCGGCGTCTCTTTGAAGACCCCAGCCGGACCATGGGCGCGCGTGACCTTCGCCCCGGCGACAGCTTCCGCCACATCCACTGGCCCGCCACCGCCCGCCGCCAGCAACTTCAGGCGCGCGTCTACGAGCCGACGACGACGCTGACGATCGTCATCTGCCTGAACGTCGCCACGCTGCCGCGCCCCTGGGAAGGCATTCTGGAGGAGCTGCTCGAACGGACGATCAGCGTGGCCGGGTCGCTGGCCGCGTATGCGGCCGAGCAGCGCTACCCGGTCGGACTGATCGCCAACGGCGCCGTGCCTCGCTCTGACCGATCGCTTCGCATCAAGCCGGGCCGCAGCCCCGATCAATTGACGCGCATCCTGGAACTGCTCGCCGCCGTCACCGGTTACGTGACCATGCCCATGGGCCGTTTTCTGCTGCGCGAAAGCCCAGCCCTGCCGTGGGGCGCGACGTTCGTCGTGGTGACGCCCATCGTGACCGAGGAATTGATGGCCGCGATTGATCAATTGCGCCTCGCCGGGCGACAGATCGTGCTGATCGCGCTGACCTCCGATCCCCCGCCGACGCTGCACGGCGTCCTGACATATCACTTGCCGTTCGACATTGCGCGCCCGCCCAAGCCACACGAGCCGATCGTCGAGCCGAATCTCTTTGCCCACTGGCGAGAGGTCAACCCGTGAACCGCAAGCGCGAGATCAACTGGAGACGCGAGGCGATCTATCCCGCACAGGCTTTGGCAGAAACCTGCCTGATTGCGCCGTGGCTGCTGCTGTTCCTTTCGCTGAGCATCAGCATCCAGCCTGAACGTGTGACGCTCGAGTGCCTGGCCGTCATGCTTGCCACGCTGTACCTGGCGCGCGCGATGGACGCGCTGCGGATTCATCCCTGGATCCAACGCGCGATAGTTTTGATGGGCATCCTCGGCCTGAGCATCCTGATCTTGCGCGAGCTGATGTCCCGCCAGCCGTATGGGGCCCGTCAAGACTGGTCCGGGATACTGCTTCACCCAACGATCCTGATCGATCTGGCGCCTGGAGCCACCCTCGTTTTGTTGAGTGTGATCTGGCTATGCTGGCGCGGGCTGAGACTGGCCGATAGACCTGTCAGTGTAATGGATGCGGCGCTCGGATTTCACCTGGGCATCATCGTCCTGGCCCTGTTTGCCGTCGTGAGCGCAGCCCAGGCTGTGACGATCTTTGTGCCGGCGTTTTTCTTCAGCGAACTGCTGACCATGGGACTGACGCGCGTGGAAGCCGCCTCTCATACCGGCGCCGGCAGACGTTTGCCATTCAGCGGATGGTGGCTAATGGTGCTCGTCGGCTCGACCGGGACGCTGATCATCCTGGCTGGCCTGATCACGGCAGTCATACTGGGCGTGGGAACGAACAAGCTGTTTTCATGGCTGGGGCCTGTATTAGCCATCCTGACTTTGCCATTTGCAGTGATCCTGGCCCCGCTCATGGCGCTGATCGAATGGCTCTTGCGCTCGCTCGAGCCTTCACTTGGCCCCGCCTTGAGCGAGCTTTTTCGCCTCGCCCAGCAATTCCAGAGTCTATTGAGCCGGTTGACACGGCAGCCCTCGCCCGTCATCGCCACGATAGTGCGCGCGCTGGTCTATGTCGTCATCGCCGCGATTGGCTTTGGCGTGCTGTACGCGTTGGCCCTCGTCGTCTTGAAGGTCGGGCGGCGGCCCAAGTCCTCAGAGAGCAACAAAGACGAAGAGCGCGAATCGCTCTGGTCGAGCCAGGCCTGGGCGCGCAAGCTGCGCGAGCGGTTGCGACAGCGGCTGGCGCGCTTGCGGAATCTTGCTGAAATCGTCGGGCGATTCGGGGCGGGCGGGCTGGTCACGGCGCTGACCATCCGCCGCATTTACGCGCAGACGATCCGGCTGGCCGCGTCCCGTGGGTATCCGCGTCCGGTCGCGCATACCCCCTACGAGCACCTGGCGGCGCTGCATCAAGCCTTTCCCAACTGCGACACAGACCTGGATCAGATCACCGAAGCTTACGTGGGAATCCACTATGGGGAATTGCCCGAAGAGCCAGATGCGCTGGAAACCATTCGGGCCGCGTTCGAACGGATCAAGTCAACCGACACGCCAACACAAAAGAATGCCGCGAACGCTTGACGAGGGGCTGACTCGACTCACTTGACTTGAACAACCAACATCGTCATATCGTCATACTGTTCCGCTGTGCCCTGATAAGCCACCAGGTGTTCAAAAACAAAATCACACAGTCCTTCTGCCGCAAGACTCGCCACCGATTCCAGCAATTCCACAAACCGACCCAGGCCAAACAACTGACGATTGACCGCCATCGCGTCAATCAAACCATCCGTATAGAGCACCAGCCGATCGCCGGGGTGAAGGCTGATCTGCTCTTCCGACAGGTTTAACTGGCCGGTCTCGATTCCCCCCAGGAACGTGCCTTCGCCGCTCAAAGGATGCACAGCGCTATCGCGCAAAAGCAGCGGGCGATCGTGCCCCGCTCGCGTGTAGGTCAACCGACGAGCCGAAACCTCCACGACACCATAGAACGCTGTGACAAACATGTCTGGCTCGCCCAGCTCAAGCAGCAGCCGATGGACATTGCTCAGCACGGCACGAGGGGAGTGCTCACGCCGCGCTTCGGCCAACAACAGGCTGCGCGTGAGCGCCATGAACAACGCGGCGGGCATCCCCTTGTCGGATACGTCAGCGATGGCGATGCCGAACCGATCGGCGTCAAGCAGGATCACATCGTAAAAATCGCCGCCCACGCGCCGGGCCGGTTCACACCGCGCCGCGAACGCAAAGCCTGGGATGAGTGGGAAGGTGCGCGGCAAGAGCCTCTGTTGAACCTGCCGGGCCAATTCGAGTTCCCGCTCCAATCGCTCCTTGTGGACCAGCTCGGCCTGTGCTGCCTCAAGCTGCGCGATTTTATCGCGGAGTGAATCTATCAATCCCGCACGTTGGATCGCCAGCGCGGCCTGATTGGCAAAGGCCTGCAATAGTGCCACCTGGCCGGGCGCAAAGGAAGACCCGGTGGTCGTGTGGACGATCATCAGTCCCACAACCTCTTGTTGTGCGATCAGCGGCATGCGCAACCCTGCCCTGAGTACAACGTCTCTGGCTCCCGGCGGAGCAGGCTCAACGCCCGGCGGATAGTCAGGAAAAACTGTCGGCTCAGCGGTGGCGGCATCCAGCCCACCTGCGCCCATCACCATTGCAGCATCCAACCGCCGATGCAACAACCCGGTGTCCCACCCGCACACATCCAGCACCTCGACCGTGCTATCGGGCCGAAGAAAGTACAAGATCGCCCGGTCAGCCCCACACAAGTCCCGAGCGCGGCGGCACACGCGGCTCGCCAGCTCGCCCAGACTATCGGAGGTGACGAGCATGTGACCAATCTCCTCCAGCGAGATGAGCGCTTCGGTACGCTGCAAGAGCACCTTGTTGGCCGCTTCCAATTCCGCAAGTCTCCGCTGGAGTATAGCGTTGGATTCGGCCAAGGCGCGTTCGCTGCTGGCAAACAAACCATAGATGCGACGGAGCCGGTCACCCTCAAAGTAGATCGCATCATCCAGTGGCACATGACCCAGCACAGCCAGGCGGAGAATGTATTCTTGCATCGGCAACAGACTGGGACGCCCCAGCATCGCCTCCGGATCCGTTTCCGCACGAAAGACGTCGAACACCGCCATCTGGCCCTGCCGCCCGGTGTGGTTGCAACTGACGCAACCTCCGGCACGGAAAAATGTTCCTTCGAGAGGCACCCTGGGATAGCGGTGGCGGCACTCGTCCAAATGCGCTGCGGCCGGCTGCTCCGGCTGCTTACAGCCCGGGCAGAGCATCGCCCATCGCTGGACGGTGATGACCCACGCCAAACTGCTCAGCGACTCGCGCGGCACACCCAGATCGAGCAATTGGCGGACCACGCCTGAGCCGATGAAAATCGTGTCCATCTGTGCCATTACCTTGATCCCACTCTGGGCAGCCTGCAGAGCGACCGGCGCAGTCTCAGCATCGAGCTGATCGATCACGAGCAACTCGGGGCGACGCACAGTGGCATGAGTGATTCGGCCGGTGTAGGTGTAAGGTGGCTGGACGAGCGCCCATTCGACCCGGTGTTTGAGCTGACGAGGCACACGCAGGGTCTCTTTGGTTTCGGTCACGACGATTGCACGTGCAGTGGGCTGTCGGGTGAGGATGTGGCGTATCAGGATGCGAAAGATGGCAGAACGACCACTGGGCAGAATGCCGTCTGTTTCGGTCGTTACCGTCGGTGGGTCGAGCCCGGCAATGACGATCAGACCTGGCTCACTTGCGGCAAGCTGTTCAAAAAAGACCCCTATCTCTGGCAAATGGTAAAAATCTTTGAGATCGAGCATCGAACGTCCCGGTCACCGATCATTCAGCAATTGCATGATATGGGGATAGCCCTGCTCGATCAGGTTCTCAATGTCCTGGACGGTCAACTCGTATTGTTGCAGTGTGCCGCCGACCGGATCTTCGATATCGAATTTGGCTCCCACCATTTCAGAAAGCTGATAGACTTTGGTCCGATACGCTGGGAACTCGGCGCGGATCGCCTCGGCGTGGCTGCGCGTCATGGTGAGGATGAGCGCGGCCTCCCGGATCATCTCCTCGGTGACGACGCGGCTCCGATGCTGGCTGATGTCTATCCCGCGGCCAGCCATGACGATCACAGCCGTGTCTGTGGCCGGACGACCATCCACAGTCCACACGCCCGCGGACTCGGCATGAAACTCGAGCGCACGCCCTTCGCGCCTGAGCTTGGCGTTCATCAACCCTTCCGCCATCGGCGAACGGCACATGTTCGCTGTGCAGATAAATAAGATGTTTTTCATCATGATCCGGGAACAATGAATCGCTCAATCGGCGATCAGCGCCAGCAAGCCACCCGAAACCAGCGAGTGTCCACCCAACACGACCGGGATCGGCGCGGCAATGGCGGCCGCTGTGAAATCGCGCAGGAACGGATCGGTTACCTCGTTTGGACGGCGCAAGTCGGAATTGAACCGGTCGGCCGCTGAAGGCCAGCTTTTGCGCGCGGCCAGGATCACACGGCTGTCGAGAAACATCGCGTCGGACAACTCACCCATGTCGTGAAAGAAATGTTCCAGACCAACCCGCTCAAGATAATCCGCCAACAGCGATCGCACCAGCCCACCTGACAGCCTTCCGCTCGCACGCATCCCGCGCTCTTCGGAAAACACACGCATCCAACACAGCGTCTTGTCTTCCAGGTAAGCCCACGTAGACTGCGGCACGCGCCCCGCTATTATAACCTGTTTTGCCGGAGTCATCAGAGCCTGCGCGGCGGCGCGGACGTGCGAGTTGTCCCAGCCCAACGTGGTGAGGTGCTGGCGCAAATGCGCCCCGATGTCCTTGCGCATACCCGCGATAACCAGATCGGTCGGCGTGTCCAGATCGAATTGGGTCGCCGCCGAGCGCGGCCATTCGCGTGCGGTCAGCTCACCTTGCCGCGAAAGGATCCACCCCAGCGAGTTATCCGAGCGGAGCTGATCGGCCAGTCGCGCCGTCACATCCGCCGGGGCAAACGCGGCCCAGTCGCTCGAGTAAATGTTGTTGGTCACGATCAGGCCATCCTCTTGCCGGATCGCATCCGCAATCGCGCGCAGCGCCGCGCCATCCATCAGCGGCGCGCTTCCGCCGCCCAGGTAAAACGCGCGATGGATGTTGTGCCGCTCGATCACGCCCGCCAATCGCCCGCCAAAGTGGAACGGCGCGCCAGAGGTATCCAGGTCAATCGTGACCGGCACATCACCGAGCGACTCGGCCCACTCGGCGCGATCGGTGACAAAGACGATGCGGCTGGCCGCGTCCGCCTCAAGCGCCCGCTCGATGGTATCTTGCGCTGCCGCCCGGCACGCTTCTGCGACCGCCTGCTCGACGGGCGTTGCGCCGCCGCCGCCGGCCATCACGATGAGGGTAACGTCGTTGGGCATGGGGATGTCAAACGTGAAACTTGGGGTATTTCCCACTTGACGATTCAACTTGAGCCATCGGGCCGTTGCGATGAAAATGCGCCGATGCTATAATTCAATCGCGACATTACCTGGACAGATGGGAGTATACACGATGTTTACACCGCAACGCCTGACTTTTGAAGAGCTTTCCGAGCGTTTGCGCGCTTACGAGCGAAAATATGGCTATTCGACGATCGAGTTCTATCGGCGCTTTGAGAACGGCGAACTGGGCGACGACGACGATCTAATGATGTGGGCCGGTCTATATCACCTCTATCTGACCTCGCTTCCCATCCGCCAATTTATGCAAAAGACAATGGTGACCGCGTGACCATTGACGACTACTTTGCCGCCATTGAACGTGGTCTACGTCAGAATATCCACATTGGCAGGATCGAAGAACCAATCACCTGTCTGGCCTCAGACGATTACAATGGCCTTGTGCGTTGCCGGGTTGTATTCTGGGACGAATCCTACCTGGACATCTACAAAGTAGTCAGCACTGATTGGCGTGGGCGGCACTGTCATTAGCAGTTACCGGCCTTGAACAAGACGCCAAGAACGCCAGGATGCGCCTGGCGTCCTTCGCATGGCCGACCCTATCGGGGGGTGCAGTGAGAACAAGCTGTTGACGCAGAGCCTTACGCCTTGACCCTGGCCGTCTGCCTGACGATCTCGACAAAGTCCGCAGCCTTGAGGCTGGCGCCGCCGACGAGCGCGCCATCGAGATCGGGCTGGCTCATGAACTCGGCGATGTTGGCCGGGGTGACGCTGCCGCCGTACTGCACGCGCGTCGCCTGCGCGACCTGTGCGCCAAACATCTCGGCCAATGCGCCGCGGATCGTTTGCGCGACGACGGCGTTGGCCGCCGGGCCGGTCGCCGCCTTGCCGGTGCCGATCGCCCACACCGGCTCATAGGCGATGACGACATTTGGCATCTGCTCCGCCGTGAGGCCCGCCAGTCCTCCGCGCGTCTGCCGACCGACCACCTCCGCCGTCTGGCCCGCTTCATTCTCGGCCAGATTCTCGCCCACACACATGATCGGCTTGAGTCCATGCGCGAGCGCAGCCTGGACCTTCTTGTTCACCGTCTCGTCCATCTCATGGAAATACTGCCGTCGCTCGCTGTGGCCGATGATGACATAGCTAACCAGTTCCGCCAGCATGACCGGGCTGACTTCGCCCGTGAACGCGCCTTTAGGCTCCCAGTACATATTCTGCGCACCAAGCCCGAACCGGCTGCGGCCAATGCCGTTCCTGGCGACCCACAATCCCGTAAAGGGCGGGCACAACACCACCTCGACATTTTCCGGCGGCTCACCCAACTGCTGTCGAATCTCGCGGACCAGCTCCAACGTCTCCGCAACCGTCTTGTTCATCTTCCAGTTTCCGGCAATGATGGGAGTTCTCATGGTATGCCTCCAAAGTTGATATGCGTGATACGTCAAACGTCAAACGTGAAATGTGCTCTGATCGCCCCTGACGTTTGACGCCTGACGTTTGACGCCTGACGTTTGACGTTTCACTTGGGTATCTGATCTTTGATCCAGCGCGGCGCTTCAGGTGATTCCATCACGAGCTTGAACTGCTCCCTGGCAAGTTGCGGCTGGTCCTTTCTGAGCAGAACCATTCCGAGCGCAAAGTGTCCCTCGGGCGCACCAGGTGCAATCCTGATCGCCAGTTCAGCCTGCCTTTGCGCTTCGTCGAGTTGCCCCTCTTGCAACAAGACTAACGCCATACCAGCGTGAGGAAGCGGGCAATCCGGACAGTGGCCCATCAGCCACTCGAGATGCGGCCTCGCCCTTTCCGGCGCTCTGGCAGCCAGCCATCCACGCGCCGCCAACTCGTGAAGCCGCTCGTTATCAGGAATGGTCATCAATCCCCGCTCACACCACTCGGCCGCGCGCACAAGAGCATCGCGTTGACCTTCCGCGATGAGAATCTCGGCCGCTTCTGCATAAGCCTCGACGATGTGCGGATCAATCCCGACGACATCCTTATATGCCTGCACCGCCTGGTCGAGCTGACCCGCATCGCGAAGTTGGCGAGCGCGCTCCAGGCGCGCCCGGGCGTCTTCTGGCCCGCTCGCGGGCGGCGCAGGCTGCGCCGCGCAAGCGCGCAGGTCAGCATTGTTCGGCATGACAGCCAAACCTTGCGCACAAATTTGGGCGGCGCGCTGGGCATCGCCCGGCTGGCCGCGCTGGATCAACATCTCGGCCGGCTCTGTATATGCCGGCACCAATCGAGCGTTGACCTTGGTGGCAGCCTGATACGCAGCCAACGCCTGATCGAACTGACCCTGATCGCGCAGCTTGCGCGCGTTCTGCAACTCGTTCCGGCCTAAATTGCTGCTCACGACGATGAAAGCGAACACGCAACACACCAGCAGGCCCACCGCGCCGAGTGCGTACTGCCATTTGCTGCGCGCCTTCTTTTTGGCTTGTGGAGCTGGTTGAGCCGAGGGCACAGGCTCGGCGGGCGCAGCCGGCACGACCGGCGTAAACGGCATTGGGCGCGCGCCCGAAGGCTTGACAACTGTTTCGGCCGGCGCAGGTGGCTGACCGACCGCAGGCTGAGCTACAACCGTCGGCGCGGGTGCTGGCTCATACGGCGGAGGTTTGACCTCGACCGGAGCTGAGACCACTTCAGCGGCTGCCTTTTCGAGCGCAGCCCCAAGCTCGTTCATCGTCGTAAAGCGGTCGTCGCGCTCCTTAGCCAGCGACTTGAGCAGCACGCGCTCGAACGGCTCGGGCAAACTGGGATTGAGGGAACGCGGCATCGGCAAAGGCGAATAGATGTGATCGTGAATCACGGCGTAAGGTGTATCGGCCTGAAACGGCACGCGCCCCACGAACAACTCGTACATCACCACGCCCAGCGAGTAAATGTCCGTCCGCGCGTCGAGGTCGGGTTGACCCTGCGCCTGCTCCGGTGAAATGTAATGAGGCGTGCCCAGCATCGTATCCTGACTGAGCGTGGACTCGCCCGCCTGCGCGATGCGCGCCAGGCCGAAATCGGTGAGGAACACCCCTCCCTGCGGCGTGAGCAAAACGTTGGAAGGCTTGATGTCACGATGGAGCACACCCTGCTCGTGCGCATACGCCAACGCCTGACAGACCGGCCGCAGAATATCCATGATCTGAGGGATCGTCAATGGGCCGGATTGCAACCGGGCCTTGAGCGTCTCGCCTTCGACAAAACGCATCACCAGATAGGGCTGACCGTCGTGCTCGCTGAAATCATAAACCGGGACGATGTGAGGATGCTCCAGCCTGGCGACGATCCTGGCCTCGCGTCGAAAGCGAGCAAGGAAGGTGGGGTCCTCCTTGAACGCGGCATGCATCACCTTGATGGCAACGTAGCGGTCTAGCGCGGGGTGGTATGCCTTGTACACCGTTGCCATCCCGCCGCTGCCAAGCTGGGCGATGATCCGATACGGCCCGACGTTCTCTCCAATGACAAAGCCCATAGGAAACTCCTCGTCAAGCGCGGTGTGCTGGTAAGGATGATTATAGCACAAAGCCGGGCCAGGCCATCATAGGAGAGTCCGCAGCGCGTCGGCATGATCGCGATCGTGCCAGACCTGCATCACGACCCAACCGTACGGCGTGCGCCCCCACCTGAACGCATAATCCACCCGGCGCGCCAGTTGCTCGTCGTCCCAATGCGCCAACTCGCCCACCAACTCGGCCCGAAGGTTGTGCAGGTCGGCCCAGACCTGGTTCCACGTCTGTTCGCGGCGCGCTTCCCTCTGCTGCGCGTTGACCTGATCGGTATGGTCCACATAGGGCAGCGACCGAGACTCGCGGATGGCCCGCAGGCCCTGAATCGCAAAGCGATCCCAGTCGGCCATGTGACCGATCAGGTCTTTAGCCGTCCAATCGCCCACAATGGGGCGCGCATCTCGCTCATCCGGCAACACGCGGTCAAGGTACCGCAGCAAATAATCACGCGCAGCATCGAGCGCCGCTATCAAGAGCGAGCGCGGACCTGGCGTCAGCTCCGGGTTGACCTTTTCACGCCAGGCGCGGATCGCGCGCATGTGCATCACGTCGTGGAACGCGCGCCAACGGGCAAACTCCCAAACACTTGTCTCGCGCCAGGGCAAACGGACAGGCCGCACCAGTTGCGCATCCGTGGCCGCGCTCAAAACCTCAAGATAGCGTCGCCTCGAATCGAGGGCGGCCTGCAAAGCCTGATCGAACGACCAGCACCGTCGCTCGGCGAGCAAGCCCGCGTTACGCTCGTCCAAATCCACAGGCGCGATCTCCGACTCTCGCCCGGCCAAAGCCAGCCGCGAGCGCTCTGTGTGCGTATCATCCCACGCGGCGACGTGCGCGAGCGTGTCTTTGATCGTCCAATCGTCCATGACCGGCGTGGCACCCAGTGTGCTTTCGTCCAGCCCCAAACAAGCGATGAGCAACCCGGCACGCTCGGCGGCCATCAAGTCCATCAACGAATCGGAGAGCGAGCGGCCAATGCCTGTGGCCGCTCGCCAGGCGCGCAGTTGAGCTGCGTGCTCGCCATCGTGATCGTAAAGCTCTTGCAGCGCCCATCGCTCGATCGTGATCTGGCCCCACGGCACTGTGCGCGGTTGGGTCAGGTCATCGTCAGAAGCGTTCGCCAAAACGTCCAGGATGCGCTGGCGCGAATTGGACAGCTCGTCGAGCAGCTCGCGCACGGAACGCTGGCGCCGAAGCTCGACCTGTTCCGCATTGAAAGCATCCGCCTCGACGCCGACAAGCTCCATCCCCTGGTCGGCGAGCAGGTCCGGCAGGTGCGTCGCCACGCGCGTCTCCCAGGCGACCATGTGCGCGAGCACGTCTTTGGCCGTCCAGCCGGGAACGACCTCACCGGTTGTCCAGGCCGCGCCGCTCAAGCCCTCAATCGAGGTGAGCAATTCACCGCGCTTGTAACGGATGCGCCCAAGCCATTCTTCCTTGCTGACCATGTGTCCTCCTAACCCCCAACTGATTTTCCGAGATCGGCGGTCGTGATACTGTGAACGAACATCGGGCCTGGCTCACCATTCATTATAATGCCCCCGCCTGTCCTGTTCAACTCTCTAAACAGACTCTCATGGAGATTTAACCGTTCTATCATGATCGAGCCATACAATCACGCCCAGCCTAGGAGCTTGTCGGAGAAACCCGTTTTCTCCGAGAAAACGGGTTTCTGGGCCACCATTTTCAGCGGAAACTATCAGCTCTCCGACAGCCTGCTAGTGAAGGAGGAACTATGTTTGGCCAATCAATTCGTTTGGGATTGACTTGGATGACGATGGCGCTGCTGGTGGCAGGCTGCACGTCCACGCAGACGGCGCCGCCTGCCGTCACCGCAGCCTCATCGCCAACGGTGTCCCCTCTGGTGCCAACCGCCACCCAGACCACACCACCGCCCACGTCGGCCCCCTCACCCATGATGACGCCCACCACGAGCGCCAGCCTAACAAGTGATGTCGTTCGGTTTGTATTGGTGTCGGAGAAAAGCCAGGCGCGTTATCGGGTGCGCGAGCAACTTGCCAATCTCTCGCTGCCGAACGACGCCATCGGAAGCACGCGCCAGTTCACCGGAACGATGGTCATCAAACCGGACGGGACTCTGGTATCGTCCGAGTCCAGGTTCGTCGTCAATCTGGGAACCCTCCAGAGCGACCAGTCACGACGCGACAACTATCTCCGGCAGAATGTGCTGCAAACGGACCAATATCCGACGGCTGTATTCGTGCCCACTCAAGTGACCGGGCTGCCTTCGCCGCTACCGCAGTCTGGCCCCGTCTCATTCAAACTGACCGGCGACCTGACCATTCGGAATGTGACCAAGCCCGTCACGTGGGACGTCACCAACCAGGTGCAGGGCGATCTAGTCACCGGCCAGGCCACGACCAGTTTCAAGTTCGATTACTTTGGCCTCACGCAACCTCGTGTGCCAGTGGTCTTGAGTGTCGAAGACAACATCAAGCTCGAACTGGATATCACCTTGCAGCGTGCCGGCAATTGAACAGCTCTGATTTGCAACTGAATACAAAGCGGGCCGATCGCTCGACCCGCTTTGACATTTAATTGACTCCGGCCATTCGCGCTACTTGGCATTCAGCGCGGCCACACCGGGCAGGACCTTGCCCTCGAGAAATTCCAGGCTCGCGCCGCCGCCGGTCGAAACGTGCGTCATCTGTTTAGCGACGCCCGCCTTTTTGACGGCGGACGCAGAATCGCCGCCGCCGATGACGGTTGTCGCACCGCTCTCGGCCAGCAGCCTGGCGATGGCGAACGTGCCTTCAGCGAACTTGGGCATCTCGAACACGCCCATCGGGCCGTTCCACACCACTAACCTGGCGCCCTTGAGCGCGTTGCTGAACAGCTCGACTGACCTGGGGCCAATGTCCATCACGCGCCAGCCGATTGGGACCTTGTCCACATCCACGACCTGGCTATTCGCTTCGGCCTCAAACTTGTCAGCGACGACGGCATCCACCGGCAAGAGCAACTTGGCGCCCGCTTTCGCCATGATGGCTTTGGCCGTCTCAATCGAGCCAGGCTCGACCAGACTTGTGGCCATGTCGTAGCCTTTCGCAGCCAGGAAGGTGTTCGCCATGCCGCCGCCGATAATGAGCCGGTCACACTTGGTCAACAGGTTCTCGATCACGGCGATCTTGTCGCTGATCTTGGCTCCGCCCAGAATGGCAATATAGGGGCGCTCGGGATTCAACGTTGCACGGCCCAGATATTCCAGCTCCTGTTCCATTAGCAAGCCGGACACAGCGGGCAGATACCGGGCGACGCCCTCGGTGCTGGCGTGCGCGCGGTGCGCCGAGCCGAACGCATCGTTGACATACACCTGGCCGAGCGCGGCAAGTTTTTTGGCGAACTCGGGATCGTTCTTTTCCTCTTCCTTGTGAAAGCGGACGTTTTCCAGCATCAGCACTTGGCCGGGCTGAAGCGCCTTGGCCATCGCTTCGACTTCTGGGCCGATGCAATCGGGCGCCATCTGGACCGGCTTGCCGAGCAGTTTGCTCAGCGCCTCGGCCGCCGCCTTCAAGCTGAATTCGGGATCAAAGCCGGTGCCTTTGGGTCGCCCCAGGTGGCTCATCAGAATGAACGACGCCCCTTGATCGAGCACATACTGGATCGTCGGCAGCGACGCGCGGATGCGCTTGTCATCCGTCACCACGCCCTTGTCCATCGGGACGTTGAAATCCACCCGCATCAGGACCCGCTTGCCCTTCAGGTCAATGTCCTTGACAGTCTTTTTATTCATGGTCAATCCTCTGATCGACGAACGACGAAGGACACACCTGTCATTCGTCCTTCGTCATTCGTCAGGGTCTAGAGCTTGCTCGCCAGGAAATTCGCCAGATCCGCCGTGCGAACTGAATAGCCCCACTCGTTATCGTACCAGGCCACGACCTTGACAAAGTCGCTCTTGTCCTTGCCCAGCACCGACGTGAACGGCAGGTCTACGGACGAGCTGTGCGGGTCGCCCTTGAAATCAATGCTCACCAGCGGCTCTTCGACCGCCGCGAGGATACCCTTCAGTGGGCCGGCCGCTGCATCGCGGAACGCCTGGCGCAGTTCCTCCGTCGTGCAGGGGATCTCGACCTGCGCGGTAAAGTCCACGACCGACACCGTCGAGGTTGGGACGCGCAGCGCGTAACCGTCGAACTTGCCTTTGAGATCGGGGATCACCAGAGCGACTGCCTTGGCTGCGCCAGTCGTCGTCGGGATGATGCTCATCGCAGCGGCACGCGCGCGGCGCAGATCGCTGTGCGGCAAGTCCAGGATGCGCTGGTCATTGGTGTAGGCGTGAATCGTCGTCATCAGGCCACGGACGATCTTGAATTTGTCGTGAACGACCTTGGCCGCTGGCGCCAGGCAGTTGGTCGTGCAGGACGCATTCGAGATCACGTGATGGTTGGCCGGGTCGTACATGTGGTCATTGACCCCCATGACGACCGTGAGGTCTTCGCCCTCCGCTGGCGCCGAGATGATGACCTTTTTAGCGCCGCCCTTGGTGATGTGGTTCTCCGCACCCTTGACGACCTTGCCCTTTTTGGTCAGGCCATCTTTTTTGACGGTAAAGATGCCCGTGCTTTCGATGACGATGTCTACCCCCAGGTCACCCCACGGCAGCTTGTCCGGCTCGGTCTCTTTAAAGACCTTGATCGGCTTGCCATCCACGATCAGCGCGTCCTGGCCCACTTCGACCGTGCCGTTGAAGCGGCCATAGTTCGAGTCGTACTTGAGCAGATGCGCCATCGTCTTGAGGTCGCCGATGTCGTTGAACGCGACCACTTCCAGGGTATTGGGATAGTAATCCCGAATCGCCTTGAGCACTTGACGCCCGATACGGCCAAAGCCGTTGATACCAACTTTTGTAGCCATTGCAAATATCTCCTTATGGTGATTTGGTTTTCAAGCTGACAGGGAAGAGGCACTCCCGCTCATCCGCTAACCTGAGCATACACCTCCATCACCGCCCGCGCTAATTTAACACTGTCGTGCCGCCAGGGATGCTCGACATCAATCAAGTCGGTCTGAACTGTACGCACGCCCCGCACATCGCCGGGCGGCACCAACCCGCCGACGCCGGGGGGCGCATGGGAAAAATCCACGTCGCGCCGATTATTCGTCAGCACAACCTCTACCATGCCCAGACCCGCGTGCCGCTGGATCGCGGCGACGTGCTCGGCCACCGTGTAGCCATCTGTCTCGCCGTGCTGTGTGGCGACATTGCACACGTACACCTTGAGCGCGCGGCTGGCGCGGATCGCCTGGGGGATGTCGCGCACAAGCAGGTTGGGCATGATGCTCGTGTAGAGGCTGCCCGGCCCCAACACGATCAGGTCCGCCTCCAGGATCGCGCGAATGGCTTCCGGATAGGGGCGGGCGTCCCCCGGCTCCAGGTACACCCGCTCGATCGTGCCGCCGTACTGGGTGATGGACGATTCACCCGCCACACGGCTGAGCCGACCTTCGGCCTCTTCGCGCAAGTCGGCCATCAACGTCACGTTATGCAGCGTACTGGGTAGGATGCGGCCTTGCACAGCCAGCACGCGGCTGCTTTCGACCAGCGCGCTTTCAAAACTGCCGGTCACATGCGCCATCGCCGCGATGAATAAATTGCCAAAGCTATGACCATCCAGCCCTTGCCCTTCGGTGAAGCGATATTGAAAGAGCTGGGTCATCAGCGATTCGCTGCGCGCCAGCGCCGCGATGCAGTTGCGAAAATCGCCGGGCGGCAAAACGCCCAACTCGCGCCGCAGCCGCCCAGACGACCCACCGTCGTCGGCCACCGTCACAATCGCCGTGATGTTGGATGTGTGATCCTTCAGACCACGCAAGAGCGTCGAAAGCCCGGTGCCTCCGCCGATCGCCACCACCTTGGGGCCGCGCTCGCGCTGACGATGGCGATACATCGTTTCGACGATGGTCTGGCCCGGATGCACAAATGGCTCCAGCAAGGCGCGCCCCAACCGCACCAAAGCCACAGTCACCGCGCCGAGGCCTATCCCCCCAACAATCGCCGCGCGAGCCAGGCGGGGAATGAATTGGAGTGTGAGATAATAAAAGATGGGCGGGACAGCCTGCTCACGATACAGAGTCACCAACACGTAAGCAACGCCCAGCGCCAAAAGCGTGATGCCCAGCAGCAAGAGAAGCAGCCAGCGCTTGACGCCGAGGCCGGGCACCAGCCATTTCCAAAAAGTGTGCCCGGCTGGGTGAGGTTGGCCGTGGCCGTTCTTAGAGATCACCTGTTGCCTCGTGTAACTTGCGGGATTGTAACAGAAAAGGATGGGCGTGTCAAAGTGTCGAACGCACACAAACCCGGCAGGTGTGCTATAATCCCGCTGCCGAATTCCAGAGATCAAATGTCAACCAGCTCTTGCAGTGCGACATTTGAATTTGGAATTTGAGATTTGAGACTCTAGAGAGGCATTATGGCAGACCTGGATCTGATGCGCGAACTGGCGACCACCGCCGACACCAAGATCGTCCTGCTGGTCATGGACGGCCTGGGCGGGCTGCCCAAGGAACCAGGCGGCCCGACCGAACTCGAGTTCGCCCAAACCCCCAACCTCGACAGGCTGGCCCGCGAAAGCATGATCGGGCTGGCGATTCCGATCGCCCAGGGCATCGCGCCCGGCTCAGGGCCAGGGCACCTGGGGCTGTTCGGCTACGACCCGGTCAAGTATCTCATCGGGCGAGGCGTGTTGGAGAGCGTAGGCATCGGCCTGACGCTGACGCCCGACGATGTGGCCGCGCGCGGCAACTTTTGCACGGTGGACGAGAACCTGCTCATCACCGACCGACGCGCGGGACGCATCCCCACCGAAAAATGCGTCGAGCTGGTCAAGCTACTCAAGCCGATCCGGCTACCCGGCGTCGAGGTGATCGTCGAGCCGGTGCAGGACTATCGCTTTGCGCTCATCCTGCGCGGTCCGGGGCTTGCCGATCAACTCACCGAAACGGATCCGCAAAAGACCGGATTAGCACCTTTGCCCGTCAAGGCGCTCGTCCCCGAAGCGCAGCGCACGGCGGACCTGGCGAACGAGTGGGTGGCTCAGGCGCGCCAGGCGCTCAAGAGCCAACATCCGGCGAACATGGTCACGCTGCGCGGCTGGGCCAAAGAGCCTGGCCTGCCCAAGTTCGCCGATGTTTACAAGCTGCGTTCGGTCGCCATCGCGGTCTATCCGATGTACAAGGGGCTGGCGAGCCTGGTCGGCATGACGCTGATTCAAGGCTTGCACAACCTCGACGAGCAAATCGCCGCGCTCAAAGAAAACTGGGCCCAATACGATTTCTTTTTCTTCCACTACAAGTACACCGACAGCCGCGGCGAGGATGGCAACTTTGAGGCCAAGGCCGCCGAGATCGAAAAGGTGGATGCCGTCATCCCGCAGATTCTGGCACTCAAGCCAGATGTCCTGATCGTCACCGGCGATCACTCGACGCCCTCCGTGTGGAAAGCGCACTCATGGCACCCCGTGCCGACGCTGCTGTATGCGCCGGGGCTGACTCGTCGCAATGACGTGGCGGGCTTTGGCGAGACGGAATGTCTCAAGGGCGCGCTCGGTCAATTCCAGGCGACGGACTTGATGCCGCTGGCGCTCTCATATGCCAGGCGGATGAACAAGTTCGGGGCTTGAGAGGGCTATAGTGAGCTAGTGCGAATGTGTTAGTGCGATGGGCAGTCTGACCACGGTGGTCGGGCTGCCCGATCAATCCAATCTCGCTCGCAGGCTGGTCAGCGCCACCATCCCGCTCGCCACGCCCAGCCCCACCAGCGTCAAAACCTGGTCCAGCACCCCTCCCAGGTCTGCGCCCTTGAGCATCACCGCGCGGATCATGACCAGGTAATGCTGCAGAGGAAAGACCTGCGCCAGCATCTGCAGCGCGACCGGCATCCGATCGATGGGCACCAGGTAGCCGGAGAACGACACGTCCACCAGCGCCAACACAAAGATCATCAGCACGGCTTGTTGCTGGGTGCGCGACATGGCCGAGATCGTCAAGCCCCACCCGATTTCAGCCGCGATGAACAGCAGTGAAAGGCCGAACAACAGCGCAAACGATCCGCGCATGGGGACGCCAAACCCCCACACCATGACGCCCCACATGATGACAAAATCCAGCCCCCCGATAATCAGGGCCGGGATCGCCTTGCCGATGATCAGTTCGATCCGTCGCAGCGGCGTGACCAACAATTGCTCCAGCGTGCCCAGCTCGCGCTCGCGCGTCAGGCCGAGCGCGGCGATGATGAGCGCGACCTGATAGACGATGAATCCCAGTTGTGCGGTAATGGCAAAGTAGCGCACGTTGAGCGAAGGGTTGAACAGCACCTGCGCGCGCACATCGGGCGTCAAGGCACCCCCAGTGTTCACCGCCGCGCGCCGCGCCAGGAAAGCGTTGATCGCGCCAGACGCAGCCGTGAGCGCATTGCTGCCCGTCACGCTGTTTGAGCCGTCGGCGATCAATTGCACTTGAGGCGACCGGCGGGCCAGCAGATCGGCCTGGAGACCCGACGGAAGGATCACTGCCATCGCTGCCTGACCACGCTGGAGCCAGACCGCCGCTTCGTCCGGCGAGTCCAGATAAGCCACGACTTGCAGCTCCTCGGTGTGGTCCATCGCAGCGCCCAATTGACGGCTGATCGGACTGCGATCCTGATCCACGACAACCACCGCCAGGTGTTGAATTCCCCGGCCGGTGGCGCGCGCCAACAGCGCCAGCTCCAGCGTCGGGCCGACGATGATGAGCACCAGCATCAGCACGTCGCGGGTGAGTTGGAGAATTTCTTTGGATGCCAGATTGGCGATTCGCCTGAACATGTCGTATCACACGCTTTTGATGCGAATGATCCCTGTAGGAGCGCCCTCATGGGCGCGATTTAGGAGCGCCCTCACGGGCGCGATGATGGGCGCCATGCATCACGCAGCACAATCAGTCGATCCACTTGCGAAAGAGCGCGAGGCCCAACGCCAACGCCAGACTGCCCATGACGAACAAGGTCAGCGTCGGCACGATCAAATCCTCGATGCCCAATCCCTTGAGAAAAACACCACGCGCGATCGTGATGAAATGCGTCGCCGGCAGAGCCAGCGCTGTGAGCGATGACCACAGCGAACTGGTGTCCACCGGCAGAATCAGCCCGGCCAGGAAAAAGCTGGGCACAAAGAATACCAGGATCACCACGAGCATTGCGGTCTGCTGGCTCTTGACCAGGTTGGCGATCAGCAGACTGAATCCAGAGCTGGCGAACAAGTAACCCATGGCCAAGGCCCAGAACGTGATCAGGCTGCCCTGCATCGGCACGCGGAACCACAGCGTCGCCACCAGGATCATCGGCACAGTGCTGAGCAGGCCAAACAGAATGTAAACCATCATCTTGCCGATGATGTACTCGACCCCGTGAATGGGCGTAGACGCCAGGCCTTCAAACGACCCCAACTCTTTTTCACGCGCGAGCGAAAGCGCATACGACAGCGCCGGCATCGTGAGCACCAGCGCCATCAGGCCCGGCACCATGCTGGTGAGCGATTTGAGCGGCGGGTTGTACCAAGCCACGGAACGCACGTCCACCGTCTCAACAGCGCGTCCACTGATCTCGGGCAACAAAGTCAAAGCAAACGCAGAGGTGCGCCCATTGAGCTGACCCAACGCCTGACCCGCTGCAATCGCATCCACGCCGTCCAGGATAACCTGAATGGGCGCGGATCGAAGCGCCCGCAAGGCGGCGTCTGTGCCAGGCGGAATGATCACAGCCACACTGGCACGTCCGGCTCGCAGCCAGGCTTCAGCTTCCTGCTGGCTCTCGGCGTACGCCACGACTCGAAACGTGCCATCACTGATGAGATCGGCGACATACTGGCGCGAGAGCTGGGTCTTGTCCTGATCGAGCACCACCACGCCAAAGTGCTCGGCATCTATGGAAAAGACATAGGCCAGCGTAAAGAGCAGAAACGCCGGAGCGATCGTCACCAGGAACAGCGTGCGAAGGTCGCGCGTGACGTGGTGGAATTCTTTGCGGGCAATCGCCAACAGTCGGTGCAGTGACATGATTGAGCAGCTTGATATACTCGGCGCGGTAAGTTTCATTTTGTCATTGCGAGGCCTAAGGCCGAAGCAATCTCCAGCGAGCAAAAGAGATTGCTTCGCGCCACCTGCCCCCGTCAGGGGGTTCGGGCGCTGCTCAGAAACTTGCGACTTTGTCGGCGTGTGCCCGCCCGCCGACACCTGCACTTGCGCTGCGCGCCAGCGCAGGTGCAAGTGTGAACTCGGCGGGCTACACAGCGGCGCTGGCTAAAGCCAGCTTTCAGCCCGATTCATCGGGCGCTGCTCCCTCCCCTG
>DAOTXX010000081.1:0-20538 GCA_034434835.1 Thermoflexales bacterium | reverse complement strand
TCAGCGCGGCATAGATTGAGTTGTTAAAGTAACGAAGGCTTGGGCAAAACGTAATCAGTCATTTGACTGATTACGTTTTTTTATCCCTTCGCGTCTCAGCCAGCGTAATCAGTCAGGACTGTTCCAACCCTCCAAAAGGTTCATGAAACTTAACTATTCAGCCGTCATTGCTTCGCGCCCCTACGGGGCGCTCGCAATGACAGCATGTGCGGTAGATCGGGCCGAATAGATACCATGAAACTTTATATGACCGGGGACATGGCGGCGGTCTCTGGTCTGAACCTCAGTGAGCGGTCAGAGGCAATTCCACCTGTTCCAGAATCTCGCGCACGATCTGCGCTGCGGTTCGACCGCGCAGCGCGCTTTCCGGCTTGAGCAGCAGACGGTGTGTCAACGTCGGCGGCATCATCGTCTTGACATCGTCGGGCAGGACGTAATCGCGGCCCCGCAGCGCCGCCAACGCCTGCGCAGTCTTGAAGAGCGCCAGGCTTCCCCGCGGGCTGGCGCCGAGCGCCAGATCGGGATGCTGGCGGGTGGCCTGCACCAACCGCACGATGTACGCTTCCACAGTCTGATCCACATGGACGTCCCACACCTGGCGAGCCAATTGGGGCAACGCCTCTGCTTCCACCACGCGGCCCAACGATTCGATGGGATGCTCGCGCTGCAAACGGCGCAGGATGCGGCCCTCCTCTGCAGCATCGGGATAACCCAGCCAGAGCTTGAGAAGAAAGCGGTCCAACTGCGCTTCTGGCAGCGGGAAGGTGCCCTCATACTCGATGGGATTCTGCGTGGCCAGGACGATGAACGGACGCGAGAGCGGATACGTCACGCCATCCACTGTCACTTGCCGCTCGCCCATCGCCTCCAGCAAGGCCGACTGTGTACGCGGCGTGGCGCGGTTGATCTCATCGGCCAGCAAGACGTTCGCAAACGCCGGGCCAGGTCGAAACTCGAACTCGCGCGTCTGCTGGTTAAACACGCTGACGCCCGTGATGTCGTTGGGCAGCAAATCAGGTGTGCACTGCAGCCGCTTGAACGTCAGGCCCAGCGAGGCCGCCGCGGCCCGCGCCAGCATCGTCTTGCCCACGCCGGGCACATCTTCGATGAGGACATGGCCCTCACACAAGAGCGCCACCAACACCATCTCAATGGCCTGACGCTTGCCGACGATCACCTTTTCGACATTGGCGATCACCTGTTCAGCAAAAGATTGGACATTCATCGCGAGCCTCGGCGAGTTCTTGATGGGGGGATCGGGGACGGTTCATGCGTTTCGGATTTGAGGCGCTCGACCTCTTGACGGGTGAGGCGTCGCCATTGGCCTGGCTTGAGATCGCCCAGACGCAAAGGGCCGATGCGGACTCGGACAAGTTGTCGCACCGGATGCCCGAGCAAACCTGCCACACGCCGGATTTGCCGCTTGCGGCCCTCGCGCATCGTCACGCGCAGCCACGTTCCCTCGGGCGCCGGCCGGCGGTGAATGACCTCGACTTGAGCCGGGAGCGTCCGCCCGCCGTCGTGCGTATGGACGTCAGAATCCGGCAAGTTCACGCCGCGCCGCCAGCGCTCCAGCGTCGCCTCATCGGGCCGTCCCAGCACCAGGACCTCGTATTCTTTTTCGTGCTCGTACCGGGGATGGGTGAGCCGATAGGTCAGCTCGCCATCATCGGTGAGCAGCATCAGGCCTTCGCTATCGGCATCCAGCCGACCCACCGGAACCAAATGTCCCTCGACCGGCACGAGATCGCGCACGGTCTGGCGGCCTCGCTCGTCTTGCAGTGTAGCCACCACGCCCTTGGGCTTGTAGAGCGCAACGTAGGTGCGCGCCGACTGGACGCGCACACGCCGTCCATCTACCGTGATCGTATCCTGCGCAGGATCAGCGCTATCGCCCAAATGAGCTGGCCGTCCATTGACGCGCACGCGCCCTTGACGAACGATCTCTTCGCATGCGCGGCGGCTGCCATACCCGGCAGAGGCCAGAATCTTTTGCAGTCGCTGTGTACCCATTCCCCTCCCTCATCCTTCCGCCTTCATCCTTCATTGTAGCACGAGGGGAATGAATCCACCAACCCTTTGCTCGCCTGCCCGAATTGCCTTGCCCCCAATCCACTTCGGGCTTATAATCTTTCTGGAGCGGAGTAGATTCCATAGATTTTAGAACAATTTCCGTCTGAGTGTACACATCTTTCCGACTTTGGTCATTGCGAGAACCTCATGCCCGTACCCCCTCCAACTCCCCCCGCTTCGCAGGGGGAGGGCATGTGGAATGACAGAAACTCGTGCTTGGCATGGGCGAAGACACTGCCTTCGCCCACGCCAGCAAGTTTCTGAGCAGAACTTTAGCCGTTGGGCGAGATGCCAAACAACAGAAACTCGCACCGCAGCAGTCGCCGTCATGCCCGCGAAGGCGGGCATCCAGTTGCGGCTCTCTGGATTCCCGCTTTCGCAGCGCGAAGCGCGACTCGGAATGACCAAACCGGGTCACAGCGGGTTTTGTGAGAAAATGGCTTCTACACCCTCTTCTGCAGCGCCCTTGTCGTCCGAGCAAGGGTTACGTTTTCCCACCACCTTCCGCGCCTTGCGTCACCGCAACTATCGCCTGTGGTTCTTTGGGCAGGGCATCTCACTCATCGGCACGTGGATGCAGACGATGGCGCAGCAGGTGCTCGTCTATCGGCTGACCGGCTCGGCGGCGGCGCTGGGGATGGTCAACTTTGTCGCTATCGTTCCGCTCGTGCCGCTGGCGCTGTGGGGCGGATCGCTATCTGACCGCGTGCCCAAGAGGACGGTCATCCTGATCACACAGACGGTCATGCTGTTCCAGGCGTTATTGCTGGCGGCGTTGACCTGGACGGGTGTTGTCCAGGTCTGGCATGTGATCGCATTGGCCTTTGTGTTAGGCGCAGCCCAGGCGGTGGACATGCCAGCGCGCCAGGCGTTCATCGTAGACATGGTCGAGGGCAAAGAAGACCTCACGAACGCCATCGGCTTGAACTCGACCATATTCAACGGCGCGCGCGCGTTGGGGCCAGCCCTGGCCGGGTTGGCGGTCGCTGCAACAGGCGAAGGGACGGCCTTTTTTCTCAACGCCGTGACTTTTCTGGCTGTCATCGTCAGCCTGCTGATGATGCGCAACCTACCCGGATCATCCGAGCGTCCGCCCAGAGGCATGAGACTGGGCGCTCACATGATCGAGGGAGTCCGCTTTGTGCTGCAGCAACAAGCGATCCTCGTGCTGATCAGTCTGATCGCAGTGAGCGCGTTTCTTTCGATGCCGTACAATACGCTGATGCCCGTGTTCGCTCAGGTCGTGCTCAAAGATAGCGCGCGGCCTGTGGTGACGTTCCTGTGCGGCGGCCCCCGGCCGATCATGCACTGCCAGACGCCGGAGGCATTGCCGCTCGGCATCCTGCTCACCGCGGTCGGTATAGGCGCAGTGCTCGGTGCGCTGTTGGTCGCCTCGCTGCCCGATAACGCCAAACGTGGACATATGTTGACGATCGGCAACCTTGCCTTTCCGCTGGTTTTGCTGTTCTTTGCATCCTCGCGATCGTTTGTGCTTTCGACCGTGCTGCTGCTCATCGTCGGCATCAGCTTTGTCTGGCAAAACGCGCTTGCCAACACTTTGCTTCAACTGACCACGCCCGACCAGGTGCGCGGGCGGGTGATGAGCCTGTACTCGCTGACCTTTCAGGGGATGATGCGCGTAGGCGGATTGCAAGCCGGGTTCGTCGCCGATAGAATTGGTGCGCCGCTGGCGGTGGGCCTCGGCGCGGCGCTCTCGCTGGCATACGGGCTATTTGTGGCCGTGCGCTTTCCCAAAGTGCGACGAATGGCCTAAATGCCGCCAAACTTTCGGTCACTGGACATACGAACCATGAACAATACCCTGATCAAAACCATTGGCCTGGTGAAACGCTTCGGAGATAAAGTCGCCGTGAACGGCGTGGACCTCGACGTGCACGGTGGCGAGATCTTTGGCTTTCTCGGCCCCAACGGCGCGGGCAAGACGACGACGATCAAGATGATCTGCGGCCTGTTGCGGCCTACGGCAGGTCAGGCATTGGTGGGCGGGTTCGACATTCAGCAGCAGCCGATTGCGGCCAAGTCCATCTTGGGCTATGTGCCCGACGAGCCGATGCTGTATGACAAGCTTTCGGCGCGCGAGTTTCTGAGTTTTGTCGCCGACCTGTATAACGTTCCGACCCGGCAAGCCGAGCGTCGCGCCGAGGAACTGCTCAGGTTGTTCGACCTGAGCCATGACGCCGATACCCTCATCGAGGGTTTTTCACACGGGATGCGCCAAAAGACGACTATCGCGGGTGCGTTGATGCACGATCCCAAGGTACTAGTCCTGGACGAACCGACCGTTGGCCTTGACCCCAAGTCGGCCCGGCTGATCAAAGACATCCTGCGTCAGTTGGCGGAGCGAGGGTCGGCGGTGTTTCTGTCCACGCATATCTTGGAGATCGCCGAGCGCATGTGCGACCGCATTGGCATCATTGACCACGGCAACCTGATCGCGGTGGGCACGATGGATGAGCTGCGCGCCGGGCAATCCGGCCAGAGTCTCGAAGACATTTTCCTCTCGCTGACTGGCGGGACCGAGTACGCCGAGATCGCTGAAGTGTTGGCCTAAAGTCACAACGACCTGAATAGAACGTGATATAATCGCGTATGAGGAGGAATAAGATGAATGTTTTGACCATAGAGTATCCTCCCAAAGTGTTGTGGGCTTTGCAGCAAGGTCAAGAGGAATTTGAACGCCAAGCCAAGTTGCTGCTTGGCATGAAGCTATACGAAACCGGCAAGCTCGGCACGGGACTGGCTGCGCGGCTGGCAGGTGTGCCTCGAATCGCTTTCATGTTCCTGTTAGGCCAATATGGCCTGTCTCCATTTGGTGAAATGGCAGATGAGCTGCAAGAGGACCTAGATGATGCTCGCCGGGCCAGTCATCGCGAATAGCACCCCCCTGGTGGCATTTTGCGGAACGCCGGCCTCTATTTTTCCTCGGACCTAGTCGCCCAAGTGCTCCAACTGGCAGACGAAGCCTTGTAAAGCATTGCCAGATAGGCAGCCATGATTCATGCGTTCAAATTTGAACGCCTACGGCACCGGCTCAAGATGTTGACCTACGTCTGGAAACTCCTCCGCGCCCGATGGCGCATTACCTGGAACAATATCTGGCGGGCCAGGCGGGGCCGCAAGATCGGATTGGCGTTTGCCGCATTGGGTTTGGCGACGCTGGCCGCGTTCTTGGTTTTTGCGAGCTGGGGACTCCTCTCGCTCCTGCGCCGACCGGAAGCGGCCCAGTTCATCACGCCGGACCTGATCCGCTCCGTGCCGGTGCTGTTCACCAGTGCGACGTTCCTGGCGGGCCTGGTCACTAACTTTGGCGTGCTCCTGCAATCGTTGTATCTGGCAGGCGACATGGAATTTCTCCTGACCGTGCCCGTCCCCACGCGCGCTGTATTTGTCACCAAGCTCATCCAGGCGGTGCTGCCCAACTTTTTGTTCATGTCGCTGTTCAACTTGCCTGCGCTCATCGGATTGGGGCTGGCACAAGGTTACAACATCACCTACTTTGTGATGCTGCCAGTGACGCTCGTCGCGCTGATGTTGGCCGGGGCGGGCCTCGCAGCGGTGGCGGTCATGCTCGTCGTGCGGCTGGTCCCCGCCCGGCGGGTGGCCGAAGTGCTCGGTCTGGTCGGCGGCCTGACCGGCCTCCTGTGCTCGCAGTCCAGCCAGCTCATGCGTTTCGGTGGAGCCGAGCGAGTGTCGAGTGAGCAAATGATGGCCTGGGCTAATGCTGCCGCGCAGTTCAATACACCTTACTCGCCGCTCGCATGGCCGGGCCGGGCCCTGGTCGCGCTGGGTGAAGGTCAGTGGCTCATGGGGTTGCTGTTCGTGGGACTGGGCGCGGTAATGCTGCTGGGCGCGTTTGGCGTGTCGCTCGTCACCGCCGAACGGCTATACATTTCCGGTTGGGCGCGGACGCGGGGTGTGGCCCCCCACAAGACGGCGCGTGTCGAGCGGCGCCGCGCGGCAGGTGCTCCAAGATTATTCCCTGCGCCGTTCAGCGCGCTGGTAGCCAAAGATTTCAAACTGCTCACACGTGACCTGCGCAATCTCTCGCAACTCGTGACACCGATTGTCCTGGGCGTCATTTACACTCTGGGGCTGATACGCGGCAGCGCGCGCATGCCGACCACGCCCGTCGCCAGCAACATTGTTGCCTATGGCGGTCTGGGCATGGCTTTGTTTGTGGCGTGGATGTTTGCCGCCCGCTTGGCGCTCGGCGGCATCGGGATGGAAGGCAAACGCTACTGGCTTCTCAAGGTCGCGCCGCTGCGGAGCGAGGCGCTGTTGGCCGCCAAGTTCGCCGTTGCATTTCTGCCTTCGTTTGCGCTGGGCAGCCTATTTCTCGTTGCCAATGCCGCGCTCGGCCAATCCTTGTTGACGGCGCTGCCGTACAATTGGATCGCGCTTGCAGCGACCATCGCCGCTTTATGCGCGGTATATCTGGCCTTTGGCACGGTGGGCGCCAACCTCAAATGGGAAGACCCGCGTCAGATCACGTCGGGCACGATGGGCTGCGTTGGCTGGATTGTCGGATCGGCGACGGCCATGATCCTGGCCGGGGTGTTTACGGGTATCCCGATCCTCTTGTCTTTCTTTAGCGCGCCAGAGTTGCTGGCGCAACTCTTGGGTTTGATAGTGGGGCTGGTGTTGTGTCTTGTTGCAATGATCGCTTCGCTGTTGTGGGCACGCGGGCACGTAGCACTGGTCGGTGAAGAATAGCCCATGAGCGCCTGCCCTTGACACGAGCCTGTGATTATGATGTAATCGGTGTGGATGGGAGGGACATGAGATGAATACTGGACGACGGCATTTGGATTGGGTGATGGTGTTACTGGTGGGAGTCGTTGTGCTCAGCCCGGCGATTTCAATCATCGCCTCCAACTGGACCGATGGACTGGAAGTGCTCCTGTGGGCCGCGCTGGCCGGGATGGCCGCCAGCGCGCTGATTTCGATCAGCCGGTTTCGCAGCCTGACGGCTCACCTGCTGAGCCTGGTCTATGGGGCAGCGCTGATCGGCCACATGATGACCTCTGCGCTCGCGTTCCTCTCGCTGCGCGAGCGAATTCTCAACCTCTACTTTCGCGTGAGCGGTTGGATCTTGGTAGCCGTGCGCGGGGGCACGGGGCGCGATAGCATGATGTTCATCCTGCTGCTGGCCTTGCTGTTTTGGTGGATCGGCTACCTGGCGATCTGGAACACGGTGCGGCAACAGCGCATCTGGCGGGCGCTGATCCCACCGGGGGTGGCGCTCGTCATCAACTATTATTATTATGCCGGCTCCAGTCCGCTGGCCCCGTACCTGGTGCTATACCTGCTGTGCGCATTCCTTGTGATCGTCCGCTCCTACACGGTGCTGCAAGAGCGCCGCTGGACCAGCGAGCAAATCGGCTTTAACAGCGAGGTGCGCTTTGATCTCTTGCGCTCCGGGCTCGTGTTGGGTGTCCTGGCGATTACGCTGGCCTGGGTGGTGCCGACCGCGGCCACCAGCGAGCAGGCGTATGAGATGTGGCGGCGCGTCGAAGGCCCGTGGCGGCGCGTGGAAGAAGATTTCACCCGGATGTTTTCGACCCTCCGCTCGCAGGCGCGCGTGTATGGCAACCCATTCGGGCGCATGATCACGCTGCGCGGGCCACGCACCCTAAGAGACACTCCGGTGCTGCAGGTCATCGCTCCAAGTGAGCATCGTTACTATTGGTGGGGCATCGCCTACGACCGCTACACCGGGTCAGGCTGGATCAACACCGACACCGAATCGGTACGGCTAGACAATCCCTGGCAGTCGCCGAACCTGGAATATTACAGCGCGCGAGAGATCGTTACGCAAACAGTCATGTTGTTCCTGCCGAGGAACACTCTGGTCTTTGCCGCGCCGCAACCCGTGCGCGTCTCTGTTCCTGTGCAAGCCGAGGGACACATCAACCGGAGCGGTAATCTGGACATCTCGCAACTCACCTCTATCCGCACGATGATGCAAGGCGCACTGTACCAGGTAGTCTCATTGGTCAGCTTCGCCGATACCGCATCACTTCGCAACGCCGGCACCGACTATCCAGCCTGGGTGACCGAGCGTTACCTGCAACTGCCGGAAAGCCTTCCGCCTTCCGTGCGCCAGCAAGCCAGAACCATTGCCGGGGATCTCGCCACACCTTACGACAAAGCGGCCGCGATTGAGGCATGGCTGCGCGCCAATGTCGTCTACGATGACAAGACGCCCGCGCCGCCCGAGGATCAGGATGGGGTGCAGTACGTCCTCACCATCAAGCGCGGCTATTGCGACTATTATGCTTCGGCAATGGTCGTGATGCTGCGCGCGCTGAATGTGCCAGCTCGCCTGGTCGTGGGCTACGCTCAAGGCCGATATGATTCGGCCAACAATGTGTATCATGTGACGGAAAAAGACAGCCATACCTGGGTCGAGGTGTTTTTCCCCAAGTATGGCTGGATCGTGTTCGAGCCTACGGCCTCCCAGCCGGAAGTCATCCGGCCTACGCCGCAGCCGGTAACGCCCACTCCGACCCCGGGGTCGGGATCGGATGACGAGGACTCGATCAACCCAGGGGGGATTCGCAGCCCGCGCGAACCGGACCTTGATGAATTGGAGCGAGGATTCGGGGCAGGGTTCAGGCGAACGAGCCTGTTTGGCGGGCTGTTCGATTCGTGGATCGGGCCGATAGCGTTGGCCGGCCTGATCCTCGCCCTCGTCTTTGTGTTCGTGTGGCTCCGCGAGCGCCGCGCATTGGGCCGCGCGCGCCGCCCCCGAAGCGCCGCACGTGGGTTCGATTCGTGGTTGGGCCTGATCGGCCTGGTCGAGCTGGCCGTCATCGTTCTTTTCCTCGCGCTGTACGGATTGGGGCGAGTGGGCGTGGGCGCCTTGGGAAACCTGGCCGCTGTGATGGCCCCCTGGATCGCCGTGATCGGCCTGGCCGAGATCCTGGCGGCCCTCGCGCTGACCGCCATGGGCATCTTTGAGCGTTATGGGCTGCGAGGGATGACCCGCACCGCGCAAGTGTACGCACGACTGCTACGCTTTTCCAACTGGTTGAACGTCCGGTGGAAAGACAGTCAGACGCCTCGCGAACGCGGCCAGGTCCTTGCCCGCGCTGCGCCAGACGCTGATGAGTTCATCACGCAGATCGTGGACAATTACACCCGTGAGCAATACAGCCCGGTCCCGCCGGATCCCTCGAACGCCGAACAGCTCTGGCAAGCCACCAGCCCGCTGCTCTGGATGGCAGGCCTGCGGCAGAGGATTCGTCAAGTGCGCGGTCGTGTTGACGACTTGCGCCTTCAGTGGGATGCGCTCGTGCGCCGATTGAACCAGCAATTCGGCTAGCAGAACGATTGAGTGTATTTCAGTTTTGGGGCAGGTGTCCTGTCATTGCGAGCGCCCGCAGGGCGCGAAGCAATCTCCTCCATTGTGCTGGGATTGCTTCACCGCTTCGCGGCTCGCAATGACAAGGGGCGGCGCACGTTCGCCCCCAAATTGAAATGCACCCGAACGATTCGACCCATTGTGTCGCAACCTGACTTGGAGTATAATCTTTTTAGCTGCTGTGTCGAGCCAACGGAGAACGGTCGTGAGAGATCCTTTCAGCCAAGTCAAGCCAACCCATCCGGATATCCAAGAGCTGTCCGACGCGCTTGATCGTCTTGCCGAAGCGCTGCGCCAACCGTCTGGCCTGCCTGCGACGGCAGCCACTGAGCTGAAAGCCAGGTTGGGCCAGATGAGCCGTGCCCTCGAGCGCCTGGAGCGCGAATGGCAGGCCCAGCGGCACGAACAGGAAGAGCTGCGCGCGCTGGTGCAGGTTTCGAGCGCCGTCAACTCGACGCTCGATCTGCCGACTGTGCTCAATCAGGTGATGGATCACATCATCGAACTGACGGGAGCCGAACGATCGTTTCTGATGCTCTCGGACGAGAGCGGCGAACTGCAATTCAAAGTGGGCCGCAATCTGGATCGCGAAACGATCGCCGGTTCCGGGTTCGAGATCAGCCGGACGATCGTCAAGACGGTCGCGAGCGAAGGACAGCCGGTCGTCACGACGAATGCCCAAGCCGATCCGCGCTTTAGCGCGCAAGAGAGCGTCATCGGCTACAACCTGCGCAGCATCCTGTGCGTGCCTTTGCGCGTGCGCGAAAAAATCACGGGCGTGATCTATGCCGATAACCGCATCCGCACCGGCCTGTTCAGCGATTCCGACCGTGATCTGCTGGCCGCCTTCGCCGACCAGGCCGCGATCGCCATCGAAAATGCGCGGCTGTTCGAGCAGGTCAAGTGGCAACTCGAACAGATCAGCGAGATGAAGGCGCTGATGGACAATGTCTTTACGTCCATTCCGAGCGGCGTCATCTCGACCGACATCGCCGACAAGATCACGCTGTTCAATCGCGCAGCGGAAACGATCCTGGGCGTGCCCACCTACCGCGCCCTCCATCAATCCTATCGCGCCGTGCTGCCGATCAAAGATCGGTTGGGCGCGCTGGTCGAAGAAGTCAAGCGTAAAGAGCGCCCGGCGGTCGCTTACGAGGATGCCCGGCTGCCGGGGCGCGGTCAGGTCAACCTGAGCCTGACGGTGGCTCCGCTCAAAGACCCCGAAGACACCACGACTGGCGTGGCGATCGTCGTGGACGATCTCACGGAAAAGAAAAAGCTGGAGGCTCAGCGCGAGGTCTTCCGACGGATGGTCTCGCCGACAGTGTTTGACACCTTGCCGGACAATCCTGAGGAATTGAAGCTGGGCGGCAGCCGGCGCGAGATCACCGTGTTCTTTGCCGACATCCGCAACTTTACCGCGTTTGCCGAAAAGCTCGACCCGGAACGGCTGATCGAGGTGCTCAATCAGTATCTCAAGATCGGCGCGGACGCCGTCATGGCTCAAGATGGGACGCTGGACAAGTTTGTGGGCGATCAGATCATGGGGATCTTTAACGCGCCCAACGATCTGCCCGATCACACGTATCGCGCGGTGTGTGCTGCGCTGGCGATGCAAAGGGCGATCGCCGCGTACAGCCAGAACATGCCAGAAAACGAACGGCTGAGCTTTGGGGTGGGGATCAGCTTTGGCCCCGCAGTCGTGGGCCGCATCGGCACCGAGCAAAAGATGGACTATACCGCCGTGGGCGACGTGGTGAACTATGGCAAACGGCTGCAGGAGCACGCGCGCGGCGGACAGGTGCTGCTCAGCCAGGCTGCCTACGAGCGTGTCCAAGATCGCGTCATCGCCAAGGCGCTCGAGCCGGTCCAGGTCAAAGGGCGAACCGCCATGGAGCCTATCTACGAGGTCGTCGCCCTCAGATAGCCGTTTGGCATGAACAATGAAACGCCGCAATCACGATTGCGGCGTTATTCCCTCTAATGACCCTTGACATCACGCCAGCCAAGCAGACATCTTTCAAGGAGGTTATGTGACTCTGGTCGTCGTCATCCTGTACGTAGTTGCCGCAGTGTGGCTTGCGCTCTACGGGTTCAACTTGATCGTATTGAGTGTAGTATATCTTTTCCATCGAAAGAATCAGGTTCCGCTCGGGTTGTGCCATTCGGACGAATATCCTGATGTCACCGTTCAACTGCCCGTGTTCAACGAACGATACGTCGTCGAGCGCCTGATTGATGCAGCGGCGGCGCTGGACTGGCCGCGCCACAAGCTGCACCTTCAGGTGCTTGACGATTCGACCGATGAAACGACCGGGCTGGCGCGTGCCCGCGCCGAATTCCACCGGGCGCACGGCCTGGACATCACCGTCTTGCACCGCACCCAGCGCACTGACTACAAGGCGGGCGCTTTGCAGGCCGGGCTGGCCCGTTCGCACAGCCCCTTTGTCGCGGTCTTGGACGCTGATTTCGTGCCCGCGCCGGACTGGCTCAAGCGCATGATCCCGGCGTTCAGCCGCCCGGACGTGGGCTGGGTACAGGCGCGGTGGACGCACCTCAACGAAGGTCATTCTCCACTCACTCAGGCCCTGGCCCTGCCCATGGACGGGCACTTTGCCGTCGAGCAGGTCGCGCGCGCGCGCAGCGGCATGACGATGATTTTCAATGGCTCGGCGGGCATCTGGCGGCGGGCGTGTATTGACGAGGCTGGTGGCTGGCAAGGCGATACGCTCACCGAAGATGCCGATCTGAGCTTCCGTGCCCAAATGGCCGGGTGGCGAGGCGTGATGATGCCGGATGTCACTGTGGATTCGGAGCTGCCCGTCCAGATCGCAGCGATCAAGCAGCAGTATTTTCGCTGGGCCAAAGGTGGAGCACAGACCCTGCGCAAGCTCTTGATCCCGATGGCTAGATCGCGCATGCCGTTCTGGAGAAAGGTCTCGGGGCTTTTCCAGCTCAGCGCCTACATGGTCCCCCTGTTAGTGATGCTGCTTCTCGTGACATGGTTGCCCGTCATCCTGCATCCGGATTGGCTGCATGGCATCCCGACGACGATCATCAGCGTCGCGACGCTGGGCGTGCCCCTCGAGTTCCTGCTAGCGCAAATTGTCCTTCACCGGGGCGACGCGCGCCGAATCGTGTATCTGCCGGTGTTTATGATCGTCGGCATGGGAATGGCCCTGAACAGTGCTCGCGCGGTCATCCAGGGGCTTGCCGGTCGGAACAGCGAGTTTATGCGGACGCCCAAGTTTCGTATCGAAGGGACGAGCGAGGCCTGGAGGCGCAGCGTGTATGCGCTCTCGGCAGACCGGACGGCGTTTGGCGAGGCCTTGATGGCCGGGTATGCCGCCTTTCTGATTATGGAGGCCTGGCGCGTGGGGAACGTCGGGGTGATCCCGTTTTTGCTGCTCTACCTGGCGGGCTTTGCGTGTGTGGCGATCGGCAGCGCGGTGACCCTAGGCCCTCGCAGACGACGCCCTACGCTGCGCGCCAAAGCGGACGTGTGATCAAAACAGAAACCCGGTTCGACCCACGAACCGGGTTTTTGTCTCAGGACCCAAAGAGAACCAAACGGTTGAAGCTGACGCTAGGGATTCTGGGGCGGCCGGGTGATTTCGGCATCCACCACTGGGCCAGACGGCTTTTTGCGAGTTGGAGATTCCAGCATCGGGAATTCAGGCTCACCCTGCATGACGCTTTGCCCCCGGAAAAAGCCGCCCTCGTCAATCAGGAACGACGTGACCGAAATATCGGCCCACACCTTGCCTGTGGAAAGAATCTCCAACCGTCCTGTGGCGTTGATCGTCCCCTTGATCGCGCCAGAGACCGAGACGTTTTGCGCCTTGATGTCGGCGATCACTTTGCCGGATTCCCCGATGACGAGGTTGCCGGCCAGCTCGACCGAGCCTTCATAAATGCCGTCAATGCGCATCCCGCCATCACTTTGCATGGTGCCCTTAAAGTTGGCGTTCGGGCCGATGACGGTTTCGATCTTGGTCGAGGGAGCCTGGCCTGCCGCCATTGGCATGGGCACCTGGGGTTTTTCTTTGCCGCTGAATATGGACACGCTAACCTCCTCGGGCAGTTGGATTCTGGGACGTTGAACGATGGCGCACTGGGGTGCAACTATACAACAGGCATCCGCAAATGTCAACCAATTATTGACATCGCCTGGCCTGGCGTGCTACAATGTTCCACATTATCCCATGAACTTTTTCGCCGCCAGCGGCGTGAAATGATTTGGGTGCGACTAGATCTGATTGATGTGTAGGGGCGACCCTTGCGGTCGCCCATGAGGGCGCTCCATTGGTGTAAACTTTGGCCCCGGAGTGCGGCCTTCAGGCCGCGTTTTATGCAGGCTGAAGCCTGCACTCCGACATTAAGTTGACACGCATGGAGGGCGCTCCTACGATGAAAGGGGGTAAAAACATGGAGACCATCACCTGCCCCAGATGCGGCACAGAAAACCCCGCCAGCGCGATGAATTGCAAGGCATGCCGCATCAACCTCCAGTTCGCGCTGGAACACCCGGAAGAAATCGAGCGCCTCAAGCAAGGCTCACCAGGATTGCCTGCCGCGCCGCCGCCCCCGACCGCCCCACCCGTCCCGATTCCGCCGCCGTCTTCGCCGCGCGCTGTGCGTCTCCGCTGGATCGTGACTGCGGCAGTTGTCCTTGCCATACTCGCCGCTATCGGCGGGACCTTGTGGTACGATACACTTCCCCGGCGTGTGGACGATCAGCAGACGCTCGTCCTCGGGCAGACGCAATTCGCGCCCGGCAGCCAGAGCGCAGTGCGCGTCGTCGTCCGCAACGCCAAGAGCCAACAAGCGGTTCCCAACGCCGATGTGAAGGTGAGCCTGGCCCCGAAAGACGGCGGGCAGGCGGTTACGCTCTTTACCGGCAAGGCTGATCAGAACGGCACACTCGGCGCGTCGTTCAAGGTGCCGGACAATGTCCAGGTGACGCAGACGCTCATCGTCGAGACCCGCTCGCGGGTTGGCGCCGACCAGGTCAAGCAGCCGGTCAGCGTCAAACGCAGTTACAAGCTCCTGCTGACGACGGACAAGCCGGTATACCAGCCTGCGCAGACGATCCACCTTCGCGCGTTGGCGCTTTCGGCACTGGACATGAAAGCGGTCAAGGACGCCGACATTGGCTTTCTGGTCGAGGACCCCAAGGGCAACAAGGTCTTTCGCAAGACAGTCAAGTCGTCGGCGTTCGGCGTGGCTGCCGCGGATTTTGTCCTGGCCGACGAAGTGATCCACGGCGACTACAAGATCACCGTCAGCCTGGGCGACACCAAGTCCGAAAAGACGGTCAACGTCAAGCGGTACGTGCTGCCCAAGTTCGCCGTCAAAGTCAATACCGAGAAAAGTTACTACCTGCCCGGCCAGCACGTCGCTGGGACTGTGCAATGCGATTACTTTTTCGGCAAACCGGTCGCAGGCGGCCAGGTCGAGATCATTGGCTCGGTGTTTGACGTGCAAAGGACCCAGGTCGCCCAGCTCCAGGGCAAAACGGATGAACGGGGCACGTATCGCTTCGAGTTCGACCTACCCAAGTATTTTGCCGGGCACGGGCTGGAACAAGACCAGGCCGAGTTCAGTCTGCAGGTCTCGGTGATCGATCAGGCCGAGCATACCGAGCAGACGAGCAGGATACTGCCCATCGCGCCAAACCCGATCGTGATCGAGGTCGTGCCCGAGGCGGGTGTGATCAAGCCCGGCGTGGAGAACAAACTCTATATCCTCACGTCGTACCCGGATGGGACGCCGGCACGCACCAAGGTCGCACTGAGCATGTACGGGACATTGACCTGGCTTTCGACCGGCGAGTACGGCCTGGTCGAGCACACGTTCCTTCCCTCGCCTGGCGCTGTACAAGCAGCCATTACTGTGACAGACGAGAAAGGCCAGTCGTCAAGCAAGACGGTTGACCTGAAAGCCGAAACGGGCGCAGGCGTCGTGCTCTTGCGCCCCGACCGCGCCACGTATCGCGTGGGCGACACGATGAGACTGGTCGCGCTGACCTCGCAGAACTTCGGCAGCCTGTTCCTGGACATCGTCCGAGAAGGCCAGACGCTTTCGACGCGCTCCGAGCCAGTTAAGGAGGGCCGCGCCGAGTTTGCGGTTGACCTGAGCGGCGATCTCTTTGGTGCGCTCACGCTGCACGCCTACAAAGTGCTGGACGACGGCTCGATCATCCGCGACACGCGCCTCGTCGTCGTAGATGCACCGCGCGACGTGACGACGGATATCCAAGCCACCCCCTCCCTGCCCTCCCCCTCGCAGGGGGAGAGTTGGGTGGGGGTTTATCGCCCCGGCGAGACGGCCAGGCTGGCGTTCCGCACGCGCACGGCCTCTGGCCCGGCGCAAGCCGCGCTGGGCGTGGCGATCGTGGACGAATCCGTCTTTGCTGTGATGGAGCAAGACCCTGGCTTTGCCAAGCTGTATTTCCTGCTGCAAAAAGAGCTACTCGAACCCAAGTATCAGATCAAGGGCTGGACGATCCCCGAGGTGCTGACGCCAACGCAAGACGTACAACTGCGCTCCACCCAAGACCAGGCGGCTCGAGCGGCCTGGGCGCCCCTGCCGCCGAGCGCGATGGCGATGAATGTCAACTCGCGTCCGATCAAGCTCGAAACCGCACAAAGGGATCGCCGCAGCGGGCTGAACCGTGTGTCGAACTGGCTCCTCGTCGCGCTTATTCTGGTGCCGGTCGGCCTGTGGATCACCGTCATCGCTGGCTTGCGCGCGACGCACGTCCTGGGCAAGAGCCTGGGATGGACGATCATGGTGGCGCTATTGGGCGCGCCAGTGGTGTGCGGTGGGTTCTATGGGGTCATGTTTGCGCTATTCAGCCTGTCTTATCGCAGCATGTCCTATCAACAGACCCAACAGATCATCGCGATCATTCTGGCTTGGTTCGTGTTGGCATGGCTGGTTTCGCTGATCTCTTTTGTGGTCTATGCCTGGCTGAGGAAGGACGAGCGCGCGCGCATCATCACACTGCTGATCGCAGCCTGGATCGGCCTGGGCATCTTGTTGGGCATGACGCTCGCGCTGAACGCGATCCCCAGCGAAGCACTCGCGATCCTGGCCGTCCTGGCGTACCTGGTTGGGCTGCTGGCGATCCTTGTGTTCGGCGTCGGGCTGTTCAACGAGAGGCGGCGCTGGCCGGGCGTGTTTGCGATGGGGATCGTGCTGTTGTTCGTGCCTGCGCTCATTTCGGCGGCCGCGCTGCCCGAGGTGGCACGCGACTTGCGCCTGGTCCGGACGCTCGGCAATCCGATGTTGTACACCGGGCCGGTCGGCTGGCTGAGCGGATGTGGCGCAGCGCCCGGCGGCGCCGAGCGTGGCCTGTTTGGCCTGGGCGGGCCATTTGCCCCTGTGATGCAATTTGCCCCAGCAGCCACTCCAGCTCCGGCCAAGGAAGCAGCACAAACAGAGATGCAACCACAATCAGCGCAAGCGCCGCGCGTGCGCCAATTCTTCCCGGAAACGCTGCTGTGGGTTCCCGAACTCACGACCGACTCGAGCGGCTTTGCGGAACTTGACGTGCCGCTGGCCGATTCGATCACGACCTGGCGCGTGACGGCGCTGGCTTCCACGCAAGACGGCAAACTTGGGTTCAGCCACGCGGCGCTGCGCGTGTTTCAGGATTTCTTTGTGGACATTGACCTGCCCGTCGCGCTGACGCAAAACGACGAGGTGGCGATCCCGGTCGCGGTGTACAACTATTTGCCTACCGCGCAAAACATCCGGCTCCAAGTCAAACCAGAGCCGTGGTTCGAGCTGCAAGACGAGCCGGACAAGACGCTACCGATCGCCGCCAACGACATCGAGGTCGTGTACTTCCGCATCCGGGTCAAGCAATTTGGCGATCAGGCCTTTCAGGTGACGGCGCTGGGCGACAAAATGTCCGACGCGATCAAACGCAGTGTAACAGTCGTGCCGGACGGACGGCTGTTCCGCAAGAGCACGAGCGATTGGCTGCGCCATGGCACATCCGTCACGGCGACGTTACCGGTCGAATCCATCGGCGGGACGACGCGCATCGAGGTCAAGATTTACCCGGGCGTGGTCAGCCAGGTCGTGGAGGGGTTGGAAAAGATTCTCCGATTGCCCTACGGCTGATTTGAACAAAGTACGTCGGTGACGTACCCGAATGTCCTTGTCCTGGGCTATCTGAATCAAACCAAGACCGCCGCGCCGGAAATCCAGATGAGAGCGGAGAGCCTGGTCGCTACCGGTTACCAGCGTCTGCTCACGTTCGAGGCCGATGGCGGCGGGTTCTCGCTGATGGGACGCGGCCAGGGCGATCTGTTCCTTTCGGCTTACGGGCTGCTGCAACTGACGGACATGGCCAAGGTCTATCCGGTTGACCCGGCGGTGCTCAATCGCACGACCAGGTGGCTGGTCGCGCAGCAATCAAACGACGGCTCATGGACCTCGAAAGACTATCGTGCAGGCAAAGGAACGCTCGGCACGACGGCATTTGTCGTTTGGGCGCTGGCCGATGCGGGTAAAGCGCAAGAGGGCAGCGTCCAGCGCGCGCTGAGCTATCTCCGCTCAAGCGCGCCGGGCGAAAAGGATTCGTACATCCTCGCGCTGGTCGCCAACGCGCTGGTGGCGGCGGACCCCAAGGGCGAAGCGACGGCGCAGATACTCGATCAACTGGCAAGCCTGGCCGTGCGCGACGACAAAGGCGCGCACTGGGGCGGCGAAAACACGATGATGGGCGGCTATGGCAAGACTGGCTCGGTCGAGTCCACGGCACTGGCGGCGCACGCGCTGATCCGCGGCGGACGCAATATGCCGCTGGCCCAAGATGCGCTGTCGTTCATCGTCAAGAGCAAGGATAGCTGGGGCACTTGGGGCAGCACGCAGGCGACGATCTGGTCGCTCAAGGCGCTGATGCAGGCGGCCTCAACGGGCGACGTGCGCGATGTCAAAGCGACGGTGAGTGTCTCGCTCAATGGCCGCTCGCCGCAATCCTTCCAGTTCACGCCGGAAAACGCGGACGTGGTGCGCGTCGTGACGTTCGACGATGTGACGCCGGGCCGGAACCACGTGACGATAGACGTTTCCGGCCAGGGCAGCCTGATGTACCAGGTGACGGCGATCTATTACCTGCCGTGGTCGGTCACGCCGCCAGAACCAGAGCCAACGGGATTGTTGAGCGTGGACGTGGATTACGACCGCACGAGCATCGAGGTGGACGATCGGGTGACGGTCAATGTGCGTGCCAGGCTCACACGCGCCGGCACAGCCAAGATGGTCTTGCTCGACCTGGGCATCCCGCCGGGCTTTACGGTGCAGAGCGATGACCTCAACGCGCTGGTGGAAAAGCAGGCGATCTCGCGCTACGAGCTGACCGGGCGGCAGATCATTATCTACGTCGAGAATCTCTCGTCCGAGAGGATGCTCGAGTTCAAGTATCGGCTCAAGGCGCGTTTCCCGATGCGCGCCAAGACACAGCCATATTCGGCTTACGATTACTATAATCCCGATCAGCAGACGAATATCCAACCGACGCAGGTGACGGTGGTGGGGAGGGAGTGACCCCCCACCCTGACCCTCATCCCCGGCCCTTCTCCCAGGGGGAGAAGGGAGGAGACCCTCATCCCCAGCCCTTCTCCCAAAGGGAGAAGGGGGTTGACCCTCATCCCCAGCCCTTCCCCCTACCAGGAGGAAGGGGGTTAGTCAAGGGGGCTACGGACGGCCAGGCCGCCGCGATTGAGGACGTGAGTGTAGATCATGGTGGTTTTCACGTCTTTGTGGCCGAGGAGTTCTTGCACGGTGCGGATGTCATAGCCGGCTTCGAGCAAGTGCGTGGCGAACGAATGGCGAAAGGTGTGGCAGGTGACGGGCTTGGTGAGGCGGGCCAGACGTGCTGCATCTTTGACAGCGCGCTGCAAGTTGCTTTCGTCCACATGGTGGCGGCGTTTGATGCCGGTGCGCGGGTCGGTTGAGAGCCGGTCAGAAGGGAACACGTATTGCCAGCCCCATTCGCGGCTGGCGCTGGGGTATTTGCGGTCAAGCGCATAGGGCAAATAGACCTGACCATAGCCCGCGGCCAGGTCCTGCTCGTATAGCAATTGGACGCGCTTGAGGTGTTCCTGGAGGGGCGCGATGAGGCTTTCGGGGAGCATCGTCACGCGCTCGTGGCCGCCTTTGGCGTCGCGCACGGTGATTTCACGCCGTTCAAAGTCAATGTCCTTGACGCGCAGGCGGACGCACTCCATCAGCCGGAGGCCGCTGCCATACAGCAGTTTGGTCATCAACTGGTATACCCCAGACATGCTTTCGATGATCTTGCGCGCTTCGGCGCGAGTCAAGACGGTGGGCAGGCGCTTGGGCTTTTTGGCGCGGACGGACTCGATCGGCACGTCCAGGTCTTGATGAAGCACCTCGCGGTAGAGAAAGAGCAGCGCGCTGAGGGCCTGATTCTGAGTGGAGGCGGCGACGTTGCCTTCGACGGCCAAATGGGTGAGAAACGCCTCGACTTGAGCGCCACCCATCTCTCGAGGGTGGCGCTTTTTGTGGAAGAGGATGTAACGCTTGATCCAGTCCACGTAGGACTCTTCGGTGCGGATGGAATAATGCTTGAGGCGCATCACGTCGCGCACCTGGTCGAGGAGTTTTTTCGGCTGTTGCACAGGCACCTCGTTGACAGATGATTTGATTGGGCTTATACTAATTGCGTCGCCGGAACACAAGGGTTGCCAACGAACGGAGGTACATCATGATAGCGATATACGACCCGGCTCTGCTGGCTACGGCGGAGCCTCGCTCCCCGCCTGGGTATTTTACCACTAAAGCCGATTCCGTCTAATCCCCCCATTTGGGATGTTTAGGCAGGGAAAATGCAGTCTACAACGCTGCTGAGGGACAAAATGCCGAAATATCAATGGGGGGATTAGACGGGGAACATGCAGTTGATTTAAGAGTTAGATGAAACGCCGACACCGAGAACGAGAAATAGCAGCGCGCGACATCGCCAACTGGGACGAGGTGCGCAAATATATTGCGACGCAGTTTGACAAGATGGTCGCCCTGTACCGGCGTCAGTACGG
>DAOTXX010000080.1:0-6248 GCA_034434835.1 Thermoflexales bacterium | reverse complement strand
CTGACTTGATCGCTTACTTGGCCGCCAACGCCAAATGGTTGGGCCTGCTCAAACGCAAGCGCAAACGCTCTCGATTCGAATTGGTATTACTCTTGACAAATCCAGCAGGACCTTAACTTGTGACCAATGGCCTTAGCGCATCGCCAGGTCAGCCCTGAACAGAGTCGAAGGGCCTGCCCTGAGCGAAGTCGAAGGGACGGCTTCCACCTGCATCCTTACCAAGAAGAAGCCGTCGAGCAAGCGTGGGCAGCCTGGCAAGCCGGGCATCCTAACGTCCTGGTGTCCCTGCCCACCGGAACCGGCAAGACCGAAGTCGCCTTCGCCCCTTCGGCAAGCTCAGGGCAGGCTCTGATGCGCCGGGTGTTGGAGCAACAGCCAGGCGGGCGCGCGCTGTTCTTGACCCACCGGCGCGAGCTGGTGACGCAGACCGCCGACCGGCTCAGGCTTCGCCAACCTCAATGGGCGAACGACATCGGTCTCGTGATGGGCGGCGAGTGCGAGGCGAATAAACGCATCATCGTCGCCACCGTTCAATCTCTCGCGGGACAGCGATCACGCCGGCTGGCGCTGTTGCGACAGGCCGGTACACAGCCCGCTGGCCCGTTCGTTTTCCTGACGATTGACGAGTGCCACCATGCCGTCGTGCAGGGCTATCTCGATGTAGCCAGAGCCTTGCAGAGCGCCGTGCCTGTCCTTTACCACCTGGGATTGACGGCGACTCCGGCGCGGAATGACCATCACGCTTTGTCCGAGGTGTACTACCCCGCGTATTCCAGATCTATACGCTGGGCCGTCGAGAATGGCTTCCTGGTCCCACCCGAAGGCATCCGCGTCGGAACCGACGTGGACTTGAGTCGCGTCCGCTGCAAGGACGGCGATTTCGTGGACGTGGCGCTGGGGCAAGTGCTCAACACCCCGGCCTTCAACGACATGCTAGTCAAGCTCTACCAGGAGTTCTTGTCCGACGTGCGAACGCTGGTGTTCTGCGCCACCGTCAAACACGCTGAGGCCGTTCACGCTGAATTTGATAAGACTGGCATTCCGGCCAGCGTCGTCGTCGGGACGACCCCGGATGAAAAACGACGCAACATTATCGCCGCTTTCGTGCGCGGCGAGACGCGCGTCGTCGTCAACGTCGGCGTGTTTACCGAGGGCGTGGACATTCCCTGCGCCGAAGGGTTGATCATGGCCCGGCCCACACAGTCGTCCGTGCTGTACACGCAGATTGTCGGACGTGTGCTGCGGCTGTCCCCCGGCAAAGTCAAGGCGACCATCGTGGACGTCATGGGCACAGGCCAAACCTTGTTCACGCTCGACGACCTGATGGAGTTTGCGCCGGGGACAACGCTCTACCACCGCGCCGTCAAGGCCAACGTGTCAGGGTATGGCCGCCGCCAGGCGGACCTCGGCGAGGACACTACCTCGATCACGGTTCAAGGCCCCTTGCACTACTGGACAGAGGTCGTGGATTTGCTCGGCCGCAGCCCCACGGCGTGGTACAGCGTCCGGGGACGAAGCGTGACGATCTTGTCCAAACAACAATACGCTTTGTTGATGCCGCCTGGCGGCGCGACATTGACAGCGGCTATCCAGCAACGACTGGAAAAGGAACCCCTCGCCAACGCCGAGAGAAGAGCCAGGCTGGAATGGCAACGAGAACACGCCGACGATTTCTGTTTGTTCTTTGTTCACGACGGCCAATGCGAGCCGGTGGATTGGGATCGTGACTATAACACCCTGCTCTCCGTCGCTTCGGCCTGGATGGAAGACAAAGTGGACAAGACGTTGGCGGCGCGGGAACGCTCGTGGCGTTTCGCCCTGGCGTCGGATCGGCAGGTCGAGAGTCTGGCCCGGTGGGGCATCGTCCCCAGCGTCGAATGGCTGCGCGCTCGCGAGCGCGAGGTTGGGCTGCGCTTGTTAGGCGGAACAGCGTCCAACCTCTTGAGCTACAAAATCGCGCTTTCCACCTATACCGCATCAGGTTTTGCGCTGCCCCCCACTCCTGAGCAAAACGACGAAAGCGCCGAGTCCCGATTCAGGCGCTTGCTGCGTGGGCAGAAAGCCCTTCGGGATGCGCAAGCGTCACGCACGTCGAATCTTTCAAAACCCTATTCGCAGAAAGGACAAGAGAATGTCGGATGAGCAAACCATTGAACGGTATCGCGTTTACACACGCGACGAGGCCGCCGCATTGATGAAGATGACGGCTATCGAGATGGACGATGTCCTGCAAGCCGCGCACGCGACCGTGATAGACACCGGCCATCGAAGAGTGTACCTGGGCGAGGTGTTGCTTCGCGTGATGGGCGCCGATTTTTCGGGGCGCTCGAACACGCCGCCTTCCGAACGCGAGATCTCGGCCCAAACTGCCTATCCGATTGAGCAAGCGGCCCGGTTGCTGAACGTGTCGGTGCGGACACTGCGGCGGTTGGCGCGGAACGGCCAGGTCAAGCCGGCGCGCGTGCGAGGCCGGGTCGTGTACCAGGGCCAGGAGCTATTGCGCTTCTTGAAGGAAGGCCGGACATGAGCGCGACACCGATTTCAGAGACGACGAACGAGCCATCTCCCGTCAGTCGCAACGGTCACGGCGAGATCAGCCTGTATCTCCAGGACATTCGGCGTATTCCGGTTCTGACGCGGGCCGAAGAAGTGCGCCTCGTCAAGGCCATGAAGCGTGGACGGGCAGCCCAGGGCAAACTCGCTCGCCAGGCACTTGATGGTGAGACTCGCCAGAAGATTGAGACCACCATCCGTGAAGGTCACGCGGCTCGCAATCAACTGGTAGCGGCCCACACTCGCCTGGTGGTCGCTATCGCCACCCAATACGTCGGGCGAGGCGTGCCGCTGGCGGACTTGATCCAGGAAGGCAACCTGGGCCTGATCGCCGCCGCCCAGAAATTCGACGTGGCGCGCGGGCATCGGTTCAGCACCTACGCGAGGTGGTGGGTTCGGAACAGCATCGTGCGCGCGATCGCTAACTACAGCCGGACGATCCGGCTGCCGGTCTACGTCAACGAAGAACTGGGCCGTCTGTTCCGTCTCTCCCGGCAGCTTGCGCAGACGTTGGGACGCGAGCCGACGCCGGACGAACTCGCTGAGTCCATGCAACTACCGGTCGAAACCGTCGCCTGGCTGCTCCAGATCGCGTCCGAGCCGTTGAGCCTCGAAGAGCCGATGGGCGAAAGTGAAAACAACGTTCTGGGCGATTTCGTCAAAATGGCCAATACGACCTCGCCATCCGAGTCCATGTCGCAAGAGGGATGGGCCTTCCAACTGCGCGACCTGCTGGCGCATCTTCCAGGCAAAGAGGGCCTCGTGCTCGAGCTGCGCTTCGGTTTCGTGGATGGCATGCCGCACAGCCTGCAAGACATCGGGCAATCGTTGGGCATGTCGCGCGAGCGCGTGCGGCAGATCGAGGCCGCCGGCCTCGATCATCTGCGCCAGTCGAAAATCGTCCAGTCACTGGCCAGAAAGCGGCCCACCTGCGAAACGACGCCGGAGGGAGATGAAGATCAGGCGCAGCCTATCGTCGGAGATGAACCCGACGCAGTCTTGATGGAAGAGGTGACGACAAATGCGTAGATGTGCGTGGACGCGGGCGCGGAATCGGAATGGGCACCGGGCCGGCCGGGCAAAGTGTTTCGTCGTCATGGTCGTCATGCTGTCCAGCGGTTGTCAGCCACCCTCGCAAAGCGTCGCTGCTCCCAGGCCAAGCGCGACCTCTGTGCCACTCACGGTATCTACTCTTTCGGCATCCAGGCAGCAACTGATACAGCCGGAACAGAATAGCACGCCTGCGCCTCGATCGTCGCTTTCCACCGGGCCGGTGGAATTTGCCGCTCAAATTCATGGCTGTGGGCCGCAACCGCCGGCCGAGGCCATCGAACTCGTCGCACAGGCGGGCTTTGCCTGGGTCAAGCAGCAAGTGCGGTGGGATGAGATCGAGGGCGTGCGAGGCGCGTACGCCTGGAAGTGCATTGACGACGTGGTTGACCTGGCATACGCCAGAGGTCTCAAGGTGTTGCTCAGTGTGACGACCGCGCCGCGCTGGGCCAGGACGTGGACGGCCGGAGCGCCCGGCCCGCCCGACGCCGACCTGTTGGCCGCGTTCTTGGTCAACATAGCAACCAGGTACAAAGGCAAGCTCCACGCGGTCGAAATCTTCAATGAGCCGAACCTGTCTGTCGAATGGGGCGACAACCTGAACCCAGGCTATTACGTGCAGATGTTGATCGCGGCCAGCCAGGCTATCAAGCGCGTTGACCCGCATATCCTGGTCATCAGCGCGGGGCTTGCTCCCACGCGCTGGAATGATTGGGGCGCGGCGATTGACGACCTGGAATACATGCGGCTGATTGGGCGCGACGCCGCGTATTACGCAGACTGCATCGGCGCGCATTTCAACGATGGCACGTCGTCGCCGCTGGAAACAGGATCGCCGTTCGAGCAACTGTTGATGAGCTACCGCGACCTGACGGGGCAATCCAGGCCAATCTGCCTGACCGAGTTCGGCATTGCCACGCCGGTCAATGGCAAGACGCCAAAGGGGTTCCAATGGGCTGCGCGCACGACGCCAGAGCAACAGGCACAATGGCTGGTGGATGGCATCCGCTGGACGCAAGCACATCCTGGTCTCATCCGGCTTGTCATCGTCTGGAACCTGAACTACTACAACGACGATAGCGATCCCAACTCGCTCTACAGCCTGTGGACGCCAATGGGAATGCGGCCTGCGTATGATGCCTTGAAAGCTATACTGAAGTAGCCGTGATAGGTGAAGGGCTATGGATTGTGTTTACAACTGGAAGACAAGAGCGAGGGCCGGGACATGAAGAGAACACTGCCGATTGGCGTCAGCTATCCACGCTCCGTCTACGAGGTGGTGACAGATTTCAACCAGCGATTGCGTGATGGGAAGCTCTCCTATCGTCCGATTCCGACCGGATTCATGCCCCTCGACACGTACCTCGGCGGTGGGCTGCAGGCCGAGGACCTGGTGCTGCTGGGCGGGCCGCAGGGCGTGGGCAAGACGGTGGCCGTGCTTCAGATGGCGCGCAACATTGCGCAGGCCGGGCATGCGCTGTCCATCGTCGTATGCTTCGAGCACTCGGAGATTTACTTGCTGCTGCGGCTGCTCAGCATGGAGTCGGTCGAGGTCACCGATGGGACGTTGGATGGCATGACACGCCAGGCGCTGCGTGACGCTATCTTGCGGGCGCTTGACGCTGAAGATTCTGACCCAACGCAACGTGGATTGGAGCTTGGGCTGGAATGGGTGCTCGCCAACATCCCTGGTGCGGAACGGGCCTTCAATCGCATCTCACGGTACTGGCAGCGGCTGCACCTGGTGCGCGGCAGCAGCCGGCTGACCACGGTGGAAGTGTTAGAGACGTATATCGAGAAAGCACGCGAAGATGGCTTTCAGGACATTGTGCTGTTCGTGGACTATTTGCAAAAAGTCCCGTACCGGCCGCCCATCGGCGCGCCCGACCCCGATACTACCCAGCGCATCGGTCACGTCGTCGGTGGGCTGAAGGATGTCGCGCTGGCGACCGGCGTCCCGATTGTGGCTGTCGCTGCATCAGACGAGGCGGGGCTGCGCGCGGGCCGGGTGCGGCTGGCTGACCTACTGGGACCATCGTTGGTGCAGTACGAATGTGATGTTGGCATCATTCAGAATCCACACGAGGTCGGAGCAGACGGAGGGCAGACTGTCTTGTGGACGATTGAGAAGAATCGGAGCGGGCCAACAGACGTCGGTATTTTGTATCGGCTGACGGGTCAATACTTTTGCTTTGACCCGCAAGGGATTCCGTTTCGAGTCTAGCAAGCGAGCGGCAGTAGCGCGAACAGAAGTGATGAATCATAATGTCCAAACAGAAACTGGCCGCCGAGTCCCCGATGCATCCGTGGGGACGGCACTACAAAGTGTCGACGCTGAAAAAGCTATGCTCGATTCGATCGTGATTGATTCAGAAACAATCTTTCGCGTCTTGCCAGTCCTACAAGCCAATGATTTCTTCATCGTCAGGAATGGCTACTCCGCGCTGCTTTCTTCGAGCAGCAGAAATGCGCTCAGGTTCTTCAATCCTGTGCCGAGTATTAGGCCGTTAAAGGAGGGTTGGAACAGTCCTGACTGATTACGCTGGCTGAGACGCGAAGGGATAAAAAAACGTAATCAGTCAAATGACTGATTACGTTTTGCCCAAGCCTTCGTTACTTTAACAACTCAATCTATGCCGCGCTGA
>DAOTXX010000079.1:0-46902 GCA_034434835.1 Thermoflexales bacterium | reverse complement strand
TCAGCGCGGCATAGATTGAGTTGTTAAAGTAACGAAGGCTTGGGCAAAACGTAATCAGTCATTTGACTGATTACGTTTTTTTATCCCTTCGCGTCTCAGCCAGCGTAATCAGTCAGGACTGTTCCAACCCTCTCCCCCACCTAATAGAAGCGCCCTCTGATTGTCCATAGTTGGCAGCGCCAAGTGTAGTATAATTGTACTGTAATTGATGTTCCTGCGCCATTGTCAATGTTCCGGTTTCCACATGACGTTCGATACATGACGCGCGTAACAGGAAGGGCCACTCCCCATGTCATCTGAAGAACACTTGCAAGAACTCGAACGCTGGCGCAAAGAGATCGGGCAAGGCGGCGGGGCAGACCGCGTTCAGGCTCAACACGCCAAGGGCAAGCGGACCGCGCGCGAGCGCCTAGCCGAGTTCCTCGACCCCAGCACATTCTGCGAGACCGACCCGTTCATCACGCATCGCTTTTGTGACTTTGGGCTGGATCAACATCGGCATCCCGGCGACAGTGTGGTGACCGGCCTGGGCTGCGTGGATGGGCGCCGCGTGGCCGTTTTTGCGCAGGATTTTACCGTGCTGGGCGGCACGTTTTCCGAAGCGCAGGCAGCCAAGGTGTGCCGATTGATGGATACCGCGCTGGCCTCCGGCCTGCCCGTGATCGCGCTGAACGATTCGGGCGGCGCGCGCATCCAGGAAGGCGTCTGGTCGCTCGCGGGCTATGCCGATCTCTTTTGGCATCACACGCAGGCCTCGGGGGTGATCCCGCAGATCAGCGTGATGCTGGGGCCGTGCGCGGGCGGCTCGGTCTATTCGCCGGGGCTGACCGATTTTGTCATCATGACGAGCGGCACCAGTCACATGTTCATCACCGGCCCGGAGGTCATCAAGACGGTGACCAACGAGCAGGTGACGTTCGAGCAGCTTGGCGGCGCCGAGGTGCATGCCAGCACGAGCGGCGTAGCGCACTTGCAAGCGGCCAATGAGCACAAAGCGCTCCAACTCACACGCAAGCTGTTGAGCTATCTGCCTTCGAACAACGTCGAACCGCCGCCGTTCGTCGCCCCGCATGACGATCCGAACCGCCGTGACAAAACACTGGATAGCATCATTCCGGACAGCCCGACCGAAGCCTACGACATGGGGCAGGTGATCGCGAGCGTGTTCGACCTTGGCTCGTTCTTGGAGATTCACGCGCATTGGGCGCGCAACTGCATCGTCGGCTTTGCGCGGCTGGACGGCCATGTCGTCGGCGTCGTCGCGCAGCAGCCGAACTATCTGGCCGGGGTGATTGACATTGACGCTTCGGACAAGATGGCTCGCTTTGTCCGCTTTTGCGATGCGTTCAACATCCCGCTCATCACGTTCGTGGACAGCCCCGGCTTTTTGCCTGGCGTGAATCAGGAACACGGCGGCATCATCCGGCACGGGGCCAAAATCGTCTATGCCTATTCCGAAGCCACTGTCCCCAAGATCAGCATCGTCACCCGCAAGGCCTTTGGCGGCGCATACATTGTGATGGCAAGCAAGTTAACGCGCACCGATCTCGCGCTCGCTTGGCCGACCGCCGAGATCGCCGTGATGGGCGCGGAAGGCGCGGTCAACATCCTGTACGGCAAAAAACTCAAAGAGCTGCCCGAAGCAGAGGCCCAGGCCGAGCGCGAGCGACTGGTGGCCGAGTATCGTCAGAAATTCGCAGGCCCCTACCCGGCTGCCACCGCCGGTCACATTGACGATGTGATCGCGCCGAGCGAAACACGCCCTCGCTTGATCGCGGCGATGAATTACTTGCGGGATAAGCAAGCGAGTTTGCCACCCAAGAAGCATGGGAACATACCGTTGTAAGGATCAGGGATTGGGTATTGGGGATTGGAGATTGAAGGATGGAAGTGTTGCGAATTGCGGGAGTGGGGATGGGACTGGTGTTTGCCGCGATGGCACTGGTCCTTGTGGCGATGGTGCTGCTCACACGGCTGCGTGATGCCGAGCCACAGGCCAAAGAAGCCAAAGGCGAGGGAACGCCGAAGGTTGACGAACGCGCAATCAAGTTCCGCGTGGCGATGATCGCCGCAGCAATAGCGCGCGCGAGGTCGCAAGACAGGCTGCCCTCGGCAACACTCAATATCCCGCCTGTACCTGCCACTGCCAATCTGTGGTGGGCACACCATCACGTCCGCCAACTCGATCCCGCCCGTCGCTTCCCACGACGGAATTAGCGCGCAACATTTGGTATTAGAGATTTGAGATTTGAGGCTTGCTCCATCAGCCGGTCAGTGCGCGAGCAATTGGCTTGCCAGCCGTTCAGCGCCCGCGTGCTGGCCGTTTTCGATCGGGTCTGCGATCTGGTGACGCCTGAAGGCAAAGTGATCGCCCTGGTGACGCCGGACGTTGGCGACGGGCCACTCAACATTGTCGTGGGGGCTTGGTCGCCGACCTGGTTTTGTCACTTTGGACCCAATCTGCAGATTGACGACATGCAGATTGACCTGAGCCAGGCCACCGTTTGGGAGCCGCGTCCTGATTGGAGCGCGTTGCGAGATCGTCTGGACCCTATTACCGGTCGCTTGCCTGCGCTTTACGAGATGGCCCGCCGTCATGTGCAGGTCGCTTGGGCGGGGACAAGCCCCACCCCTATACAAATAACGTTGCCCAAGCCCATGCCAGAGGGCTGGAACGGCGACCTCGATAAATTGCGCAATGGCGCTGCACAATTGGCCGGGCTGGGCCGAGGCCTCACGCCGGCCGGGGACGATTTTCTCTGCGGTGTGATGCTGTGGGCGTGGCTGGCGCATCCGGCGCCCGACGAGTTTTGCCGCGCGATCGCCGAGACGGCCACGCCTCGCACCACGACGCTCTCTGCCGCGTTCCTGCGCTCGGCCGCCAGGGGCGAATGTCCCGCTGCCTGGCATCAGTTGCTAGCCGCACTAGCCTCGGGTTCGGAGCAGGCGCTTGACGCAGCGACCCGGCAGGTCCTGGCGCACGGAGCAACGTCGGGGGCAGATATGCTGGCGGGATTTCTGGCGTTGACCCCGGCCCCAGCCCTTCCCCTATAAAGGGGAGAGGGCGCGTTGCTCAACTCGCAAACCAGTTTTGGAATTTCATCATCAGGCCCATGTCGCCCGTGATCTTGAGCTTGCCAGACATGAACGCACTCATCGCGTTCAACTCGCCGCGCACCAGAGCCAGGTAGTCTGAAGCGGCCGCGGTGAGCGTCGCGGTGGGAGCCTCGATCGCGCCGTCCACCACCTCGCACTTGCCCTCGGCAATCTTGACGGTCCACGTCCCACCGCCCTCGCCCGTCAAATTGAACTGCACCGAGGCTTTGACGTTACCCGCCTTGGCCGCCTGGAACGCGCCTGGCATTCCCTGCATCACTTGTTGAATCGTCGTCGGCTTGTCCATGGATTCACCTCGTTGAAAAAGTTGTGCTGTTCGAGGGCTGAGTATAGGCGATTCGTCGGCTGTTGTCAATTCTGCTATAATACGCGCGGGGAGGAACCATTGGGAAAGCGCAATGAACGATGGCGAACAGCCGTGGTTGCGGGATGGATGGCGCTGGCCTGCGCCTGTTCAGCAACGGGCCTGGCGGGCGTGTGGTTCTTGGCTCAAAAGATAGATCGGCCCATTGCTGCCGTGTCATCGAGGTCTTTTCCATCCTCGACCAATGGACTGATTGCCTACGTTGGCACAGATGGCAACCTTTATGCGATTGCGCCAGATGGCAGCCACAAACAAGCCATCACACGAGACCCGTTGGCCGATCCCGAACAGTACAATACTTTGGCCTGGTCACGGGACGGGCAACTGGCTTTTACGACGGCCACTGAAGAGGGCAGCGCCACGCTCACAACGCGGCTGGGCGAGCAGCCCACGCGCGTCTATTCGGGCAGGCCCAATGAGGTGCCATTCTATCTTTGCTGGTCACCCGACGGAGAGCGAATCGCCTTTCTCACCTGGTCACAGCGAAACCGGACGGCGCTGTGGCTGGCCGATAGTCGTAAGGGCGACTCGGCGCAGGTCATCGCCCGGGGCGCGCCGCTGTACTTTTCCTGGTCACCCCAAGATCAGTCGCTTTTGATGCACATTGGCGGCGCGCAGAGCGACTCGCCCGATGCGCGCATCGCTATCCTGCAACCCGAGCCTTTGGACACGATCGAGCTAGCTGATGCGCCAGGCAGGTTTCAGGCGCCTGCCTGGTCCCCGGGCGGAGAGCGCTTTTTGCTGGCGCGCGAAAAGGACAATGGAGATGACGAGCTGGTGCTGGCCGAAGGCGACGACCGCCGCGCCCTGGCCTCGTCCCGCACCGGCATGGTGTTTACGTGGTCCCCGCTCGGCAACCGGATCGCCTTTGCCCGCCCTGGCTCGCAAACCAGCCTGTTGTACGACAGCGTCATCGTGCTGGACCTCGACCGCCAGGAGCAGCAAGTGGTTGCGCGAGGTGACATTGTCGCGTTCTTTTGGTCGCCCGATGGGGAACGACTGGCTGTGCTCAGCCTGGATGAAAGCAATCGCCGCCCACAGGGACGGGTGATCCCGGCCCGAAACCAGGCCGCACGTACGCCGCAATCGTCTCCGGTGCGGTTGGCCTGGAGTGTGATCCATCTCGTGGACAGATCGTCGGTTGAGCTGGCCGCGTTTCGTCCCACCGATTCGTTCCTGCTGTTGATCCCTTACTTTGACCAATACGCGCAGTCGCTATCGGTGTGGTCGCCCGATTCGCGCTTGCTCGTGTTTGCCGACCTGGATGAGCGCGAACAGCCTGCCATTCGCGTGCTGGATACGACACAACCCCATCAGCCGGCGCGGCGGTTAGCCGAAGGAACTTTTGCTGTGTGGTCGTGGCGATAGTCCCCTCTCCGCCCTTCCCTGTTTCACAGGGGAGGAAGTGGGCGGGGCAAATCATGGAGGCCGCGTGATCGAAAGCCGCAAACGTCCCAGCCGGGCACGAGCCATCTTGATCCTTTTGGCACTTGGGGTGGCAGCCGTCATCATCTGGCAGTTTGTCACTTTTCAAGACGCGCTCGCGCGGATGCCGGACGGGTGGACGGTCGCCGGCGCGAGCGCCACCGGGCAGACGCCTCAGGAAGTCGTCAACAAGCTGAGGACGACGCTATACCAGACCATCACACTTCGCTATCGAAGCGAGACCCTCCCCCTCTGGCCCCCAGAGGTTGATTTCGCTTTGGATGAACCCGCTACCTTGCAGGCTCTCAACGACGCGCGGGCCGATGTGAGAACAGGCGCACAGGGATTCTTGCATTACCTATCTCAACGCACGCCGCCGTCACGCAACATCCCGGCCGTCAGCACGTATTCGGAGGAAAAACTGCGTGCGTTCCTGGCGCAAGTGAGCGAGCGCTACGATCTGGCGCCCACCTCTGCCGCGCCGCTGGTCGAAGAGCTGCGCTTTGTCCTGGGACAGCCTGGCTCCGAACTGGACATTTCGGCTTCGGTGCCGCTCGTGGTCAGCGCGCTTCAATCGGCTACGCGGCGCGAGGTCAATCTGGTGGTCAAAACGGTCCCGCCGATCCAACCCAAGCTCAAGCTGCTGCGCGATCTGGTGGATGTTTACCTCAAGCGCAATTTCAGCGGCCAGGCCGGCGTCTTTATCAAGGATTTGCAGACGGGCGAGGAAATCGGCATCAACGAGAACGTCGCCTTTTCTGGATTGGGGCTGGTCAAGCTGACGATCCTGACCGAGACCTACCGCCGCACGAGCGGGCCGCCAGATGAGGCGACGCTCCAGCTCATTTCGCAGACTGCGACGAGCGAAAGTGGCAACGCGGCTGCCAACACTTTGCTTCAGCGGCTCGGCGACGGCGATGCCTATGCCGGCGCCGACCGGCTCAACGCTTCGCTGCGTTATCTCGGCCTGGTCAACACGTTCATCGCCACGCCTTTCGACGAGAACGTCAAGCCGCCCGCCATCGTCACCCGCGCTAACTCGCGCACTGACGTCAACACGAACCCTGACCCTCGAATGCAGACGACGCCCGAAGACATGGGCCTGCTGCTAGAGATGCTCCACGCTGGCAGCCAGGGCGGCGGCGCGTTGATGGCCGCCTATCCCAACTCCTTGACCACCGACGAGTGCTCTCGCCTACTCGACTGGCTGAGCCAGGCCACACTGACTGATCCGAACAGCGGCGCGCCGATGTTTATTCGCGCCGGGCTGCCGGCCGGGATGCGAGCCGCGAACAAGTGGGGCTGGGATAAAGAGACGCGCGCTAACGCGGGGATCGTGTCCACGCCAAGCGGAGATTTTGTGCTGGTGGTTTTCTTGCGGCAGCCGAACTGGGGCGACTGGCAACTCGCCAGTCCGATCATGGCGGATGTGACGCGGGCGGCGTATAGTTATTTCACACTGCCGAGGTGACTCTCTTTTGCCAAGATAGCTTGCAGATTTCCAACGCGCCTGATATAATCTGGCGCGCTGCCACCTTAGCTCAGTCGGTAGAGCAGCCGATTCGTAATCGGCCGGTCTCGAGTTCGAGTCTCGAAGGTGGCTCCAACAAAAATCCTCGTCATCCTAACGGTGACGAGGATTTTTCATTTGCTCAGCAGCACATTCACTTGCGTGCCGATCCGCTCCCGATTCGGGAAACCGACGTGCGTGGCAACGACCCGACCTTCGCCATCAAACACAAGGAACATAGGCACTGCGCGAACGCCGAATCGTCGTGCCGCACTCATGCCAACGGGATCCAGAATGTTCAGCCTCAGGACGCGCGCACGGCCTCGCCAATCACTCTCCAGCCCATCCACGATAGGCTTGACCACCAGGCACGCGCTTCAGAGATCGGAATAGAACTCGACGATTTTGGGCGTGCCATCAGCCAGCATCGCATCCAGCTCTTGGACAGAGGCCACGCGCGTCGCTGGCGAGCGCAAGAACACAAACGCAGTGACCAGTGCTCCCAGAAACACAAGCACTAACCAGTTCTGCTGGACAAAACGTAGCAACACTGAAAAAGGAACAGGCATGATTCTTCCGTAACCTTGCGAAGGCAGTGCACCTTCACAAGGTTCAAGGTTATCAGTTGACCATCTGAGCAGCTTGCGCCAATACGTTGTCCAACCGCTGCTTAATGATTGGCTTGGGAACTGCGCCGACGATCCGGTCAACGATCTGCCCATGAGCTACGAACAACATGGTGGGAATGCCCTGCACGCCATAGTGCGTCGCCCATTGCGGATGATCATCAGTGTTGACTTTGGCGACAAGCACCTTGCCTTCGTACTCTTGAGCGATCTGCTCCAGCACGGGCGCGACCATGCGGCACGGGCCACACCAGGGCGCCCAAAAGTCTACGATCACCGGAATGGGAGATTGAAGTACGACTTTTTCAAATGCCTCGTCGCTCACATGAATGGGTTCCTTGAACACAAGTGTCCTCCACAATTTGATAGCAGGTGGTTATCTCGGCCACACCACGCACTGTGGCAGAGACCGAACAATACTTTTGCTCCGAAAGCTCGATGGCCTGCTGCACAGCCTTTTCCGACAGCCCCTTGCCGCGCACAATGTATTCCAGATGAATCTTGCGAAATGTCCACGGCGGATCGGCGTCCTGCTGACCACTGACCTTGACCTGCAAGCCCGTCATGTTTTGCCGCTTCTTGCTCAGGATATTGACCACATCCACCGCCGTACACGATCCAATGGCGATCAACAACAAATCTGAGGGTTTGCAGCCTGTGCCATCCTGGCCCGTAGAAAGCACAACCGAATGTTTCGTGCTATCTATGCCAACGAACTGTTCGTTTTGAACCCAGGTCACCGATACTTCGCCCATGTTATCTCCTATGCAGCGACCGCGCCAAACGGACACGCCTGGATACAGACGCGACAGCCATAGCAACGACTTGCGTCAATGAACGGTATCTCGCCCGGCTCTTCGATCATGATCGCGCGGGGACGGCACACCTGCCGGGCCAGGCACCTGGCGCACGCGTGGCAATGCTCCTCCACGACACGCGGAGCGATCAGATAAGCGGAGGTCAGGGTTTGCATGCCTTGTCCCTACGGAATCCGCGTCAACACATCCACCAGATCGTTGATAGCCTGCTGCGCCGAGTCGCGCGTGCTGCTGGCCAGACATTCCGCCGCGTACGAGCGAACCAGGATCAGGTTGGCCTGATGCGCCGCGGAACGGATCGCCGCAAGCTGCTGGACGATCTCTTGACATTCGCGATCTTCTTCCAGCATCTTTTGAACGCCGCGCACCTGCCCTTCCAGACGTCGCAGCCGCTTGCTCAAGTCTTCTTTTGCTTCAGCCGACATCTTCATCGCACTTTCCCACGAGAGCCACCGGCCCTCACGAGCCAGTCGCTCAGCTGATCGGCCCGCAGGACGATGCGCCGAACGATTTGCTCGAAGAAGAACTGCCTGTCATCCCCAGCCGCGACACCGCCTTTTCTGCTTTGCGCGCGCCACACTTGGGGCACTCGATGTCTGAGGGCCGGGTGGACAACTTGACAAGCTTGTCGAATTTGGCCCCGCATTGCTTGCAACGATACTCGTAGATGGGCATATCTACCTCTTGACGTTAGTACTATACTGGTGTATAGTATATACCGAAAACGCCAATTTGTCAAGAGGTCAATTCTTGCCATGCAATGTGATTACCTATGAGGCAGATCAAGGTGGAGCAGTGGTCTCGGTCATGAATGCCATAACGGCCATGGAGGTGACCGGAAATCCGGCGCTCAGACCGATCGCCGAGCAAGCCACCGAGAAACTGAAACGAGCACTTGAACGCCTGCCCAAGGCTTAATAGGGCGCGAATCCGTTCACCCGCTCCCTGGATTTCGCCGCTGACTCAGCACAACGCCGGCCAGAACGCTCCCCAGCAGAAACGCAACTACCAAGAATGCTATACCGATCCATCCATCCGATGAATCATTGCCGGAACCGGCTAACCTGCTTGCCAAGTTTGGCGGAATAGGGGTGGCGGTATCGTCAGGGGGTAAGGTGACAACCCGCCGCACGGGTGTCTCGGTGGGCAAAGGCGTGTTAGTGGCTGTCGGCGTGAAGGTTGGTGTAGGCGTGCTGGTTCGTGTCGGCGTTGACGTGGACTTGGGGCGCTGCGTCACTGCCGGTTGTGTTGCCGCAATTTTGGGCCGGGTTGGCACCGGCGTAGGCGCTTGCCCGATAACGACCAAACTCGCGTCATCCACGTAAACATCGTTGTTGGCTCGCGCCCAGTCCCAGTCCACACGCGAATGGGTGAACACCGTCACCGTGCTGTTCTTGGCCACGGCTTCGACCTGAAACAGCACCCAGGTATCCCATGCAGCCCGTTCTGGCGACCAGATAATGTCCGGGCTGAAGGGATTGTCCCCGCCGGTCGGATCGATCCCGACCCGCAAATGCATCTCAGCGGGTTGGTCCGAAACCTTGCCGTGATCGCAGTCTTCATACTTGTAACACATCCAGGCTTGCATATATACCGAGAAACGCAAGCGCGAGCCGGGCTGGATGTTGCCCACCTGCTGCATCAAACCAGCCTGATGCATGCGGCCATAAGTGAAATACTTTTGCGCCTGATAGCCACCATGAACCCGGTATGCATGTGCGGCCCGTTGGACATCGCGGAATTCCGGCACTGCCCAGTAACAACCATTGTCACTACCGCCCGCGCAATTATAGGGTCGCCGAACGTAAGCCGGAGGGTTGTTCAACCACCACGCACGCCAACCCGGCGCTACCTGGATCTCCATCCGATCGTCTTGAAATTCCCACGGCGTACCCCACTCGAAATCGCCATCCTGCAGCAAGTTGGGGCCTTCGCCCTGAGCCAGCACCGTTCCCGCATGGTTCAAGTCCATGGGCGAGAGCGACGAGGCAATGAGAGTCGCGCCAGTTAGCGCAATCCACAGTAGAGACCTCAAGGCAAACTCCCCCGTCAAAAAGGTGTTGGCATTATAAAACGGATGCTGATAAACGCAAGTACACACTCACACCTGAGTGCAAGACTTGGGCGCGAGAGTGTGGTATAGTGACTCTCGTCATGTCGCTTCCATTTGTACACTATATCGCCTGGGAGGCAATCGGGTGAAAAATCTGGGCGAGATAGCTCGCCATTCGTCTTTCAGTGCCTGGCTTGGCCGGATATACAATACCCATCGTTTCTTAGCCCGCCATTCGTTATACCCACTGGCACTGTCCAGTCTGCTTGCCTGTGGCATCTGGGCTGGGCGGGTGATCAAGAGCCATTCCCTGGCAGGCAGCGGTCTGGTCTGGAACCTGTTGCTCGCTTGGGCGCCATATCTGTGCGGCTTGTGGGTGGCCTATCTCCATCAGCAAAATCAACGGCAGTGGTGGCGGCTGGTGCTCCCGTCCGCGTTGTGGCTGATCTTTTTTCCCAATGCGCCCTATATTGTTACCGACCTGTGGCACCTGCGCGAGTGCCCGCCGATCCCCATGTGGTACGATATTGGTTTGTTTGTCACCTTCGCCTGGACAGGCTGCTTTTTGGGAGTCGCCTCTCTGCACTCCATGCAAACAGTCGTCAAGAACTACCTGGGTCGGGCCATAAGCTGGGTGTTTGTGATTGGCGCCTTGGGATCAGGTGGGTTCGGCATTTACCTGGGGCGCTTTTTGGGATGGAATAGCTGGGACCTGATCGCCAATCCCGTCGCTGTGCTACATGACATGGCAGCCTGGTTGTTTCATCCACGAACTCATCTCCAAACCTATGCCTTTGCATTCCTGTTTGCAGCTATCCTATTCGCATGTTACCTGATGTTCACCTCGGCTCTGCCACATGAACACTCCTGATTGAAACCGCCCAAGAAGCGAGCCCCACACAAGTTGCACATCACAGTGTCCTTCATCCCATTGGATGCGGCGGCGTGTAAAATCCTCTTCAAGTCAAACCAAATTCAAACTTGATAATCATTCTGTAAAGCTATTGATCTGCAAAATTCGTGCACGAACTACTTGACAATGCAACCGATTGCATATATAATCTAATCAATGATGCAACCGATTGCATCATCCGCATTATTTCCTCTGATGACCACGGGATATAGATGAAGGTCACGATCAAGCACGTTGCAGAACTGGCCGGGGTACATCCTTCGACTGTCTCACGAGTCTTCTCCGGCAATGCCAAGATCAGCGAAGCCACACGGAAGCGCGTGACTGCCGCGGCCGATCAGTTGAACTTTCACCCGAACGTGATTGCCCGATCACTCACGACGCGTCGCGCTCATGCTCTAGGCATGGTCATTCCGCACACGCAGGAAGAATTCTTTCTCGATATCTTTTTCCCTCAGGTGATGCGGGGGCTGACCGACGTGGCTTACGAACAAGGCTTTCGGCTGATCCTGGCCGGTGTGGATAGCCCTGAGCACGAACCAGGAGCAGCACTGCAACTCATCCGATCGCAGCAGGTGGATGGGATGATCGTCCAGGCTTCGCGCGTTGGTATTGATACAACGGATGTATTGCTGACCGAGCATCTGCCCTTTGTCCTGCTTGGCCGTCCGGTGCAAGACAAGCCCGAGATCTCGTGGATCGAAGTGGACGCCCGCCAAGCCACCTATGAGGCTGTCCAGCATCTTGTCCATCTCGGTCACAAGCACATTGCGTTTATCGGCGGCCGCCCGAACATGGTGGTGACGATTGATCGGCTGGACGGGTATCGTCAAGCTCTCCAAGAAGCCGGCCTGTCTTACGATGAAGCGCTAATTGGCTATGGCGAGTTCCGCCAGGAAGGCGGCTACAACGCGATGCGTCAGTTCCTGGAACAGGGCGACAAACGACCGACGGGCGTCTTTGCGGCTAATGATCTGATGGCAATTGGCGCGATGCAGGCCATCGAAGCTGCCGGCCTGCGCGTGCCCCATGACTGTTCTGTGGTCGGCAGCAATGACAGCCCAATAGCATCCGTCACCAGCCCGAGGCTGACTTCAAGCCGAACGCCTTACTGCGAGCTTGCGCGCGAGGCGGCCCAGGCGCTTATTGCCCAATTGGGTCACGAACCAACCCAGCCAGTCAAAAAGCTTTTACCTTGCCAGTTGATCACGCGCGAGTCCACAGGTCCACCGCCACAGTCACCCCACCTAGTTGACCTGGCACAGGTAAGGTGATAAACTTGTTATCAGCCCCGCAGAGTGACCACCACAAACGAAAGGAGGTGACGTTCAGGAAAAAACATCCCTCATCAAAACAAAGTAGGTTAGTCGTGAGTCCCGAGTCAACCCAATGCAAAAGGAGGAAGGTAACCATGAGCAAGACACGCTCACTCTTGGTTGTATTGATCACTTTGGCCATGCTAGTGACAAGCTGCGCGCAGCAGACGCCTACGCCGGCGCCGACCAAAGCGCCCGCTGCCGCACCGACACAGCCACCGGCCGCTGCACCAACGGCGGCCATCGTCGCCAAAGAAGCCACCCCAACGCCCGCTCCGACCATCGCAGCGGCCAAGTACAAGGAAGCGCCAGAACTGGCTGAGCAAGTCAAGGCTGGCAAGCTCCCGCCCGTTGACAAGCGTCTACCTGACAATCCGCTGGTCACCAAGCCAGTTGAAAAGGTCGGCAAGTACGGCGGCACACTTCGCACGGCGAGTTGGTGGCCTGAAGTAGGGAATGTCCAGTTGTACTTTGCGGTGGACGCGCCTGTCAAGTGGAAGGCTGACCTGACCGGCTATGAGCCTGCGTTGGTGGAAAGCTATAGCTGGTCGGATGACGGCAAGACCTTTACGATGAAGATGCGCAAGGGATTAAAGTGGTCGGATGGCACGCCCTACACTTCTGCCGACTGGAAATTCTACTGGGAAGACCTGGCGAATGCCCCCGATCAAAAGCTCTACTCGATCCCCGCTTACCTGCGCAAGTCTGACGGCAAGCCCATCACCATGGAATATCCTGACGAATACACTGTGGTGTGGAAGTCGGACACGGCCATGTGGATCAATCCCTACTTTATGGCGCAGGGCTTTTGGGAATTTGCCAAAAACATGATGAAGCCCGCTCACTATCTGAAAAAGTTTCACCCCAAGTACACCCCGGGCGCCAAGTGGGAAGATATGGAAAAGGCCGACAAGTGGTGGCAGACGCCAGGTTATCCCTGCCTGTTTGCCTGGTGCCTGACAGAACTGGCCCCGGATGGCTCGCGCTACAAGTTCACACGCAACCCTTACTTTTGGCGCGTGGACACCGAAGGCAACCAGCTCCCCTACATTGACGCGATTGACATCGAAATCGTCGCCGACGAGCAGGTGCGTATCCTCAACTGCTCGCAAGGCAAATACGACACGGCCTTCCGCATCTGCGGCGGCCCGAACGACATCCCGCTGCTGAATGAACGCGCCAAGGCCGGGGGCTATCACTTTCTCAAGGGCTGGATGAACGGCGCAGGCGCGTGGCCCGGCTACATGGTCAATCAGTACTATGTCGAGGGCGGTAAGAACTATCCGGATGATACGCCTGAAAAGGCCAAGGAAATCCGCGAATTGCTGCGCGACAAGCGCTTCCGCCAGGCGCTTTCGTACGGGATGGATCGCAAGCGCATGATTGACGTGACCTGGAACGGCATCGGCGAGGCCAAGGGTCAGACGATCAGCCCACAATCCTGGCACTTTGCCGGCGCCGAAGGCCAAAAGGTCTACAAAGAGTGGGCCGCAGCCTACAGCACCTTCGATGCCAAGAAGGCCAACGAGTTGCTGGACCAGATCGGCATGAAGAAGGGCGCGGATGGGTTCCGCACTCTGCCCAGTGGAAAACCGTTCATCCTGACGGTGGACATTTCCGACTGGGGCGGCAGCCTCAAGGTGCAGACGGACGCTGCGGCGGAAGCCAAGAACCAGTGGGAAAAGAACCTGGGCATCAAGGTCGAGATCAAGAACCTGCAAGGCCAGCCTGATCTGGACACACGCACCAACGAAGGTTACTATATGCTGCGTGGTGCGCACATCTCCGAGATTGATATCTGGACCTATCCCGACTGGCTCTTCCCGATCGTGAACCGCTACATGTTCCCGCTTGAGGGCCGCTGGTATGCCAAGGGCAAGGACACCTGCAAGCCCGATCCCAAAGTGCCCAATGACTGCGGCGTGAAACCGGCGCCAGATAGCCCGGCGGCCAAGCTGCAGGCGCTGTATGAAAAGGGCCTGGCCGAGAAGGACATTAACAAGCGGCACCAAGTCGTTTGGGAGGCCGTCAAGATCTATATTGACGAAGGGCCGTTTGTGATCGCCGTTGCGGGCGACCAGCCCATGCCCATCATCGTCAAGGATTACATGCGTAACATCCTGGACTTTGGCGTGGTGGGGCCGTGGGCACCGGCGACCCCCGGCAATCAGGTGCCTGCACAGTGGTGGATGGACAAGTAATTGTCGCATCCTGACGACCCAGACCTGACAGGCCCCTCCAGACCTGTCAGGTCTGATCTCAAATTCATCGCTGGACCTTCAAGGTCGCCCAGACCTTGAAGGCCCGGGTTCAGGAGGCGCCATGCTGAACTATATTATCCGGCGTCTTGGCTATGCTCTGATCATGGTGGCACTGGTATCGTTCACCAGTTTTGTGATCATGAAACTCCCCCCGGGTGATTTCCTCACGCAAAAACTGGCCCAGCTTCGCGCGCGCGGCGATCGCAGTGCCGAGGCGCGCGTTGAACAATATCGCATCCGCTATGGGCTGGACCGACCTTTTATGGAGCAATACCTGGGGTGGGTGACCAAATTCGTGCAGGGCGACTTTGGCGAATCGTTCGAGTACGAGCGCCCGGTCAAAGACATGCTGGGTGAACGCCTGACGATGACGGTGATCCTGGCGCTGGCCACGCTGATCGTCACCTGGGTAGTGGCTATCCCACTGGGGGTCTATTCTGCCGTCAAACAGTACTCCTTGGGCGATCAGATCATCACGACCATCAGTTTCATCGGGCTGGGGATGCCGGGCTTTCTCCTGGCATTGTTGATTCTGTTTTTTGCCATCACGGTTTTGAACCAGGAAGCCACCGGGCTATTTTCGAGCAAATATGTAGACGCGCCCTGGAGCACGGGTCGGGTGCTGGACTTGCTGAATCACCTCTGGATTCCGGCCATCGTCAGCGCGGTGACAGGCGCAGGAGGGCTGATCCGCATCATGCGCGGTAACCTGCTGGACACGCTCGGTCAGCCGTTTGTGGAGGCGGCGCGCGCGCGCGGCCTCAAGAACAGCACCGTCATCTGGAAGCACGCTGTACGCATTGCTATCAATCCCCTCATCGTCATCCTGGGGTCGGAAGCGTTCCCCAACATTATCACGGGCAACGCGCTGGTCTCCATCGTGCTGAACCTGCCGACGATCGGCCCCATGTTTGTCGAGTCGCTGCGCAAGCTGGATATGTACATGGCCGGAACATGCATCGTATTCTTTACCATGCTGCTGCTGATCGGCAACCTGGCGGCCGACCTGGTCCTGGCCTGGGTTGACCCACGTATCCGGCTCGATTAGGCTGCGCCGGGAGGTAACCATGAAGTCACCTGCCATAGAACAAAAGAAACCTGTGAGCCAGAGCTATTGGAGCCTGGTGTGGTGGAAGTTTAAAAAGAACCGACTCGCCATCGTCGGCGGCATTTTGCTGATCTTGTTCTACTTTGGCTTCGTAGGCATCCCCGAGTTTCTAGCTCCCTATGATCTGGAGCACCGCTCGAACTATACCGAGGCACGCCCACAGACCATCCGCTTTGTGGACAAGGACGGCCAGTTCCATTTGCGCCCCTTTGTGTATGGACTGGATCGCAAGATAGATGTGATGGCCCGCCGCCGCAGCTTTGACGAGAATCCCGACCGGGTCTATCCCATCCACTTTTTCGTGCATGGCGATCCTTACAAGCTGTTTGGCCTCATCCCGACCGACATTCACCTCTTTGGCGTCCAATCCGATGACCCGGAGGCGGCCATCTTTATCATGGGGACGGATTCGCTAGGACGCGATTACTTTTCGCGCATCTTGTTCGGCGGGCGGCTGTCGCTCATGATCGGCTTGATCGGCCAATTTCTGACGCTGCTGCTGGGCAGCGTGTTAGGTGCCATATCGGGTTACTATGGTGGTACGGTGGACACGATCGTTCAGCGCGTGACGGAATTCCTGGCGGCCTTTCCGGACATTCCCTTGTTCATGGCGCTGGCAGCGGCGATCCCGGTCTACTGGTCATCGGTCGCCGTATACTTTATGCTCACAGTTATCCTGGCGTTTGTGCGCTGGGGCGGCCTGGCCCGACAGGTGCGCGGCATGATCTTGTCGCTGCGCGAGCGCGAGTATGTGCTGGCGGCCAAGAGCTTTGGCGCGTCCGACTCGCGCCTCATGTTCCGCCACTTGCTGCCTGGCACCATGAGCCACGTCATCGTCATCGCCACGCTCTCTATCCCCGGTATGATCTTGTCCGAGACAGCCTTGAGCTGGCTGGGTCTGGGGCTGCGCCCGCCGCTTACCAGTTGGGGCGTGCTACTGCAAGAGGCGATGACGGTGTATGCCATCCGTTTTGCACCGTGGCTGCTGTGGACGGTGCCGTTCCTTCTCATTATCATCCTGGCCTATAACATGCTGGGCGATGGCCTGCGCGACGCGATGGATCCTTACGGTGGTCGGTAGGAGGTAGATGCCATGAGTGAGATGCTCGTAGAAATCCAAGACCTCAGAGTTGAGTTTGACGTGCGTGCCGGCATTGTCAAGGGTGTGGATGGGGTCACATTCGACATCAAGCGTGGACAGACATTGGGCATAATCGGCGAAAGTGGTTGCGGCAAGTCTGTCACGGCGCGCGCCATCCTGCAAATGATCCCCAAGCCGGGCAAGATCACCAACGGCCAAGTCCTGTACTATCGCAAGGTCAGGGGCAATGGGCAATCCGAGACTACCGAAATCGTCAATATCACCAAGCTGGACCCGGATGGCTCGACCATCCGCGAGATTCGTGGCGGCGAGATCGGTATGATCTTTCAGGAGCCAATGAGTTCACTCACGCCCGTTTACACGGCGGGCACACACATCAATGAAGCGGTCTCGCTGCATCGTCTGATCCCGATCAGAAAAGTGGGCGATCAGATCGCCGAGACGATCCAGGCCCATCGGAAGATCACTAGACAAGAAGCCCGGGAGATTGCTATCGAGATGCTGCGCCGGGTGGGGATCCCCAAACCACAGGAACGTGTGAATAGCTATCCACATCAGTTGAGCGGCGGCCAGCGCCAGCGCGTCATGATCGCCATCGCGCTCTCGTGCCAGCCCGCCATGTTGATCGCGGACGAGCCGACGACGGCGCTGGACGTGTCCATCGAGGCACAGATTTTGGACATCATGCGCGAGCTGCAAGAGACCGTGGATATGGCGATCATGTTCATCACGCACAACCTGGGTGTGATCGCCGAGATGGCCAAAGAGATCGTGGTGATGTACATGGGCAAGCAAGTCGAGCGGGCCAATACGGTGGACTTGTTCTACGAGCCACTGCACCCCTACACCCGCGCGCTGCTCAAGTCCATTCCCAAGGTCGGCAAAAAGACCGGCGAGCGGCTGGCCTCGATTGAGGGCATGGTGCCCGATCCGTTCAACTTGCCCACCGGGTGCGTGTTCCACCCACGCTGCCCATCCTTCATGCCCGGCAAGTGTGATAAAATCGCACCGACCTGGAAGCAAGTCCAGGGCAACCACTGGGTCAGTTGTCTGCTGTATCAGGAGGTGTGAGAGATGCCCGACGCGACCAAAAGCGACAATATTTTGCTCGATGTCAAGAACCTCCGAAAACATTTTCCCATTCAAAAGGGATTGCTGCGGAGAACAGTGGGGTATGTCAAGGCCGTGGATGATGTGAGCTTTTTCGTTCGTGAGGGTGAGACGCTGGGACTGGTCGGAGAAAGCGGGTGCGGCAAGACCACAGCCGGTCGCACCATCGTCCGCCTGTACGAACCTACAGGCGGCGAGGTATGGTTCAAATCACGGCTTCTCACACCGGATGGCACGCCCAAGATGGTCAACCTGCTGGATTTTGATCAGAAGCAAATGAAGCCGATCCGGCAGGAAATCGCCATGATCTTTCAGGATCCGATCAATTCGCTCAATCCGCGCATGACCGTTTCAGACATTGTGGGCGAGCCGATGATGATTCATGGCAAGTATCATCTGCCGGAGAGCGAAGAGATCATCGTCAGGCTGCTGGAGCGCGTCGGTCTGCGGCCAGACCATCTGCGCCGCTATCCGCACGAGTTTTCCGGCGGGCAGCGGCAACGCATCGGCATCGCGCGCGCACTTTCGCTCAATCCACGATTGGTCATCTGCGATGAACCCGTCTCGGCGCTCGATGTATCCATTCAAGCGCAGACGCTGAACCTGCTTCAGGACCTGCAGCGCGATTTCAATCTATCCTACATCTTTGTCGCGCACGACTTGAGCGTGGTTCAGCACATCTCGGATCGTGTGGCGGTGATGTATGTCGGCAAAATCGTCGAGATGGCCGATGCCGAAGAGCTGTACACTTACCCGCTGCATCCCTACACCGAAGCGCTCATGTCGGCCGTGCCCAAAGCCGATCCCAAGTACAAGTCGGAGCGGATCATCATGCAAGGCGATGTGGCGGATCCTTCCAACCCGCCGCCCGGCTGCTACTTTCACCCGCGCTGCCAATACGTCAAGGACATTTGCAGCCAGCAGACGCCGGAATTCCGCGAACTCAAGCCCGATCACTTTGTGGCGTGTCACCGGGCCGATGAGCTCAAGTTGAAAGGCGTGTGAAACACAGCATGAGACAACTCAAAATCATCCTCCAACGTTTGCTCGCCCTCATCCTGTGGGCCGCGACCATGGCTCTGGGGATGGTGGATATTTACTTTGTCCGCGAGATATTCTTTGCCATCTATGCTCGCTTTTCCACCGAGGGCCGCTCCGCGGCGGTGATGGGCAACGCCATCGTTGTCATCGGCGCCATCGTCTTTGTGGGATTTGCAGTTTTGACAAGCGAGTATCACCTCAAACATGTAGGAGAGCGCTCGTCATGGGACCTCCTGGCGCGCACGCTCATCGTCGAGTTGGCGATCCCCTTTATGGCGTATTTCATGGTTTAACTCTCTGAAAACCTGTCTGGTCTGCAAGACCTGACAGGTTTGGAAGAAAAAAGGACCCCAATGACAAATCTCAAGTGGTGGCAAACTGCTGTCTTTTACCAAATCTATCCACGCAGCTTTGCCGATGGCAACGGTGATGGCATTGGCGACTTGCGCGGCATGATCGAGCGCCTGGACTATCTCCGGGACCTGGGCATAGATGCCATCTGGCTCTCGCCGCACTATCCTTCGCCGCAATACGACGTCGGCTATGACGTGGCCGACTATACGGGCGTCGCGCCCGAGTACGGCACGCTAAAGGATTTCCAGGAATTTTTGGACGGCGCGCACCAGAGAGGACTGCGCGTGATCCTCGATCTGGTGCTAAACCACACGTCCGATCAGCATCCCTGGTTCATCGAGTCGCGTTCCAGCCGTGACAACTCTAAACGCGACTGGTACATCTGGCGAGATGGCAAAGACGGTAAACCGCCTAACAATTGGTATTCCGCCTTTGGCGGCCCAGCCTGGGAATACGATCCCCAGACCGGGCAATATTACTATCACTTTTTCTTCAAGCAGCAGCCTGACCTGAACTGGCGGAACCCGGAGGTCAGGCGGGCCATGTGGGACGCTGTCCGCTTCTGGCTCGACATGGGGGTGGACGGTTTCCGGCTGGATGCCATCGGCACCATCTTTGAGCATCCCGACCTGCCCAGTCACCCGGTCAAGAAAACGCTGTTTGAGCTGTATTTTGGCTGGCTGAGCGCGCGCACCGAAGCCAAGCGCAAACAGTTGGCCGAGCAGCGGGAGAAGGTGTTTCAGTACCAGGTAGACCTGCCTGAGGTGCAGGATTTGATGCGGGAATTGCGATCCGTCGTTGACGAATATCCTGATCGGATGTTGGTGGGCGAAACGGATCTCGTGCGTTATAATACTAGTGATCAGTTGCACCTGGTATTCAATTTTCCGTTGATGCGTACCAAACGGCTCACGCCTGCCTGGGTGCGCGCGAACCAGAAAGAGCGACTGGCTACCCTGCCGCCTGGCGCCTGGCCCTGCAACACGTTGGGCAACCACGATAGCCCTCGCATGTACAGCCGCTATGGTGATGGCCAGCACGACGCCGCGCTGGCCCGCCTGCACCTGGCCCTGGTGCTCACGCTGCGCGGCACGCCCTTTCTCTACAACGGCGAAGAGATCGGGATGACCGATCTGATGCTAGATGATCCCAGCTTGTTCCGCGATAACTTGAGCGTTTGGGCCTACCATGCTGCGGTCAACGATTACGGGATGGCTCCAGCTCAAGCCTTGCCGATGGCGGCGGAGTATGGCCGGGACAAATGTCGCACGCCAATGCAATGGGCCAATGCGCCCAATGCGGGCTTTAGCCCGGCCGGCGTGACCCCCTGGCTGCCGGTGAACCCGAACTGGGCGCAAGGGGTCAACGTCGCCGAGCAATCGGACGATCCTCATTCGCTGCTGAATTTCTATCGTCAGATGCTCCGATTGCGCAAGCAGACGCCAGCCCTGATCGCTGGCGACTATGTGCCGCTGCACGAGAGAGCCAGGCAGTATTTCGCCTTCCTGCGTCGCAGCAAGACAGACAAGCAAACCTGTCTGGTCACCTTGAACATGTCTGACCGTTCGCGCGTGTTGAGTTTCGATCTTCGGCCTCGCCGAGTTCGTTGTCTGTTTTCCACACACCATCAAGCGGGAGAGGCCTGCGACCTGTCCCGGTTGACCGTCGCGCCCTTTGAGGTCTATATTGGCGAGCTTGTCCCGATCCGTGGGGGAAGATAGTCTTCCAGAGAGGAGAAAACCAAAATGGCAAAAGTGAAAGAAACTTTGGGCTTTATACGAAGGGTGCCATTGTTCCATGGCCTCAAAGAGCGCCACCTTGAGCTTTTGGCCAAGCGTTTTGTTGAACGCGATTATGCCCCAGGCCAGGCCATTGTGACCCAGGGTCAAGGTGGTGAAGGTTTCTTTGTCATCGTCTCGGGCAAGGCTGAAGCCGTCCGTGAACGCTCCGATGGCACGCGGGTCGTCGTCAACACCTTTGGCCCGACGGACTTTTTTGGCGAACTGGCCTTGCTGGATGATGGCTTGCGTACGGCCTCGGTCATCACCACCGAAGCGACCACGTGCCTGGTGCTGACCCGCTGGGACTTTGTGGCCACGTTGAGGGAAGATGTGGAAATGGCTATCCTCGTCCTCCAGGAGCTTGCTAAACGCTTTCGCATGGCGTTGGATACCTTGTAAGTTCAACTTGAGCACAAGTGAGTCTTCTAGGGGCGCTCCTCTGCGAGGATGCGCCTCGTTTTTGCCATGAAGTGCCCCAACTGTGACTTTAATAGTCCACCGGAAATGAAATACTGCGGCATGTGCGGCGCGTACCTGGCCCGTGATTGCCCGACCTGCGGTTTTGCCAATCCGGCAGGCTATCGCTTTTGTGGCATGTGCGGTGCCCGGCTGACCGAAGAGCCGGTCGCCGGGCCGCCGCAACAACTACCATTGCCCCTGGCGACCCCAACCGTCCCACCGACGGCCCAGCCAGTCAAAACCTTGGAAGGCGAGCGCCGGGTCGCCACGGTGATCCTGGCGGATGTGAGAAACTCGACGAACCTGATGGAGCAGATCGGCACCGAAGCCTGGGTGCAGGTCATGAACCGCGTGTTTCAAATTTTGGAGGCAGAAATCTATCGCTTTGGCGGTCGAGTGGAGCAGTTCCGGGGGGACGGTCTGGTGGCCTCTTTCGGCGCGATCTCGGCGCACGAAGACGATCCCGAACGAGCCATCCTCGCGGCGCTGTCCATGCAGCAGGCGATCAAGCCGTATGCCAACGGACTGGCCGAGCGGGAGGGCATTGACCTCAGACTGCGCGTGGGAGTGAATACGGGCGAGATCATCATCACCAGTGTGGGCGACGCCCACCAGTACCGGGAAGCTGCCGCTATGGGCGAAGCGGTGGCCCTGGCCGCCCGGATGGAAACGTCGGCTGAGCCAGGGACAGTCCTGGTCAGCGAGAACACGTTCCTGCTTGCCGAGTCCAAGTTTGAATGGCAGCCTCTCGGCGAGATCACAGTCAAGGGCATCAGCAAACCGATCAAGGTGTACCGTCCGTTAGGTCCAAGCACCAGCGTCGGGGAGACCTACGCTCTGGAGGCGCGCGGCCTTCTGGCTCCCCTCACAGGCCGAGACGCCGAATTCCAAACGCTTAAACACTGCGTTCAAGACCTGCTCAATGGCCGGGGTAGGATTGTCCTGGTGACAGGCGAAAGAGGCATGGGCAAAACGTCTCTGGTCACTCTGGTGCGCCGCCACTTGCGTCAGGAACAAGAACTGGCTCAAGCGCACACAGAAAGCCCGACCGGGTCTGGAGAAGCAGTAGCCCCCTCCCAACCCGCTGTGACCTGGCTATACGGGAGCTGCCGCTCTTACGATCAATCAACACCCTATTCGATGTGGTTGGACATGCTGCGAAACTGGCTGAACATGCAAGCCAGCCTCTGTGGCCAGGACCCGCAGACCTGTCTCCTTCAGCAGGCCGAGAGATTGTGGGGCGATCAACTGGAACGATATTATCCCTACCTGGCCACTCTGCTCTCGCTACCTCTGGATGGGCCGATGGCCGAGCGAGTCAGGTACCTGACTGCAGAGGCGCTGCAAAAACAATCCTTCCTCTCTATCTACAATTGGGTCCAAGCTCTCGCCCGCCACGAGCCGATAGTGTTGGCGTTCAACGACATGCAATGGGCCGATACCAGCTCGCTGGACTTGCTTCGGCATTGCCTGCCGCTGTGCGACAACAAGCCGCTGCTCTGGTTGGCGATCTTTTGCCCCGATCGCGCCTCGCCTATCTGGGATTTCCACCACTACGTCAAAGCTGAATACCCCCACCGGTTGACGCACATAGACCTGCCGCCCTTGAGCGAGATCGAAAGCCGCGAGCTGGTTGAGCAGATCGTCGGCCACGCCGCCCTATCGGAAGAGGCCCTCTCCCTCATCGTTCAAAAAGCCGGGGGCAATCCTTATTACATTCAGGAAATCATCCATACCCTGATCGCTCAAAGGGTGGTCATTCAAGAAGCCGAGACGGGCATGTGGCGTCAGGCGCGCCCGATCGCTTCAATTGACTTACCGGGCAGCTTGCAGAGCTTGCTGCTGGCGCGCCTGGATCGCCTCTCGACCGAAGAACGGCGGGTGATCCAAATGGCGGCGGTCATCGGTCCTATGTTTTGGTGGAATGTCTTGCTGGCTCTGGTGAGTGATGCCAGCCAACTCAGGGCTTGCCTGGCAAGTTTGCAGCGCTCGCAATTGATTCAGGAATACCATCCCGCGCCCGATTTGGGGATGGAATATGCGTTTAGCTCGCTGTTGATGCGAGATGCGGCTTACGAGAGCTTGCTCAGCGCTCAACGCGCTGCTTGCCATCTCAAGGTGGCCGAGCGGTTGGAAGAGATCATCGGCCCAGAGTTCCGCAAGCCCTATCATGGCTTGTTAGCCTATCACTATCGGCTGGCCGGCAATTCGAACAGAGAACTGTATTATGCTTTGGGTGCTGCCGAAGAGGCGCGCAAAATGTATGCCAACCCCGAAGCGCTCGGTCATTACACTCGCGCGCTCGAGTTGTTGGACAAGATGGAACAGCAGGCGCGCGATGAGAGTATGCGCCAATCCATTCGCGCCTGGCGCTTTGAGGCGCTCAGCGGACGGCGCGAGGCGCATTATCCGATGGGCAACATCGAGGCAGGGCGAGCCGACTCCCGCGCGCTGCTTTCTCTGGCCGAACAAATGGCCGACGATCCCACCTGGAGGATTGACGCGCTGCTGGCGCAGCCAGAGGTGACAGAGCCTGATCATCGCCAAGAACTCGACCAGGGTTTGGCGATGGCTCAAGAAGCACTGGGGTTGTCCCAACGATTGGGCGATAAACGCCGCGAAATGAACAGCCTGATCGCCATCGCCCGAGCGCGCCTGACCTTGCAGGACCCCACCTGGCAGCAAGTGGGAGAGCACGCGCTTGAATTGGCCCGGCAGTTGGGCGACCTTCGGATGGAAGCGAACCTCCTGCTGGGGATCGGGAACGCCTATGGGATGGACAGCCCACAGCGCAGCAAAGAGTATCTGGACGCGGCTCTTTCCATCTGTCACAGGCTGGATGACAAGGCTGTCGAGATCACTCTGCTGCAAGCGTTGGGCGCGCAGTTCGAGCGAGTCGGAGATTACGTCCGGCAATTGACCGAGTATGAGCAAAAGCGACTGAGCCTCAGCCGCGAGATCGGCAACCGCATGGAAGAGGGACACGCCCTGATGTTTTGCGGCCAGATCCAGAGTCTCTACCTGGGGGACCATGACGGGGGACTTGCGCTGATGGAACAAGCTGCGCGGTTTTGGGAAGAGTCTCCCAGCCAACTGTTTCCCTTGCTGCGCATCGCCCAGATCCAAACGGCGCAGGGCAAGCACGACCAGGCACAGGCCACGCTCGAACACGCCCGCGCCATCAGCGACCGGGTGATTCTCGGCATTGGACATGCAGGGTTCAAGTTGGTCTCGGCGATCCTGTACAACGCGTTAGGCGACCAGGCTCATCTTCGTATGGCCTTGGAGTTGGCGTCGCAAGTAGCACGCATGGCAACCGACAGCCTGGTTTCCAGGCAATATCAGATGGCGGCCGCCTGTGAATCGGCGGCCGCACATCTTGGGCTGGCCCGCGGCCTGACGGACGACGCAGAACGTCGAGAGCACCTTCGACTGGCGCTGGAATCCTCGCAGTTGGCGCTGGACATTTATCGTGAATTTGGATTCACCCAGATCGTCGAATGTGTCAGCGAAGAGATCTTGTATCGGCACAGCCTGGCCCTGCGCGCCAACGGCTCCCCGTCAGAGGCGGACGACTATCTGAAGCGCGCGTATGACGAGATGATGCGCAAGCACAACCTGATCCCGGCCGACAGCCCCTTCCGCTCAACCTTCCTCGAGAACATTGCTCTCCACCGCGAGATCCGCGCCTCGTATTACACTGCTGTCGGCACAGCCAAGAGCGGAACATGATCCAGGCTTTGAAAAGACTAGACACAGAGTTTGGAAGAATGGTAGAAGACAGCCTCCAGATCGTGCTCCTGCTGTTCTTGTCTGTGGCCGTCGTCATCTGCCTGACCTATCAAAGCCTGGCGATCTCGCATCGTTACCCTTTAGACTATGGCGAGGCGCCGCTGGTGGACCAGGCCATGCGGCTGGCAGCGGGACAAAACATCTATCGCACCGATCTCTCGACGCCGCCTTACTCGATCTCCAATTACCCTCCCTTGTACGTGGTTGCGCTCATCCCCTGGCTCCAATGGTTCGGGCCTTCTTTTGCTGCGGGGCGGGTCATCTCGGTGTTGTGCGCCTGGGCGTCGGGGGTGTTCCTATCGCTCATCATCTATACGCAGACTCGGGACCGCCTGGCGGCGGTGATCGCCGGCTCGATCTTGCTGGCCTTTCCTTACGTGGTGAGCTGGTCTTCGCTCTTGCGGATTGACTTGCTGGCGCTGGCGTCGAGTCTGGCCGGACTGTATCTGCTGGCCGCGTGGCCACTCCCGCGATGGCGATTACTCGCCGGGGCGATCTTGCTGGTAGCCGCCATTTATACCCGGCAATCGTACGCGCTTGCCGCGCCGCTGGCCGCCTTGGCCTGGTTGTGGGCCAACGACCGGCGATGGGCGATCGGTCTGGCCGGGCTGGTCGGTGGATTGACACTGGCGCTCTTTCTTCTGCTTAACACAGTGACCCGCGGCGGCTTTTATTTCAACATTGTGGCGGCCAACATTCACGAGTTTGGGATCGAGCGGCTGCAGTGGAATCTCGACCGCTTGTGGAAAACGGCGGCCATCCTCCTCTGCCTCGGCGGGGCCTCTCTCGCGCTCCTCCGACGGTGGAATCCTCTCTGGCCGCTGGGTGCCCCTTACTTGATCGGCGCCGCGCTCTCTGCTTTGACCATTGGCAAGATAGGCTCGAACGTCAACTACTTGCTGGAACTCTGCGCCGCGCTCAGTCTGGTGGCAGGCTCGATGATCGCCTGGAGCCGAAAACAGACAAGCCTCCAGATCGCGCGCGTTGCGCTGCTGGCGCTGCTGACGTATCAAACTGGACTATTGATCCAGACCACCCTGCGGGAGACGACCTGGGATTTGTACGAACGTCGAGCAGCCTGCCATGAATTGCAACGCCTGGAAAAAATCGTAGCAGACACGCCCGACCCGGTTTTGGCCGATGAATACATGGGGATGCTCACGCTCCAGGGACGATGGCTGACGATCGAGCCTTTCATCGTCACTCAAATGTCCCGCACGGGAATGTGGGATCAGACGCCTGTGGTTCAAGGTATCCAGGATAAACAGTACCCGCTCATCCTCATTCATTACTTTCGGGATTACCCGGTGTACAGGGAACGCTGGACGCCCGAAATGCTCTCGGCCATCGAGCGTGCTTACGCGCCCGAGGTGATGTTGGCAAACACGCGCGTGTATCGGCCCATTGCGGATCGCGTCACGGTGGACCGCTGTCCCGGCGCGCCCTGGCGACTGCCCAGCAGCGGCGCTCTGGGGCTGAAATGGGAAGCCGGCGGGTTGAATTTCTATGGTCAGGGCAGGGAGGGCACAGTGCCGGTGTATGCGATAGCCGATGGCCTGCTGACTCGATCTCCTGATTGGGTGGATGCTGTGGCGATCCAACATGATGACCCGCTGCAGCCCGGTCAGAAAGTGTGGTCATATTACGCGAACATGCGCAGCGGCAGCGGGTTGGATTCCTACGTGACGTCAGACCTGCCGCCAGGCTCCACCAGCATCCCGGTCAAAGCCGGGCAGTTGCTTGGATACCAGGGCGCATGGAGCGGGCAAGCCAACTGGTCAGGCTGGGTACACATGCACTTTGCAGTGATCCAGGCGACGGATCAGGGAACATTCCCCAGTCATCCACAGCCGGAAAATATGCTCGATCCATCACCGTATCTGCGCCTGGAGCCTGGAGCAAGCAACATCACATGCAGACCCTGAAACCTCCCGCAGATTTGCAACCTGTAGGAGGTTGAATGGAAGGTGACTATGAGCTTGAAATTGCAGCGCCATCCCGCTAATCCTATCTTGCTGCCCGATCCGATTTCCGATTGGGAATGTTACAACGTGTTTAACCCGGGGGTCATTTACCACAACGGGCTGTTCCACATGTGCTACCGCGCCCAGGGTCTGGACTGGGTCAGCCGCATTGGCTATGCCGTCAGCGCCGATGGTGTGCACTGGAATCGTCTGCGCCGCCCGGTCCTGGAGCCAATAGACCGCACGGATGCACGCGGCGTCGAAGACCCGCGCCTGACCGAAATGGACGGCATGTTCTACATGACCTATACCGCCTACGGGGCCGAGTTCCAAGGCTCCGGCCAACCCACTCACGCGGGCGGCGGCATCCTGCCCATGATCGCGCGCAGCCGCAACCTGATCACCTGGGAGCGCCTGGGGCCAATCACGCGCGGCGAGGACAACAAGGATCACGTGCTTTTTCCGCGCAAGATCAACGGACGCTATGCGGCCTTGCATCGCCGCCACCCCAACGTGTGGCTGGCGTACTCGGATGACCTGATGACCTGGCGCGAGGAGGATATGGCGCCTATCTTTGGGCCGCGCCTTGAAAGCTGGGACAGTCGGGCTGTGGGGGGCAATGGCGTGCCGATCGAAACTGGCTATGGCTGGCTGATGTTTTATCACGGTTACAACCAGGATCGCGTCTATCGCTTTGGCGTCTGCCTGCTCGACCGGGATGACCCTTCGCGCGTGATCCATCGCGCGGCTGAACCGATCTTTCAGCCCGAAGAGTTGTGGGAGCTGCGCGGCGATGTGCCTCACGTCGTGTTTTCGACCGCCAACGTGGTAAGGGATGGCATCGTTTACGTGTACTATGGGGGTGGAGACCACGTCATCGGACTGGCGACCGCTCGCCTGGACGAGTTGTTGGACCTGGCTCGACAAGGGTGAGGACACTTGCTCAATATCATTGAACTGAGGTAGCAGGTTATGCGCGACTGGTGGTACAAGAATGCAGTCTTTTACCAGGTTTACCTGCGCGCTTTTTTCGACAGCAACGACGACGGACATGGCGACCTGCGCGGGCTGACGCAAAAACTTGATTATCTGCAAGAGTTGGGCGTGGACTGCCTGTGGCTGCTCCCGATTTACCCCTCGCCGCTCAAGGATGACGGCTACGACATTGCCGACTATTACGACGTCCACCCCACCTATGGTCAGCTCGACGATTTTCGTGAACTGGTGCAGACCGCTCACGCACGTCAGATACGCCTCATCGCCGACCTGGTGCTCAACCACACGTCGGATCAACATCCCTGGTTCCAGGCCGCCCGCGCCTGCCGCACGTCGCCCTATCGGGACTATTACGTGTGGAGCGACACGGATCAAAAGTACAAGGACGCCCGCATCATCTTCCTGGACACTGAGCCGTCCAACTGGACGTGGGACGAGATGGCCGGCCAATACTATTGGCATCGCTTTTACGCTTCGCAGCCAGACCTGAACTATGAGAATCCGGCGGTGCGCCGCGAAATGCTCGACGTGATGAAATTCTGGCTCGAGATGGGCATAGATGGCTTTCGCGCCGACGCCGTGCCGTATCTGTTCGAGCGCGAGGGGACCAATTGTGAGAACCTGCCCGAAACGCACGCCTACCTCCAAGAGATCCGACGTTACCTGGACGAGAATTTTCCGGGACGCATCCTGCTGGCCGAGGCCAACCAATGGCCGGAGGACGTGCGGCCCTACCTGGACGAGTTCCACATGGCGTTTCACTTTCCGGTCATGCCGCGCATCTTTATGGCGCTGCGCCAGGGCGATCGGACGCCCATCGAGACTATTCTCAAGCGCACCCCACCCATCCCGGCCAACTGCCAGTGGACCATCTTTCTGCGCAACCATGACGAATTGACGCTCGAAATGGTGACGGAGGAAGAGCGCCAGTGGATGTGGCGCGAGTACGCGCCCGACCCGCGCATGAGGCTCAACCTGGGCATCCGCCGCCGCCTGGCGCCGCTGCTCGACAACGACCGACGCAAGATCGAGCTGGCGAACTCGTTGCTGTTCACGCTGCCTGGCTCACCGATTCTGTACTATGGCGATGAGATCGGCATGGGCGATAACATCTGGCTGCCCGATCGCAATGGCGTGCGCACGCCCATGCAGTGGGACGCTGGCCCTAACGCAGGGTTTTCACGCGCGGCGCCGGACAAGCTCTATGCGCCGGTCATCCGCGATGACGTGTACGGTCCCCAGCGTGTCAATGTGGCCGCACAGCGCGCCGATCCGAACTCGCTCTTTCACCTGATCCGCAAAATGATCTCTGTCCGCAAGGCGCAGCCCGTCCTGGGGCACGGAGAACTCGAATGGCTGCCTGGCGCGCCTAACCGCGTGGCAGCGTACTGGCGAACGGATGGGCGCGATCGCTTGCTGATTCTCAACAATCTATCGAACGAACTGCAAACCGTGCACGTGGCGCGACCCGCTCGTGCCGTTGATTTGATGACCGGCGCAGCCCTACCGCTGCCTGCATCTGCCGAGTGGTCCATCACGCTCGAGCCATACCAATACCTGTGGCTCAGATTCGACTGAAGGAGAAGAAATGACCCAGATACCCATTCCCACATCATTTCCGTCTCAGGCTGACTCAGCGGCCATCGTGGCCGGGCCGCAGGTGCGATTCACCGTGCTGACCTCGCGCCTGATCCGCCTGGAGTACAGCCGCACAAACAGGTTCGAAGACCGCGCCAGTCAGGTGTTTTGGTATCGTCGCCAGCCTGTCCCCCCGTTCAAGGTCAAGCAGACGCCGGAACAGATCGAGATCGTCACCGACCATTTGCATTTGCGCTATCGGGTGACGGACAAGGGCTTTACGCCCAAGACGCTCTCGATTCAGCTCAAAGCCAGCGGCGTGACCTGGCATTTCGGCGACCGTGACCGCCACAACCTGCATGGCACAGCGCGCACACTCGATGGGGCCGATGGCCCGATCCCGCTCGAGCCGGGGCTAATGTCACGCGCTGGCTGGTCGGTGGTGGATGACTCGCGCAGTCTGATCTTTGAAGAGGGGTGGCTCGAATTGCGCTCTCCGGTCCCAGAGACCGATTACTATGATCTGTACTTTTTCGGCTATGGGCACGATTACGTGGGCTGCCTGCAAGACTATGGCCGGGTCGCTGGCCGCGTGCCCCTGGTGCCGCGTTGGGCGCTGGGCAACTGGTGGAGCCGTTATTGGGCTTACACGCAAGATGAGCTGCGCGACTTGATGATCGAGTTTCAGGAAAAAGAGGTGCCGCTTTCGGTGTGTATCATTGACATGGATTGGCACATCACCGAAACTGGCAACGAATCGTCGGGCTGGACAGGTTACACCTGGAACAGGGAACTATTTCCCGACCCGTATGGCTTGATCGCCTGGCTGCACGAGCAAGGCCTCAAAACCGCGCTCAATCTGCACCCGGCCGAAGGCATTCATCCGCACGAAGCCATGTACGCCGAGATGGCCCGGTTCATGGGCATAGACCCGGACACCCAAGAGCCAGTGCCGTTTGACATTGCCGACCCGCAATTCACACAAGGTTATTTCCAAATCCTGCATCATCCTTACGAAGAGCGCGGCGTGGATTTTTGGTGGATTGATTGGCAGCAGGGCCAGCGCATCCAACAATCCCGCAGACCGGTGGCGGCCCACATGGATCCCCTGTGGTGGCTCAATCACTTGCACTTTTACGATCTGGGGCGCGATGGTCGGAAGCGGCCCTTTATCTTTTCCCGCTGGGGCGGCCTGGGCAATCATCGTTACCCGATCGGCTTTTCGGGCGATAGCATCATCACCTGGCAAACGTTGGCGTTTCAGCCGTACTTTACCGCTACGGCTGCGAATGTGGCCTTTGGCTGGTGGAGTCACGACATCGGCGGGCACACATCGGGGATAGAGGATGACGAGCTATACGCGCGTTGGGTGCAATTGGGCGTGTTCAGCCCGATCTTGCGCCTGCACAGCACCAACAACCCCTATCACGACCGTCGCCCCTGGGGGCGTGGCGACGATGTGTTCCGTGTGACGCGCGAGGCGATGCAGTTGCGCCACACATTGATCCCCTACATATACAGCATGGCCTGGCGCGCCTTTCAAGACAGCATCCCGCTGATCACGCCGCTCTATTACTCGCACCCGGAAAATGCAGAGGCCTATCAGTGTCCGGGCGAATACTGGTTCGGCACCGAACTGATCGCCGCTCCATTTGTCACACCACGTCACACGGACACCGGCCTGAGCCGCCAAACGATCTGGCTGCCAGAAGGCGATTGGTTCGATTTCTTTAGCAGTGAACATTTCCCAGGCGGTCGTTGGGTCACCATCCACGGCACGCTCGACGAGATACCGGTTTTCGCTCGGGCAGGCAGCATCGTCCCGATGGGGCCGCGCGTGGGTTGGGGCGGCATCGAAAACCCCGCCGGGCTGACTGTGCATATCTTTGCCGGGGCCGATGGCAATTTCACCTTGTATGAGGATGATGGCAATTCCACCGCCTACCTGAACGGCCAGTACAGCCTGACTCGCTTTTCGCAGAATTGGCGCAGCGATCAACTTCAATTCAAGATCGAGCCGGTGGAGGGAAACGCGCGATACATTCCCACGCCGCGCGGCTACCGATTGGTCTTGCATGGCATCCGCAATCCCGATGACGTACAACTCGAGATCCGCGGCGCTCCGCAGAACCTCCAGGGGGAATACGATCCCCAAGCCGAGACCTTTTCTCTACCTGCCGTCGCGCTCGAACCCACCGACGGGTTCACCCTGAGGGTGAGCGTCACTGCTGGTTCGCTGCTATCCAAACGCGACCGCCGGATGGAAACCTGCCGCAAGTTGCTGCGCGCTTTTCGTCTAGAGTCACTTGCCAAGTGGAACATTGACGAGGCGCTGCCCGAGTTGCTGCAAGAGCCTGGCCGCCTGGCACGCTTTCGCAACGCCTTGACCGATGCGCAGTGGGCCGCCTTGAACGATGTCCTGAGGCAAAGGGGAACCCCATGAGCCTACGTCTATTCATCGAACAAGCCCGCCAGGCCGGGCGCTTGATCGAGATTCACCGCGAGGTCAACCCATACCTGGAACTGGCGCGCGTCGCGGCCGCGCTCGATGGCCGACCAGTATTGTTCCATCATGTCACCGGCAGCGCGTTTCCGGTTTTGGTCGGCATAGGATCGGCGCGCGAATCTTACGCGCTCGGCCTGGGCGTGGAAATCGGCCAGGTGATGGGGAAACTGGCGGGCGCTTTGGCGCACCCGGTGACGCCCCACATGGTAGATCGCGGCGCGTGCCAGGAGATCGTCCAGCCCAACGTTGACCTGGGCCGCTTGCCGATCCTCACGCATCTGCCGGCCGACCGCGCGCCCTACATCACCGCGGGCGTGGCGATCATTTGCGATCCGGACTATGGGCGCAACGTCAGCTTTCATCGCCTGATGGTGCTCGGCCCGCGCACAGTCGCCGCGCGCATCGTCGAAGGACGCGGGACAGACACCGCCTGGCGCAAGTGCGGGGATAGCCTGCCGGTCGCCATCTGCATCGGCAACTCGCTGTCGGTGCTGCTGGCCGCCTCGATGTCGCCGCCCAAGGGCGTGGACGAGCTGGGCATCGCCAACGCCCTGTCCCCTACCCCACTGGTCCAATGCAAGACCGTTGACCTGCAAGTGCCGGCCGATGCCGAGATCGTCCTGGAAGGGCACATCACCCACACTCTGACCGACGAAGGCCCCTTTCTCGACCTGACCGAGACGATGGATTTGGTCCGGCAGCAGCCTGTGATCGAGATTGACTGCATCACTCATCGGCGCGACGCGATCTATCAAGCGCTCCTGCCCGGCAAGCTGGAGCACAAATTGTTGATGGGAATGCCCAAAGAGCCAACGATCCTGGCCGCCGTGAACGAGGTGTGCGAGTGCCGCGATGTGCTGATCACGCCCGGCGGCACCTCGTGGTTACATGCAGTCGTTTCCATCGTCAAGCGCACGCCGGAGGACGGTCGGCGCGCAATCGAGGCCGCGTTCAAGGGGCACGGCAGCCTCAAGCACGTCGTCGTCGTGGACGATGACATCAACATCCACGATCCCGCCGAGGTGGAGTGGGCGATTGCGACGCGCTTCCAGGCCGACCGCGATCTGGTGGTGCTCTCCGATCAACCCGGCTCGTCGCTCGACCCTTCCGCCGCGCATGTGCCCGGTCAAAAGACCCGCACGGCTAAAATGGGTCTGGATGCAACGATCCCGTGGGGGGCCAATCGGCGAGAATACGAAAAGGTCAGGTACGAGAGCATAGACCCGCAAGCGTACACGTGACGAAAGACCAGGGACGAAGGACGAAAGTAACTACTCGGCTGTCATTGCGAGGAGGCCCGCGAAGCGGGCCGACGAAGCAATCTCGGCGATCGGAGCACAGAGATTGCTTCGCCTGCCTTCGGCAGGCTCGCAATGACAGCATGTGCATTAGACTGGACCGAGTAGTTACGGACGAAGGTAGATCGCCAAGAATCGCTTTTTCTGCTCATTTGTGGTAGAGTTATCGGTAACTGTTCAGGCTCTGCCACAAATTACACGAATTGCACGAATTCTTGAATCCTATTCGTGGTCATTCGTGAAATTCGTGGCCGAAAACTGACGGGCTGAACAGTTATGACTTATCGTACCTCAGGCACGAAAGGACGATCGGATGGAAAAAGCCCCGGCGGAACTGCTATCCAATACGGAACCAACCAAAGAGTATGAAGAGCCGCCGCGTACACCGGGTCGGTGGATTGCCCTGGCGTGGTTTCTGCTCGGCGTGCTCGTGGGCGCGGTGGGCCTGGCGCTGTTCACCACATCGCCGATCAGGTCTGGCACAGATTCAACCGCGATGCGCGAAGCTGCGCGCGAAGGCATGCTCGACGCGATCGCAACGCTGAACGCGACGCAGGGCCAGGTGCCCGAGCGCGGCACACCTGCGCCGGTCAAGACCTCGTTCAACCTGCGCGACGCCAATCGGCTGGGCAACAAGAATGCTCCGGTGACGATCGTCGAGTTTAGCGATTTTCAGTGCCCGTACTGTCAGAAATTTCATCAGGCGATCGCGCCAGCGTTGATCAAGGACTATGTGAATACTGGAAAAGCGACCATCGTCTACAAGCATTCGGCTTTTTTGGGACAGGAGTCGGTTGGGGCCGCGCAGGCCGCCGAGTGCGCTGCCGACCAGGCCAGGTTCTGGCCCTACCACGACCTGCTGTTTGCGCGCCAGGCTGGAGAAAACCGGGTTGCGTTCACCAAAGACCATCTGCTCGGTTTTGCTCGAGAACTCGGACTCGACATGACCCGGTTCGAGCCTTGCTTGAACAACGCTCAAACGCAGAGCCGCGTGCAAGCCGATACGCAAGAGGGCGAGGCGGCCGGCGTGCGGGGCACGCCCACGTTCTTTGTCAACGGGCGGCCGCTCGTCGGCGCTCAACCGCTCGAAGCGTTCCAGGCTGCTATCGAGCAGGCGTTGAAGCAATAGCCAGCCAGAAAAGGAGGCAGGCATGAAGCTCTCTGGTCTGCATTTTCTTCTGACCTATCAGTGCACGATGGAATGTGATCACTGTTTCGTGTGGGGCAGCCCGTGGCAAAACGGCACGTTCACCCTGCAAAACATACGGACGGTTCTGCGGCAAGCCCAAGAGGCCGGCGTCCAATCCATCTACTTTGAGGGCGGCGAGCCGTTTCTCTATTATGCCACACTGCTCAGTGCAGTTCGAGAGGCGGCGCGCATGGGCTTTCAGGTGGGCGTTGTCTCGAACAGCTATTGGGCGACCGACGTGGACGATGCGCTCGAATGGCTGCGGCCCTTGGCCGGGCTGCTCAGCGATCTGGCGATCAGCACTGACCTGTATCATTTCAGTGAAAAGGTCAGTCAGCAATCCAGACATGCGCGCGCCGCCGCCGAACAGTTGGGCATCCCGACGGGCGTCATCATCATTGCTCGGCCTGAAGCGACGGACGTCGTCTGCGCGATGGGTCAACTGCCAGAGGACGAGTCTGCCGTGATGTACCGCGGGCGCGCCGCCGACAAGCTCGCCGACCAGGCTCCGCGCCAACCGTGGGCCAAGTTCACCGAATGTCCGCACGAGGATTTACGCGAGCCGGGGCGCGTTCACATTGACCCGTTCGGCGAACTGCACATTTGCCAGGGCATTTCGGTGGGCAATGTGTTTCGCACCCCCCTGCGCGAGATCTGTCAGAGCTATGCTCCCGACGCGCACCCGATCACAGGCGCGCTTTTGGCGGGCGGCCCGGCAGAACTCGTGCGCCGTTACGAGCTGCCGCACGAGGATGGTTACGCGGACGCCTGTCACCTGTGTTACGAGGCCCGGCGTCTACTGCGAGGACAATTCCCCGATATCCTTGGCCCCGATCCGATGTACGGGGTGATGGAATAGCGACTCTGAAACCCGTCTGTCAACGAATCTCAAACGAATCATCGAATATGACCAGTGGCCGCGCCCATCCGTTGATTCGTTTTGCCGCAGGCAATTCGTTGATAGAGGCACTGCCAACATCCCAACCCCCAGAGGTGGGCGTTGCCAAGTCCAGTAAATGACTCGAGAGAAAAAGCTGATGGCTGAACGTGTAGCAGCACAACCTCGCCTGCAACAGACCTTTGCCGCGCTCAAGTATCCGAATTTTCGCCTGTGGTTCTTTGGCCAGATGATCTCGTTGATGGGAACCTGGATGCAGAGTACTGCACAGGGCTATCTGGTCTATGAATTGACGAACCATTCGCCCATCTACCTGGGCTATGTGGGCTTTGCTTCGGGGATTCCCACGTGGTTGTTCATGATGTACGCCGGCGTCGTCGCCGACCGGATGTCCCGACGCACGCTGCTCCTCATCACCCAGATCAGCATGATGATCCTCGCGTTCATCCTGGCCGGACTGACGTTTGCGCATCTTGTTCAGCCCTGGCACATCGTCATGCTCGCATTTCTGCTCGGCGTAGCCAACGCCTTTGACGCCCCAGCGCGAATGGCGTTTGTGTTGGAAATGGTAGATCGGGAAGACCTCACCAACGCCATCGCGCTCAGCGGGACCATGTTCAACTCAGCGACGGTCATCGGCCCGGCGGCTGCCGGGCTGGCCTATGCTGCGATGGGCCCGGGGTGGTGCTTTACGCTCAATGGCATTTCGTTCCTCGCCGTGATCGCCGCGCTCGCCCTGATGAGACTCAAGCCTTTCGCCCCGCCGGCCCGCCGGGCCTCGGTCCTGGCCGACTTGCTCGAAGGGCTGCGCTATGTCGTCGCACATCCAATTCTCCGAGTGTTGGTCGGGCTGAGCGGAGTCGCCACCTTGTTCGGCATGTCATTTGCCGTCCTTATGCCGGCCTGGGCCGTCAAGATTTTGGGCGGCGACGCAGCGACCAATGGCCTGTTGCAATCGGCACGCGGCCTCGGAGCATTGTTGAGTGCATTGTTCATTGCTTCGCTGGGGCGCTTTAAATTCAAGGGCAAGCTGCTGACGACGGGGACGTTCGTTTTTCCCTTGCTGCTGATCGTGTTCACCTTTGTCCGCTCGCAGCCGGTCTCGATGTTGCTGCTGGTCGGCGTGGGCGCGGCGATGGTCATGACGCTCAACCTGAACAACGCGCTCATGCAGATGCAAACCTCGGATGCGCTGCGTGGCCGCGTGATGGGCATTTATAGTTTCACGTTCTTTGGCTTTATGCCGATCGGCGCGCTGCTGGCCGGATCGGTCGCTGCAAGCGTCGGCGCACCCAACACAGTTTTGTTGGGTGCGCTGATCACACTGGGGTTCGCCGCGTTCATGTGGGTGTTCCTGCCTCAGATACGCGCGCTGGAATAAAAAGCGACGCGCCGCTAGGGTGCAAGACTATGTGGAAAATCCCCACCGCCTGTGGCCGGGCGCGAGAACCAGGTCAGCCATTTCCAAAATATCGAGAGGATACCTCTCGACAAAAGCCGGGGAGATGCAGTGCACCGAATACACGGCGCCAAGCCGGGCATGGCGCGTGGGACTGGCAAGAACAGCCGAGACGGCTACAAAGTCAAGCCCTTTGTCTCCATCAAGTCATACAGCTCTCGGTATGCCAACCCCAATTGGCGAGCCATTCCGCGCAGCGTTAACTCGCCGGCCAGGTATTTTCGGTGCAGTTCATGTAGCTTGGCCTCGTACCACTCGTTCAACAAGTCGGCGACCAATTCCGCCACTGGCTTGTCGCGGGCTGCCTCGCGAGTCTGGACATATCGGACGATCTTGTCATCTAAACAAACGGGCCTGCTGGTCGCGCTCATTCGTCTATTCGCTTCCCATTCGTTGACAGGGATACCGGCAGCACCGAAAGTGCAAAATGTGGCCGCGTAGAGTATATCTCAATGCTCTGGATGCACTACCGGCGGTCAGGTCTGGAGGGATAATGGAATCTTGATGGAAAACCGGCTGCCCATGCCTTCCTTGCTTCGAACAGTTACACAACCCTTGTGCATCTCTGCAACAGTTGCCACGATCGCCAGGCCCAAACCTGTGCCTGCTTGCGTCTGAGTTGAACGCCCGCGATAGAATCGTTCGAACACATGAGGCAAATCGTGCGGTAAAATCCCAGGTCCTTGGTCGGCCACCCATATTTCCGCCATCTGACTTTCGGTTTGTACGCCGGCGGTCACCTTGCCCCCAGGTGGACTGAATTTGATCGCGTTATTCATCAGATTGCCCAACGCACGCCTGAGATACGTCTCGTCAAACTGAGCGACGATAGGCGAATCGGGCAGTACAGTCTCCAAGTCAATCCTGCTTTGCTCTGCCAGGGGCTGATGTTCGTACACCACGCTTTGCACAAGGTATCGCAGGTCGCCTGACCGGAACACTCGGGTTACAATGCCAGCATCAAAGCATGCCAGGTCTAACAAATCGCTGGTCAGACGACTCAGCCGCGTCACCTGTCGTTCCGCCTCGGCCAGTAGTTCAGCTCGCGCAGACGGATCAGCGCCGCGTGGGCCGTTCAGCAACTCTATGAATGAAGCCAGCGCCGTCAAGGGCGTATGCATCTCGTGAGATGCGTCGGCTGCAAAGCGGCGCACCCCTTCGCGGTCGGCTTCTAACGCAGTTACTGCTTGTTGAATATGTTCAGCCATCGCGTTGAATTGCCGCGCCAGCATCGCTATTTCGTCCTGGCCCCGCGCCTCTGCACGCACAGCCAGGTTGCCCTGTGCCATCTGACGCACAGAGTGGGCCAACGACAGAATTGGCCTTGACATCTGATGCCCGGCCAGCCCCCCGACAACGACTCCAAGCAGTATAGCCACTAACGCCACCTGGCTCAACGCCCAGGCTACATCGCCCATGATCTTTCGGCTGTAGGCTGGACCTTCCAAGAGTTCAACTTCCCCCAAGACCTGACCCTCGTGTTGGATTGGAACATGCGCCACTTGGTGTGATCGTGCTAGGCCGGGCGTTGGCTCAATTATCAGGCTTCCATCTCTCTGCAACTCGAAGGTATAGCCCCAATAGGCCTCGCCCATCGAGACTCGTGACGATGTTGTCACTGTATCTGTCGTATCGAAGATGACAGACTGTTCCACCGCAAGCTCCACGGAGAGAGGCGCTGGCAACGTTCCTGTATATGAAGGTGTGGGGCTGTTTGGTCCCACCACGCCCCAAGATCGCCGCAGGCACGTGCCAGAATCAGCCAGTAATGCGCCCGCTGGATCCCACACGCGCACACGCGCTTGAGACAAAAAAGCCAACCAACATACCTGCTGCTCTATCTCCTGAGATGGAGAGGACCGGGCGAGCATCGGGGCCAAGATGCTAGCTGCTCCTTGAGCGTTGACTGTCAGGTAGTGTCGTTCCAACGCACCATAGTACCGGTCAATCGTCCACAATAAAACGGTGCTTAGGACCGCTACCGTAAACAGCACGACCAGCAGGTAGCTAAACATCAGTCGCCAACGGATATTCATTGCACTATAGTCATTATGGGGTAAGAATGGATTCCCGGAATAGAACAACGAGGGCGATAACACGGTCGCCCCGGCGCTCACCCCAAGCGGTCAGATAGCAGCCAGCCAATATTTCATCCATCTGAGATGGCTTGACCTTTTGAGCTATCGCTTCGCCCTCGCTCACGTCGCGGTAAATCTTGGAATTACGTGCAACAACCACTTCGATTTCCTTTCCCCCACCCCAGCTGGAGCTGCCAGTTCGCACAAACAGGCTGTTGCCATCACGCCGAACCACCTTGCCCCAGACTGCCGGGCGGTCGGCTGGCAATTCCGGCGCGCCGCCTCCGGTCACTTCAACGACAGCGGACTCGGACGACGTATCATCTCCCGAGTTCGGCAGAGGGGCCTGCCCCGCGCTGCCAGTCCCATAGAACAATCGTCCAGCGATGAACGCACCGGCGGCTAATCCCCCAATCAGACCGAGGACGCCAAAGGCAGTGATAATACGATATCGCATGTTATCCCCCTTTCGTTACTCGTAGCGTAAAGCCTGGATCGGGTCCAGGCGAGCAGCGCGCATGGCCGGGTACAATCCAAAGGCGATGCCGGTGATCACAGCAAAGCATAAAGCCAACGGGATGCTCCCCGGTACCAGTAGCGCCAACCCCCAATTCAGTTGCGCCGCCAGCGGGACCGCCAACACGCCGACCAAAACACCCGCCCCTCCCCCACTCACGCTCAACACTGTGGCCTCAGTCAGGAACTGCCACAGGATGTCGGCACGTGTAGCGCCGACCGCTCGTCGCAGGCCGATTTCGCGTGTGCGTTCGGTCACGCTCACCAGCAATACATTCATGATCCCGATTCCCCCGACTATTAACGACACAGCCGCCAAAGCAGTCAGCAGCAGCGCAAAAGCGCGAGCCGCCTCCTGCTGTGCGCCCAATACATCCTTGCGTGTGATGAGGTGAAAATCATCTTCCTCCCCAGCCGCGAGGCCGTGCCGCTGGCGCAAGAAAGCAGCGATTTGCCTTTTGGTTTCGTCAACCTCTGATTCGCTGCGCACATAGGCCTCCATGCGCACCGACAAGTTCTGACCGCCCCACAGTACACGCGTAGCGGTGCTGACGGGGATGATCAAGCGCACATTAGGATCATAACCTGCTAACGGCTCGGCACTCGTGGACTCGAGCTCGGTCAGCACGCCAGTCACTAGGAAGCGCTGTCGGGCAATCCAGATCGTCTGACCGACAGGTTCCTCTGGGCCAAACAAGTCAAGGGCGGTTTGGTAGCCCAGCACCGCTACGCGGGCTTCAGCCGCAACCTCGGCTGAAGTGAAGAAACGTCCCCGCCCAATGAAAGCCATTGGCACTAGAGCACTCCCGGCCGGCAATTCGGCTGGCTGCACCCGATGTTCGCGGATCAGGCTCTCCAGCGCATCTGCGCTGGTGCCATCTATTGCCATATCCAATACTGTGTGTCCATAGCGAACTTTGGCAAAGCCGGGCAGCGACATAGATACGCGCGTGATGAGAGATATCTGTTCTGCCATCTCCAGCCCATCCTCATAGGTCAACGGCTTGCCTTTTGGCACCTCTTGCCCCTGAACCTGGAGAAGAATCGGCTGGAGGATGATGACATCTGAGCCGAGCGCACGAAAGCGCTGGTTCACGGCCGCGCGCGTCCCGTTGCCCAGCGCCAGCATCGCAATCAGTGCGGCGACGCCGATCACGATACCTAGGGCCGTGAGCGCTGAACGCAGCGCGTTGCTGATCAGGCCCTGAAGAGCCGTCCGTACTATCTCCACCGGGTTCATACTGCTAATGTTCCGTCCTTCAAGTACATGATCCGTTGGGCGCGACGCGCTATCTCAGCATCATGGGTCACCAAGACGAGTGTGCGTCCTTCGGCATGGCACGCTTGCAACAGGGTCATAATCTCGGTGCCAGTGTTGCTATCCAGGTTGCCCGTCGGTTCGTCCGCGAGAATGACAACAGGGTCTGTAATCAAGGCGCGAGCGATGGCCACACGTTGCTGTTCGCCGCCCGAGAGTTCGGCCGGGCGATGGCGCAGTCGGTGACTCAGGCCAACACGTTCCAGTGCTTCACGAGCCTGGGCCTCTCTACGCCGACTGCGCGAGAGTCCACTATAAAGGAGCGGCAGGATCACATTGTTGAGCACATCCATACGGGGCATCAAGTGATAGCTCTGGAAGACAAACCCAATCTGGCGATTGCGGATACGGGCCAGCGCCGTATCGTTCAACGTGCTAACGTTCTGACCGTCCAGCCAGTACAACCCCGAGGTCGGTCGGTCCAGACAGCCCAAGATCGTCAGGAGTGTGCTTTTGCCTGAACCGGATGGCCCCATAATGGCGACAAACTCTCCGCGCGTGACTGTCAGATTGATATGGTGTAGCGCGCAGATATCTCCGCCGGGCATCGAATATATCTTGGTCAGGTTCTGTATTTCGATGACAAATTGAGCGTCCATCTCGCATGGTGAGCAACGTGGGAATGTCGCTCTGCTCTGAACATGTTCTAACGATTCACGATCAACTCGCCCTCATGTAACCCATCTACGATCTCGACGTACAGGTCTCCTTTCAGACCAGTGCGCACGGTGCGTTCCTGAATGGCTGTGCCTTCCCAGGTCATGACCACGGAAGTATTGTCGCGCTTGCGCACCAGCACCCTGGGGACTCGCAACACGTTCGTTCTGCGTTCAAGTGTGATCACGGCATCCATCGTCATTCCCGGCAGCAGATTGGCAGTTGGTGATTCCAGCGAGAGATATACCTCGTAAAGAGGTCGCTCTTTACCTGGTACTCGACGGGGAACAATGCGAGTTACATGTCCGGTCAGGTCAACGTCCGGTACAGCGTCCAGAAAAAGGCTGGCAGCCTGTCCCGCTTGAATCAGGGGAATGTCCTCCTCGATCGCTGTTGTCACCACTTCCACAGCTGTGGGATCAGATAGCTCGATGATGATATGGCCAACCGCTATCCATTCACCCGGTGTGGCGGTCACATCCAGTACCACACCTTGGAACGGCGCATACAGAGTTGTAGCAGCCAAGTCGCGCTCGGCTTTCTGCAGATCCAATTGAGCTTGGTCTACGGCTATTTGCGCTGCCTTGAGCGGGTTGGCATTCTTGAGAGCATCATAGTCACCTAATGCCCGGTAGTACGCTTGCTGTGCGGCGGCGATGTCGGCCTGAGCCTTGCCGGGAGCGCCGGCTGCAGCCAGACGAGCAGCTTCCAATTGCACCTGCACCTTATCCAACGCTGCTCGTGCGGCATCCACCCTCTCGTCGCCAACCAGCCCCCACTTTTTCAAGTCGAGCGCGTGGTTGTATTCGCGCAGCGCCGCTTCATAGGCCCGTTGTGCATCCTGCAGCGCGCTGTTGGCCAGCGTCACCGTTGTTGTAAAGGCTGCCTGAGCACCAGCCAGGTTGGTTCTGGCTACTTGAAGGTTTTTGACCGCCGCAGCTAGGGCAAGTCCGGACTCGGACGATTTCTCAGTCGTATTGAAGTCGAGTTGCGCTTTGGCTAGCCGCAGTTGTGCTTCTACAACAGCTCTCTCGAACGATGCACGCTCAAGCACTGCTAAAATCGCACCGGCCTGCACCGGGTCGCCAGGCCGCACATTGATCTGAGCAAGCTTGCCTGACACGCCGAAGCTAAGACGAGCCTGTCGTATGCCGATCAGCTGTCCCGGCAGTGTCACCGTTCGTTCGACATCTCCGCGCGTGACCGGGGTAGTTGGAGGCTGGGTCGGTTTAGGGCGAGCCGAGCGAGCGCTGTGCGCGCCCCACACGCCCGCTACGGGGATCACGACCAAAGCAACAAGAATAATCAGAATGGTCAACAAGCGCCTCATTGGTTGTCCATGCTCCAATGACAAGTGTTCGAGCCTATGCTGCACCTAATGATAACTCTCTGCTTGCAGATTGAACATAGTTGCGTACAGGCCACCAGCAGCCAGCAGCTCTTCATGCGTGCCCTGTTCAATCACATGCCCCTTGTTGAGCACGACAATGCGATCTGCCATGCGCACGGTGGAAAAACGATGTGAAATCAGGAGCACCGTCCGGTCGGCCGCCAACTCCTTAAAATGTCTGTACACTTCATATTCGGCCTTGGCATCCAGTGCTGCAGTTGGCTCATCCAGAATCAAGATGGGAGCATCCCGCATATATGCCCGTGCCAGGGCGATCTTCTGCCATTGCCCAATAGACAACTCTGGTCCTTTTTCGTCGAACCAACGTCCCAGGACGGTCTCGTAACCATTGGGCAAACTGTTGAGCACCGAATGAGCGCCGCTCTTTTCAGCCGCTGTTCGGATGCGCGCCATATCGTCCGATGCCTCGACCTGTCCAAAGCCAATGTTTTCCCGTCCAGTCAGATGGTATTGGACAAAGTCCTGAAAAATCACACCAATCTGGCGATGCAAGCTGGCAACGTCCATCTCGCGCAGGTCCACACCATCGAATATGATCTGCCCTTCTGTCGGATCATAGAGACGTGTCAACAACTTGATGAGCGTGGTCTTGCCGGCGCCGTTTTCACCCACCAAAGCGATCTTCTCACCTGGTGCAATCTTGAGGTTGATATTACACAACACAGACTCGCTAGAACCGGGGTAACGAAACGTAACATTCCGCATTTCGATGCCCGATTGGAGGACTGGCGGCGCAGGGCATCCTGTCCCATCGGCAGGAATGTGTGGTTGCAATTCCAAGAACGCAAACAAGTTACCCAGAAACAGCTTTTGTTCGTAAAGGTCGGCCAGGCTCACCATCAGAGACATGGCGGCAGCCTGCGCCTGCATTAGGACACCCGAATACATGGTCAGGTCGCCTAGCGTTATACGCCTCCCGATGGCCTGCAAGATCACTGCCAGATAGGCTCCAAAGTACCCCACAAGCGCCACCAATTGTAGAACAGCACTTCCTAGATTGCGTCGGATCAAAAGATCGCGGTTCTCCCGGTAGAACCGAGCATACAGGCGACTGTAGCGCTCCAGCAATATTGGAGCCAGACCGAACAGTTTGATCTCTTTGACAAATGGTCTGGCGGTCAGAAGCAAACTAAGGTACATCAATTGCCGCCATGCTAGCGTGCGCCCACTGTACATTTTGAAGCTAGCCTGCCCATAAGCTGATTGTACAAACAACGCCGGCAGCCCAGTGACAATCAGCACCAGGACCACCCATGGACTAAACCGCAGGAGCAAGATAACAAGAGAAACGAGGGTGATTGCTCCGCGGACCAAAGAAAAAATCTGCTGCAACATAGCCAACGGGCGGTGACCTGCTTCTTGTTGGGCGCGCTGAAGCATATCATAGAAAGCTGGAGTCTCATAATAGGACAAGTCCAAAGTCACAGCCTTTTCGATGATCAGGACATTGATACGTTGCCCTAGCAGGTCGCGCAAAAGATCCTGGCTTCCTTGAGCCAGGATGTTGAGGAGCTGCCCGGCGATGGCGACACCAAATGCTAATCCGACTAAAAGCCCCACTTGGTTCAGATCTTCGGCCGGGTTGGCCGTGACCTGCACCACGCCATCTATCACTAGCTTACCAACCCAGGCGCTAGCAGCGGGCATAAGCGCCTGCAACAGTGTTGCTCCACCTAGCGCCAGTGTCAACCCGTGATGGGCTTCCCAGACTAAATGGAGCGCGCGCGGGATCGCCGCTAATGCAGTCAATGACAGATTAGGCCTTGTTTCACCATTAGATGCCATTTGGTATATCCGGGTTGACCTGAATGTACATCATATTTAACCCACAATGGGCAGGGTAGTCAATCAGGGTTCGAGTGTAATTCGGTCAGCGTATGCTACGCCATATCGTACTCGTTCATGTAATCGAACGCTCGTGGATTGCGCTCCAGGATGGCACAATAAGCCTGCAATGTCCTTTCCAAGCTCCGGCGGGTGCCTGGGCAAAGCCTTCGTGTACGTTCTAGCACCAAGTGCCCATCCTCCGCCATGTTCGCAAAGCAAGCTGGACAAAAGTACAAGGCCCAACAGTTAAGGCATTCCTCCCGATTCAGCAAAGCCACGTATTCATCAAGCAACTGTTTGATAGCCACAAAATTGAAGCCGGTCCACACGTCACCGATGCTGCATGTATTGACGATGCGCTCACAAATGTGAAAACTGCCTCGCACGTCTACAAATACTTTGCGTTTGCCTGGGAAGCACGCCGAAGTCACCTCGACCTCGTCAGGCACCTGGGTCAGGATATTCCGCCGGTGAAGCAATAAAAAGTCTTTTTCTAACAACGGGCGGATGAACGTCATTTCAGAACGCTCAGGAATCGGCAAGCCAGGCTGCAGGTGCGCTTCGACATACCGTTGGTACAGTTCCATGAATTGTTGAGCTTGCTTCTCCGGATCGCCGGGGTATTCGCGGAAAAAAGTCTGATGCTCTGACATGACATCGGTCACAGACATCCGGCGGAACAATCCTCGCTGCCGGACAAAAAAGTCGTTCACACGCAATAGATCTGATGTAGGAGTGATAACACAGTTGATTGCCAAAGATGGATAGTCGGGCGCAATCTCGTTAAACCGACGCAAGTTTGTCATAACTTGTACAAACGTTCCCCGGCCGTCGGCATGCACCCGGTGAGTATCGTGATCTTCTGCTGGACCGTCGAGACTGACCAAGACATGGACCTGATGTTCCGCCAGGAATCGAATGGCATCGTCGGTGAGCAGTGTAGCGTTAGTAGTCAGGTTGAAGGAAAGACTATCCGGATACCGCCAAGGCAGTGAGCGAGCATATTCGATACAAAATCTAACCAAGGAAATCTGTGTGAGGGGTTCGCCTCCATAGAAACTGATAGCAAACGCCCTCTCGCTCTCTCGATTTTTCTGGAAAAAGAAATCAATCGCAGCCTGAGCAACATTTCGAGGCATCACACGATATCCATGTTGTCGGGTATGCGCATAGCCACCCGAGTAAGCGCAGTAGTGACAGCGCAAGTTGCAACCTTCTGTCACCTCCAGGCAAATCTGTGAGATGTCTCGATTCAGCTCAGTTCGAATGCGCTCTTCTGAGACAGACGAGGCTCTGAAACGCAAGCCGCCTGGCCGAAAAAAGCCATGTTGCAGAGCCAGACTGTCAATGATTCGATAGTTATCAGCAATTTCCCGAGGAGTGAAGGTTTCTCCCAGTCGCTGCTGAATATCATCCAGCGAATGTTGCCCGTACAAGGAAATAATGTCCACCATGACAGGATTGATGCAAAAGATCTGATTAGTCCGGCCACAATAGAGATACATGCACTCTCGCGTGCGAAACTCTTTCAGCATGAGGTCAGATAGAGAATGCATGGGGGATCCTCCGCGGCACCTTGACAATTACGCCATCATGGTCGAGCTGGTTAGGGAGAACTGCAACCGCTATGTTTCACAGCACATGCCAAAAGTCATCATGCCTGTGGACTGGCGTAGTAAGCATCCCAGGCAGCATCCCATTTGGCAGCACTCACCGCTGCGCTCTTGGCCGCGCTTCGGTTGTAGTAGATGTCCCCACCCGAGCAGTAGCAGTAGCAGTAACAGTAGCAGGTACAATGACATGTAGCAAGAGCCATCGAATCTGTACCTGTCTCAACGGGATTGTAACTTCGGATATCGCTGATCATTTGACTCCTTTCTTGTTGAGAAAAGTTTGGTCTAAAACATAGCAACGATCCTGCACTCTCCCCAACCAGCAGGGCTCTTTCTAAAATATCATAATTTCATTGAGAGATGATCGCGGTAAGATTGAGAAATCGCAACCTTGCCTATTTACTACGTTTCAGGGCTCAGGACATTGTTCACAATGTCCTGAGC
>DAOTXX010000078.1:0-143304 GCA_034434835.1 Thermoflexales bacterium | reverse complement strand
GAGCTGGTTCGCCAAGTTGTAGGTGTCAGCGGGAATCGGCGGAATCGGTTTGACCTTCAGGGACATGTTTTCACTCCAGCGCAGATTTCGCCGGATTATCTCTCACGATGCTCAGTTTGCCAACAGTAACATTCATCCCCGTGCGGGCACGCCAGGCACAAGTTTCTGCCATTACATATGCCCGCCAACGGGCATGAGGTTCTCCGTTTGGGCAAGTCCTCCGCCAGCTTATTGAGTGAAGGAATCGGCTCACGTCGCCGCAGCGATGAAGGATCAGTGCGTAGAAGTAAAGAGGAATAACGATGAAAAACTCGAATACTTTCAGGGGAGATGTTAGCAGAACTAGGGGCAACTACACAATAGCACGATGGTCAGCCTGACCAAAGTACCAAAAAGAGAGACCCGTTTTCTTTGAGAAAACGGGTCTCTGAAAATATTGGAGGCTCAATCGCGGCCCGGATATGGACCATAAAATCCCACAATCTCGCTTTCGGTGTAAACTTGCTCCATCGCTTCCCACCACGAAAGGCCAGTATCTTTCTGGAAATGCCAATACTCAACATCCGGGAAATAGTAACGCCAACGATAAATCGCCTGCACACGATTCCAGCCGTAATCTGCAGCCAGCGTCGTGAAATCCACATAGTAGCCAGGCGGGATAGACTTGAGTTTGCCGCCCGCGGCGCCGGCATCGGCGCTGATGACGATCAGCCAGGGCGCTTCTTTGAGCGGCTCGCCTTGCGTGCCATCTTGCTTCATCGCCTTGAGATAGACCCGCCAATACGTCGTGTAGCCGATGTCCTCGCGCACAATCTCCATCGAATGGACCGGGTCCTGGTTATAGTTGGGATTGATGTCGAACGCGCGGCCGGCGACGTGCCACGAGCGATGCGACTGTCCCGGCCTCGGCGTATGATCCATCGGACGCCACGTGTCAGCCAATTGACCGAGATAATCGTAACCGGTCTCTTGCTTGACACGCTGCCGCAACGCGATGAACGAATCATCCACCGCGTCGCTCATCAAAAATCGTTGATTGCCATAGTCCGGCAAGACCGTAAACGTAAATGGCGGCGTTAAAGTGAGCGGGCTGGTGATCAGCTCGACGTACAGCGGCGGTGCTTTGGCCGGAGCCTGCGCAGCGACCCGGTTGATCGTCGCCTCGGAAAGCAGGACCGGGCTCCACGTGGGATGCTCGATGAACTCGCGACCCCCAAAGGCCTGTTGCGCCAATCCCCACCCGCCCAGGCTGGCGACGATGAGCACATCCTGCTGATCGGTGCGATTGTAGACGAACCCCAACCCGCTGTCGTCCGGCGACCAGGTCGGCGATTTGCCCTGACCGAAAAACTCGACCCGGGAATCTTCCAGCGGGCGGCGCTTCCAATCAAACGTCGTCACGTAAATCGCGCTGTCCCCCAATCGGCTCGACGTATAGGCGAGCTTGGTGCCATCGTGCGACCAGGCCGGATGGTCTTCATCGCGGTCGGGGCTGTTGGTGAAATTGCTTTCCTCGCCGGTGTCGAGTGAGCGCAGGACAATATCCTTGTTGCCCGTGCGATACGAAGCGAATGCGACCCATTTGCCATCGGGCGACCAGGCAGGTGAAAAATCCGGAGCCGGGTCCGTCGTGAGCCGCGAGACATTGTTCCCGTCTCGATCCATCACATAAATGTCCAGGTTGCCGTTGCGGTAGGATTCGAACGCGATCCACTTGCCATCGGGCGACCAGGTCGGCGCGGCGCTGTAGGACGTGGTAAACACCAATCGCGTCGTCACCCCGGTGTCGAGTTCCATCCGATAGATACCCCAACTGCCATCGCGACGGCTGGCAAGGGCCAGCTCCCTGCCATCCGACGAAAAGGCCGGGTCGCGGTCGCCTTCGACCGCCCACGTCAACCGCACCAGACGTTTGTCGCCCAGGTTGATCGCATAGATATTGCTCGATCCGTCCCGGCGCAGGACAAAAGCCACTGTTCCACCTCCGCCAAAGGGGGTCGGCGCGGGCGTGGGGCCGGGGAGAGGCGTCGGCGGAGGCGCACGGGTCGGCAAGATCGGCTGGGGCGTGACGACCTGTTGGACGACGATCGGCACCGGACGTCCCGACATCGCCTGGAACAAGAACCAGCCCATCACCAGCAAGATCAACGCATTGGCGATGAACAGCGCGATCAGCCAGCATCCCTGGCGTGGGCTAAGGACGATGGGCCGGGCCTCGTCTGTGGCACGCCATCGGGTGCGCAAATTGGCGAGCGGATCCGGGAGTTGCGGCATGGTGTTATGATAGCCCGACTTGCTTTTCGCGTCAATAGGACTGGGGATTTGACCAATTCCCCAACTTGGATTATGCTTTGATTGTGCGCAAAGAGCGTTTGGACGTTCTGTTGGTCTCGCGGGGGCTGGCCGAGAGCCGGAGCGCTGCTCAAAAGCTGATCCTGGCCGGCCAGGTGTTTATCGGCGAAAATCGCGCCGACAAGCCCGGCATGAGCGTGGCTCTCGATGCGCCGGTCCACGTGCGCACGGGATTGCCGTACGTCAGCCGGGGCGGCAGCAAGCTGCAAGCTGCGCTCGACGCCTTTGCGCTGGACGTGTCCGGATTGGTCTGCGCGGATGTGGGCGCGTCCACAGGTGGGTTCACGGATTGCCTGTTGCAACGCGGGGCGGCGCGGATCTATGCGATTGATGTCGGCTACGGCCAGCTCGACTGGAAGTTGAGGCAAGACCCGCGAGTGGTCGTCATGGAGCGGACAAACGCGCGCTATCTGACCACCCTGCCCGAGGCGATAGACCTGGTCACGATAGATGTGTCGTTCATTTCGCTCACGCTCATCCTGCCCGCCGTCATAGGATGGCTCCGGGCTTACGGCCAGGTGGTGGCATTGGTCAAGCCGCAGTTTGAAGCCGGACGCGAGCAGGTGGGCAAAGGCGGTGTCGTGCGCGATGTGGCGATTCACACCGATGTGTTGCGGCGCGTGCTGACTTGGGCCAACGAACATGGCCTGACGCCCTTGGGTGTGATCCGCTCGCCGCTGACCGGCCCGGCGGGCAATATCGAGTTTCTGGCCCGGTTAAACTATGGTGCAGAGCCGTGCCAGCCGGATCAGATCGAAGCGATGCTCATGGCCTGTGAGTTAACCGGCCAACTTGCGGACTGGCACGAAACGGAGTGAGGTTGTGACCATACACGAGCCCCCCACCGAAGACACCCAGTTGCGTACAAGTATGACGCGCCTGCAGCGTCAGACAGGACGGTTATCGCGCATCCTCGAAATCAGCCAACAGTTGACCTCGACGCTGGAACTGGAACCGCTGCTGCAACAGATCCTGCAGGCGGCTGCCGAGTTGACCGGCACTGAATCGGCCTCGATCATGCTCTATGACGAAAAGGCGGGCGAGCTACGCTTTGCGGCCGCGACCGGCGCGAACGCCGAGCAACTCGCACGACTGCGTGTGCCGATCGAAGGCAGCATCGCCGGGACGATCTGGAGAACTCGGCGGCCCATGCTCATCGCCAATGCCGATCAGGACCCCCGTCATTACGACGGGACGGATCAGGCGATCAATTTCCGGACGCGCAACATCTTGGGCGTGCCATTATCTATCCAGGAACGGAGCATCGGCGTGCTGGAAGCGATCAACAAGCACGGGGATGCCCTGTTCACCGAAGAGGACACCAAAGTGCTCTGCACGCTGGCTGCCCAGGCTGCCATCGCAATCCAGAATGCCCAGTTCGTGGGTGAGTTGCGACGCGCCTACCAAAAGCTCAACCAACTCGACAGCCTCAAAAGCGATTTCATTGCCATCGCCAGCCACGAACTGCGCACACCGCTGGGCCTGATCCTGGGCTATGCTTCCCTGCTGAGAGACGATGCCTCTGGCCCGGCGGCCGAACAATTGGAAGTCGTGGTGCAGGCTGCGCTGCGACTGCGCGGGATCATCGAGGAGATGGTCAACCTGCGAATGCTCGATACAGGCGAGCGGACGCTGCAACGGGTGACTTTTTCCATTCAGGAATTGATCAAGGCGGTCTGTGCCGAATCGGAAAGCTTCGCCACCGCCAAAGGCCAGGCGATCTCGATCCACGTGCCGGCCGCGCCGCTGTGGGTCCATGCCGACCGCGCTCAGATCACTGTCGTGCTCAACAACCTGTTGACTAACGCCGTCAAGTTCACGCCACACGGCGGGAGGATCGGCGTGAGTGCTTCGTCGCGCGACAACGAAGTATGGGTTTCGGTATCCGACACGGGCATCGGCATCCCGGCCAACGACCTGGAACGTATCTTTGAGCGGTTCTATCAAGTCGAGCCGCACATGGAGCGGCGTCACGGCGGCATGGGCCTGGGACTGGCCATCGCCAAAGGATTGGTCGAACTGCACGGTGGACGCATTTGGGCAGAAAGCGTCAAGGGACGCGGTAGCCGCTTTACCTTCACACTCCCCGCGGGCAACTCTCCGCCCGGCAGCGGCACCCTCGCGTCGCCATCATCGCCCGCTGGGTCGGGCGTTCGATCTGGAAACGGTAGCTAAACATGTCTGATAAGTCTGCGGATTTTCCGCCAACCCAACTGGATCCGCAAATCGTGCGGACCGGCTTGAAGCGAGCCATGCCGCGCGGCGGCGACAACGTGCTGTGCGTCGTGGGGCAGGCTTCGATTCGCTTCATCGGCCTGAGCAGTCTGCGGATGATGATCTCGTGGGAGCACCCATTCAGCGGCCCCAAGACACCGCGCTTTTACGTCTTCCCCCGCTTTGCGGTCCATCTGCTCACCAGCATGCTCGGTCAGGAGCTGACCCGGTTGACGCTGGCGACGACCGGGACGCAAACGCTCTTGGAGATGACGGACGCACGAGGCCACTATGAGTTACAGTGGCAAGCCGACTTGCGCCAGTTCATGGTGCCCCCTGAATTCACCTACATGCTTGCCTTGCCCAAGGCCATGATCACCACGACCTATCTGGCCCTGTCCGATGCTGCCCATCAAGCGGTCGCCCATTTGGTGAACTTGCAGGCGATGCATGGCGTCCCGCAAGAAAAGCTGGCGATCTTGGTGGATTTTGCCGCGAGCCATTTGACACTCGACGGGCGGACGATTGTCGCCGGAACCTCGGGAGCCTTTTACTTTGATCCACGCTTGATCATTCGCGCATTAGAACTGGTCAAGAGCAAAACGCTCCAGGTGGGGGTCTCGCCTTTGCCGTTAGGGAACCGCGCCGTGCTGACGTTGCTGGCCGATCAGGCAGACTGGCACGGACACTGTGCTATGCTATCTATCGGAGCCGACACACAAAAGCTCTATCCCTTGCCATCCGAGCGGCTTGCCACGGTGCAAGCCTAGCTTGCTCACCCACTCTTAAGATGAGCTGGCAAACTCAGGCCTATATCGCCGCCCTTGTTATGATTTCCAGCGTCGCGCTCGCCCTCACGCTATGGGCGCGGCAAAGGCGCGTCACGCCCGGCGGCCTTGTGGCAGCCCGCGACCTGCTGAGTGAGAACCTGGGCAACGGTGCGCTGGTGCTGGATGCTCAGAACCATATCGCGGACATCAGCCCGGCGGCGCAACAGCTCATCGGGTTGAACGCCGCCCACATCGGGCAGCCGGCAGAAGTTGTCCTGGCGACCTGGCCTGACTTGGTCGCGCGGTTGCGCGAGACGCGACCGGCGCAGGTCGAAATCCAGGTGGGCCAAGCTGCCCCACGTGACCTGGAGTTGAGGCTCTCCCCCCTGCACGATCGGCGCGGTCGCTTCACCGGCCAGCTCATCGTCCTGCGCGACATCACCGGACAAAAACAAGTCGAAGAAAAACTGCGCCAGTTGTCGCGCGCGGTCGAACAAAGCCCCGATACCGTCGTCATCACCGATCCCCAGGGCAACATCGTGTACGTCAACCCCAAATTCACCCAGTTGACCGGGTATAGCGCAGAAGAGGTCCTCGGCCAAAATCCGCGCATCCTCAAATCGGGCCAAACGCCACCCGCGGAATATCAGCGGATGTGGCAGGCCATCACGTCCGGCGGCGAATGGCACGGCGAGTTTCTCAACAAGAAAAAGAACGGCGAGCTGTACTGGGAGTCTGCCGTCATTTCGCCGATCACCGATGCGCAGGGTCACATCACCCACTTTTTAGCCGTCAAAGAAGAGATCACGGAGCGCAAACGCCTGGAGCAGGTTGAGCGAGAACAGCGCGCGCTCACCGAGGCCATGCGCGATACTGCGGCCGCCCTCAACAGCACGCTGGACCTCGATCAGGTCCTCGACCGCATCCTGACGAACGTGGGGCGTGTCGTGCCGCATGACGCGGCAAACATCATGCTGGTGGACGCGGCGACGGGCCTGGCTCATGTCGCGCGGGCGCAAGGCTATCGCCACGTGGCCCCCGGACTGGAGCAAGAGATTCTAAGCTTGCGCCTCCCGGTGCATCAAGTACCCAACCTGCTTCGCATGGCCGAAGACGGGCAGCCCATTGTCGTCTCCGAGGTACAGCAGTCGCCGGACTGGATTCCTCTAGGGACCACCGGCTGGCTGGGTTCGTATGTCGCTGCGCCGATCCGCATGAAGGGGCAAGCCATCGGCTTTCTGAATCTCAACAGCGCCACGCCGGGTTTTTACCACGAGACACACGCCGAGCGGCTGCGGGCATTTGCCGATCAGGCCGCCATTGCGATCGAGAACGCGCGCCTGTTCAAAGAAGCACAGCAACGCAACCAGCGGCTCGCGCTCATCAACGAAATCTCGGTGGCTATCAACCAGCCGGTCGAATTGAACGCAGTGCTGCAAGCGGCTGTGGACGGTCTGACGCGCGTCCTGAACGTCAGCCAGATCGGCGTGGCGCTATTCGACCAGACCCGGCAGCATCTCACCGTCGTGGCCGATCATCCTGCGCCGGGCAATTCGTCGGCGGTCGGCATTGAGCTGCCCATCGAAGGTAACCTGTCCTTGCAGCATATCCTGACCACTAAAGCTCCCTTGATGATCCAGGATGTGCAAAGCGATCCGATCACGGTGGGCCTGCGCGAGGTCATGGCCCGGCAGCGTGTCTGCTCCATCTTGCTCGTGCCGCTGATCGTCCGAGACCAGGTCATTGGAACGATCGGGTGCGATGCCATCCAGGCGCCACGCCAGTTCACGCCGGAAGAGATCGAACTGGCTCAGACGATCGCCAACCTGGTCGCCCTGCGGATCGAGCAGGCGCGGTTGTTCGAAGCCGAACACACCGCGCGGCAGCAGGTGCAGCGTCATGCGACCGATTTGAGCGGGTTATATGCCATCACCCGAGCGACCAGTCGCTCGCTGGCGCTGGAAGATGTCCTGGCCCAGGCGCTCTCTTCTGCCATTGTTTCGCTCAGGTTTGAGGCCGGGATGATTGCTTTGACTGAGATGGATGGGTCGTCGTCAAGCCTGCATCTGGTGGCGAGCCGAGGCCTGCCCCCGGCCCTACTCCAACAACTTGGCGCGGGCGGCTTGGATGGCACGTTGAGCGCCTATGTTCACGCCCAACGCGAGATCGTGCTGATTGACGATCTCGAACAAGAAACGTCCGCTGCCCTGCGCGGAATGGTTGAGGTGTATGGAACCCCAGGCTGGCGTGCCTACGTTGGCATTCCGCTGCTGCAGCAAGAGCAATCGCTGGGCGCCATGTGCCTGTTTGCCCGCCAGCCGCGCCCGGCTTCATCGTACGATATGGCGCTGCTCGCCAGCATCGGCCATCAGATCGCCACCGCCATCACTAATGCGCAACTGTTCCAGACCACGATCAGCGAGCGCAGTCGCCTGAAGGCGCTGATCGAGTCCAGCCGTGACGGCATCATCCTGACCACCATAGACGGCCGCATCGTCGTCGTCAACGCGCAGGCGCTGCAAATGCTGCGCCTGCCCGGCCAGCCGGAGGACTGGCTGGGGATCAAGATGCGTGTGGTGGCAAACCAATTGCGCGACCACACCCCAGAGGGCTACCAGGCGGCGATGACCGAAATCGAGCGCATTCAGGCCGGCGACGAGCCGCCCACGGAAGGCGAAGTCGAGGTGACCTCACGTGTGCTTTACTGGCAAACTCTGCCCGTCCGAGTGGGGACCCGGCCCATGGGGCGGCTGCTGGTGCTGCGCGACATGACCGACGAGCGCGCCGTCGAGCGGATGCGACAGGACATGACCCACACGATGGTGCATGACCTGCGCAATCCCTTGAGCGCCATCTCGACCTCGCTCGGATTCCTGACCAGCGGCATGATGGGCGAGATACCACCCGATCAACGTCCCTTCCTGGACATTGCTTCGCGCAACGCCCGCCGAATGTTGGATCTGGTCAATGCCATCTTGGACGTCAGCCGATTGGAGAGCGGACGGATGCCGCTCGAGCCGACGGCGTTCAGCATCGCCGATTTGATGCTCGAGGTCGTGCAGAGCCAGACCGCCCTGGCAGACGAAAAAGGTCTTGGCCTGGAAAGCGATGCCCCCCCAACGCTATTGCCGGCCTGGGGTGATGTCAAATTGCTCCAGCGCGTGCTGCAGAACCTGATTGGCAACGCGATCAAATTCACGCCAGCAGGAGGCCTGGTCCGCGTGATGGCCAGGATGGACGAGCAGGCCGGGCGTCCGATCCTCCTGGTGTCAGTGTCCGACACCGGGCCGGGTATCCCGCCTGAAATTTCCAGTCGGCTATTTCAAAAGTTCGTCACCGGTTCGCAAGAAGGGAGTGGCAGCGGGCTGGGATTGGCCTTTTGCCGGTTGGCTATCGAAGCGCACGGTCAGCGCATCTGGGTCGAAAGTGCCCCGGGCGAAGGTGCCACCTTCACCTTCAGCCTGGCCACAGCCATGATGCCACAACTAGCCTGACGGACGCCGCCTTCGAGGAAGCAACGTGAAACAACAGACCAAAGCTGAACTCGTCCACGAATTGGCCGCGGTGCGGACGCGACTCGCCGAGTTGGAAGCCTGGGTGGCCGAACGCATGTCGGCCTTGAATGTCATCAGCCAGGCGCTGGCCTCGACCCTGAGTCTGGATCAACTCTATCGGGTGATCTACCAACAGGCCAGTCGCGTGCTAAAGGTGGATGCGTTTTACATCGCGCTGTACGACGAACAACAAGGGACCGTGCATTTTCCGTTTCACTATGACGAGGGCGAGTCCTTGGAGCCGGTCACCCTGCCGCTGGGTCATGGGCCAACCAGTCATGTGATTCGCACCCGAGCGCCTTTTGTGGTGAACCACCCTGGCGACCCGGTCCAACATGGCGGCATCGCCTTCGGCAACGTCGCGCGGCGCAGCGCCTCAGCCATGCACGTGCCGATGCTGGCCAGCGACCGGATCGTCGGCGTGATCTCGGTGCAGAGCTATCAGGAAAACGCCTACGGGCCTCAAGACCTGCAAATGCTCGAGGTCATCGCCAATCAAGCCGCCATCTCAATGGAAAACGCTCGATTGTACGACTCGGTCCAGCGGGAATTGCGAGATCGGCGATTGGCCGAAGCGCAATTGCAGCAGCGCAACCGTGAGCTGGTGTTGCTCAACCAAATCAGCCAGGCGCTGACCTCCACCCTCGATATTGATCAGGTGCTGGTCACCCTGTTGAATGAAGTGTGCAAGCTGCTCAACATTGCGTCCAGCTCGGTCTGGCTGGTGGACCCGACGACCCAGGAGCCGGTCTGTCGCCACGCAGTCGGCCTGCAAAGCAAAGCCGTGCGCGGCTGGCGGCTGGCCCCAGGCCAGGGCATCACCGGCTGGGTCATCACCCACGGCGCAAGTGTGCTCTCAGGCGATGTCCAATTGGACCCACGACACTTTTTCGGCGTGGATCAAAGGAGCGGACTGCGCGTACGCTCCATGATGAGTGTCCCACTCAAGACCCGGGAGCAAGTGATCGGTGTGATCAACGTCGTAGACACTGCCGTGGACCGATTCACCCAGGACGACCAGACCCTGCTGGAACTGCTGGCCGCCCCGGCCGCAGTCGCGATTGACAATGCCCGACTGGTCGAAACGCTCAAGCGACACGCTGCCGAATTGGAGGCGCGCAACGAAGAACTGGACGCCTTTGCTCACACGGTCGCGCACGACTTGAACAGCCCACTGACCAATGTCATCGGCCATGCCGAGACGCTCGAAATGTATCACACGGTCATGTCAGCCCAGGACCAGGAAAAGAGCTTGCAAGCCATCGCCCTCAACGCGCGCAAGATGAACAACATCATTGACGAGCTGCTTCTGCTTTCGGGTGTCCGCAAAACCGAGGCCCAACTGGCGCCTCTCGACATGGCCGGCATCCTCGCCGAAAGCATGAACCGCCTGGCCGATCTGATCCAAAGACACCATGCCGAAATTCAGGCGACCGAGGTTCACTTGTGGCCGGAGGCCATCGGATACGCTCCCTGGGTCGAAGAAGTCTGGATCAACTATGTCAGTAACGCGATCAAGTATGGCGGTGTCCCACCTCGGGTCGAGCTGGGCGCAGCGCGGCAGGCCGACGGCATGGTGCGCTTTTGGGTGCGTGACAACGGAGACGGACTGACGCCAGAGGCTCAAGCCCGCCTGTTCACTCCCTTCACGCGGCTCGATCAGATCCGTGCCAAAGGACATGGGCTGGGGCTGTCCATTGTGCAACGTATCGTGGCAAAACTGGGCGGTCAAGTCGGCGTCGAAAGCGCCGGCCAGCCAGGCCAGGGCTGCACCTTTTTCTTCACCCTGCCCGCCGCCGACTGACTCCAGAAGGAATTGACCATCCGATGAACACGACCGTCCGGCAGAGAATCGAGGCCTTGCGGGATCGCCTGGAGGCATTGAAACAACAGGCCGAAACGGTCTTGTCTCCGGAACACCAGGCCTTGATCGCGGAAGCGCAAGACCACATCGCCGCTGCCCGGCAAGAGTTGGGGCACATTGAGGCGCTGATCGAGTCGTTCCCCGATCACATCTTTAGCCTCGACCGCTACGGCACCTATTTGGACAGCAACGACCGCGTGGCTCAATTCGGACTGGAACGTGGCGCCTCGCTCATCGGCCGCCACCTCCACGAGGTCTACTCGCCCGAGTTGGCCGAACTCTACCAGCAGCAGCTTGAGCGCGTTCTGGCGACCGGGCAGTCCGTGAGCTTTGAGCACGTCATGACAGGTCCCGACGGCGAGCATGTTCACCTCGACACGCTCTATCCCATCTGGCAGGAGGATCAGGTGCAGGCGGTGGGCGGCATCTGCCATGACATCACCGCCTACCGGCAGGCGGAACAAGCCTTTCAACAGAGCAACCGCGATCTGGTTCAGCTTTACCGGGTCAGCCAGACGCTCACCTCCACGCTCGATTTGCGCCAGGTCATGCGCCGGCTGCTGCAGGCAGTAACCGAGATCGTCGGCGCACAGGGCGGCTCGGTCTGGCTGTGGGACAAGGAGCGTCCGGGCGAGCTGATCTGCCAGGCCGTCTTTCATCCAGACCGGGAGCATTTGCTGGTTGGGCAGCGCCTTCGCTCCGAGCAAGGGGTGGCCGGCTGGGTTGCCCATCATGGCAAGACCGCGCGCGTGGCTGACGCGCCGAGCGATCCTCGCTTCTATTCGGGTGTGGACGACCGAACGGGTTTCAAGACCCACACGCTGCTGACCGTGCCGCTGCGCGTGCACGATGCGGTGATCGGCGTGTTGGAAATGGTGAACAAGTTGCGCGGCGAGTTTGACGAGCACGATCAAGCCCTGGTTGAAACACTCGCTGGCCCTGCCGCCATTGCGATTGATAACGCGCTGCTGGTCGAAGCGTTGCGCGACTTTGCGGCCACCCTGCAGGCGCGCAACGAAGACCTGGATGCGTTCGCCCACACGGTTGCCCACGACCTCCGGCACCCCCTGACGCTCATGATCGGCTTCGCCGAGGCATTGATGCACGACTATGTTACGCTGCCACCCGAGCGACAGCAGCGGTATCTGCAGAACATCTGGCAGAGCGCGAATCGAATGAACAACATTGTGGATGAACTGCTGTTGCTGAGCGAAGTGCGCAGAACAGACAAGCAGCGCATGCCGTTGGACATGATCGGGATCGTGGCCCAGGCCCAGCAGCGCCTGGCCGATATGATCGAGCAATACCATGCCGACATCGTCACCCTCGATCCGAGCGCATGGCCGCAGGCGATGGGCTATGGCCCCTGGATCGAACAGGTGTGGGTCAACTATCTCAGCAATGCCATCAAGTACGGCGGACGCCCTCCGCGGGTGGAGCTGGGGGCCACCTCCCAGTCCGATGGGACCGTCCGCTTTTGGGTACGCGACAACGGGAATGGCCTCACTCCAGAGAACCAGGCCAGGCTGTTCAAGCCCTTTACGCGGCTCGACCAGGTGCGCGCTCAAGGCTATGGGCTGGGACTGTCCATCGCCCAGCGTATCGTCGAAAAACTGGGCGGGCAAGTCGGCGTGGAAAGTGCGGGCGTGCCGGGACAGGGAGCAGTCTTTTTCTTCACCTTGCCCCTTGCAACCAGTACTGCCTGACCTGTTTCCCCCGACTGCCGGAACGATCGTCATGAATGAGCAGAACTCTACCCAGGCTCAACTCCTCGAAATGGCCTGTCGCCTCATGGCCACCCTTGATGCGAAAGAGGTCCTGACCCGTATCAGCATCGAGGCCAGGCAGCTCTTCCATGCCTCCGGCGGCGCGATCTATCGTCTCGAAGCAGACGGGCAAACCCTCACACCGGTTGTCGCTCTGCAAATGCCGCACAACGCTGACATCCTCGCCGCGCCACTCGAGGCCGAGAACAGTCTGGTCAGGCAAGCCATCAGAACCGGGCGAGGGCTGATCGTGAACAATACCGCAGCCCACTCCATCGGCGATCGGATCCCGGGCGCGCCGGTCGAAGCAGAAACGAATGTCATGGCTCTACCCTTCATTGCCGGCGATCAAGTTCTGGGCGCCATGCGCCTCGACCGTCCTGGAAACTCTTTCACGGAAAAAGAACTCGTTTTGGCCGAGGCGTTTGCCGCCTTTGCCGCAACCGCTCTCAAGAACGCCCAGGGGCATCGCGAGTTGGAACGCCAGGTGGAAGAGCGCCAACGAATGGAACGGGCCCTGGCGCAGCGCGCGCGGGAGATGGCGGCGTTGTATGAAACCTCATTAGAGATCCAGACCCAACCCGATCTCTCGAGGTTGCTGCGCGCGATTGTCGAACGGGCGACCGGGCTGTTGGGCGCGCGCATGGGGGGGTTATATTTGCTCCGGCCCGACGGCCAAACCCTGGAACTCGTTGTAGCCCATAACCTGCCAGGCAACTTTGTGGGAACGGTCCTTCGACTGGGTGAAGGCCTTTCGGGCCGCGTCGCCCAGACCGGCCAGCCCATGATGGTGCAAGACTATAGCCATTGGGAAGGCAAGGCGCGCGTGTACGACTCCATTACCTTCCGGCTGGTGCTGGGCGTGCCCCTCAAAGTCGGGGACCAGGTCGTCGGCGTGATCAACGTCACCGACGATATGAAACAGGATCCATTCAGCCCGGACGAGATGCAGTTGGTCAGCCTGTTTGCAGATCAGGCCGCCATCGCCATCGAGAACGCCCGGCTATACCAGGCCGAGCGGGAACAGCGCGAATTGGCCGAGACCTTGCGGGAGACCGGTGCGCGGCTGGCGACTATGCTGGACACCGGCTCTGTGCTCGATGACATCCTCCAGCAGATCAGCCGTGTGGTGCCCCACGATGCGGCCGACATTATGCTCGTCGAGGGCGATCGGGTGCGCGTCGCCCGCTGGCGCGGCTATGAGCGGTTCAACGCGCAGCAATTTATCGCAACGTTTACCTCGACCATCGTTGACCTATATGACTTGCCCAAAATGATCGCCACGGGCGAGCCGTCTTGCATCCCTGACACACACGCCGACCCGCGCTGGAAGCGCTTTGCGCCCACCCAGTGGATACGCTCGCGGGTCAGCGCACCCCTGCGGGTGCACGGCCGGGTGCTGGGCTTCATCAATGTCAACAGCGCCACGCCCAACCAGTTCGGGCAAGCCGACGCCGACCGGCTGAGTGTGTTTGCCAACCAGGCGGCCCTGGCCCTGGCAAACGCCCGGCTCTTTCAGGCCGAGCAGGAACAACGCGACCTGGCCGAGACTTTGCGCGACATCGGCGCGACGCTGGCCGCCACGCTTGACGCCGAGGCCGTGCTCGAGCGGCTGCTCGATCAGATCGGCAGTGTGGTGCCGAACGAGATGGCGATGATCCTGCGGGTCGAATCCGGCCTGGTCCGCTGCGCCAAATGCAGAGGCTCTCCCGAACACGAGGCGTACAGCCAGCTCAGGGAACTGACCCTGCCGCTCACCCAGGTGCGCCACCTGCGCGAGATGTTCGAGACCCGCCAACCGGTGGTGATCCCGGATGTCCAGACTTATTCTGACTGGGCGCAATTCCCCGGCACAGATTGGATACGCTCGTATGTCTCGGCGCCGATCCGAATCAAGGGACAGGTGATCGGCTTTCTGGGCCTGGCCAGCTCCACCGTCGGGTTTTACACGGCGGCGCACGCCGCCCGCCTGCAGGCCCTGGCCGATCAAACCGCGATCGCCTTGGAGAACGCTCGCCTCCACCAGGCCGAGCGAGAACAGTTCCGCCGCTGGCAGGAATCGCAGGCGCAATTGATCCAGGCGGAAAAGATGGCCGCGCTGGGCAGGCTGGTCGGCTCGATCTCGCACGAGTTCAACAATCCTCTCCAGGCAGTGCTTGGCGCGCTCGAGCTGTTCCGTGAAGAGCTGGAAGGGCGCGTGCGCCGCGAGCCGCTGTTGCGTTATCTGGCGGTGATGGAAAAAGAAACCGAGCGGATTGCCGCGATCGTCAAGCGCGTGCGCGACTTTTATCGCCCAGTGCATCAGGAAAAGAACTATGCCGACCTTCGCGTGGCGATGGACAAGGTGATCGAGATGACACGCGAGCAATTGCTGCGCTACAATATCGCCGCCGAACAGGATTTGGTCACCGACGAAGGCGACGAGCTGCCGCTGGTCCGCGTCAGCCCCGACGATCTCAAGCAGATTCTGCTCAACCTGGTGCTCAATGCCATTGACGCGATGGAGACGACGGGCGGAACGCTGCGAGTCTGCGCCAGGCCAGATCACACCGAGTCACCTGACGCGGAACCCCAGCCCGTCGTGCGGATTCAGGTCAGCGACACGGGCATTGGTATCCCGCCCGACATGCTGCCGCACGTCTTTGAGCCATTCGTGACGACGCGCGCCGATCAGGCCACCCCGGCGGCTCCCAAAGCTGCGCTGGGTCTGTCCATCAGCTATGGGATCGTCCAGGCGAACGGCGGTCAGATCACGGTGTCCAGCCAGGTCGGCGCCGGCACGACCTTTACCCTCTTGCTGCCGGTCGCGCAACTGTAACCCTGCTCTTCAGCCCACTTTTCAGCCCAAACAAAATCGGCTATACTATTAAGCGGGAATTCAGCTCATGTCTTTTCCCATCCCCGTCGAGCCTACACGGGAGGCCGACATGCAAGACCGCCACAAGACCAAAGCGCAGCTCATGGAGGAATTGGCTGGGTTGCGTCAGCGCACAGCCGAGCTGGAAGCCCTGGTGTCCAGGCTCAAGCAAACAGAAGCAAGATTCCAGCGGTTGACCGAACACGGTCACGCCCTGATTTACTCCTATCGGCTCAAGCCGACGCCCGGGTTCGAGTACGTCAGTCCCTCGGCCACCGCGCTCACGGGCTACACCCCGGAAGAGTATTATGCCGACCCCACCTTAGGCGCCAAGTTAATCCACCCCGACGACCGACCTCTCCTGGAAGCTCTGGTGCGATCGCCTTCGTCTCCCCAGCCCCTGACCGTGCGCTGGATACACAAAGACGGCCACGTGATCTGGGCGGAACACATCCACGCGCCGGTCTATGACGAACAGGGCAACCTGGTCGCCCTCGAAGGTATTGCACACGACATCACCCAACGCAAGCGCACCGAAGATGCGCTGCAAGCCAACGAGGAGAAATTCCGCAGCATCATCGAGCAATCGGCGGATGGCGTTGTGGTGACCGACGAAACGGGAATGGTGATCGAGTGGAACCGGGGCCAGGAGCAGATCACCGGTCTGCGGCCAGGTGAGGTGATCGGCCGGCCGGTCTGGGACGTGCTGTATCAAACGCTCCCACACGAGCAGCGCACCCCGGCCATGTACGAACGGCTGAAAGTGAGCACCCTGGAGGCCGTCAAGACTGGACAGGTCGCCTGGTTCAACCAGTTGATGGAAACAGAAATCGAGCGCCCCGACGGAGAACGCCGGAATGTGCAAGGGATCATGTTCCCGATCAAGACGAGCCAGGGATTCATGGTCGCCAGCACCTCCCGCGACATCACCGAGCGCAAACAGGCAGAACAAAGAATCCAGGACAACGAACAATTCCTGCAAGCCGTCTTTGACGGTATCCAGGACGGCATCAGCATCCTGGACCGGGATCTGAACATTGTGCGCGTCAATCGCACCATGGAGCAGTGGTACTCGCACGCGAGGCCGCTGCCAGGCAAAAAGTGCTTTATAGCGTATCAGGGGCGGGCCGAGCCGTGCGAAGTTTGCCCGACGCTCCGGACGCTCGATCTGGGGACCCCGCAGATGAACCAGGTGCCCCTGACCGGCCCGGCGGGAGTGGAAGGCTGGCTGGAGCTTTACGCCTTTCCCTTGTTCGACCCGGCGGGCAACCCGACCGGGGTCATCGAGTACGTCCGCAACATCACCCAGCGCAAGCGCGCCGAGGAGCAATTGCATCGGCAGAACGAGTACCTGGCGGCCCTGCATGCCACCACCCTCGAACTGATGAACCGCCTCGAACTGACCGACTTGCTCGAAAATATCGTCACGCGAGCTGCCCAATTGCTCGGCACATCGCATGGCTACCTCTATCTGGTCAACCCGGCGCAAGAGCAACTCGAATGGCAAATGGGCTGCGGGATTTTCAGCCAGCCGCCCGGACATCCGATCAGGTTGGGCGAGGGCCTAGCGGGTCGGGTGGCGCAAACGGGCCAGCCATTGATCGTGGACCATTACGACGCCTGGCCTGGTCGTCTGCCCCACGTTCCCTTGAACGAATTCACCGCCATCGTCGGCATGCCTCTCAAGTCCGGCCCGCAGGTCACCGGAGTGATCGCCATCGCGCGAGTCGAGCCGGGCCAGCCCTTTGACGAAAGCGACCTCGATCTATTGAGCCGCCTGGCCCAACTGGCCTCCATCGCCCTCGAAAACGCCCGGCTGTACACACAGGCGCGACAGCGTGCCGAGCAGATGGCGACGATCAACCGCATCGGCCTGGCTCTCACCTCCGGCCTGGATATGGATCGCGTGCTGCGCGAGCTAGACTGGCAATGTCAGCAAGTTGTGACGGTGGACATGTTCTACGTTGCGCTGTACGACGCCGCGACAGGACAGATCCGCTTCCCGATGGTGCGCAAGGGCGGAGAGTACCGCGAACTGGAGCCGATTGACCTCTCATCCACGCACGGCTTTACCGGGCACGTGATCCAGAGTCGTCAGACGCTGTATGTGCCCGATGAACTCGAGCTGCCCCCGACTTTGCCTGCCCAGCCGATTTGGATCGGCGGAGAACGCACCCGCTCGTACGTCGGCGTGCCTCTCATCGTGCGCGACCAGGTCATTGGCGTGGTCTCGATGCAGAGTTTTCGGCCCTACGCCTACTGCCCGGATCACATCCGCATGCTGGAGACGGTGGCGACCCAGGCCGCCATCGCGATCGAGAACGCCCGGCTGTACGCGGACGCCCAACAACGCGCCCGGCACATGGCGCTGCTCAACGACATCACCCGCACGATCAGCAGCACTTTGGACCCACAAGAGATGTTCAAGGTGCTGGCGAATCGTTTGGGCGAACTGTTCGATGCAGACGGCGCTTTTATCACCCGATGGGATGAGACCCACCAGACCACGCTTCCCACCGCTGCTTACGGCCCCTGGGACGAAGCATACTCCAGGATGCGTCCACTGCCCGGAGAAACCACCATGACAGCCTCGGTGCTGGAAGCGGGCCACGTGCTCGTGGCCGAGGATGTCTTTAACTCGCCCTATATCAGTCCACGTATTGCTGCCTTGTTCCCAGCCCGTTCGATGCTGGCCCTGCCACTGATCGCCGACGGCAAAAAGCTGGGCGCAGCGTTGATCAGTTTCAACCGGCCACACCGCTTCACCGCCGACGAGATCGCGCGCGGCGAGCAGGTCGCGGGCCAACTGGCCCTGGCGATTGCCAAAGCCCAGTTGCTCCAGACCACGGAGAACGAGCGCAGCCGCTTGCAGGCGCTGATCAAAGCCAGCCGAGATGGGATCGTCCTCAACAGCCTGGACGGATACATCCTCGTCGCCAACGAGCCGGCGCTGCAAATGCTCCAGTTGCCCGGTCAGCCCGAAGACTGGCTGGGGCGTCGCTTTGGGGCTGCGCTGGAGGCGCTCGAGCGCTGGGCACCTACCATCGTCCAGATCGCGCGGGCCGAAATCCAGCGTCTTCAGAGTGGCGACGAATCCCCCGGCGAGGGTGAATTTGAAATCCCTCCGCACGTGATCCATTGGCAGAACCTGCCGGTCACGACCGGGGCTACACCGCTGGGCCGACTGATCGTCCTGCGCGACGTGACCGAGCAGCGCGCGGTCGAACAATGGCGCGAGGACATGACCCATACGATGGTGCACGATCTGCGCAACCCGCTCGGCAACATCTCGACGACGATCGAGGTGTTGCGCAGCGGTATTTTGGGCGATCTGGCGCCCGATCAACTGGCTGCGCTCAAAGCGGGCGAAGTGAGCGTCCGCCGCATGACGAGCCTGATCAATGCCATTCTGGACGTGAACGAACTCGAAAGCAAGCGATCCCCGTTAGAGCCAAAGGCGTTCCACCTGGCCGATCTGGTGACCGAAATCCTGCAAGCTCAATCGGCCCTGGCCAGGGAGAAAAACCTGCGCCTGGAAAATGCTGTTGCGCCCTCGCTGCCTCCAGCCTGGGGAGATGTGACGCTCATCGGGCGGGTGTTGCAAAATCTGGTGGACAATGCATGCAAGTTCACGCCCGGGGGCGGCACGGTCCGCGTGACGGCCCAGGCCGAACCTCTGCCGCCCGGGTCAGTGCTCATGGTGTCCGTCAGCGATACCGGGCCAGGGGTCCCTGCTCGCATCCAATCCCAACTGTTCCAGAAATTCGTCCGCGGTCCCCAAAGGGAACGCGGCAGCGGATTGGGACTGGCGTTTTGCCGGCTGGCGATCGAGGCGCACGGCGAGCGCATCTGGATCGAACACACCTCCGAACACGGCACGACGATCACCTTCAGCCTGGCCACAGTTCCCCCAGCCTGATCGCTTGGCAATCCACGTCAACTCGATTATACTTGCCACGAGAACCCAAGCCTCTCCACTGATTTGGGTCGGGTGACCAGCAGGTATGGGGATGCAAATCATTTATCCAGACAAGGCGAGCTTTTGCAAAACGCTCGAACAAACACCAACCCGATCGCTTGACTTTATCGTGGTCGTCACGGCAGCGCTTGATCCGAATCGCCGTACCGAGATTGAGGCTTGCCTGGCCGAATGTGTCCGAGCACTCAAGAATGGCGGGCTGCTCTTTGTTCAAGGCCGGCCCGATTATTTGCCAGAACTCGGGGTTTACCTTGACCGATACTTGAACTTTAAATATTGGATCGCCATCGAGTCCACACTGCAACAGAGACAACATGGCCTGCCATCAGTGCATGCGGCCATACTCTTGTTCACTAAAGGCAATCAGCGTTTTAACATCAGGCGAGTACGTCTGCCACATCAATACTGCACCTTTTGCCAGAAGCCGCTCAAAGACTGGGGCGGGAAAACACATCTGATGCACCCGGACGGTTATGCGATCTCCGATGTTTGGAAAGACCTGCCACCAGCGAACAACTATACGCAAATTGCCGCGCCCGCTCTGGACCTCATCTTGCAAATGCTGGACACGGGCACATCCAGTAGCAAAACCACCGAATTAAAAGGCATCATTGGCCCCAAAGAGGGGATCGGCCAAAGAGTCGCTGCTGAACCCGCCGTCCAGTACATGTTGCCGGGCCTGGCACAACCATTGAAAAAATACGGCCCAGTCGCCAACATCGCAAGTGACAAAATGCTTGACGCCGTTCACTGTGGCGACGCCCTCCAAGTACTCCAGCGCTACCCCGACAACTCGATAGACCTCGTGTTTGCCGACCCGCCGTACAATCTCGATAAAGCCTACAACATCTATGATGACGAGCAAGCGAACGAACGATACATCGCCTGGTGCAATGCCTGGCTGGAAGAATATGCCCGCATCCTCAAGCCGACTGGCTCGCTGTATGTCTTGAATCTCCCTCATTGGACGATGTACCATGCAGTGTTTCTCAACCAACGACTGTACTTTCAAAACTGGATCGTCTGGGATGCACTCTCGGAACCGCGCGGCAAGTTGATGCCGGCTCACTATGGATTGCTGTTTTACACCAAGCATCCCACAGACTTTACTTTCAACTACGACCAGGTTAGCCAACTGGACGCTCGCCATTACTGCTTGCGCGCATCGTGCATCCGTAAGCGCAAGTCAATCGGAGACGACGACCAAGAGCCACTCACCGATCTATGGTGGGATATTCACCGTATCAAACATCGGCGTGACCGTGACTATCACCCATGCCAGTTGCCAGATGCATTCATGGAGCGCATCATCCGCCTTTCGAGCAATCCAGGCGATATTGTGCTGGATGCCTTTTCAGGCACAGGCACTACAGCGGTCATGGCAGCCAAACTAGGACGACATTATGTGGCAATTGACCTGGACGAAGAGTATGTCAAAATCACACGGGACAAAGTTGCCCAAGTCGTGACGAACGGCTATGTGCCTCGTCAGAGTATCTCCAAACCGCAGCCAAAGTACACCAAGAAAGAATTGCAGTTAGAGTTGCGAGATCTGGCCGCGCGGTTAGGGCGCTTGCCCACCCCAGACGACGTGCGACAAAATAGCAAGTATGACTTGCAAGTGTTCTATGAAATGTTCCCTACTTGGGGCAAAGCACTCAAAGCCGCGAAACTGGAGGTGCGATCGTGACCGAGGCGCGCAAACTTTCCTTCCAGGAAGCCTGGGACAGTTCGGTCGTCTTTTTCGTAGATGAAGAACTCGAACGGGAGATTGAAGCCGAAGTAGAGTCCTTGCTGGCGACAGCGCAAAGTGTTGCTCATGCAGCTCCAAGTGACCTGGCCGGATTTCTGGTTCAACAGAAGAATGCCCTGGATGTGGTCTTGAAGGACTTGGAGCTTTCCCAAGAAAAGTTCATGCGCATCATATCACTGCTGCGGAAACTGGGACGGATCCCTGGAGGCTTTGACAGTGAATGGGGAATGAGCAAAATCAAGAACAAAATTGTGCGCGAGCCTGATTTTGCACAGGCGGTAGCGGAACTGTTACTTGATGGCAAAAGTGATGCGGAATTGCAACGATACATTCCTCGTTACTACCTGGAAGCCCTCAACTACCGTCAAGCCCAGGTAGGTTCAGAAGCAACCTTGCGTAAGCATTACAAGGGACAGCTCATCGGCACCTATGGTGGACGCAAAGGTTATAAGGTGGAAGAGCGTATCCGACAAAAACTCGCACAGATCGAATCAGCATACGGAATCGGATTCGACCAAGGTCGCTCCACGATGGTCGAAACAGACATTGACTTTGCCGTGCCCAACCTTGATGATCCTTGGGTGATCGTTATGAGTTCCTTTCAAGAGACAACCAGCAGTGGGCAAACCACAAAAGCAAGAGATATGCTCGCGGCATATGAGCGTGTTGTTCGCCATAATAGCCGCTACAAGGAAAATCGAGCCTTTGTAAATTTTGTGGATGGTGGCGGCTGGTTGGCAAGAAAACGCGACCTGGAGCGATTGGTTGAGCAATGTCACTACTTTATCAATTTACAACACCTGGACATGCTGGAAGCCATCATCACGAAACACGTGCCCAAAAAGTATCGGCGAAAAAAAGCATAGGTTGAAGCATGCCTTACGCTCCCTCGCACATTCGCTCATTTTGTCTGCTCGGGCACATTGACCACGGCAAGTCCACGCTGGCCGACCGGCTGCTGGAGCTGACCGGCACGCTCACCCCGCGCGAGATGACCGAGCAGGTGCTCGATACGATGGACCTGGAGCGCGAAAAGGGCGTGACGATCAAGGCCTCGGCGGTGCAGATGCGCTACAAGGCGCGCGACGGCCAGGAGTACGAGCTGAACATGCTCGACGGCCCCGGCCATGTGGACTTTCAGTACGAGATCAGCCGCGTGCTGGCCGCCGCCGAAGGCGCGGTGCTGGTCGTGGATGCGACGCAGGGCATCGAAGCACAAACGCTTTCCCATGTCTATCTCGCGCTCGAGGCCGACCTCGAAATCATTCCGGTGCTCAACAAGATTGACCTGGCCTCGGCCCAGCCGGACGTGGTCGCCGCCGACCTCGAACACATCCTGGGCATTCCGGCCTCGCAGATGCTGCGCCTGAGCGCCAAGACAGGCGAAGGTGTGCCGGAGCTGCTCGAGGCGATCATCGCTCGCGTCCCGCCGCCCCAAGGCGATCCACAAGCTCCGCTGCGCGCGCTCATTTTCGACAGTCATTACGATTCGTTCAAAGGCGTCATCGCCTATGTGCGCGTCGCCGAAGGCCGCCTTGAACCGCGGGCCAGGCTGCGGCTGTTCGCTACCGATGCCGTGTTCGAGCCAATCGAGATCGGCAAGTTTGTGCCCAAGATGCAGCCGGCCGACTCGCTCGTCGCAGGCGAGATCGGTTACGTGGCGACAGGCTTGAAGACCGTGCGCGAGTGTCACGTGGGCGATACGATCACACGCGCAGATCGTCCGGCCAGCGCGCCTCTGCCCGGCTATCGCCCGGCCAAGCCGATGGTGTTCGCTTCGTTCTATCCGGTAGACGCCGACGACTATAACGAACTCAAAGACGCCCTGGAAAAACTTCAGCTCAACGACGCTTCGCTGCAATACCAGCCGGAGACTTCGCAGGCACTCGGTTACGGATTCCGCTGCGGATTCCTGGGGCTGTTCCATCTAGAGATCATTCAGGAGCGGCTGGAGCGCGAGTACGATCTCGACATCCTGGCGACGGCTCCCAGTGTCGAGTATGAAGTCGTGCTGGTGAACGACGAGGTCATCACGATCAAAAGCCCGGTGGATTTGCCGGAAGAGGGCATGTTCAAGGAAATCCGCGAGCCGTGGATGAGGGTGCAGGTCTTTACGCCGACGGATTACGTCGGCCCGGTGCTCGACCTGATCACCAAACGGCACGGCACCCAGGAGAGCATCGAGTATCTCGATCCCAAGCGCGTGATGATCACCTATCACCTGCCGCTGTCCGAGATCATTGTAGATTTCCACGACCAGCTCAAGGCGCGCACGCGCGGCTATGCTTCGTTCGACTATGCCTTTGAAGGCTACCGGCCTGGCGACCTGACCCGGCTCGAGGTGCTGGTGAATGAAGCGCCAGTGGACGCGCTGACGATGATCGTCCACAAGGACGCCGCCTATCGCAAAGGTCAGGCGCTCATCAGCAAGCTCAAAGACCTGATCCCACGCCAGCAATTCTTGGTGCCGATCCAGGCTATCGCCAACGGGCGCGTGATCAGCCGCGCCAACGTCAAGCCGGTCCGCAAAGACGTCACGGCGAAATGTTATGGCGGTGACATCACGCGAAAGCGCAAGCTGCTCGAAAAGCAAAAGGCGGGTAAGCGCCGCTTGAAGATGATCGGCTCGGTCGAGGTGCCGCAGGAAGCGTTCATGGCGATCTTGCGGGTCGGTGAGGAATAACCAATCATGGGACGAAGGACAAATGACGAACGACGAAAGAATTTCCGTCCCCCGCCCTTCGTCCTTCGTCTCTCGTCATTCGTCTTTGACCCGGACGATTCCCCATTATGATTGCCTCATTGGCCTTCCCCCTCGCCCTGCTCGCCAATGTCTTGTTCTGGATTGGCCTCCAGTCGCTGTTTCCTGTCTTGCCTTTATATGTGGCCTCGCTCGGCGGGACGCCCACCGATAACGGACTGACCACCTTCGCCGCTGCCAGCGCAGCCGTTCTCTCGCGATTATTCATCGGGGCATTTGCAGACCGGATCGGTCGCAAGCCGGTCCTGGTGTTGGGCGGGATGATCGCAGTTCTCTCGCCTATCCTGACGGGGATGTCGCACGCGATGCCTGCCCTCTTGGCCGTTCGGGCGCTGAACGGGATCGGCATCGCGGCGTTCAGTACGGGCTTTCAAGCTCTGCTCGCCGATCTTGCCCCACCCAACCGGCGAGGCGAGGTGTTTGGCATGGGTGGCAATTCTGGAGCGATGGCCTCACTCGTCGGCCCATTGATGGGCGGCTGGTTCTTGTCGCAGGGAGGCTTTGACACTGCGTTCGGATCGGCCGCGATCTCGGGCGGTTTGTGCCTGCTGACCATCGTCCTCCTCCACGAGCCGCCGCGCGAGATCAAGCGAATGACCAGCGCGCCGCCACTTCAAGGCGCGCGAGAAACGCTGGCGTTTCGCAACGTTCGAGCGGGTATCCTTGCTGTCAGCCCGCTGGGCCTGGCCTTTGGCACCATGGTCACGTTCTGGCCGCTTGTCGCCGCGCAGAACCACTTGAACACCACCGGCGCATTTTACTCGGTCTATGCGCTGGGGATGCTGACCGTGCAAATCTTGGCGGGACGGATTTCGGACCGCATCGGGCGCACGCGGGTGATGCTGCCGGGAATGTTGCTGACCGGCATTGCATTTGCGCTGATCCCTCAAGCCCGATCGGATGTGGCCAGTCTGCTGGTGGCCTTTGGCAGCGGCGCGGGACTGGGGATCGCGCGTACGGCGATTGACGCGCTCGTGCTCGACGGCGTCCCGGGTACCCTGCGTGGGACAGCCGTCGCGGCCGAGTTCACGCTTAACGATGTGTGGATCGGACTGGGGAGTGCATTGCTGGGGCCGCTGGCGGGAGCGGCGGGATTCGGCGTGGCTTATGGCATCGCGGGCGCAGCGTGCATCCTGGTTGCTCTGGCACTGGCGCAGGCCACAAACGTCAAACGTCATACGTCAAACGTCACACGTCACACGTCAAATGACGCCTGACGTTTGACGTTTGACGTTTCACGCTTCACGCTCAACGCCTCACCCTCCACGCTGCCTGACGTGTCGTCCAGTGCCCGGTCTGACCAAGACCTTGCCTTCCGCAAACGCCAACTGGCCGCGCAGGTACACTTGCATCACCTTGCCCCACACGCGCCAGCCTTCAAACGGCGTCCAGCCGCAACGAGTCAAGAGCTTGTCCCCGGATATGTTCCACTGGGCTTCCGGGTCCACCAGCACGATGTCCGCGTCATAACCCGGCGCGACGCGGCCCTTACGCTCCAGGCCGAACAACCTGGCCGGGCCAGCCGAGGTGAGCCGCACCAGATCGGCCCAATCCAACTGTTTTTCTTTGACCGCCGTGAGCAGCAGCGGCAGCATCGTTTCCACGCCCGGCACCCCGGCCGGCGGCGTGGCACTGCGTTTTTCTTCCAACGTGTGCGGCGCATGATCGGAGGCAATGACATCCACGTACCTGAGGTTGTCCCACAGCGCCTCAACGTCCTGCATACTCCGCAACGGCGGATTCATCCGGCCCAATGGGCCGAGGTGACGCTCGATCCCAGAAGACAGAAACAGGTGATGCGGCGTGACCTCGCAGGTGACAGGTTCATTTCGCGCTTTGGCCTCTCTGACCATCTCGATCTCGCGCGCCGTGGAGAGATGGCAGATATGGATGGAACGCTGAAGCGCCTGGGCCATCCGAATCGCGCGACCAGTTTCGAGGTTTGCACACAGAGGTGGGCGGCGTTGACCACGTTTTTCAAAGTAACGCACGGCCTCTTCGTTTTCCGCATGGACGGCGACGACGCGATTGGACGGATAGGCGGCCAGGTGCGCGTATTGATCCTCAAAGTGTTCCAGCAGCAACGTGCCGGTGGACGACCCCATGTACATCTTTAGCCCGACGGCCTCCTCAATCAACCAGGCCGTGTCAATGTTCTCACGGGTCGCGCCGATGTACAATCCGAAATCGCACACGGCCTTTTGTTCCGCCAGCGTCAACGCCGTCTTGAACGTGGCCAAGTCCGTGATGGGCGGCGAGGTATTGGGCATCGCCAGCACGGTGGTCACGCCCCCCGCCAGCGCGGCCCGCGTGCCCGTCATAAAGTCTTCCTTGTGCTCGCCGCCCGGCTCGCGCAGGTGAACGTGAATATCAATCAGGCCGGGCAGCGCCAGCCAGCCGCGCGCCTCAACCGTCGTCGCGCCGACCGGCTGCGTCAACTGCGACGCGATCTCGTTGATGCGGTCCTTGACAATGAGAATATCCACTTTTTCCAGCCCGCGCAGGCCGACGATGTTGGCGCCACGAATCAATATCATGTTAGTGACTCGACTAAACAGTGGTCAGTTGATCTGAGGTGACCGCGCAGACACCTGTTTCACAGACCAACCAATGGACACGCTGATCGAACTCGTCGTTGGGAACGCGATCCACAATGAGCGCCGCATAGGCCACGCCGACCTTGAGGGCCGTGACCAGCGGCAGGAATCGGTCATAGAACCCGCCGCCAAAACCCAGACGATACCCCCGCCGGTCAAACGCGATCCCCGGCACCAGCACCATATCCAGCTCGCGCGGCCCGATCTCGGGCAGGCTCGCCTCTGGCTCCAGCATCCCAAATTTGTGACGCACCAGTCGCGCTGGATCGTAAAGATGAAGCTTCAGGCGCGGCTCCGGTTGGGTGAGTGTGCGCGGGATCACCCAGCGTTTGTTGAGGCTGCGCTCCATCAACGGCAAGAGGCTGATCTCGTTGCCGAACGCCATATAAGCCATCACCGTCTGCGCCTGTTGAAAGAGCGGCCAGGCCGCCAGGTGATCGCAAACGCACGCGCTGGCCGAGGCGACCTCGTCTGCCGTCAGGGCATCACGCCAGGCGCGACAGCGCGCACGAAGCAGCGGTTTATCCATCAGCCCTTGCTGACAAACAACGCCATATTGTCGAACAGTTCCCAATGGGGGATCACGCGGATGTGAAACTGCCGCCCACCATTGAGCGGATCGTTGACGACCAGTCCCTGGTCATCATAGCCCACGACGACGTAACTGTGCTCCCCCGGCACCAGACGGTAGCCGCCGGGCTGATCGTAATACCCCGGCGCAGGAAACTGGGAAAGCCACACGATGACCGGTTGGCCCCGGTCAAGCGCAGCGCGCAGGTCGCTGTAGCCGACGCCATAGCGCACCGTCGCGGTCAATCCCAACGACCGCAGCGCCCGAGCCAACGGCTCGGCATACACGCCATAGTTGACAATGCCGCCAAAGGGCGCGTCAATATCGCCGCGAAAGCCCTGATGGGGATTGTCGTTCGGGCCCAGTTGCGCCTGAATCCAGGCTTCGGTCACCGGCTTGCCCAGATAGACGGCGATCATCCGCGCAGCAGCCGCTTCGCACGTCAGGCTGTGCTCCTGGCCCAGCACCGGAACACGCAACAAGACCGACTTGCCCGCCGGAGCAGCCAGCGCGCGACCAGGGATCAGCAACCGCTGCCCAACGTATACCTGGCTGACGTTGACCAGGTTATTGGCCGCCGCCATCGCCTGGACGCTCAAGCCATACCGCAGCGCGATGCGAAACAGATTCTCCCCAGATGCGACGACGTGATACGACTGGGCCGTGGACGCCGGCGAATAGGCCGGCGCAGTCGCCGCCCCCGCCGCCGGGATGACTAGCCGCTGACCGGCGTAAATCTGTGCGACATTCTTCAGACCGTTGGCCGAGGCGATCTGTTGCGCCGTCACGCCGTACCGCAGCCCGATGCGGAAGAGGTTCTCCCCTGGCTGGACCACATGAACGATCGGCCCTTCGGCATGCGCGGCCATCGGGCCGATCAACCAGCCCATCAAGGCCAACATCACCATGATACGTCGCAACATCTCCCTCGCCTGCTATCCGCCACGCGAAGCGGCCATCCGCTATCAACCCACCGGCAATCTCCGCCCGGTCACGTTGCGATGGAATTTTCCAAAATCTTGCTTGCCATCGAGTTGCGCGACGTCAAACACCGGGCCATCCGTACACACCAGCAAATCATCCAACGCGCACTGGCCGCACACGCCAAAGCCGCACTTGATATACCGCTCGACGCTCAGTTGCCCCGGCAGGCCACGCTCACAGCACAGCCGATGCAGTGCCACGAGCATCCCCTCAGGCCCACAGGCATAGATCGCGGGCCGCTCGGCGAGCGCTTGTGTGATCGCCTCGGTCACGTATCCTCGGACGCCCAGCGATCCATCCTCAGTCGCGAGCAACAATTTTACACCTAAACGCCGGAATCGCTCAACGAAAATGAGGTCATCCGCCCGTCGTGCGCCCAAAGCCACCGTGGGCACAATCCCCCGCGTCACCATTTGCTCCGCTAAAAAATACAAAGGGGCCGCGCCATAGCCGCCACCTACCAACAAAGCCGGTCGAGTCCAGTCCGGTCGGAACGGTCGGCCAAACGGCCCGCGCCAACCGAGCCTATCGCCAACCCTGCATTGGTGCAGCGCGTCGCTGAACGGCCCGACTTTGGCGACCGTCAACGTCAGCGGATCGGGCGCGGCGATGCTGATCGGCTTTTCGTCCACACCCGGCAGCCAGAGCATCACAAACTGCCCGGGCTGCGCGTCCACCGCGTCGTCCAAGACAAACGTCTTGACAGTGCGAGTGTCTTCGATGATGTCAGAAATACGGACGGTTTGGGGTAACATGTCAACCCTTCAGAGCACATTTATGGCACGGATCGCGTGCCTTTTGACTTGGCGCACAGTCTATGCTATAGTGTTCAACACATTGCTCGCCGCCGGTCTGATGACGCTGCCGCTTGTAGCGTCGTGATATAATACAACCAAATGGTTGCACAAGTAGCCAGATGGCCTTTCCACATTCTGAAAAAGGGAGGACACTATGGCATCTTTGAATGTATTGCTGCAAGACATTGGAAAACTAGAAGCAGAACTGAATCGCTACGAAACCAAGTTCGGCGTGAAATCGAATGATTTTTATGCTGCGATGATGCGCGGAGAGCTGGAAGAGTTTGACGCGCTGGATGAGTACCGCATGGAATTCATTGACTGGCTCTCCCTGTACAAGACCTGGTTGAGCCTGGATGAAAAATATCGGCAATTGATCGGTCGCCAATCGGTGCCCCTCCAAATCAAGGTCAATCTGGAACCTGCTAATGCCTGACCCGCTCTCCACGCCAGCAGCATACCAGACATTTATCTATGCCTTGCCGGAGCGTTACCCCAGCATACGCCGCTCAACGCTGGTTTATATCCCATCGGGCGAACTTTTCGGGCGTGTGGAAGGGATGGTCCTTTTCGAGCGCAATATTGTCCTCTGCGCCCAAGAACGCCTCAACTTTGAGTTGGGCGTCATTGAAGGTTACGGCTACGAAGTCTCACGTGCCCATACTTTGACCGATGTTCCTGACTTTCCAGCCGCTGGCGAATATTGTCAGGCAAGTTACCCACACAAAGACAAATTGTACTGGTATGATTCATTCCCTCACCCACACGATAAGACGTTGGCCGCCACCGATCCCCACCACAAGCATATACCGCCCGACATTAAACACCATCGCATCCCTGCCCCGCAACTGAGCTTCACTCGCCCTAACCTACCATTCCTCATCGAGGAAATAGAATCCCTCGAGTTGTAGAGCTTGCCCGTCAACAAAACGCCAACGCCTTGCCCCGGAAATCTTCCAGCCGCTTATAACCGTGCCGGCGCATGTACTCTGCGATGCCGGCGGCGACCTCGCCAAACACGCCCATCCCGCGATAGTTCACCGCCGAGCCGATGCCCACCGCCGTCGCGCCGACGAGGATCATCTCGATCGCGTCGCGCGCATCGGTCACGCCGCCCGTGCCGATCACCGGGATCTTGACCGCCTGGCACACGTCCCGCACGCACTTGACCGCAATCGGTCGAATCGCCGGGCCAGATACCCCACCCCACCGATTCGCCAGCACCGGGTGGCCTGTTTCGATGTCCAAGACCAGACCCGGCCCCAGGCTGTTGATCGCCGTGATGGCATCGGCCCCGGCGGCCTCCACTTCGCGCGCAACCTTGGCAATATCCTCGACATTGGGCGAAAGTTTGACCAGGACCGGGACCGAGGTATTGTCCTTGACCCGGCGCGTGACCTGCGCGGCGACATAGGGGCTGGAGGCAAACATCTGCTCAAAGCGAGCATCCAGGTTGGGACACGAGATGTTCACTTCGATCAGGTCGGGATTGGCCTCGCTCATGTAGCGGGCGATCACGCCGAAATCATAGATCGTGTTGGCAAAGATGCTGGCGATGATCGGCACGCCCAGCGGGGCCAGCCGCTGTCTGGCCAGCCGAATCTCTTCCACCATCACTTCGACACCGGGGTTTGCCAACCCGACGGCATTGATCAGCCCATAGCCCCAATCCACAATGACCGGGTTGTGATAGCCGGCGCGCGGTTGAAGTGAGCACGACTTGGTCGTAATCGCCCCACAGCCGGCGCGCGCCAACCGACCAAAGATCTCTTGGCTCAGGCCCAAAACGCCCGAAGCCAGGACCGTCGGGTTAGGCAGCTGCACGCCACACAACGTCACCGACAAATCAGGTTCGCACATGGCAGTGTTCACCGACTCACAAGACCTTCATCAGCGGTTCTCCATCAGCCACAGCTTGATCTCGTCACAGCGTTCTACAGTGAGCTTGCCCGCGCATGTGAGAGCGTCTAGAATCTGAGCCAACGTCAAGGCCGCATGAACGGCATAGCCGCGCGCGGCCAGTTCTTGTGCGCCGCCCTGCTCGCGATCCACGAGCACGAGAACATCTTTCACGGTCAACCCAGCCGCTTCCAGCGGCGCGATCGCTTCGAGCTTGCTGTGGCCCCTGGTGATAAGGTCGTCAATGAGCAACGCAATCTGCCCTCGTTCGAACGCGCCCTCAACGCTCCGCTCGGTGCCATAATCCTTGACTTCGCGGCGCGGATAGACCAGCGGCGCATCCAAGGCCAACGAAACCGCCACACCGATCGGCAGAGCCGCATAGGGGATCGCCGCCAGCACGTCGAATTTGAACACACGCGCGCGCTCGGCGAGCAGGTCGCCCACCCGCCGCAGCAAGCGCGGGTGCGAAACCAGCAACCGCAAATCAAGATAGATCGGACTGAGCAGCCCGGATTTCAGCTTGAACTGACCGAACTGCACACACCCGGCCTCAAACAGGGCCAGCGACAATTCCTCCAACTCGGCAGATTCGATCTTCTTGATCAGCTTTTTGGTCATGCCCCTCCCTCCAGTTGACCGCGGATGGCATTCATGTCGTCGCGCATTTTCATGGCCGCCGCGCGCGCCGCTTCGGCAAAATCCGTCTTGCCGGAAGCATACAAGATGCTGCGACTTGCATTGATGATCGGCCCGAGGCCGCTCGACGTTGAACCATGCCGGACGGCCGCCGCCAGATCGCCGCCTTGCGCGCCGACGCCCGGCACCAGGAACGGCAACTCAGGCGCAAGGCGGCGAATGTGTTCCAGCTCCTGCGGGTACGTTGCCCCGACGACCAGGCCACACGCGCCCGGGCCTGTTCGATGCCACTCGACCGCCTGGCGCACAACAGTTTCGTAGAGCGTCTGTCGCTCCACGCTCTTCGCTCCACGCTCCACGACCAGATTTTGAAACTCGACCGCGCCCGGATTGGACGTACGAGCCAGGACAAACACGCCCTTGTCCGGGTAGGCAAGAAACGGCTGGATCGCGTCTGCGCCCACATATGGGCTGAGCGTGACGGCGTCCGCGCGGAACGCTTCGAACGCGCCGCGCGCATACTGCTCGGCCGTTGAGCCGATGTCGCCAAACTTGCCGTCGAGGATGATCGGGATATCGGAGGGGACGCAGCGAGTGAGGCGTTCTAGCGCGATCATGCCTGCTGCGCCTTCGGCAAGAAAGAAACCGAGGTTGGGTTTGAACGCGCACACCAGGTCTTGAGTCGCATCCACGATCGCGCGAGCAAAAGGCAATATGGGATCGTCCACCTGCTGCAGCGGCAATGGCATCCTGGCGGCCACGATGTCCAATCCAACGCACAGCCACGAACGATTGCGCTGCTGCGCGGCAGCCAGCTTTTCCTCAAATTTCATCGTGACCTCCACGACTGGAGCACAAGTAATCCCCTTTCGATGCCAGCGTGTACAAACCAGGAAGAGCGCAAAAAAAGACCTTTGGGAACACTGCCCCAAAGGTCAAACTATGTACCGTAACACGAGGGGCAATCCCCTCGCCCGACCATATGCTTGGATCGGCGTCCACTTGAGTTTCAAGGCCGTCACTCCGGCGGCGATTCTACTCGCAAACCAAGATTTGTCAAGCAGAAAAAAAAGCCCTATCGGGGGATAGGGCTTGGGGAACTGACCGCCTGAAACTAGATGTTGGACACGATGTTCGAGAAGATGTTGCCGATAGCTGGACCCAGCAGGGCCAAAATGACAATAACCACGATAGCCACCAAGACCAAAATCAACGCATATTCAACCAAACCTTGACCTTCTTCGCGTGGGAGGAACAACATTTTCGTCTCACCTCCTTTCTGTGTTAGGATTTTTGAATCAAGTACGCTAATATTCTACTATGGCTTCTTGCCTAACAACATTTGTGTTCCCGTACAGTTTGATTACAAATGTTTGCATCTGTTGAGCGCTCGATAGGAGCGGATAACAGTCTGCCACACCTGGCGCGGCGAGCATTTAACGATGTCCCTGCCGTATTGTCGGGGGATGGGCAGCGTGTTATAATCAGCCCGATTTGCTGCCAACACGAAAGCGAGGGCAATCTTTTGAAAAAGCAATGGCGATTCTGGCTCGGTGTAGTGATCAGCGCGATTGGCATCTGGCTGGCGCTGCGTGGCATCCCTTTCCGAGAACTGGGCGAAAAGCTTGCCGGGGCCAACTATTGGTGGGTGATCCCGGCGCTGGTGTTTCACTTTATTTCTGTGATCGGCCGCTCGGAACGCTGGCGAGTGCTGTTGGGCAAAGAGCGCGTGGACTCGGTCACAGCCTTTTGGGTGATGAATCTGGGGTACCTCATCAGCAACGTGTTCCCCGCTCGCGTGGGCGACCCGGCCCGTGCCCTCATCATAGATCAGCGCTGCCACACTGGTTTTCCCCGCGCCCTGTCCACTGTCGTCGTCGAGCGCATCTTTGACGTGCTGGCCGTCGTCATGGGATTGGTGCTGCTGGTCCCGTTCATGCAGTTGCCAGGCAGTGCCATGCAGTGGATACGCATTTTCGGCGCGTTGGGAGTTTTGGCGGTGCTCGGCATCATTGTGCTCCTCTGGCAGCGCGCGCTGGCGGAGCGAGTCCTGATGGCGTTACTGTCTCGCCTTCCGTGCCTTTCGCCGGACAAGTGGCTGGAGCGCTGGCGCAATCTGATGAGCGGGTTCGACGCGCTCGGTTCGGCGCGCGGCGCGCTGATCGTCACGGGCTGGACGATGGTCAGTTGGGTGGGAACCGGCGGGGTCTTTTGGGCGATTTTGCGCGCGTTTGTTCCCGATGCCTCTGTAGTCCCTCCGATCTTTGTCATGTGCATTCAGGGGTTTGCGATGGCCGTGCCGGCCACGCCCGGCAACTGGGGCGTCTTTGAGATCGTGGGCCGCGAGGGGTTGGTCATTCCTTTTGGTTTCCCGGCCAGCCAGGCCACTGCCTTTACCATCGCGCTGCACTTTTTCGAGTACCTGTCCGTCAATGTGGTCGGTGTGATCGCGCTGATGAAATATAGCCTTTCGTTGAGTGACATTGGGAAGAAAGCGGAGAGGGTAGAGCGTGAAGCGTAGAGCGACTGTCGAAAAGATGATAAGCAAAAGATGAACATTTTGATCGCATTGACCTACTATCGCCCGTGGACGAGTGGGCTGACGATTTACACCGAGCGGCTGGCGCGTGGGCTGGCCGCACGAGGGCATCCCGTGACGGTGTTGACCTCGCAATATGACCCTGCGCTCCCACGCGTTGAACGGCTGGACGGTGTGCAGGTGGTGCGCGCGCCCGTGTTGTTTCGCGTGAGCAAGGGCGTCATCATGCCCACCTTTGGCTTTCTCGCCACACGCTTTACGCGCTGGGCGGATGTGTTGAGCGTCCACCTGCCCCAGTTCGATGCGGCCGGTCTTGCGCTGCGCGGACGCTTGTTCCGCAAACCGACCGTGCTCACGTTCCACTGCGATCTGCAACTTCCGGCAGGGATATTCAACCGCGTGACCAACGCTGTGGTGGACATGGCGAATCTGGCTGCCGGGACGCTGGCCGATGCCATCGTCTCGTACACGCAAGACTATGCCACGCACTCGGCTTACCTTTCGCGCTTTACGAACAAGGTGCGTATCATCCCGCCGCCGGTCGAGATGCCGGTCCCCACGCCGGAAGCGATCGCGTCGTTTCGACGACGGTGGTCACTCGACGGGCATCACGTGATCGGCTTTGCCGCGCGGCTGGCGACCGAAAAAGGCGTCGAGGTCATGCTCCAGGCTTTGCCGCGCGTGCTCAACGCCTATCCCGACGCGCGCGTGCTGTTTGCCGGGCCGACGAACATCATCGGCGAAGAGGCCTATGCGCGCAAGCTCGCGCCGCTGCTGGCGCAATTCCATGACCATTGGACGTTCGTCGGCACGCTCGACCCGGATGAGATGGCGGCGTTCTTTTCATCGTGTGACGTAACCGTGCTGCCCAGTCTCAACTCAACCGAGTCGTTCGGGTTAGTGCAGGTAGAAGCAATGCTGTGTGGCACGCCGTCCATTGCCAGCAACCTGCCCGGTGTGCGTGTGCCGCCGCAAAGCACCGGCATGGGCAAGGTTGTGCCAATTGGCAATAGCCCCGCGCTGGCCGAGGCGATCATTCGCATCCTGGGCGACCGCCAGCGTTATGTGCGCCCCCGCGCCGAGATCGAAGCCATGTACAGCACGCCGCGCACCGCTGAGCTTTACGAGCAGCTCTTTGAGGAGCTGATCGCGGCCAAGCAGCATCGCAGCGTCCCGCACAAGGTGCTCACGCTGACTGAGCTAATCGAGGCAGACCGAGTATAATATCCTCTGTGAAATCATCACCGAATCAATGGCCTCGCGCATCCAGAGGCCCACGTGCGCCGGGAGATTCCCATGCCAGAACCTCTTTCCAAACTGGGCAAATACGACATCACTGAAGAAATCGGGCGCGGCGGGATGGGTGCGGTCTACAAAGGTTACGATCCCGCGCTCAATCGCTCCGTGGCGATCAAGCTGTTGGCCCCACACCTGGTCTGGGAGCAAGCTTTTGTCGAGCGTTTTATGCGCGAGGCGCGCGCGGTGGCCCAGTTACATCATCCGAACATCATCAGCATCTATGACGTGGGACAGGACGGGCCAAACTATTACTTTGTGATGGCCTATCTACCGGGTGGCTCGCTCAAGCACGTCATCGCACGCCAAGGACGCCTGGCACCGGCAAAAGCCATTCCCATCTTGCGTCAACTGGCCGACGCGCTGGATTATGCTCACAGCAAAGGCCTGGTTCACCGTGACGTGAAGCCCGCCAATGTGATGTTCGACGAGCGCGGCCAAATCATCTTGACCGACTTTGGAATCGTCAAGGCGGCGGAAGAATCTCGGCTGACCGGGACGGGCGCCTCGATCGGCACACCACATTACATGGCGCCGGAACAAGTGCTGGGGCACGAAGTGACTGCCCGCACCGACCAGTACGCGCTGGGCATCGTAGCCTTTGAGATGCTGACCGGCCGCGTCCCGTTCGACGCCGACACGACGACGGCTATCCTCTTCAAGCAAGTCAACGAGCCGCCGCCGCCCGTCACGACCTTGTGTCCCGACCTGCCGCCCGCGGTCGAAGTCACCCTGAATCGCGCGCTGGCAAAATCGCCTGCCGACCGGTACGTCTCGTGCGGAGAATTTGTGGCGGCATTGCAGCAGGCGTTGGCACTGTCGCAGCCCACCGTTGCCGCGCCTCTCCCAACCGTTCGGGTCCAAGCACCAACGCCTACCCCCACCGCGCTGCCCACGCCTCGACAAGGCGTTCCGAGTTGGGTATGGATCGCCGGAGGAGCCGTTCTGCTGGCCTGTCTGGCGGTCCTGAGTGTATTGGTATTGGGCAGCTCACTCTTGGGATCGAAATTGTCGCCGGCCACACCAACGAATATAGTCGCCAGCCAACCGACCTCGGCTCCGGTCAGCACGCCGCGGCTCACGCTGACGCCTCTCAGAATCACGTCGTCGTTCCCAACCTCGACACGCGTGATGCCCACGCCGACCCGCACACCTGCGCTGCTATCCACGCCCTCCATCTCGGTCCGGTTCGCGCAGTCATCTGCTTTGGACAAAGGTGGCAAGCAAGTCGCCTGGTCGCCAGATGGCAAGCTGATCGCTATCGCTTCAGACAAGCTTTACCTTTACGACGCGCAAACCTCCAGCCAGGTGCGCGCAATCGGCCAGGGTAGCGTCAGCGGATTCGCCTTTTCGCCCGATGGCACGATCCTGGCAGCCGTCATCGGCGAGGTCAAGCTGTACGAGATTGCCACCGGCAGCGAGCTGCGCGCCTTGCCCGGAATACGCATCACGACCAGCGCAGCGTCGGGGAATCTGGCCTTTTCGCCTGACGGCAAAACACTGGCGATTGTGATCGAAAAGACCGTCAAGCTGTTCGAGGTCGCCAGCGGGCGCGAGGTTGGTCTCATCATCACTCAAGACTCGGCCAACGCGATCGCGTTCTTGCCCGACGGCAAATCTCTGATCGCCGGGGGATGGAACAGCCTCAAGATCTGGGACATTGCCAGCGGGCAAGAAGTCAAAGCTATTGGCGACCGCCTGCCCGGAGTCAACAAGCTGGCGCTTTCGAGCGATGGCACTCTTGTCGCCACAGGAGCAACAAATGGCGGCCTCCGATTGTGGGAAGTCGCCACAGGACGTGAGCTGCACACCTTGAGCGGTCACACGGGCAGCATCAACAGCCTGGCCTTTTCACCGGATGGCAAGCTGCTGGCTTCGGCCTCGAACGATGTCACAGTCAAGGTGTGGGACGTTGCCAGCGGCGTCGAGCTGCAAACGCTCATCGGCCATGTGCGCGATGCGCAAGGCGTCGCCTTTTCGCCGGATGGCCGCCAGCTCGCGACGATCTCACAGGATGGCACAACGCTGTTGTGGTCAGCCTTGACCGGCGCTGCTGCTGCGCCCACCGCAACCCCCTCCCGCGCTCCAGCCCGCCCCACGCCGACGCATGTGCCACGTTCACCCTCAGCGATCTCGCCCGACAACGCCAGCAAGGTCGCTCAATCCGCGATCCTGGAAAAGGGGGGGAAACAAGTCGCCTGGTCGCCCGATGGCACATTGCTGGCGATTGCGTCTGACCAAGTCTACCTTTACGAGGCCGCCACGCTCAAACCAGCGCGGACGATCGGCCACGGCACGCGGATCAATGGGCTGGCCTTTTCGCCTGATGGCACCATCTTGGCCGTGCTCGCTGGCGAGGTCAAGCTGTACGATGCCGCCACCGGCAGCGAGCTGCGGACGCTGGCTCGAACGCAAACCAGCACGAGCCTGGCCTCGGGCTACTTTCTCTCCTTCTCGCCCGATGGCGCGACGCTGGCTGTCGTCGTCGAAAAGACCGTCAAGCTGTTCGACGTTTCGACAGGGCGCGAAGTGAGCATGCTCATCGTCAAGGAGGGGGCCAGCGCGATTGCGTTTGCACCCGATGGCCGCACGCTGGCCGCGACAAGCTGGGGCGGCGGCGTGCAATTGTTGGACACCCTCGACGCGCAAAACGTCCGCAGTCTGAGCGGCCAGATGAGCGCGCATCGTCTCGTCTTTTCGCCGGATGGGAGCAAGCTGGCCGCGTCTAAACTCAGCGCGGCGCCGATCTTGATCTGGGAAACCCCCAGCGGGCGCGAACTGCCCAACCTGGCCGGGCACAAGGACACCGTCAACAGCCTGGCGTTTTCGCCGGATGGACACGTGCTGGCCTCGGCCTCGAACGATGTGACGATCAAGCTGTGGGATGTGACGACCGGGCGTGAGCTGGCAACGCTCAAGGGGCACACGAACAGCGTGCAGAGCGTGGCCTTTTCGCCGGATGGTGCACGGCTTGTCTCCACTGCGCAGGACGGGACGACGCGAGTGTGGGAAGTCAAGTGAGTGACGACTTTTTATGGAACCACCTTCGAGACCTGCCCTACTTTCGCGCGTTGTTGCGCGCGGTCGAAGCGCGTTTTTACGAGGACATTTCGCTCGCCGAGCCGATCCTCGATCTGGGCTGCGGCGACGGTCACTTTGCTTCGGCCATGCCCCCCCACCCGCCTTTCGTCGGACTCGATCCGTGGTGGGGGCCGCTGACCGAAGCGCGCCGGCGCACAGCCTATTCGTTCGTGATGCAGACCAGCGGCGCAGCGATCCCGTTCCCATCCGGGCACTTTGCCACCGTCATCAGCAATTCGGTGCTGGAGCACATTCCCAGCCTCGACCCGGTGATAGCCGAGGTCAATCGAGTGCTTGTGCCGGGCGGCAAGTTTGTGTTCTGCGTACCCAGCGAGCATTTTCTTGAATTCCTTTCGATCTCGCGTGGACTAGAACGCATCGGACTGAATGGCCTGGCACAGAGCTACAAAGCGTTCTTTAACCGCATCAGCCGACATCATCACTGCGACGATCCGGCGACGTGGAAGGCTCGCCTCGACGCTGTGGGACTGAGGCTGGTCAAGCACTGGTATTACTTTTCGCCAGGCGCGCTGGCGACGCTCGAGTGGGGGCATTATTTCGGCGCGCCGAGCCTGGTGACGAAAAAGCTGTTCGGGCGATGGATCATCTCGCCCACGCGCGCCAATCTGTGGCTGACAGAAAGGCTCGTGCGGCGTTACTACGACGAGCCGCTGCCAGAACAAGGGGCGTATCTGTTTTTTATCGCGGAAAAGCCCAAAGCGTGAAACGGAAACGTCAAACGTGAAACGTCATAGCAAAAGTGATATGCGATGAGCCACATGCAACCTGCAACATACGGCCTACAACTTGCAACCCGTGACCGACTGCGGATCGGCCTGCTGCTCATCAACAGCCTGGTCTTTGGCCTGTTGGGTCAGCATTACCTCACCGAACTGCCGGAATACAAGTGGGATGCGGTGATCTTTTACGCCATCGCCTTGCTTTCGTTCTGGCGCGTGTTGGTCCATCTGGGCGCGCCCACATCGCCCGCGCCGCGGCCCAATGACACTCCCTTTGAATCGGTCAGTGCGCGCTGGCCACTGATGTTTGTCTCGGTGGGACTGGCGGTGCTCGCCTATGCCAGGTTCGGGAACAACACCTTTACGCGCAGCGGCACATTAGCTTGGGCAGGAGCCGTGTTGCTCTTTCTCCTGGCGATGTGGCCTTCGACATCCTCTCCTTTTCCCCGCCCCCCCTCTCTCCTCAATCTGGCCAAGGGAGGGGAGTGGAAAGTGGGCGAGGGTCTCACCTTCCACCTCAAATGGCGCACGGTCGCGCTGATCGCGATCCTGCTGTTGGCAGTGTTCTTCAAGCTCTACCGGCTCGATCAGCTTCCACCGGAAATGACCAGCGACCACATCGAAAAGCTGTTGGATATTCGCGATCTCTACAACGGCCTGCGCCCCATTTACTTTGAGCGCAACACGGGTCGCGAGCCGTTCCAGTTCTATTGGGCGTTCACGGTCATGCGCGTGTTCAACACAGGCGGGACTTTTTACGGCCTCAAGCTGGCGAACGCGCTCATCGGCATCATCACCGTCTATGGTGTTTACCTGCTGGGGCGCGAGCTGGCCGGAGAAAACGCCGCGTTGCTGGCCGCGTTCTTTGCTTCGGTGATGCAGTGGGCCGAATCCATCACCCGCATGGCGTTGCGCTTTCCTTATGTGATGATCGCGGCGACGTTCGCGCTATGGGCGATTTTCCGCGCGCTGCGAACCGGTCGCCGCGGCGATTACTTGATCGCCGGGTTGATTTTCAGCGCGGGCTTTTTCGGCTACACGGCTTATCGTGTCATGCCATTGGCGTTGGTCATCATGGTCTTGTTCAAAGTACTGTTCGAGCCGCCACGTTCGTGGATGGCCTGGCGGCAGTTTATCCTTAACCTGTTGGTGTTTGCGTGGATAGCCGTCATCGTGTTCGTGCCGCTGGCTCGTTACTGGCATGACAGGCCGCAGATGTTCTGGCAGCGTAGCACGACGCGGATCGAGGGCGATTATGGCATCAAAGCGCAAGACATTGGCATGACGTTGCTGAATAACACGCTCCGCGCGCTGGGCATGTTCAACGTCGTGGGCGATGACGTGTGGGCCAACACGCTGCCCGACAAGCCTACGCTCGATCAGGTGGGCGGAGTGTTGCTGTTGTTCGGTGTGATGACGTCGCTGTATCGGTTGTTCAGCAAGTCCCCGGGCCAACAGCGTGATTGGCCGCTGCTGACGGCGATCCTGTGTGGCATGGTGTTGCTGCTACCTTCGATCCTCAGCGTGGCCTTCCCAAATGAAAACCCCAGCGTCGTGCGGACAGCCGGAGCGATCCCGGTGGTCTCGGTGCTGGTCGGGTTAGCGCTGCACACGATCACGCGAGCAGCGAGCGCGCTCGGTGGAATTCGGTGGGGCAAGTGGCTGGCTGTGTCGCTGCTTGTGGTGCTGCTTGGAATGACGACCATCATCAACTACCAGCGATACTTTCGGGATTACCTGTACTCTTACCAGCTCTCTTCCGAGAACAGCACCGAGATGGCCGAGGCGATGCGTGGATTTATTGCCACCGGCGGCGATCTGAAACACATCGTCATCCGCGCTTATCCGCACTGGGTAGACACTCGCGCCCTTGCGCTGTTGATGAATGACATTGCCTGGCAAAACACGAATGTCGTGATTGACAAGGTGAACGACCTGACCCGGCTGCGCAACGATCCCGCGCCGCAAATGTACCTGCTGTACCCGGAGGATCAAGAGGGGCTGGGCGTGCTGAAAAGCGCGTTTCCGCAAGGGTACGTGACGCGCTACCAGTCGCGCATCCCCGGTCACGACTTTTTATTATTCCATGTGCCCGCGAGATGAGGCTCCGTCAATCCAAAAACTGGAGCGGAGGCGGTTTCCACGCCGCTGCCCCCCTCCAACTCCCCCCGCCTCGCAGGGGGAGAAGGCGGGCATGGGAGCCCGCTCTGCTCCGAAAATTGGACCTACCGAGACTGACTCTCAAGGGTCAGCAGCGTTCAAAGGTGATCCCTTCCGTCAATAACCGTGTATAATTTCCAATGATTCGATGGACGACAGCAACCTGATCCGACGATGCCTCAAAGGGGATGCCCGTGCCTGCGCTGACCTGTACGAGCGCTGGCACGCTTCCGTCTATCGCCTGGCCTATGGCATCTTGCGGCAGGAGCAGGATGCCGAAGAAGTCACACAGGACGTGTTCGTTTACGCGCTCAGCCGACTCAAGAACTATGACGCGCGCAAGTCCGCTTTTCGCACGTGGCTGTACACGATCACGATCAGCCGCAGCCGCAACAAGATGCGCCGCAAATGGCTGCCGACGGTCGAGCTGGACGAGTGGAGCGACGCGGAGCGTGAGGCGAGCGAAGCCGAGCGTCCCCCGGAAGACCTGGCTGAACTGCAAGCCGAGCGGGAGCGCGTATGGGCCGCCCTGGGCAAGCTTTCGCCCAAGCTGCGCGAGGCGGTTATCTTGCGTTATTTTGAAAATCTTACGTTTCCCGAGATCGGGGAGATTTTGAGTTGCCCGATGAAGACGATCCAGAGTCGGGTGAGGTTAGCGCATAAGGAATTACGCAAGTTGCTGGTGATCGGTGATCGGTGATCAGTAATCGGTGATCGGTAGTGGGTGGTCACGTGGAGCAAGCCAGATGAGCAAGCACTTGGGTGATACACTAATTGACTACGCCTGGGGCATGTTGACGCCACAGGAACAGGCCAAGGCCGACGCGCACTTGCGCGAGTGCGCAGATTGCCGCGCCGAACTGGCCCAGCATCAGTCGCTCACGAGCAAGCTGGCTCGGACCGTTCCGGCGATGCTGCCGGGCACGCCTCCGCGTGTGCGCGCGGGTTGGGCTGAGGTCGCTGCGCGGATCCCCCGATTGCGCGCCAAGAATGTGCCTGCGCCTCGACGACACAGCCTGCCCGGTTTTGTCGCCGTGGGGCTGGCCATGTCCACAGCGGTCATGATTTTGATCGCAGTGATGACGCAAGCCTGGCTCATTCATCCGCCGATGACGGCCACTGCGCCCTACCCTACCACGCATGGCACGCCGGTCGCTTCGGCCACGTATACGCCCGAACGCCCGACGACAGTTGCCACGCCGGTCGTATTTCTCTATCCGACGCCGATGCAGGTGCCCAAACCCATGATAGCAACGGCAAAACCGTAACGTATTGCGTATTCCGTATTGCGCAATATCTTTCGCAAGGAACCTCCGGATGACTGTGACGACACCCAATACCGACCTTTCAACCGAATCCACCCAACCACAACCCATCGTTGAGCAAGCGAGCCAACCCATCAAACGCACCAGCCGCGCCGAACAAGTCGTGCTGGCTTTGTTGTTGATCGTGGCGGCGGCGCTGGCCGTCTACTTTCGCTTTATCGGCCTGAACTGGGACGAAAACCAGCATCTTCACCCGGACGAACGTTTCCTCACGATGGTCGAAACGAGCATCGCGCCGGTCAAGAGCCTGGGCGAGTTTTTCGACTCGGCCAAATCGTCGCTCAACCCGGTCAATCGCGGCCATGGGTTCTTTGTGTATGGCACACTGCCCATCTTTCTGGTGCGGTACGTGGGCGCGGCGTTGGGACAGGTCGGCTACGACGAGATCACATTGGTCGGACGAATATTGAGCGCGCTGGCCGACCTGGGCGCGCTGCTCTTTTTGTTCGTGCTGGCGCGACAGCTGTATGGCGACCGGGTGGCCGTGCTCTCGGCGCTGCTTTCGGCCGCAGCGGTGTTGCCGATTCAGCAATCGCATTTTTTCACCGTAGATACCTTCGCCAACTTTTTCGTCGTCGCCGCGTTTTACCTGATCCTGCGCGCCTCGCGCGAAGGCAGGTGGTGGCAGTTTGCCGTCAGCGGATTGGCAGTTGGGATGACGGTGGCGTGCAAAATGAATGTGTGGCCCATCGCCGGGTTCGTCGCGCTGGCCGCCGTGATGTACTGGTCGCAAGACGCCCACACACGCCGCGTCCCCGGCAGAGTGCTCCTCAAATTGATGTTGGCCGGAGCGCTGGCCGCGCTCGCGTTCCGCGTGTTTCAACCGTATGCCTTCCGAGGCCCCAATATCTGGAACATCGGACTTGAATCGCGCTGGCTGGCTAACATGAACGAAGTGCGCAACCTGGTCAGCGGTGACCGTGACTATCCGCCCGGCCATCAATGGACCGATCGCGCGCCGATCATTTTCCCCTGGGTGAACATGGTCGTCTGGGGCATGGGGCTGCCGTTGGGATTGGCCGCGTGGGTCGGCTGGGCGTGGGTTGGCGTCGAGATTCTCCGCCGCAAGCAATGGCGCGATCACCTGCTGCCCTGGCTGTGGGCGACGGCGTTTTTCGTTTACCAGGGCACGCAGTGGGTCAAGTCCATGCGGTACATCTTGCCAGTGTACCCCTTCTTCATCCTGTTTGCGGCGTATTGGTTGTCAAATTTCAATTTTCAATTTTCAATTTACAAATCTCGGCGTCGAGCATCCAATACCCAATACCCAATACCCAATGCCTCGCGCCCAGGTTGGGCCGTGGCTATCCTCACCGCGCTGGTCGTGGTGGGGACAGCGGCCTGGGCCTGGGGCTTTACGCGCATCTACACGCGCCCGGTCACACGCATCACGGCGTCCCGCTGGATGTACGAGAACGTGCCCTCGGCGGCGACGCTGATCTATTCGACCAATTCAGGGCTGCGCTCGATCCAGCTTCCCTTGCCGGTAGACGTGACGTTCACCGAGCAGCCACTGGCAACGCCGTTCCGCGTGCCGATCACGTCCACGCTCGTGGCCGTCACGATGAACTATCTGGCCGATCCAAATTTCGATTCGGAGCCGGAAACGTTTCGCGTCATCATCTCGGGCGCAGGAGACGGCGCCCAAGAGATCGCCCGCTCTGAGCTGACGGCGAATTTGGGCGAGAGCGGCGACGCGCGCGGCGGACGGTACATCTTTAACTTTACGCCCGCGCCACTTGACCCCGGCCGCGAATACTATTTCATCGGTTCGGTGACGTCCGGCGGGCCAGTCATTGCGCACACAAGCGTCATCGGCAATGAGCATTGGGACGACGGCTTGCCGCTCCGCGTGGATGGCCGCGATGGCTTTGGCATGTACAAAGGCGTCGAGATCCACAACTATGCCGAAGATGACCCCGGCAAGTTTTCCAACATGATCGCCTGGCTCACGCAGGCCGACTACCTGGTGCTTTCGAGCAACCGGCTATACGGCTCGATCCCGCGCCTGCCGATGCGCTATCCGATGACCTCGGAATACTACCGCGCGCTCTTTGACGGGCGGCTTGGCTTTGAAAAAGCCGCCGAGTTCAGCTCGTACACCAACCTTGGCCCGTTCTGGTTTCCCGATCAGGAAAGCACCGAGGCGTTGGGCGTGCCCAATCCGTTCGACCAGCTGCCCGGGCGCATCAACGCGCCGGTCCCGCCAGCCGAAGAAGCTTTTAGCGTGTACGATCACCCGCGCGTCGTCATCTTTCGCAAGACCGATGCGTTTTCGCCGCAAAAGGCAGCCCAAGTGTTGGGCCAGTTTGACCTTTCGGAGACGGCCAAGCTGTGGCCCAAGCAAGCGACTGCCGCGCCCACCGCGCTCATGCTCGACTCGAACACGTGGGCCTTGCAACAGCAATCCGGCACGTGGTCGGAGCTTTATGATCGCAGCAGCCTGCTCAATCGTTTTCCCCTGTTGGCGATCGTGGCCGTATGGTTGCTGCTCGCGCTGATCGGCGCGCTGGCCTGGCCGCTGATGGCGTTGGCGTGGCCTGCGCTGCCTGACCGCGGCTGGGGGCTGGCGCGCACGCTGGGCCTGCTCATCGCGGCCTACCTGGCCTGGCTTGCAGCCAGCCTGCGAATCATCACGTTTTCGCGCGGGACGCTCGCCGCGGCGATCGTGATCCTCGCCGCCCTCGGCGCGCTCTGCCTCAGGCGCATACGCACGCCAGGCGCGCCATACGGCGTAAGCCTTGCCCCTCTGTGGCGACTCATCCTGGTCGAAGAAACCGTGTTCGCCGCTGTGTTCATCATCTTTTTGCTCATCCGCTACGGCAATGGCGACCTGTGGCACTTTTACCTGGGCGGCGAGCGTCCGATGGACTTTGCGTATCTCAATGCCATCCTCAAGACAAATTACTTTCCGCCCTATGATCCGTGGTTTGCGGGCGGGCAAATGAACTATTACTATTTCGGCTTTGTGATCGTATCCGTGCCGATCAAACTGCTAGGCATCGTTCCGGCACTGGCCTACAACATCGTCCTGCCGATGCTCGCCGCACTCACGGGAGTTGGCGCGTTCTCGGTCGCCTTCAATCTATTTCAAATCTCAAATCTCAAATCTCAAATCTCAAATTCACATGCCAGGCGCGCGATATGGAGCAAATCTGCCATTGGCGTTGGGTTGCTCGCGTCCTTGTTTGTCGTCTTGATCGGCAACCTGGGCGAGCTGGACCTCATCGTCCGAAAAATGGGCGAGCTGGGCGCGTCGTCGTTCCGCAGCACGATCCCGGGGCTGGAAGGACTGGTCAACCTGACGCTGGGGCTGGTGCGGATGATCCAGGGCGAGCGACTGGCGATCAACACGGATTGGTGGTATTGGAACGCCAGCCGCCTGATGACCAACGGCGAGATCAACGAGTTCCCGTTCTTTACGTTCCTGTATAGCGATTTGCACGCGCACATGATCGCGTTTCCGCTCACGGTGCTGATGCTGGGCATCGGGCTGGGCTGGGCCGCACGCAAGCAGTGGCGTTCCGTGGATGCGCTGGTGAGTGTGTTGATCGGCGGACTGGTCGTGGGCGTAGCGCGCCCCAATAACACGTGGGATTATCCGACGTACCTGGCGCTCGCGTTCATCGCGCTGGCCGCAAGCGGCCTCGGCTCGCAGCGCGGAGGCCGGGGGCCAAACACAACCTATCACGCTCTGATCAGCGTCACATTATGGGTGGGATTATTCGGCGCGGCCTTTCTGTTGGGCGGTCTCAACAACGTGATGACGTTCCTCGGCCTGGCCGTGCTGGTATTCATGGTCAGCCAGTTGATGCACGGGCTGCTCGAAGAACAATCCGATCAAACGCAGTGGCGTTGGATTGACCTGGCTGCCCTCAGCGTGATGGGGCTGTCCATCCTGTACTTTCAACCGTTCATCCAGACCTTTGCCAGCGCGTATCTCAGCCCGGAACCGTGGAAAGGGCCTAAATCGCCGCTCCAAGCCTTTATCCTGATTCACGGCATCTTTTTGTTCTTTGTCGCCAGCTTTTCGATCGCCGAGCTGCGCCGCATGGGATGGCGTTGGTGGGGCGCGGCGCTCCAATCCGGCAAAATCTGGTGGGAATGGATCGTCGTCATCGGCGCCGTCGGCGCCGTCGCCATGACGATCTTGAACATCCTGGGCTACAGCGTCATCGTCGTGGTCGCTCCACTCATGGCTTTGACTGCGCTGGTGCTGCTCCGTCCCCATGCGGCCCCGGCGCGGCGATTCCTGCTGCTCGCCGTGCTGATGGCGTTCGCCCTGACCTTCGCCGTCGAAGTGATCGTGCTCAAAGGCGACATTGGCCGGATGAATACGATCTTCAAATTCTACCTGCAGGTGTGGATCATCTTGGGCATCGCGTCGGCTGTCATGATCGGTTGGATGACCCAACAGATGCGCCGTTGGATGGACGAGTGGCGCGCGATCTGGGCCGTGGCGACGATGGCGCTCATCGCGGCGGGGTTGATGTATCCGGTCCTGGCGACGCATGCCAAGATCAACGATCGCTTTGATCGCTCGCTCGGCCCGACGCTCGATTCAATGAAATTCATGACCGTCGCGCGTGCCAACGAGCAGGGGCAAGACTATTCCTTCCGCGACGAGTACGACGCGCTCATCTGGATACAGGACAATATCCGGGGCACGCCGGTCGTGGCCGAGTCGGCTGCGGCGAACGAATATCGCAGCCTGCGCAATCGCGTGCCGACGTACACGGGTCTGCCTTCGATCCTCGGCTACAACTGGCATCAAAAGCAACAGCGCTCGATCCTGGGCAGCGAACCGATCGATCGCCGCTCGAATGATGTGAATCAACTGTTTTCGACGCCCGATCCTGACCTGGCGCTCTCCCTGCTCCAAAAGTACGACGCGAGCTATGTGATCGTCGGCTACCCGGAGCGATTGTACTATCCGGCAGATGGGATCGCCAAGTTCGAGCGGATGGCAGCGGTAGGACGCCTGCGCGTGGCGTACAAGAATGAGCACGTGACGTTGTATGAAGTGGTGAGATGAGCCTCCTCAGCGGTTCGTCATCCCTTTGTCATTCCGAGGAGCGAAGCGACGAGGAATCTCTACTGAAGAATGAGTGTGATCTCATCAATGTGCAACCGTGTATAATCCCATCAAAGGACAACCGATATGGCAACGATGAACCGCGACGGGCTGCTGGCGCTTTACCAATACAACGCTTACGCCAATCATCTGGTGCTGGACGGGTTGGCGCCATTGAGCGAGGACGAGTTCACACGCGCGCCCAGTCCCAGCCATGCCTCCATCTGGGGCTTGATCCTCCACCTGCTGGAATGTGAAGCGTGGTTTCTTGCGATCTGCCAGGATCGCACCCTGCCAGAGCTGAGCCTGCCCACGCTCGACGAGATGCGCCACTTTCAGCGCGAACTCGAGCAGGAACAACTCGCGCTCATTGCAACGCTCACTGAAGGCGACCTGGCCCGCGAGGTGACGGTTCAGCTTCGGGATCGCCCGTACCACTTGCCCGTATGGCAATTGCTCATGCAGGCATTCGTCCATTCGACCCATCACCGCGCCGAGCTGTCCATCCTGCTCGGTCAGATGGGACATTCGCTGCCGACGCCGGACATTATTCTTTACTTTATGAAAGAGACCGGTCAAGAGTGGCTACAGAAATGACTACTTGGTGCGATGAAAGATAAAGGATGAAAAAAGAAGAGACGGCTTGGTCGTTCGTCCTCCGTCAGGTCTAAAGATATGAGGGATGTCATCGCCGTTCTATCTTGGTGGTGCTTGATCCAACTCATCGGCCTGGCCGCGTGGCCGCTGGCGTTTCGATGGCTTCGCTTTTTGCCGGACCGGGGCTACACCGCAGCCAAGCCGCTCGGCCTGCTGCTCACCAGCTACTTGCTGTGGCTGCTCGGCAGCCTGGGGCTGGTGCAGAACAGTATCGGCGGCATTGTGTTCGCGCTGGCGGTCGTCGTTGCCGCATCGGCGTGGGCCTTGAGCCGCGAGAGCCTGGCTGCGCTGCGCAAATGGCTGCGCGAGCATCGCGCGATGGTGCTGGTCTATGAAGCCTTGCTCCTCGTGGCGATGTGTGGCTGGGCCGCGTATCGCGCCACAATGCCCGGCATCAACTCGACCGAAAAACCGATGGAATTCATGTTCCTCAACTCGATCTTGCGCAGCCCATCGTTCCCGCCGCAAGATGCGTGGCTTTCGGGGTTTGGGATCAGCTACTATTATTTTGGCTACGTGATGATGGCGGTGATGACGCGGCTGACTGGAACGGTACCGGGCGTGGCGTACAACGTCAGTCACGGCCTGTGGTTCGCGCTGATCGCGGGCGGAGCGTTTGGCGCTGCCTATCAAATATCAAATACCAAATACCAAATCTCAAGACGGACATTGCTGCCAATCCTGGTAGGCATCACGGCGGCAGTATTTATCGTATTCCTGGGCAACCTCGAGGGGACACTGGAAATTGCTCACCTGAACGGGGTAGGCCCAGCGTCGTTTTGGAAATGGCTGGACATCAAAGACATCAATGTGCCGCCAAGTACCCAGGCGGGCAAAGAACTGCGTTTTTACTGGTGGTGGCGCGCATCGCGCGTGGTGCACGATTACACGCTGCAAGGCGGCGACCAAGAAGTGATTGACGAGTTCCCGTTCTTTAGCTTCCTCAACGGCGACCTGCACCCGCACACGTTAGCCTACCCGTTTGTGTTCCTGGCGATCTCGCTGGCGATGAATCTGTACGGCCATCGCAGCGACACACAGGACACCCGGAAAGCCCACGAAAGCTTGGGCGCCTGGGCGGCGAAATTCAACTTGCCCTTGGCGTGGCCTGACGTGTTCTTGTACGCCCTCTGCCTGGGCGCATTAGGCTTCTTGAACACGTGGGACTTTCCGATCTATCTGGCTTTTGTCGTAGCCACGTTCGCGCTGCGCCGATGGCAAGAGAGCGCACGCTCCACTCAGGGTGACTGGAGCGAGGTGCTCTGGGATGCGCTCAAGCTTGAAGCGATGCTGGGCATCGCCGGGTTCGCGCTCTATCTACCGTTCTATGTAAGCTTTCAATCGCAGGCGCGCGGGATTCTGCCCAACTTGTTCAATGCGACGCGCTTTCCCCAGTTCCTCGTCATGTTCGGCCCATTCGCCGTGCCGGGCGGACTGTTTCTGCTGGCGCTGGCCGCTTTGCGAGTGCAAGTCTCGGCGTGGCGATTCTGGCTCGGCGCGTTGGGCTGGGCCTTTGTGATCCTGATCGGCGCGGCGATCGTAGGCTTGCTGCTTGGACTGGTCACGCCCGACGCTCGCGCGGCCCTGCAAGCCTGGCGCACCGGTCAGCCCATCCCCGGCCTCGATCCGGATATTGGCCAGTTTGTCAGTGGACGATTGCTCCAACGCCTGTTCGATCCGTGGACCGCCCTGTGGCTGGCGCTGACGATTGTCGTCAGCGTCAAGCTGCTCGGTCACCAGGTTGCCTTGTCACCCGGCCACCCTGTCACCGTGTCACCTGGTCACCCCGTCACTGCATCGCCAACCGAAGACAGCGATCCCCTGACCCACCCATCTATCCCCTTCATTCTCTTGCTGTTCCTGTTTGGCGCCGGGCTGGCGATGTCGGTCGAGTTCATCTACCTGGCCGATACCTTTGGCACGCGGATGAACACTGTGTTCAAGTTCTACTATCAGACCTGGGCGCTGTGGGGCGTGGGGGCGGCGTGCGCCGTTGGCCTGATGCTGGATGACGACCAGCTCTGGACCCCGTTCCGCATCCTGACCGGTGTGGTGACGACGCTGCTCGTCCTCGCAGGATTGGTCTACCCGATCACGGCGATCGCGACGCTGGGCGACCGGAGAAACCTTACGCTCGACGGCACGGCCTGGGTCGAGCAAACGTCGCCGGATGATTACGCCGCGATCCAGTGGCTCAATCAGAACGTTCAAGGTGCGCCGGTCATTTTGGAAGCGCCGGGGCAATCGTATCGCGCCGAGACCTCGCGCGTTTCGGCCTTTACCGGGCTGCCGACCGTTTTGGGTTGGGGCGGCCACGAACTGCAGTGGCGAGGCAATTACGACGAGGCCGGTCGCCGGGAGCCGGACATTAAAAAGATTTACACGACACGCGATGAGCAGGAAACCTTGACCTTGCTCGACAAGTATGCTATAAGCTACGTCTATGTCGGCCCGGTTGAGCGAGCCACGTTCCCGGCTGCCGGTCTGCAAAAGTTCGAGACGCTGATGCAGCCCGTGTTTCGACAGGGCAACGTGACGATCTATAAGCGGAGATAGTGATCAGTGATCGGTAATCAGTGATCGGTAATCAGTGATCAGTAATCAGTGATCAGTGATTGGTCAGTGGAGCATGTGTGTCAACTTAAGGTTGGAGTGCAGGCTTCAGCCTGCGGCCTGAAGGCCGCACGCCGGAGCTAAAGTTGACGCCAATGGTCAGTGGAGATATGACAAAGAAGAAAAGGACCATTCAGCCACAACCCCAAACGCCCGTGCAGGATGCAGGCATTGAAGCCGCCGCGCCTCTGCCACCCGCCGCGCGCAGCGGCCATCAGCCATCGGCCATCAGCCATCCGCAGTTGACGGTCGAAGCCGGTCTGTACGCCGTGCTCTTGGCGCTGGCGCTCGTCGTGCGGCTGTATCGGCTGGGGTTGGCGCCGCTTTCGCCGAGTGAAGCGCAACTGGCGCAGGCCGCATGGCAAGGGGCATTGCCGCCTGCCGGAGTCAGCCCGCTACTGACCTGGCTCAACGCGATCCTGTTTGCTCTCTTTCAAAGTAGCGATGCGATGGCTCGGCTTGTGCCAGCCCTGGTCGGTTCCGCGCTGATAGTGCTGCCCGCATTCTTACGCGAGCGCATCGGACGAATCGGCGCGCTGTTCGCGGCGGCAATGCTGGCGATCTCGCCGGTGGCGATCATGGCCTCGCGCACCGCCAGCGGCGACATCATTGCCGCTGCCGTGATGCTCGGGCTGGTCGTCGCAGCGGACCGCTACTTGCGAGAGGGACGGACCGGCTGGCTTTACGCGGGCGCAGTATTGTTGGGAGTGGGGCTGGCAAGCGAGCGCGCGATCTATTCCGCGTTGATTGCTCTGGCAATCAGCGCAGGGGTGCTCGCCGCGATTGCGCCCCAACAGGCGCGCGACCGATGGCAGGCCGTTCGTAGCACGCCGGGCCTGCCCAGACGTTGGCTGGCGGTGTTGGTCGCCGTGTTCCTGGTCAGCGCGACGGCGTTAGCATGGCAGATGGGCGGGCTGGGTCGGACGACTGACTTGCTTTCCGCGTGGCTCTCTGATTTCGCCAGGCCGGCGGGTGTGATGGGCTGGCAATGGCCGTTGCAAGTGCTCGCTGTGTACGAGCCGCTGATCGTCGTCGCGGGGATTGTCGGGCTGTTCTTTGCTCTGCAACGCAGCAGCCGATTCGGCTTCTTGCTGATCGCATGGCTGGCGGTGGCGCTCATTCTGGCGCTTGTCCGTTCCGGGCGTGCTAACGGCGACACGCTGCTCGTGGTGATCCCGCTCGCGTTACTAGCTGGGCATGCATTCCAGGCAGTGGCCGACTCGCTCCGTTCCGCGCCCTTTGGCGTTCAAGAAGCCGTGTTGATCGCCATCCTCCTGCCGGTCCTGGCGTATCTGGCGCTTGGCATAGCGATGTATATCAATAATCCGAACGCCGTAGCAACCTCAGCGGTCGGCCAGGACCTCGGCCCGATGGCGCAAGTGATCTCATCCTTTCTGGCCATCGCACTTGCAGTCATCCTGGTCGCCATGTTCGCCGCGATCAGCAGCACCGAATCGGCGGTGCGTGGCGCGACCATTGCGATCCTGGCCGCACTGGCGATGGTGACGTGGTCGGCCGGGTGGGGCGCAGCCCAGGTCCGGCCGGGCGACCCGCGCGAGATCATCCTGGGGACAGAAACCACATCGCTCGATGTGCGCGACCTCACCGACGACCTCGCCAAGCTTTCCGTTGACAAGACGGCGGATGTTTCGGCGCTTCCTGTCACAGTTCTGTCTGCGCCGGAAGGCGTGCTGGGCTGGTACTTGCGCGGTATGCCCAACGCGCACTTTGCAGGCACGGTGGATTTGCTCTCCAATCCGCTGGCCGTCATTTCAACGGCTCAACCCCCGACGCTCGCGGGCAGTTACGCCGGCCAGCGGTTCACGCTGCAACATCAGTGGCGCATCGAAGGCAAATCCGCCATTGACATTTTGAGATGGCTGGTCTATCGCCGCGCCGAACCGCCCCAGCCCACGCGGGAAGTGGTATTGTGGGTGAGGCAGGGACCGTGAAACGCGAAACGTCAAACGTCAAAACGCGAATGTGACGCATGACGTTTGACGAACGACGTGCAACATTTGACTTTTGACACATCACCTGACAGTGAGACAACCATGACCCAAGAATCAAAACCATCATTCCTTGATACGCCGCTCATCAGCGCGTTGAGGCTGGACTTGGAAAAAGGCCTGTATCTGCTGTTCACCCTGGCCGCGATCTTTACGCGCTTTTGTCGCCTGGGTGACCGCGTGATGAGCCACGACGAAAGCCTGCACGCCTATTTTTCGTGGGGGCTGTACGCCGGACGCGGCTTTCAGCATACGCCGCTGATGCACGGGCCGTTCCTGTTTCACATCAACGCGCTGATCTATGCGCTCTTTGGCGCAGACGATTTTACCGCGCGCATCAGCCCGGCGCTGTTCGGCATCGCGCTCATCTTGTTGCCGTGGACGCTGCGCCGCTGGCTGGGCCGAACCGGGGCGCTGGTCGTCTCGTTCATGTTCCTCATCTCGCCCTCAATCATGTACTATGCGCGCTACATCCGCAACGAAAGCTACGTCACCGTTTGGGTGATGTTGACCGTGTGGGCTATGTTGGCCTACTTGCGCGATCGCCAACCCAAGTGGCTCTATCTGTTTATCGGGGCCAATATCCTGCACTTTGCCAGCAAAGAAGTCACGTTCATCTACACCGCTATCTTTGGGACGTTCCTGGGATTGCTGGCGCTCCTTGACGTGCTCCGCGAGCGCGGCTGGGGCTGGGACGGATTGACGCGACTCGTAACGACCGTCGTCGCCATCGTGCTCATTCTAGCCATCGCCGTGGCAGCGGTGTACGCCTTTCTGGTCATGCGCGATCTGGGGCCTGCCACCGAGGCACAGGCCGCGCCAGTGCCTTCGCTGACCATTCTGGATGTGGTGATCAACCTCATCATTTTGAGCGTCATTGGCATCCTGTCCGGCCTGGCCGCCTTTGCGCTGCTGCGCACGCTCTGGCCGGAGGCGCCCACTGGGTCAGCCGCGCTCGAGCTGTTTTTGGCGCTCGGCGTATTCTTCCTGCCCACCCTCGCGCCGGCCGCTATCGGAACGACACTCAAAGAAGAAGCCAACGTGTACTATATGCCCGCGCTCTTGATCTTGGGTATCAAGATGCCCGGCTTTGATCCGATGGACTATTCGCCGGTCGGCATCGTGCGCGCAGGCGGCATTTTTGCTGTGTTCCTGGGGGTGTCCATCGCGGTGGGACTGTGGTGGAATTGGCGACGCTTTTTGACTTGCACAGCCATTTGGTACGGCATTGGCATCACGCTGTTCACGACGATCTTGACCAACGGCGGCGGGGCAGCGACAGGCTTTATCGGCAGCCTGGGCTACTGGCTGGCGCAGCAGGCCGTGCAGCGCGGCAGTCAACCGGTGTACTATTACGGGATTGTCTTTCCGCTCTACGAGTACCTGCCGCTCATCCTCAGCCTCATCGCTTTTGTTGTGTACGCCGTGCGCGAGTTCAAGTTCCCGATCAAGGGCACCCGCCCCGAAGATCAGCCTGAAGTCGAAAACCTCGAACGCGAAAGAACGCTGTTCGTCCTGTTCCTGATCTATTGGATCACCCTGACGTGGGTCATCTACTCCTACGCAGGCGAAAAGATGCCGTGGCTGATCGTTCACTTTGCGCTGCCGACGATCTTGCTGGCCGGGCACTTTGTGGGCTGGCTGTTCGAGCGGATAGACTGGCCGGACACGCTGAAGGGATGGTCGGTTGCGATCCTCGTCCCGCTGTTCATCCTCGCCCTCAGTGGGATGCTGGCCTCGCTCAGCGCAGGCGCGTTCAGAGGCCAGGAACTGGCGCAGTTGACGGCATCGGGTCAGTGGCTCTCGTCGTTCATCGTCGCGCTGGGCGCGCTGGCCGGACTGGCCGTCGTCCTGCCTCGCGTCGGATGGAGCCGCAGCCTGCGCATCCTCGGACTTGAGGTGCTGGCCGTGCTGGCGATCCTCACGATCCGCCACGCCTGGATGTGGAATTTCATCAACTATGACCTTGCGGTCGAGCACGGCGTATACGCGCACGGCGGGCCGGGCGTCAAGACCGCCATGAATCAGATTGACGAGATCAGCCGCCGCACTGCCGGCGAGCACGCGCTCAAGATCGCCTACGACTCGGACTCGTCGTGGCCGTTCAGTTGGTACCTGCGCGATTACACGAATCAGGTCTATGTCCCCGGCAATCCGACGCGCGAACAACTCAATGCCCCCGTCATCCTGGCCGGGTCGGCTTCGTGGAGCACGGTCGAGGTGATCCTGGGCGACCGCTATGACAAGTACACCTACCGGCTCATCTGGTGGCCGATGGAAGACTATAAGGGCAAGAACGGCCGGAATCTGACTTGGGACGAGATCGTCTTTGCGCTGACCAACCCACAGATGCGCCGTGCCCTGTGGGACATCTGGCTCAATCGCGATTACAAACTTTACGACCAGGCCACCGGCAAGACGCACACGCTGGACAAGTGGCCGCTGACGCACGACTTTCGCTTGTACGTGCGCAAAGATATTTCCAGTCTGGTGTGGGATCAGCACATCGGACCAGTGGTCAGCGCACAGCCACAAGTTGACCCCTACGCCAAGGGCAAGCGCGACATTGCCGGTCTGACGCTCGGCGCGACGAGCGGGCCGGGCAGCGGGCCAGGTCAATTCAGTGCGCCGCACGGCCTGGCCGTCTTGCCCGATGGAACGCTGTTCGTGGCCGATAGCAACAACCACCGCATCCAAAAGTTCGATCGGAACGGCAAGTTTGATATGGCGTTCGGCGGCTATAGTGGAGCGAACGTCACCAATCCGGAGCCGGGCACATTCAACGAGCCGTGGGGGGTGGCGGTCGGGCCGGATGGCAGCATCTATGTGGCCGATACCTGGAATCACCGCATCCAAAAGTTCGACGCGGCAGGCAACCCGCTCAAAGACTGGGGGCAACCGGGCCAGACGGATGTGGGTGGACAGAGCGGCATCTTTTGGGGACCGCGCGGCGTTGCGGTGGACAAGGATGGCCGTGTGTACGTGACCGACACCGGCAACAAACGCATCCAGGTGTTTAGCTCGGACGGCGCGTTCATCACCCAGTTCGGCGGTGCCGGCTTTCAGCCGGGCCAGCTCGATGAACCCGTTGGCATTGCCATCGATCCGACGACGGGCAACCTGGTCGTGGCCGATACCTGGAATCAGCGCGTTCAAGTGCTCACGCCCGACGGCAAGCCGGTGCGCCAATGGGAGATCAATGGCTGGCTCGATCAATCGGTGACGACCAAGCCATACCTCGCGGTGGACAAGAACGGCAACGTGTATGTGACGGATCCGACCGGCTTTCGCGTGCTGGTGTTTGGACCCGATGGGACCTTCAAATTGACGTTTGGCGACCTGGGCACGGACGAAAAGAGCTTTCAGTTGCCCATCGGCATCGGGGTGGACGACAGCGGCAACGTATACGTCTCGGATGCGGAGTTGGGGCGGGTGGTCCGTTTTGCCGCGTCTGATCTGAATCTCAAATAGCAAACGGCGAAAGACGCCTTTAGAAACCCGTTTTCTTGGAGAAAACGGGTTTCTGACTTTTGCGAAGGAGGGTGATCCATGGCCAGGCTATCGCTCGAAACCAGGGTCAAGTTCTTGCTCTGGTTCTTTATCATCGCGCTGCTGGCGAGCGGGATCACAGCCTTTCCTCTCGAATGGGAATTGAATCTGCTGAACCAGATGGTCAATGGTCCTGGCTCGCCTTGGCCTGCGCTGTGGCCCGACATGGCGACGTGGATCGCGCGGGTCAATATGGGCATTCAAGAAACGGCGCGCCGGTTCCCATTCATCGCCTACGGGACAGATTGGCTGGCGTTTGCGCACATGGTCATCGCGATTGCATTTTTGGGGCCGCTCAAAGACCCGGTGCGAAACATCTGGGTGGTCGAATGGGGCATGATCGCGTGCGTGCTGGTCATCCCGCTCGCGCTGATCTGTGGGCCGATCCGCGATGTGCCATTCTTTCACCGGCTGATTGACTGCTCGTTCGGCGTCGTGGGCGTCCTCCCACTGTGGTGGGCGCGCAACATGATCCGGCAGATGGAAAAATCTCATGTCAAACCCGACGCTGTCCCCTGACTTGGAACCTATCCGAAATGGGCTGAGTAGTTACAATGTCACACTCTACGCTGCCTCCTGATCTCGAAAGAATCCTGCGCGAACATGACCGCGAAGGGTTGGCCGCGCTGGAAAAATATCTGCGAGCTTTGCCCGCCGGGCCTGAGGCGATCCGATTGGGACGCGCGCTGGCCCGCTATTACGATCAGCGCGGATGGCGCGGTCAGGCCGAGTCGAGCTTCCAGGTGCTGCTCCGCATCGCGGCAAACGATCCATTGGCCCAGGCAGGTCTCTATCTCGATTTGGCCGAGATGGCTCTCCGCTGGGGCGATCTCGCGGGCATGCAAGCTCATCTCGAATCGGCGCGCCCGCTCGTTGCCGCTTCAGCCCAATGGGCCTTGACCGGTGATTTCCTCCGTCTCGAAGGCCTGCTGGCCTGTGAGCACGGCGATCGGGTCACGGCGCAGCGTGACGCCGAACAAGCCCTGAGAATCTTTACTCAGCACGGCTCTTGGCCTGGACAGGCTCAGACGCTGGTCGGCCTCAGTTACATTCTGCTGCATGGCAAGCAATTTGAGCAAGCCCTCCAGCACACCCAGCGCGTCCTCGATGGCGACCCATCTACGCTCGATCTCCGGGTGCGCGCAGATGCGCTCTCCAATCACGGCTATGCGCTGCGGCGGATCAAGGGAGACGAGGTCGCTCTTCCCTTTTATCAGCAAACCCTTGAACTTCAGACGCAGAGACGCGACCCATTGGGCATCAGTACAATCTGCGTCAACCTGGCTGAGGTGTACCGTACTTTGGGCCGCTTGAACGAGGCCGAAGCGACTCTGGAGCGCGGCCTCAAGCTCCTGGAAGAGATGCAGATTTCGGGGCAGTCGGCTTCCCTCTACAATGCCCTGGGCAACCTCAAATCGGATCGGGCAGATGATGAGGCAGCCGTTGCCGCTTACGAACGCGCGCTGGAACAAAATCGGCAACAGGGGCACCGTCTGAGAGAAGCAATCACCTGCGCCAATCTCGGCGACTCTTATTACCATCTGGGGGACTGGGAGCAAGCCGCTGCCTGGCGAGCGCAAAGTGGTGAGCTGTATGCAGAGCTGGGACAGGTCTCGCAAGCTGTCCATCAATGGATCATCGCCGCACGGTGGCTCAAGCAGATCGCGCCGCAGCGCGCGTACACGATACTGAGCCATGCCCTGAAACTGGCTGCTGAAAACGAATTGGCGGACGCCGCTTCTGCCGAACTGGCTGTGCGAGTCAATAACGAAATAGACAGTTTGCTTGCCCAATATCCACAGAGCGCGCATGAGGAACCATTGCCCCCGCCACGTTCCCCTGACCAGATGGAGATTGCTCGCAGCAAGCTAGAGCGCGCGGTGCAGGACTTGCTTTCAGCGGGCGTTGGCGCAGGCGGCGTCCCTGTGAACATCGCGCCCTTGATTCAGGCGATCCTGGAGGCTGCCCGGCAAGCGGATGTCGCAGGACGCAACCAGGCGCTTGGGCAGTTGGGACAGGAACTTGGCAAGCCAGAGCCAGGCTATGACATCGCCTCGCAATTGCCTCACGAGATCTCGGACATGCGCGGCGTGGGCGTGGCGTGCTCGGCGCTCATCGCCATGTTGTGCGGCGCGATCGTCGAAGCCGGGGCTGATCCGCACATTGTCTTGGAGGCGGTCCTGGATCGCACGCTCGAAGCATTTCAGGCCGCTGCTCACTTTGTGCGTGCATGTCAGGCGCGCCAGCCAGAGTCAAATGATGAGTCTGTTGTGGATCGGTTCGGGCTGCAAGTCGCGCGAGAGATGCAGCACAACGCCCGCGCCTGGAACAGCCTCGACTTGCTGTGCAAACCTGCGCTTGCCATGTTGGCGCGCTCTGTGGAGGGACGTCGTCGGGCGCGCAAGCGTCAGGCTCTTGGAGAAGGCGTCTCGTTCTTGGCTCGCTTCCACCCCACCGTGGCCTGGTTGCAAGAGTTGCTGCAAGTGCTCGACGACGAAGAATTGCTCGTGCTCCATCCTGAACTGAAGCGCGGGTACCGGGTGAAAATCGTCGGCGTAGCGGACAACTTTCAGTTGCATCTCTTGCTGGCCCATGCGCTCATCGGCGATCCGGCTCGCGGCAAACTGCCCGGCCGGCGGCCTGACCCGCGTGTGGTTCGCGCGGCGCGAGGACGCCAGACACCGCTGCCGACTCCCGCTGCAACCGGCGTGTTCAACCTGGTGAGTTGGCGCGGCCTGCTTCCCGATCAAACACTCAGCAGCGATCATTCCTTCTGGATCTGGGGCGAAGGGACGCCCGCCGATATTCCGGCCTTTGAAGGAACGCGCGTCATTCTGCTGGGGCCGCCCCCTTACGAGCGCGCCTGGAACGCCAGCCCTAAATTCAACGGCATGATCGCCAACCTGATCATCCTGGACATCCTGAGACCAGAAGCCGTCGAGGGTTGGCTTGCGCGCATCGCGACGGCTCACACACCTTTCGAGCAGGCTTGAGCTTCAGATGGGCCAGGAGCAGTGCAAGCTACAACCCGTCTTGCGATGGGGATCATTATAGGCTATAATTCAACATGCATAGCGACTGCGGCCTGGTATTGAACTGGACGAGTGAGGCCAGAGATGTCTGCCTGGATAACGTCAAAACTATCGAGCACCGGTCGGTTGACCATTCCGCAAAGGCTGAGGACGCGGCTGGGGATCCACAAGGGCGATGAGGTTCTACTCCATGAAGTGTCCGAGGGCGTCATCCTCGTGAGCACAACTAGACTTTCGCGCCCGCAGATTGCTCAACGGTTGCTGCAAAGCCTGGTGACCAGTGTCGGGCCAGCCGCCGAAAAACTTGGCATCCAAGACGAGCAAGACCTCGATCCGCTGATCAAAGCGATCCGTGAACGCAGCTTTGCGGAGCGATATGGAGACAAAACGTCCTAGAGTGTTCGTAGATGCCAATGTTCTGATCCGCGGTGTGACCTTTCCTCGTTATCCCTATGAAGTCCTGCGTTTAGCCGCCCGGCGTAAGATTGTTCTTGTCCTCTCCTCTCTCGTTTTGAACGACGCCCGTCGTTACCTCGCCGAGCTTTTCCCCGAACATCTCCCCAAGCTCGAAGGATTTCTGACAACCGCCCTGATCGAAATCGTCCCAGACCCTACGCCCGAACAAGTCGCAGCCCAGCGCGACCTGGTCCGTGATATAAAGGATGTGCCAGTTGTTCTGGCCGCCGCCCGGGCCCATGTGGACTATCTTCTCTCCACCGATACCGATCTGACTGACACGAACAAGAGCACTGAGAAGCTACGCCAACTCATCGCTCCTGGCAGAGTGATGAAGGTGGGGGCTTTTCTCAACGAGGTCATGGGCTGGAGCCATACCAGGCTCACCGCCATCAGCAAACGAAGATGGAATGACATCAAAGGCGAAATATGGAAATCACGGTAGAATATACTGAGGCACTAGCCCAAAAGGTCACGCGACGCTTCTTTCTCCGCCAACTGAATTTGAAGATGGCTGTTGCTCTTGTTGGCGCTTTAGCTTGCTTCATCTATCTCACCTCATCGGGTCATCACGGCTGGTACGTCAGTTTCATCGCATCCGCGCTCGGCGTTGTGCTCATTATGATTTTCACTGCATACGTGATCTATCTCCAGCGGTGGTTGATAGCCGTCCACAGGACACCCTCTGCAGTATTCCAGTTTACCGAAGAGGAAATCATATCACAAACAGACATCGGCTCCTCAAAGATAAAATGGGCCGCCATTAAGAATGTCTGGCGCTTCCCGGAGGCGTGGCTGCTGTTCATCAGCGATTGGCAATACATCACTTTACCCACGTCGGCACTGGGGGAGGAGATACGCCACTTTATTCTCACCCAAGTACAGAAGAACGGCGGCCGAGTCTCCTGAGGTCTCTAAATCCGGCTGCCGTATCCCTCACATACCTTTCAACCGGGCTTAATCCGCCGTTAAGCCGACCGCGCTAAAGTATGATCGCAGCAGGGAGGCGGACGCTATCCTAACCCGTCGGAAGCTATCCCTGGCGTCCCCCCTGAGAAAGGGCGGCGGCCTGAACGGTGAATGATGGGATGAGTGGCAAATCTATGATGCATGAGTGTGTCAATGCCGCCGGCCCAGAACCATGAGGCGCGACTCGATCGCGCTTTTTGATGCCCCTACCCTTTTCGCCTGCTGGCAAGGCAAGCGAGCCGCAGGCAGGATGAGGAACAAGAGCGGGCACGGAGACAACGATGAGGATGGAACAGAATCAGCGTAGAAATGGGATCGGTTGTTGGGCGATTTCAATGCTCGTATTGGTGAGCCTGATTGTCGGCACGCTGGGCGGCGCTATCGCAGGTGGGGCTGTGGGCTATTATGCCGCACGGCAAACACGCCCGATGTTGACCGCGACTTCTCAGCCAATTGTGAACACTCCCGTGACCCAACAGCCGATCACACAACTTCGGCTAGAGACCACCTCCGCGGTCGTGCAAGCCGTGGCCAAAGTGAAATCGGCCGTCGTCACCGTCGTCAACACACAGCAATCCCAGCGCATGAGGAGCTTTTGGGGCCTTCAGGTCATTCAGCCCAAATCGTCCGGCTCGGGCGTGATCATTTCACCAGAGGGATACATCGTCACGAACAACCACGTCGTCGAGGACCATCAGTCTCTGGAAGTCATCTTTGCCAACGGCGACAAAGCCCCAGCCCGCCTGATTGGCGCTGACCAATACGCCGATACCGCCGTGATCAAGGTAGATGTGCCCGTGCCCGCCGTCGCGCAATTCGGCGACTCGGCAACCCTTCAGCCGGGCGAGACTGTCATCGCCATCGGCAGCGCGCTGGGCGATTTCAAAAACACGGTCACCGCCGGCGTGGTGAGCGCGACCGGGCGCAACCTGGACAGTGGCAACGGGTATTCGCTCGAAGGGCTGATCCAGACCGACGCGGCGATCAATCATGGCAATTCAGGGGGACCGCTGATCAATGCGTTGGGACAGGTGATCGGCATCAATACCGCGATTGTGCGCAGCGACAATTCATCGGGTGACGTGGCCGAGGGGTTGGGCTTTGCGATCCCCTCGAACACGGTCAAGAACGTGGCCGACCAACTCATCCAGAAAGGATACGTGCCGCGTGCATATCTGGGCATCCGCTCCGTCACCATTACACCTGAAATCGCCGGGCAGAACGGTCTGCCGATGGACTGGGGTGTTTATGTCAGAAGCGTGGATCGCGGCTCGCCTGCCGAGCAGGCCGGCCTGCGCCAGGGCGACATCATCACCGAGATCGGCCAGGACAAGATCAGCGCCGATCTCTCTTACACCAATGCGCTACTGCATCACCGGCCGGGTGAACGAACCACCCTCAAAGTCTGGCGTGATGGCAAGGCCCTGTCGCTTGAGGTAACTTTTGGCGAACAGCCGCACTGACTGATAATATTCGTCAGCCGTCATTCGTCATTCGTCATCCCTCATTCATGCTACCCGTCACTACCCCTCTGACCCGTCCCGTTGTAAAATAGCCTGGCTTTGGCAAATGCGCTGTGGTGTGAACAGATGCCAACAACGCCGCTCCCTCATTCAAACCCATCGCCAGAGGCCATGCTGGCCAATCAGTTCCTGTGCGCAAAACTGAGTATGCTCTTCATGCTGCTGCTCACCGCCCTGGCGAGGGCCATTGCGGAGACCGGAGGGACGCAGCTAGCCAGCCAGTTTGAGCAACAGATCAATCGCTACGCCATGCAGCACGGCTGGGCCGCCTTGACCGGCCTGAACAGCCTGACCGAGTTGAAAGAATATGCGCCCAATGTGGAAGCTAAAATGTTGGCAGCGGTCTATCTGTCGTATGCACAGTACGCCCGCTTGCTGGCCGGGCGGATCCTCGGTCAGCACGTGTTGACGTTCACGCTGATGAAACTCTTGAACAGCCTGTCACCTGAATTGGCACAGCTCAATGCCCAGCACGGGATCATCCGCCTCTCTTGAGCAGCGGACATCCCCAAGGCGATCATGACCAAGAAAACGCGGATCACCTCAATCAGCATTGTCGGCCTGGTGGCACTCTACGCCCTCGTGTATGCCTGGCAACCGGGCGGAGCCCGTCTGCTCAAGATTTTGACTGATACGCTGTATGTGACATTCACCTTGTGCGCCGCGATCCTGGCCTTCAAAGCCAGCCAGAGATTCGAGCCGGGTATGGCATCGCGCCGCGTGTGGCTCCTCTTGGGCGTCGGGATGGCGGTGGTGGCGTCCGCCCAGGTTCTATGGACATTTCAACACACCCTGTTGGGCCAGGCAAAGACTCCACTGATTGATTTCCTATGGTCTATGGGCTACCTCCCCATCTTGGCGAGCTTGCTGCTCCAGTATCGCGCGTTGGGCGTGGGCACCAGTTTGCGTCTCAAGCTGATCGTGCTGGCTATCTACCTGGCTGTATTGGCTGGCACCACTGCCATCCTGGGGTGGTCCATACACCCGGATCCGAACCGAGCGGCCGCCTCCCATGCCGCCGCAGCAACAGAGATTTTGGAGATCGCGTATTATCTCATCAGCGACTTGGGCCTGGTATTCATCGCCACCCTATCCTTGTTGATAGTGTGGGATGGACTGGTCGGCCGGCCCTGGCAATACATCGTCGTCAGCATGCTGCTGCTCGCGGTGGCAGACCTGGCGTTCGCGTATGGGGTATTGAACCAGATGTACGCAACCGGCAGCAATCTGCTCAGCGGGTTGGTGGACACGATCTATCTGGCAGCGTTTGCGGCCGCCGCCGCTGGCGCGTACCACCAGGTCACGCTCAGCCTGCCCCCGCTCGACGTGGATGAACTGGCGTTACCGGAGCGATGATGTAAAATAGTCTCGCGTGGAGGCTATCCTCCACAGTTCGACCGCTGATTCTGGAGAAAGAACGAAGCGCGCACCAGGCCAATGGCGCTCCAGATCCCCCAATCCAACATTCATGGAGGGCACGTGAAACTACACGAGCATCAGTCCAAGCAAATCTTTGCCCGCTACGGCATCCCCATCCCCAAGGGACAGATCGCCAGCACCCCCGAAGAAGCACGGCAGATCGCCAGCGACCTCGGCAAGCGCGTCGTCGTCAAGTCTCAGGTGCTGGTGGGAGGACGCGGCAAAGCAGGCGGCATCAAGGTGGCCAACGACCCGGACGAAGCCGAGCAGGTTGCCAGCAAGATTCTGGGCATGAACATCAAAGGGCTGACCGTCCGCAAGGTTCTGGTGGACGAAGCCGCCGACATCCAGCACGAGATTTACCTGGGTGTGGTGAACAACCGCGCCGCCCGCCGCGCGACGATGATGGCCAGCGCCGCCGGCGGGATGGACATTGAACAAGTCGCGCGCGTCTCGCCAGAGAAAATCATCAAAGTCTTGATCGATCCCTTCATCGGCCTGCGCGACTATCAGGTGCGGCAGATCGCGTTCGCGCTCGGACTCAAGGGCGACCAGATCCGCGATTTCGGCGTGATTGCCAACGGCCTGTACAAAGCGTTCCTCGAGTGCGACGCGAGCCTGGCCGAAATCAACCCGCTGGTGATCACAGGCGAAGGCAAGCTGCTAGCGGTGGACGGCAAGATCGTCACCGACGACAACGCCTCATTCCGCCACCCGGACCTGGCCGCGTTACGCGACGTGGACGAAGAAACCCCCTCGGAGGCTGAAGCGCGCAAGTTCGGACTGAGCTATATTCAGCTCGACGGCGAGATCGGCTGCATGGTGAACGGCGCGGGATTGGCGATGACGACGATGGACATTGTCAAGCTGTTCGGCGGCAGCCCGGCCAACTTTTTGGACATTGGCGGCGGCGCCTCGGCAGATAAAGTCGCTGCGGCGCTGCGCATCATCCTGGCCGATCCGAACGTCAAAGTGGTGCTGTTCAACATCTTTGGCGGCATCACACGCTGCGACGAAGTCGCCAGGGGCATTGTCCAGGCGCTGCAGCAAGTGCCAACGCAAGTGCCGATGATCGCGCGGCTCGTGGGCACGAACGAGGAAGAAGGCCGCCAGATCCTGGCGGGCGCGAATATGCAGACGGCCAGCACGCTGGCCGAAGCCGCGCGAAAAGCGGTGGCCGCCGCCAAAGGCCAGGAATACGTCTCGCCTCCGCCGCCTCCGCCGGTCGTGTACAAGCCCAAGCGGCGCCGCATCGCCAAACCGGTTGCCAAGAAGGCTGCCAGGCAGAAAAAGGCCACCAAACCGATCAGGCCGACCAGGAAAACGGCCAAGAAAACTCGCCAATGATTTCCGTGCGCGCGCCATGCTTGGGACGCAAATCGTTGTCACCAGAACGTGCTCTCTGTGAATGGAGAGGCATTGCCCCATTCAAGTGTATGCCGCAATCTTCAATCCGTAATGGAGAAAGAGGATGAGCATTCTCATTGACAAAAACACCCGACTGATCGTTCAGGGCATCACCGGGCGCGAAGGCGAATTTCACACACGACAAATGTTGGAATATGGGACGCAAGTCGTTGGTGGCGTGACGCCCGGACGCGGCGGTGAGTGGGCGGTGGATGGCAAGGTGCCCGTGTTCGACACAGTCAAGGAAGCCGTCGAAACGACCGGCGCGAACGCTTCGGTGATCTATGTCCCGGCGCGTTTTGCGCCCGACGCGATCCTGGAAGCCGCGGACGCCGGGCTGCCGTTCGTCTGCTGCATCACCGAAGGCATCCCGGTGCTGGACATGATCCGCGTGCGCGCGTATCTGGACATGAAAGGCACGCGGCTGCTCGGCCCCAACTGCCCCGGCATCATCACCCCGGGCGAGTGCAAAGTCGGCATCATCCCCGGCCACATTTGCATGCCCGGCAACATTGGCATCGTCTCGCGCTCCGGCACGCTGACGTACGAGGTAATCTATGCGCTGACGATGCGCGGCATGGGCCAGTCCACGTGTGTCGGCATCGGCGGCGATCCGATCAACGGTACAAGTTTTATTGACGTGCTGGAGATGTTTGAGGAGGACCCGCTCACCGACCAGGTCGTGATGATCGGCGAGATCGGCGGGAACGACGAAGAAAAGGCCGCCGAGTTCATCTCGACGCAGATGAGCAAGCCGGTCGTCAGCTTTATCGCCGGACGCACTGCGCCGCCTGGCAAGCGCATGGGGCACGCTGGTGCGATCATCGAAGGCGGCGAGGGGACTGCCGAAAGCAAGATCAAGGCATTGGAAGCAGTCGGCGTGCGCGTCGCCCAACACCCCGAAGAGATCCCGCAGCTTGTGGCGGAAGCAGCGCGGTAATACTTGTCACACGATATACCTGCCCCCAGACATGCCTGGGGGCTTTTTCATTGTAATGCTTTGGCAAGCATCCTGATAGTTTTCCCTGTTATCAAGGCCACTGTTCACCCATGTCATTCCGAGCAGCCCTTTAGGCCGCTCGGAATCTCATTGTAGTTTGATCCCAATCTGAGCGGCCACCCTCCCTATAGACAAACCCTCCGACAGCCACCCGCCAGCCAACACGGGTGGCCGTGGCAACACCGACGCGCGCCAACTGTGGCCAAAGAGCCGCGCGAGATCACGCTGCTGAACCCGCCCAATGCCAGCCGCCTCAAGCTAACTACGATCACCTTCAAGTGGGTCGGCGGAGCCTTGCAGCCTGGCGAGACGTTCCTGGTCAAGATTGTTCCCAGAGACGGTAGACAGGAATCCATGCACCAATAGCGGAGGCAAGTCAGGTGTTCAGTACAGTCCACCGCTGACCGCGCACGAATGGACGCAGGATATTTTTGCAATACGCCCCGGCCAGCTCAAGCCCTGCCCCGGTCACTTTGAGTGGGTTGTCTACATCCGGGACGCTGCTGGAAATATCGTCTACACGTCGCCAGGAGGATTTTTCTGGCTGTACCCGCTCTAGATGGGTGTGTTTCAGTTGGGTGTGACCAAATCTGGTTGATACGTAGGGGCGACCCTTGCGGTCGCCCGCATTCGGGCAGGCGCACCCCCTAAAGAGGGAGATAGGCCTGCCCCTACGGTGTGACCAACTGATTTTGGTCACGCCCCTTTGAATACCTGGACTTGGTGGATGGCGAACTCTTTTCCTCACGACCACGACGACGGCGATGCGCTACATCCTGCGCTGACCCTTCGCTCCACTCAGGACTTTGGCTCAGGACAGGCTCTACGATCCACTGCAGCGCCTGACGAGCGCCACGTATTTCACGCCGTCATAGACCCTTTTGACTTTGAGCATCCGCACCTCTCCCAGGTTTTGGAATAGGTTATACCACGTATTTTCACACCCCCCGCCCGGCAATCCTTCTGTAACGTTCCAGAAAGCGATCTGAAAGCCCTACCCCCTCCCGGTCGTGGTATCCTAACGACGTGAATTCATCACGTCCGCACAGGAACACCCCACACGGCCCGTGTTCCTTTGTGTGCTTTGCCAGTCCCCCATCCGGCCAGCACACCGGGGCCGGTATGATGTGACAGGGAGCGGATCATGACAGACCAGCGCATACTGATCGTAGATGACGAACAACGCACGCTGATGTTGTTGCGCGAAAGCCTGATCGTCGCCGGGCTGGAGGCCGAGTTTGTGTGCGTCCCCTCGGCCGAGGAAGCGCTCAAAGCACTTGCCCAGCGTACGTTCGATGCGGCCATCCTGGACATTCGCATGTCCGGCATGGACGGCCTGCAATTATTGGAGCGGCTGCAAAAAATGTATCCCAGATTGCGCGTGATTATCGTCAGCGCGCACCACGAGCCGGAGGTTGAAGCCCAGGCTCGCGCGCTAGGCGCCTACGACTTTTTGCGCAAGCCGTTCAGCTTTGATGCGTTCACTGGCACGGTGTCCAGCGCACTGCGCGAGGCGGCCCAAGACAAGAGCACTCGCCCCCTCCAACCGATGTCGGATTGGCAGGCGCAATTCGTCCAACGTCAATTGACGGCGCTGATGCGCGATACAGGCGCGCAGTGCGTACTGTTGACCCACGGCGATGGAGCTGTCGTGACGCGCGTCGGCGAGCTGAACGGTTGCTACGACGCATTGCCGGCTCCTGCGCCCACTCAGGAATCGGTGTTCAACTTTGCCTATCACCAGGGCAAGACGCACGACGTGTACTCGGCAGACGTCGGCAACGGGATGCGTCTAAGCCTGGTGTTCGATCGGAATCAGCCCGGCAGCCGGATCGGGCTGGTGTTGCAGTACACGCGCCGCGCTGTGCAAGAGCTGGCCGCGGTGTTCAACTCAGGCGAGGCTGCCACGCGACCAGCGATGACGTCCAGTTGAAAGAATGAGCCGGGCGGGTTCCCAACCCGTTGCTGGCTAACGAGATTTGTGGAGTGAGCCGATGACCCAACAAACGATCCTGTACATCGAGGACAACGCAGAAAACCGCTTGCTGGTCAAGCGTGTGCTGGAAGTGGAAGGCTTCCAGGTGCTCGAAGCCGACAGCGGCGCCTCCGGGCTGAAAGCCGCCCAGACGGCCAGGCTGGACCTGATCTTGATGGACATCAACCTGCCGGAAATTGATGGCTACGAGCTGACACATCGCCTCAAGCAAATGCCACACCTGGCCGGTGTGCCCGTCGTCGCTATCACCGCCAACGTGATGAAAGGCGACCGGGAAAAGACGCTCGCGGCAGGCTGTGACGGCTACATCCAAAAACCGATTGACGTAGATCAACTGCCCATGCAGATCGCTCGTTTCCTACAGGCGAGAAAACCATGACGACATCAAGCGATGCCAAAAGCAAAGACACCAAACCGTTGACTGGCGCCATCCCCCCCAACGAGGCGTACGTGCTGGTGGTCGAGGACAACCTGAAGAACTTTGTCCTCGTCGCCCGGCTGCTGGCTTACCTGGGCGTCAAGGACTGCCAGTGGAAAGCTTCCGGCTGGCAGGTCATCGAGTTTGCCGACTCGATGCCGCGCGTGGACCTGGTCTTGTTGGATATTCACATCCCAGATGAAGACGGCTATGCCGTGTTGGCGCGGCTCAAAAGCGATCCGCGCTTTCAGAACACGCGCATCGTCGCCGTCACCGCCGATGCTTCCCAAGAGTCCATGATACGCGCCAAGGCCGCTGGCTTTGATGGCTTTATCGGCAAGCCGCTCGACCCGGACGAGTTCCCCAACCAAGTCCGTCAGGTCCTGCAGGGCAAACCCGTCTGGCTATGCCACTGAGTTACGGAGTGTTGAGCAAGCAGCATGGCATCGTCACGCACGCAACGCGGCGCCGTGCCTTCGACCGGCATGAGGGGCGGGCTGGGACGCACGCTCTTGACGGCATTCCTGCTGCTGGCGATTGGCCCGCTCAGCCTCATCGGCTATGTCGCTTTCAGCCAGGTGCGCGCCGAGCGGCAACGCGAGACCGTGGATCGTCTGACGGCCCTCGCCGACCTGGAGGAAGCCTGGCTGCGCGATTGGCTCCAGGCGCGGCGGACCAGTCTGACCACAGCGGCCAATGATCTGAACTGGTCAAGCGGGATGGCCGCAAGCGATCAGACGGCAATGATCAGCGCAACTGCCCGGCTCAAAACGATTCTGGATCAAGACGCACGATTCAGCGAAGTCTATCTGGTCACTCAATCCGGCGATGAGAAATGGATGGCAGCGACAACAGGTCAACCCACTGCCCGGCCCTCCTGGGCGGCATCGCTGCAGGACAGGCAGTTGCCGGGGGTGCGCTTTCACCCCCCCCATGCAAACGAGGCAGCGACGTTCGAGCTGCTCACGCCCATTCGAGCGACCAACGCCCAACCCATCGGTTGGCTCGTCGGAGTGGCGCAACTTGGGTTGGACAACCTGCCCGGTGAGATTTCTGTGCCAGGACACGCCAGCGTGATTTATCTATCGAACCGTGAACACCAATCTGTGATGCTGCGCGGAGAGCGACAGACCGGCCTCGGCCAGAGCCAGGGCGCGGCGCGTGCGCTCGCAGGTGAAAGTGGGACGGCGGCCTACAAGAACGAAGACGGCGTTCCGGTATTCGGCGTCTATCGCTGGTGGGACGATTGGGGGCTGGCGCTCATCGTCGAGCAGGACCAGGCGACGGCATTTGCACGCAGCGACGAGCTGGCCGCGGGCCTCATCGGCGCCGTGCTCGGCGTGGCGCTCTTGACGACGATCATCGCCGCGGCCGTCACGCGGCAGATCACGCGCCCGATCGTGCTGCTGACCGAAGCCGCTTTGAAAATGTCCGGCGGCGATCTGAACGTCCGCGTCCAGCCCACGCGCCGCGACGAGATCGGCATCTTGGGTAACGTGTTCAACACGATGGCGTCAGAGCTGGCCGGGCTGTACACCGGGCTGGAACTCAAAGTGGCCGAGCGCACGCGCGAGCTGGAAGAAGCCAAAGAGCAGATTCAATATCACGCCTGGCAGCTTTCGATCAGCGCCGAAATCGGTCGCATCACCACTTCGATCCTCGATGTGAACATGCTGCTCATGCGCGCTTCGGATTTGATCCGCGATGCCTTCCAGCTCGAACACGTCGGCATCTATCTATTGGATGGATCGGGCCAGGTCGCGTCCCTGTATCACAGCGTCGGTCGAGCCGTGCCCGCGCACGAGCGGCAACTCGACATGAACCGCGATCATCCGGTGACGCGCGTGATCGCACAGCGGATGCCGCGCTCGCTCACCCGGTCGAATGGCGCCAACCAGACTTGCCACGAGCTGATGCTGCCCCTGGCGCTGGGCACACACACCCTCGGCGCGCTCGATCTGATGACGTGCGATCCGGCCGGGTTCAGCGAATCGGATCAAAGTGTGCTGCAAACCCTGGCCGGCCAGTTGAGTGTGGCGATTGAAAACGCGCGCACCTACAGTCAGGAACACGAAGCCGCCGACGAGATGCGCGAGATCGATCGGTTGCGCGGCCAGTTCCTGATGCGCATGTCGCATCAACTGGCGACTTATCTCAACACGATCCTGGGCTTTTCCAAATTGCTGCTCAAAGGGATGGATGGCCCGCTCAACGAGACGCAGATCAAAGACCTGACCGCCATTCGGCAAAGCGGTCAGCAGCTCGCGCAACTGCTCGACGACATTCTGGAGCTGGCCAGCCTGGAAGTAGGCGCAGTCGAGCTGAACTATGCGCCGGTCGAGATCCCCAGTCTGCTGGAGGGCCTGCGGGGCAGCCTGGCTTCGCTCCTGGTCAACCCGCAGGTGCGCCTGGAGATCCAGGTCGAGCCAGGCTTGCCGGACATTGTGGCCGACGCCGACCGCCTGCGCCAGGTGCTCACGAACCTGGTGATGACGGCTTCGCAGGCGAGCCACGAAGGCAGGCTCACCGTACAGGCCACCCGGCGAGGCAACCTCATTGCGTTCCAGGTAAGCGCCCTGGCGCATGCCGCCGGGCCAGAAAGCGACCATGCGGTCAGCCTGGCGCTCTCGCGCAAGCTGGTGGACTTGCATGGGGGGCGCTTGCAAGTGGAGCAGCGACGAGACAACCTGATCGTATTCAGCTTCAACCTGCCTCTCAACATCCGAGAGACCTTGCCCTTCCCCGATGCGGGGACTGCAGGACACGGATTGGATTAGTCAGGAGGGAAACGTGGACGAAGAGAAAACAGCCGCGCAGCCCGAAAGCCTCGGCCAACCCGAAGACCCGCAGGCCTGGCGTCAGGCCTTGATCCAGCAAATGCTGCGTGTGGTCGTCGTCGTCGCAGTGATCGCCGTGGCGGCCGGCGTGTCCGCGTTGCAGACGCTCTGGATGCTTCCCTTTTATATCGGGGCAGTCATCCTCCTGGCGGTGCTCGCCTTTTGGAAGCGTGTCACATACACCGTTCGGGTCGTCGGGCTGTTGACGCTGGCCTATGTCATGGGCGTGCTCGGGCTGTGGGAAGATGGCCTCAGCGGAGATGGTCGCGTGTTCTTGCTCGCGTTGCCCATTCTGGCGACATTATTCTTTGGGCGGCGTGAAGGGCTTTTGACGTTGGCGCTTTCGGCGCTGACGTTAGCCGCTTTCGGCGGGGCTTTTTCGACAGGCCGCCTGACGATCCCACAAGAAGCACGGATTTCTGCCGAGCCACTCAATTGGCTGAGCGGCACGCTCGTTTATTTGCTGCTGGGTACCGTGCTGGTGATTTCGATGGGCTACCTGGTGTCTCGCCTGATCGGCGCGCTGGCGCGCAGCGCCGCGTTGGTCGCTTTGCTCCGGGCGCAGCGGGCACGGCAAGAGGAGCAGACTGAAGTCCTTCAGCAACGCGAAGCCGAGCTGACTCACCGCAGCACGCAGTTGCAGGCGCTGCTCGACGTGGGGCGCGCGGCCAACTCGACGCTCGATCCCGATGAGATGTTGCGCCAGGTCGTCAACCTGATCCGTGAGCGATTTGGCTACTATTATGTGGCCGGGTTCCTGCTCGATGAGACCCGACGTTACGCGGTCCTGCAGACAGCAACCGGCGAGGCCGGGCGGGTGCTCATGGAGCACGGCCAACGTCTCGAAGTAGATGGCTCGACTTTGATCGGCTCGGCGATTGCCTCGGCCCGCCCCCGGATCGCGCTGCGCGACGAAATCGAAGCCATGCGCCGGGCCAACCCGCTGCTGCCTGACACGCGCTCCGAGATCGCACTGCCCCTGCGCGTGGGCGAGCGCGCGATCGGCGCGCTGGACGTGCACAGCGCCCAGCCCAATGCCTTTGACGAGGCGATGGCCGACGTGCTGCAGAGCATGGCCGATCAAATCGCGGTGGTCTTGGGGAACGTGCGTCTATATGCCGAGATCCATCAGCGGGCCGGTCAACAGGAAGGTCTGGCGCGTATCGCCGCACTGGTTGGTTCGGCGCTGCCCCTTGACGAATTACTCGAACGCTTGATGGTGGAAGCCAGGGAAATGTTGGACGCCGAAATTGCCCTTGTGCTGCTGAAGGATCAAACCCGCCAAGCTCTGGTCGGGCGGCATGTGGTCAAAGGCGCTCCTCAATCGCCGGAAGAGTGGCACGTGCCGCTCACTGCACCTGGCTTTGAAAACAGTCTCTTTGTGCGCGGTGGCAGTTACTATTCCAATCAGGCGACGCAAGACCCCAACATCATTCGGGCTTACTTGCCCTACTTGCAGGGGTTGAACGTCCAGAACTTTGGTGGTGTGGCCCTGCGCGTGCGTGACCAAAGCCTGGGCGAGTTGTACGTTGCGAATCGCCCCGGCGGCTTTGGGCGCGAAGACCTGGCGCTGCTCAAAACCATCGCCGGCTATGCGGCCAACGCGATCCAGAACGCGCGGCTGTTCGAAGAGGCCCAACGCCTGGCCACCCGTGAACAAGTGATCGGCACACTGACCACCAGGATACGCGAGTCACTTGACATGGAAATGGTGCTCAAGACCGCTGCGCAACAAGTGCGCCAGGCGTTGGGAGTGCCCGAAGTCCTCATCCGCCTGGTCGCTCCACCCACACCCGAGCCAGGCGATGGTCGTGGCAAGGAGGCGCTGCCATGAATCCGAATTTGGCCCTTCAGCTCATCGCCTGGTTCCTGGCCTTGATCTTCTTGATTGTGGGCCTGTACATCCTGCTGCTAAACGCCCGGCATACTGCCAATCGCCACACCAGCGCCTTGCTCTTGATTCTTGCCATCAATGACCTGGCGATAGGCCTGATGATTGGCGCAACAGACACTATCCGGGCCGCCTTACCAAGCTACCTCCTGGCTGCCACATCTCCCGCCATTCAGGTGGCGCTGCTCATCGTCACAGTGATCTTGCTCAAGCCTGGCTGGATATACGGCCCTGGGCCTGCCCAGAGACGCGGTGGGGGACGTTGGGTCTGGTGGCCGATTTATGGTCTGGTCTTTTTGCCAGCTCTGTTGACGCTGGCGGACGTGGGGCTGGGCACACGATTGTGGTACACCGCTCTTGACGCCAAGACCTACGTTGGCGGGTATGTCCCCTTATCCGAATATACCGCAGGCAGCCTGTCCCGGCTGATCTGGGTGTTGAACTTTTACATTGCGGCAGTCGCGCCCTTCATCCCCTTGCTGTACATCGTCCTGAGAGATCCAGAGGCGACGCCGCTGAACCGCTGGTTGGCGTGGCTGCTCCTGGGGGCACAAACCGTAGGCGTTATTGTCCAGATGGGGCTGCGCGGTCAGCTCGATACCACGACAAGAAGCATCATGGTCGGCTTTGTCTACTCCCTTGCCTATGCCTATGCCACTTTTCAGCAAATGATCTCGGAGCGACGTTTGCAAAGGGGCAGGTTACGGACCCGCCTGACTTTGCTCGTCCTTGCCATCACCGTGCCGGTGCTGGCCTCGGTTGTGGTCATTGTGACCGACCGCGCCAGAGACCAGCTCGAGCAAGACGCAAACGAGCGGCTGCGCGCTTCCCAGTCAGCGATCCGGACCAACACCGAAATGTGGCTCGATCTCCACATCCGGGCCTTGCAGCAGCTCGTCAGCCAGCCAGACATCATCAGCATGGACCCGGCGCGGCAAAAGCCGACGCTCCAGGCGATGGCCGCCGCTTATCCGTACATGTACCTGGTCAGCACGATCGGCCTGGACGGCCTCAACGTGGCGCGAAGTGATAGTGCAGCGCCGATGAACTATAGCGATCGACAGTACTTTCGTAGCGCTCGCGATGGCGCGCCCTTGAGCTTTCAGGTCTTGATCGGCCGGACGACCAACAAGCCCGCGCTGGTGGTGTCTATGCCGATCAAAGACAGCTCGGGCAAGATCGTCGGCGTGGGGATGTTTGCGAGCGAGCTGACCAAGATCGCGGAAAACCTTCAGAACATCCGGATCGGTCAAACCGGCTATGCCTACATCGTCAGCGCCGATAACTATCTGGTCGCACATCCCAACTCCGAGGTGTTGCTCAAAGACAATCAACTGGTGGATGTCAAAAACAATCCTCCAGTCAAAGCGCTGCGTCAGCGGCAGCCGATTCCGGCCAAGACCTTTGCGGACGATCAGGGCGTGCGCTGGCGATTCGAAGCCGAAGAAATGAACTATGGTTGGGCGGTGGTCGTTCAGCAGCAAGAAGCCGAGCTGTTCAGCAACCTGCGGCTGTTCCAGAACATCGCCTGGGGCGCGCTGGCGGTTGGCGCTGCGCTGCTGTTGGTGATGGCTTGGTTGACGTTCCGTCAGGCCTTTCGGCCTATCAACTTGCTGATGGACACCGTGGCCGCCATCACCGCAGGCGATCTGACCCGCACGGCGCCCATAGAAAGCGAGGACGAGATCGGTCTGCTGGCCCGCGCCTTTAATGACATGACGGGACAATTGCGAGAACTCATCGGAGGCCTGGAACAGCGCGTGGCCGAGCGCACCCGCGAGTTGGAAACACGCTCGCGTTACCTGGAAGCCGCCGCGCAAGTCGGTCAGGCGGCGTCCTCGATCCTCGACTCGGATCAGTTGATCCGGCAGGTCGTCGAGCTGATCCGCGAGGAATTTGGCCTGTACTATGTCGGCCTGTTCCTGGCGGACGAGACGGATCAGTGGGCGGTGCTGCGCGCGGGCACCGGGCCGGCGGGCCAGGCGATGCTGTCGCGCGGGCACCGTTTGCCGATCGGCGAAAAATCCATGGTCGGCTGGTGCATCGCCCACCGGCAAGCGCGCGTCGCGCTGGAAGCCGGTGAAGACGCCGTGCGGTTGGCGACGCCGGAATTGCCGGGAACCCGTTCAGAGGCCGCCCTGCCGCTACACTCGCGTGGACGTGTCTTCGGCGCAGTCACGGTCCAGAGCGATCGCCCGAACGCCTTTGATCCGGTGACCCTGGCGGTGCTGCAAACCATGGCCGATCAAGTGGCCGTCGCGCTCGACAACGCACGGCTGTTTGCCGAAAGCCGGGCCGCGTTGGAGGCGTCAGGCCGCGCCTCGGCCCAGCTCAGCCGCGAAGGCTGGGTCAGGCTGCTCACGGCGCAGCCCCGACTGAGCTACCTCAGTACCGAGTTGGGAGTTGCGGACGCGGGCGACATCTGGCGGCCTGAGATGGAGCAGGCCTGGCGAGAAGGCCGCGCCGTCCGGGCGGAAAGCGCCGGCGACGGGTCAAGGCGGCCGTTGGCCGTGCCGATCAAGGTCCGCGGCGAGGTCATTGGCGTTCTGGACACCTATCGTCCGCGCGCAGACCGCGATTGGACGCCGGACGAGATCACGTTGCTAGAGACGTTCGCCGATCAGTTGGGCGTGGCCCTGGAAAGCGCGCGGCTCTACCAGGACGCCCAGCGCCGGGCCTGGCGTGAGCAATTGACTGGTGAGGTCACCGCTCGCCTGCGCGCTTCGTTGGACCTGGACACGGTGCTTGAAACAGCCCTGGACGAGATCCACCAGGCCATGAAACTGGACCAGATCACGATTCATCTGGCTGCCCGCGAAACCGGTGTGGCGCCTTCAGGCAATGGCCGCGAATAGAGAGAGGCAAGCTATGTGGACCCGGATCAAACAATTCTTTAGCGCGCCGGTCTTTCAAGACCCGGAACAAACGCGCGTCGCCCGGCTGCTGCACAACATCTTGAACGCGCTCGTGGGGATGACACTCGTCACCGCCTTCTTCTTGATCGCCACCAACCCGACCAGCTTTTTCAAAGACCCGAGCAATCCGGTGGCGATCCTGGTCGTGCTGGCCACGGCGATGGCCTTGCGCGCCCTGGTGCATCGCGGACACCTTCAGTTGACCAGCGCGCTGATCGCCTCTGCTCTGGTGCTCATCACGATCTTTGTCACCTACGGCTACGGCGGCGTCAACAATAGCGCGACCGTGATCTATTTGGTCTGCATCATCCTGGCGGGCTTGCTCCTGGGTGGACGAGGTGCTGTGATCTTTGCGGCCATTAGCGTGGCTGCTGTCATCGGGTTAGGGTATGCCGACGCTATCGGTCAACTGCCTACGTATCCTGAAAGCAGGGACTCACTTAGAACCTTTAATATGGTAGCCTACAGCGCCATTTTCGTCGTCGTGGGGTTGCTGCTGCGTTACGCGGCTGGCAGCCTCAGTGGGGCGCTGGAACAGGCTCGCCGCAACGAACGCGCCGAGGCCGAAGCCAACCGCGAATTGCGGAAATTACGTGCTTCGCTGGAGCAGCAAGTGGTGGAGCGCACCCAGGCTTTGGAACGCCGGGCCGTCCAATTGCAGGCCGCGGCTGAGGTCGGACGCACGGTCACGGCAGTCCTCGAAACAGAACAACTGACCCGCCAGGTCGTGCAACTCGTTCGGCAGCGATTCGAGCTCTACTACGTTGGGCTATTCCTGGTGGATGAATCAGGTCAGTGGGTCGTCTTACAAGCCGGGGATGGCAAGACCAGCACAGACCTGGGTGGTTATCGCGTGCCCCTGAAAGGCAGCTCGCTCGTCAGCCAGAGTATCATGATGGCTCAAGTGCGCACGGCGACACACGCTGAGGAATTGCCCGAGGCTCGCTCGGTGGCGGTTTTGCCACTGTATTCGCGTGAGCGCGCGTTCGGCGTGCTCGCCATGTATAGCGATCAACTTGACACTTTTGACCGGGATACCCTGATCATCTTGGAGACCGTCGCCGACCAGGTCGCCGTCGCTTTGGACAACGCCCGGCTGTTTGCCCAAAGCCGGGCCGCGCTGGAACAGGCGCAGCGCGCCTACGGGCAGTTCAGCCAGCAGGCGTGGGCCGAATTGCTGCGCGGTCGTACAGACTTGAGCAAGCGCAAGAGCCAGGGCGGCACTTTTGCCGTCCCCAACCTACCTGCCCCTCACGCACAGGACGCGCTGCAAACAGGTCGGGTGGTGTTGGGGCAAGAAGACAAAGCGAGCCTGGCCACACCGATCAAGGTGCGCGAGCATGTGATCGGCGTCATTGACGCGCGCAAGCCAGATGGCTCCGGGCCATGGACCCACGAGGAGATCACGCTGTTGGAGACGTTCGCGGAGCAACTGGGTGTGGCGCTGGAAAGCGCGCGGCTGTACCAGGATACCCAACGCCGCGCCGTCCGCGAGCAGTTGACGTCGCAGATCACCAGCCGCATGCGCGAATCGCTCGATGTGGAAACAGTGCTCAAGACGGCAGCGCTCGAAATGCGTCAGGCGCTTGGATTGGACAGGTTACTGGTTCGCCTGGGAACACACGAAGAAAAGCAACCTTCGCAAAGATGAGAGGCCCGAGGCTAGATAGAGGTAGTGGGCTTTGAAAAACAATTCCAGGAAATCGTCAGCGAGTATCAAGCTGCCTAAATCGAACTAGTCTCTCCCTGGGAGAGTGGATATGAACAGTTTTGAATCCCATACCACATACGGATCCGTCAAGCCAACCGAGCAATCAAGCGCTCCAGCGGGACTGGTACGCCGGGTTCTCTCCACCAGCCTGCGTACCAAACTGCTGATCGTGTTCCTGGCAGTCGCGTTGGTTCCACTGGTCCTGCTTGCTTTTCTGAACAGTCGGACGGCAGCCAATACACTCGAACAGAATGTGGGGGCAAGCATCAAGGCGCTCGCCGATACACAAGCCCCCGTCATGGGCGATCTGCTCGACTGGCAGATCAACCGCCTGCAATTGTTCAGCCAGAATCCAACTCTGCGAGAGGCCGTCCAGGCAGCTAACGAGACCTACAAAGACCCGGCCACAATTCGGGCCGAAATCGATCGCCTCGACAAGCAATGGCGCGCGGCCGATGCGGCCGACAATGACGCTGATCCGCTTGTCCACTCGCGCCTGGTCAACCCATGGGCCGATATCCTGCGCGGCTATCGAGACATTTTGCCCGACAATGTCGAAGTCTTTATCACCGACAAGTATGGCGCTGTCGTGGCTACGACCAACCGCACTTCGGACTATAACCAGGCTGATGAAGAATGGTGGATCAAGGCCTTCAATAATGGACAGGGCGCCATCTATGTGGGACAGTTGGACTATGACGAAAGCTCCAAAGCCTATGCCAGCAATATCGCAGTGCCAGTGTACGGCCAAGACGGCACAACCGTGATCGGCGTTCTGCGCACCACCCTCGAACTCACGACCTTGATCAGCACACTGGAGCTGGCCAAGCTGGGCAAAACGGGATACGCCGAATTGTACTTTCCGGGCGATCTAAAGCTGGTGCGCAAGAACGAAAAGCCCGCGCCGGCCGACAGGGACCTGGTTGCCCAGCTCGAGGCGCACAAAGACTCGGCCTACTTTGTGACCAGTTTGGGAGGAATCCCCAGCCTGGTCAGTCAGGCGCAGGTTGTTTCGACTAACCCAGCCAGGGCGGCTGTCATTGCCAAGCTGGGGTGGACCATTGTCATCCACCAGGAGCGAGATGAAAGTCTGTCGGGGGTCCGTACACTGACTCAAAATGCCCTGCTGCTCAGCCTGACCATTACCGCTCTCGTCGCGTTCACCGCAGTCATTGGAGCGCAGTGGCTATCCAGGCCTATTGTGCAACTGACGGCGGTCGCCAGGGAAATCGCTTCAGGCAACCTTCAAGTGCAGGCTCGCCAGGAGACGGGCGACGAGATCGGCACATTGGCGGGCGCGTTCAACAGCATGATCGATCAGTTGCGGACCCTGATCGGCAACCTGGAACAGCGCGTCGCCGAACGGACCGCCGAATTGCAACGCCGGGCAGTGCAGTTGACGACGGCAGCCGAGGTCGCCCAAGCCGCCAGCAGTATTCTCGACCCTGGGCGATTGCTGAACCAGACTGTGGAGCTTGTTGCCGCTCGCTTCAATCTCTACCACGTCGGCCTGTTCTTGATTGACGAGACAGGTCAATGGGCCGTGCTGCAAGCTGCCTCTAGCGAGGGAGGCCAACGCATGCTGGCGCGCCAGCATCGCTTGCAAGTGGGACAAGTCGGGATCGTCGGTTACGTCACCGGGCGCGGCGAGCCTCGCGTCGCTCTGGACGTCGGCGCTGACGCAGTGTTCTTTGACAATCCTGACCTGCCCGATACACGCTCCGAGATGGCGTTGCCATTACGAGCGCGGGGCGTGGTCATTGGCGCGTTGGATGTGCAGAGCCAAGAACCAGAGGCTTTTAGCCCTGAAGACGTCACTGTGTTTCAGACACTGGCCGATCAGATCGCGCTCGCCATCAGCAATGCGCGCCTATTCCAGCAAGCGCAAGAAAGCCTGGAAGCAGAACGACGAGCCTATGGCGAGTTGAGCCGCCAAGCGTGGCAAAAGTTGACGCAGACTCGACCCGATCTGGGGTTTGTCAGCGACCAGCAAGGCATCGTGCCGATTGGCGACCTGTGGGAGCCTCAGATGGAGCAAGCGGTCCGCGCAGGCGAGGCTACACCCGGCGATGGGGACGGATCGGTTCTTGCCATCCCGATCAAGGTGCGCGGCAATGTCATCGGCGTGATAGATGCGCACAAACCTGGTCATGCTGGGCAGTGGACTGCAGAGGAAGCTGCACTGATGGAAACGCTAGTCGAGCAGTTGGGCACTGCCCTGGAAAGCGCGCGGCTCTACCAGGACACGCAGCGCCGCGCTGCTCAAGAGCAGTTGATCAGCTCCATCACTGCCCACATGCGAGAAACGCTGGATATAGAAACAGTCCTGCAAACCGCCGCGCGCGAGATGCGCGATGTGATCGGCCTGGCAGAAGTCGAAGTGCGAGTGGGAACCAGTCCGGGATCCGACGCAACCCGGCGCAACGTTGAGCCAGGTGATCGCAAACACCATCCAGCCTGATCACGAGAATCAGGACAAGAGAGGGAATGGTTATGCCTGCTTGGTTTAGAAAACTAATCGCTGGGCCGGTCTTTGAGGACGAAGAAAAAACGCGTACTGCCGCTCTGCTCAACGCCGTCCTGCTGACCACACTTGGGAGTGCTGCGGTGGGCACTACAGGCTTGGCCGTGGTTGCCAAAGACCCAGCCAGCGCCTGGTTCGATCTGGCATTCGGCGCAATAGCGACTGTGGTCTTGGGGGGGCTGCTGTTTCTCACACACCGGGGCCATGTGCGGGCTGCCAGTGTAATATATTCGTCCTTCCTGATAGTGTTGCTCACTGCCATGATGTATGCTTTCAAAGGCATACGCAACCCTGCCGTATCCTTCTACTTTGTGGCCATCGCCGTCGCAGCCCTGCTCCTTGGTGGTCGCGCTGCAATCATCTTTGGTGTGTTGAGCGCGCTGGCCACGCTGGGAATATACTATGCTGAAATCAACGGCGCGATCATCTTTGCCATGCCCGCTTCAGTCGAGTTTCTCGACTGGGCCATACTGGCCCTCGCTTCGGGCGTAGGGGCACTCTTGATGCGCTTTGCCGTGCACAGCATCAATGCAGGGTTCGAGCGCGCGTATCGTAACGCCCAAGACCTGGCCGCGCTCAATCGTGAACTGATAGCCAGCCAGGAGACACTCCAGGTTCAGGCTCGAGATTTGATGCGTCGCGCCCGCTATCTGGAAGCAACTGCCGCGGTGGCCAGGGAGGCGACATCCGTCCTCGATTTGCAGGAGCTCCTCTCACGGGCAGTGACGCTGATCAGCGAACGGTTTGCCTTTTATCACACCGGTATTTTCCTGCTGGATCCCACTGGCGAATGGGCCGAATTGAGTGCCACTTCCAGCGAAGGCGGTCGGCGGATGTTGGCACGCAGCCACCGGCTGCGGGTAGGTGAGCAAGGTATTGTGGGTTACGTCACCAGTCGGGGCGAGTCGCGCATCGCGCTGGACACCGGGAAAGATGCAGCCTACTTTGACAACCCTGATCTGCCCGAGACGCGCTCCGAGATCGCGCTGCCGTTGCGCGTGCGAGGCAAGATCATCGGCGCATTAGATGTACAGAGCACGGAGTCGCAGGCGTTCAGCGAGGAGGACGCGGCAGTGCTGCAGACGCTGGCCGATCAGGTGGCCGTGGCCATCAGCAACGCCAGGCTTTTCCAACAGGCACAGGAGGCCCTGGAAGCTGAGCGACGGGCCTACGCCGAAACCAGCCGCCGTGCCTGGGCTGAAATGTCACGCGAGTTGGGTCTGGGTTATCTCTGCAACCCGCAAGGCATGTACCAGGTCGAAGGTCAGTGGCGTCCTGAGATGATCCAGGCGAGCCAATCGGGCCAGATTATTCGGGATGAAAGGTCTACTGTTGCCATACCGCTCAAGGTCCGCGATCAGACCGTCGGGGTCGTGCGGCTGCGCAAACCCGAGGCTGCTGGCGAGTGGACGGCAGAAGAGATCGCGTTGATGGAGACGCTGTCCGAGCAATTAGGCGTGGCATTGGAAAGCGCGCGGCTCTACCAGGACACACAACGCCGCGCCGTCCGCGAGCAGTTGACGTCGCAAATCACCAGCCGAATGCGCGAATCGCTCGATGTGGAGACGGTGCTCAGTACGGCGGCTCAGGAAATCAGCGCGGCATTAGGATTGATGGCGCTCGACGTGCGCCTGAGCACAGCGGAAGAACTGGCCGAATGACCGCGTGAGGCAGATGAGGATGTAAGGAAATGAGCGACGAACAAGGTGTAAACACAGGCTCCTCCACCCGCGACTGGCAAACCGCGCTGATCCAGGAGCGCACCCGGATCATCCTGAGATTCTTGCCCATCATGATGGGAGCAGGCGCGCTGCTCACCGGGTTCTTTGTTGGGGTCTATTTCATGCTGGGTCGGCCCTGGCAATGGATCTGGATGGTCGTCGAAATCGCTCAGACGGTGGTACTCATGGGGCTTGCCTACCTGCTGGCCCGCCAGGGGCGTCTGACTGCCGCCGTGTACCTGACGACGTTAGCGATCAATCTCACGGCAGTGATTGGACCGGCTTTGGTGGAAGGGATGGTGGTGCCGGGCATCTTTGCGGGCTGGCTGTCCATCATGTTCGCGCGGCTGTTGGCCGGTCGCCGGGAAAACCGGGGCGTGGTGCTCATCTCTGGCATCGCTCTGACAACAGGCATCGCGCTGGCAGGCTTCCAGGTGTTTGAGATGCTTCCCATCCCCACCTGGATCCAGGCAGTCGTTAACATCCTTGCAGTGGTTCTGACACTGTCCATGTCGGCGTCCATACTGGATTCGCGCGACTTGCGGTACGAAGACTCTTTGGCCCGGGCCAACGAATACGCTCAAGGGCTGGAAGCGCAGCGGGTAACGCTTGAAGAATACGCTCGCAACCTGGCCCGTCGCGCCCGGTATCAGGAGGCAATTGCCAGGGTCGCCCGGGACGTGACATCGGTGTTGGACCTGCAGGAACTCATCTCGCGAGTTGTAACCCTGATCGGTGAGCAGTTTGGCTTTTACCATGCTGGCGTCTTTCTACTGGACGAGGCCAGAGAATACGCGATCTTGAGCGCCGCCTCGTCGGAGGGCGGCCGGCAGATGCTGGCGCGCGGACACCGCTTGCGAGTGGGGGAAGAAGGCATCGTGGGCTACGTCACCGGACGCGGCGAGCCTCGCGTCGCGCTGGACGTGGGCGCCGACGCTGTTTTCTTCAATAACCCGGATTTGCCCAACACGCGCTCCGAAATAGCCCTGCCGTTGCGAGCACGTGGGGAGATCATCGGCGCGTTGGACGTGCAGAGCACAGAGCCGGAGGCGTTCAGCAGTGAGGACACAACCGTGCTGCAGACGCTGGCGGACCAGGTGGCGACGGCGATCAGCAACGCACGGCTCTTCCGACAAGCGCAGGAAAGCCTGGAAGCAGAACGGCGGGCGTATGGCGAGATCAGCCGCCAGGCATGGGCGGAACTGCTCCGGATCCGGCCCGGCCTGGGCCACCGCTATGATCCGCATGGCATCCTGCCGACCGATGGCCAGTGGCGTGAGGAAATGAAGCAGGCCTTACGGACAGGTCAAATCGTGGCAGGCGAAGCCGGGCCATCCGCGACCCTGGCGATCCCCATCAAAGTGCGCGGCCAGGTCATCGGCGTCCTCGATACGCACAAACCCACCCGCGGGGGCAAGTGGACGCCGGAAGAAACCACACTGCTAGAGACGCTGGTCGAGCAACTGGGCGTGGCGCTGGAAAGCGCGCGCCTGTTCCAGGACACCCAGCGCCGCGCCGTCCGCGAGCAGTTGGCATCGCAAATCACCAGCCGAATGCGCGAATCGCTGGACCTGAAGACGGTGCTCAGGGCAGCCGCCGATGAGATGTATCAGGCATTGGGGCTGGACGAGATCGTGGTCCAGTTGGCGATAGAGGACAAGGTAAAGTCATGAAAACAGAGACACTTGGGCACATGACTAGCAAAAGCACTCCACAGTTCCAGGCCTGGCGCACCAGCGTGCTGAACGTCCTGCTGACGATCACCGCCATTGCTATTCTACCCGTGCTGGGTTACGTCTTTGTCCAGGCCACTCAGATATCTGGACAATGGCCAGCCGTAGCTGCTTTCGCGCTGTGCTACTTGCTGATAGCGGCCCTGACTCTCCTGCGCCGCCTCGATACCCGCGTGCGGGCATGGGCTTTCCTGCTGGTGGGCTATGCCGTCGGGACACTGGCATTGGCGCGAGGAGGCCTGGCAGGAGACGGACGAACGTACCTCTTGGCCTTGCCGGTGTTAGCTGTGATCCTGGTCGGCGCGCGATCGGGTCTGGTGATGACAGCCCTCAGCCTAGCCACCTATGCCGTCTTTGCCAGCTTGGCTCATCTGGGCCGGTTAGGCCCATGGTTGATTCACTCTGACAACCCCTTGGCGTTGGAAGAGTGGCTGGCCGTGGGAGCCGTCATGGCGGTGGCGATGGCCCTCTTCATGGTGTTGCTCTGGCGGTTTATGCGATTCCAGGAGCATATCTTGGACGCTGAACACGCCCAGGCCGCCGAACTGGCCCAGACCACCCAACTGCTGCAAGAGCGAGCCACGGAACTGGAAAAGACAAACGTGCTCCTGGCCGAAAGAACCGAGCTGCTTACCATCGCGGCTCAAGTGATGGGGCAAATCTCGTCCCTGACCGATGAGCAAAGCATCATGGAACGATTTGTCCATCTGGTCGCCGAGCGACTCGATATCTATCACGCCGGGCTGTTCTTGTGGGAGGCTCAAGAAGCGTTTGCCGTCCTTCGCGCTGCCTCTTCCGAAGCAGGACAAAAGATGGTTCAGCAAGGTTACCAGGTGCAGGTTAGCTCCGATGATCCGGTGAGCCAGGCCCTTCGGGGCGCAATAGGCAAACTCGCCTCCGTCGCCCCGGGCTCGATCAGCCCCCTGCTCCAGGCCCGGTGGCGCATCGCTCTACCGCTGCAAGTGCGAGGCAAGACGATCGGTGTGCTGGACCTTCAGTTCAGCAGCGAATCACCGCCGTCGCAAGAGAAGCTCGAAACCTTGCGGATGTTGGCGAGTCAACTGGCAATCAGCCTGGACAACGCGCGACTTTTCCAGCAGGCTCAAGAGAGCCTGGAGGCGGAACGCCAGGCCCGTGGAGAATTGAGCCGGGAGGCATGGAGCGAATTGCTCCGCACACAGCTCAACTTGGGCTTTATCAGAAACCGCAGCGGCCTGGCACAGACCGCCGAGTTGCGACCCGCGATGCAGATAGCTCTGCGGACCGGGCAAGCCGTCCAAAGTGACAGCAGCGCCAATCGCCTGGCCGTGCCAATCCAGGTGCGCGGTCAGGCCATTGGCATGATCGAGGCGCGCAAGCCGCAGGGCGCCTGGACGCGTGAAGAGATATCGTTGGTTGAGACATTGACCGAGCAGTTGGGCGTGGCGCTGGAAAGCGCCCGCTTGTACCAGGATACCCAACGCCGCGCGGCGCAGGAGCAACTCATCGGTCAGGTCACAGCGCGCATGAGAGAATCTCTGGACATAGAGACCGTGCTCAAGACGGCGGCTGAACAGATTCGCCAGTCGCTTGGCATGCAACAAGTCGTGGTGCAGTTGGCGTCGGAAGAAGCCATACGGCAAGAGGCCCCGTGAAAAAGCGGGGGTGCAATGCTTGGTCGGATGATTCGCATGTCCAAGATAGTTTCGCTGAAATCAATTATAGAGTTAAGGTTTGCTTTTAGAAATCACTCGTCAACGAATAGGTAACGAATAAGCGAATCGTATATGTCCTGCTATTCGTTGATTCGTTTGAAATTCGTTGACACAATTTCTAGATCGTTTTCTCAATCTCTCTAGAAAGGAATAAACATGTTAGGCCATAAACGTTCTCAGAACAAGACTCGGAAAGGATGGACTGTCTTTGTCGGGATCATGATCGTGAGCCTGCTGTTGAGCGGGTGTGGTGGCGCCCAAAAGCCCAAGGTGTATCGGGTAGGGATTCTAAATGGCTCAGCGGCTTTTCTCCCGGTCGTGGAGGGCTTTAAGGCCAAACTGACCGAGCTGGGGTACGTCGAGGGCAAAAACATTGCTTACGACTTGCAGAACCTGGGCGCGGACTCTGCCGAAGAACAACGCATCGCCAAGAAACTGGTAGACGACAAGGTGGACTTGATCTTTGCGATCCCCACTGAGCCAAGTGTGGCGGCCAAGGCAGCGGCCCAAGGGACGAACATTCCCGTGGTGTTTGCCTACGCTGGCCTGGAAGGGTCCACCCTGGTCAAAAGCGTGCGCGAGCCCGGCGGCAACATCACCGGCGTGCGTTTCCCCGGCCCAGAACAGATCAGCAAGCGTTTAGAGATCTTGCTCGAGATCGCCCCCAAGGTCAAACGAGTCTGGATAGGCTACGACAAGAACTATCCCAATACCGCCCCGGCGCTAGAGACCTTGCGCCCGTTGGCATCTTCCAGAGGGGTCAAGCTAGTTGAGGTCCCTGCCACCACCGTCCAAGAACTCGAGGCCGATCTGGCGGCGCGGGCCAAATCGGCGGATCTCGGCCTGGATGCCATCATCCTCATGCCGGACATTCTCAACCACTCGCCCGACGGCTGGGCAGTGATCAGCCAATTCGCGGCGAAGCACAAGGTACCGATTGCCGGCAGTTTTCTCTATACTGTGGAACAGGGGGCTGTTTTCGGGAACGCGAACGACCTTTTCAAAGTGGGCCAACTGGCCGCGCCTCTGGCCGACAAAATTCTCAAAGGCACCCCGGCCGGCACCATCCCGGTCATCACCCCTGAGCAGGATCTGTGGATCAATTATAAAGTGACTCAAGACCTGGGGCTGACCGTGCCGCAAGGTCTGCTGAACATGGCCGCGACGATCATTCGCTAGCGCCAGATCTGGCAGGTCTCAAAAACCCAGCCGGTCAAGGATACTCTGAACGGATGAACTATCAAATCAAAACAAGATTCGAGGCAGGAGAAAAATGTCAAGCCATCATGATTCTCGGAACAGAACACCCAAGGGGTGGGCCACCCTCGTCTGGGCGGTCGTAGTTGCTCTGCTCCTGAGCGGCTGTGGCGCCCAAAAGCCCAGGGTGTATCGGGTGGGCGTTCTATCGGGCCTGGACTTTGTCGCCAATATCACAGATGGCCTCAAGACCAAAATGACTGAGCTGGGCTATATCGAGGGCAAGAATATCATCTATGACGTGCAGAAAACAAACTTTGACATGGACGCCTACAAGCGCATCCTCAAGAAATTCGTGACCGATAAGGTGGATGTGATTTTCGTGTTTCCCACCGAAGCATCCTTAGAGGCCAAGGCAGCCACGCAAGGAACGAGCATCCCGGTGGTGTTTGCCTTTGCCCAAGTAGAAGGGATGGGCCTGATCAACAGTGTGCGCGAACCCGGCGGGAACATCACCGGCGTACGCTACCCCGGCCCGGACCTCGCCGTCAAGCGTTTTGAGGTCATGCGCGAGTTGGCCCCCCAGGCCAGGCGAATGTTGATCCCCTATCAGAAAGGTTACCCGATTGTGACCTCCCAGCTAGAAGCCTTGCGCCCGGTGGCAGCCGCCGCGGGCATAACGTTGGTCGAGCTTCCTGCCAACAATGCGGCAGAACTTGAGGCCGCGTTGCAGACGCGCGCCAAATCGGCGGATGTCGGCTTTGATGCAATCCTGTTTGTTGCCGAGCCTCTGGCCGTGACGCCGGATGCTTTTGCCGTCATGGGCAAATTCGCCTATGAGCGCAAGATGCCGATTGGCGGAGCCTTGATGGAGGCAGGAGGCTATGGCTCTATCTTTGGCGTGAACGTGGAAAACGTTGCTGTGGGCAAGCAGGCTGCGCCCCTGATTGACAAAATCTTTAAAGGCACCCCGGCCGGCACCATCCCGGTCGTCTCAGCCGAGAGTTATTTTCAGATCAATTACAAGGTGGCGCAAGACCTGGGGATTAAGGTACCGGAAGGCTTGTTGAGGCAGGCAAATGAGGTCATTCGTTAGCAAATGGTGGCGCCAGAAACCCGTTTTCTCGGGCCAAGTTCCTATACTCGGCGCGGCCAAGTTTCATTTTGTCATTGCGAGGCCGAAGGCCGAAGCAATCTCCAGCGAGCAAAAGAGATTGCTTCGCGCCACCTGCCCCCGTCAGGGGGTTCGGGCGCTCGCAATGACAGTGTACAACGTCCAAATGCCTGCAGACAGAGTGAAAGTTTACGACCGTTGACCGTATAGAAGCGACAAGCGCGGAGACAGGCCAGTGTTTCTGACCGACACACAGATAAGGTGAGAAGGCTATGAAGGATAAAACCAGGCAACCCCAAACGGCGCGGAGTCTGACCGCGACGCTGGCCATTGCTTTCGTGGTCTTGAGCGTGGTGATGCTCTTGATTTCCAGCGGCTTGCAAGTGCTCTCGAATCTCCAGGCCCAACAAGAGACCATCGCCGGTCAGCAGCAACTCATCGCTCAAGATGCTGCCCGCACCGTCGCCAGCTTCATCCAGGACAAGTTCAGTGTGTTGGACACCACCGCCCGGCTGGCCAATCCAGTCACGGCCTCCCCCGAAGCCCAGAAACAGATCATCGAGAGCCTGTTGGGGCCTCAGCCTGCCATTCGCCAGTTGGTATTGTTGAATGCCCAGGGCCAGGAATTGGTCAAGGCCTCCCGTCTCTCACAAACCGCGTCGGGACGACTCGCCGAACGACTCCCCAGTGACACCCTGGCTCAACTCCGCAAGGGGGAAAGATACATCAGCCCAGTCTACATTGACCCTATCACCAGCGAGCCGTTGATCGTCATGGCGGTTCCCGCCACCAATCCCTTGAGAGAGTTTCAGGGGATACTCGCCGCCGAAGTGAACCTGAAGGTGGACTTGTGGGACTTGATCGATCGCCTCAAGGTCGGCGAGACAGGCCTGGCTTACGTGGTAGATCGACAAGGCAATCTGATCGCCTTCAGCGATACTGCCCGGGTATTGAGGGGCGAAAACGTGGGACACCTGAAAACAGTCGGTGAGTTCATCCGCCGTCCCGCCACAGCTCGGCCGACCGAGGCGAGTATCTACTCGGGCATCAAGGGCACCACGGTAGTCGGGTCCTATATCCCTCTGGGAACACCCGATTGGGCCGTCGTGACCGAGTTGCCCTGGCAAGAGGCTTACCGGGAGGCTATCCGGGTCGCCGCAGCCTCTCTCGGGATCACGTTGACTCTGGCAGCCTTGGCCGGCCTGCTGGGGGTGGTCGTGGCGCGCCGATTGGCGGTGCCGCTGGTCAATCTGACCGGGACCGCGACCCGCATCGCCCGCGGCGAGATCGAGTTGCAGGCGGCCGTCAGCGGCCCGCGCGAGGTCGCCAGCCTGGCCTCGGCGTTCAACAGCATGACCCAGCAGCTCCGCAACCTGATCAGTGGTCTGGAACAGCGCGTGGAAGAACGCACGCGCGAACTGGCGCGGCGCTCCAGCTATCTGGAGGCGACCGCGCGCGTGGCGCGTGAGGCTTCGGCGACGCTCGATGCAGCGCAATTGCTTCCACGCATCGTGAATCTCATCAGCGAGCAATTTGGTTTTTACCACGCCGGGATCTTTTTGATTGACACTTCGGGCGAGTGGGCCGAACTCCAGGCAGCCTCCAGCGAGGGCGGTCAGCGGATGCTGGCACGCAAGCACCGGCTGCGCGTGGAAGAACGCGGCATCGTCGGCTATACCGCTCATAGCGGACAAGCTCGCATCGCGCTGGACACCGGCGCCGATCGCGTCTTTTTGCAGAACCCCTATCTGCCAGACACTCGCTCTGAGATGGCCTTGCCCCTGCGGGCGCGCGGCGAGATCATTGGCGTCCTTGACGTGCAAAGCACCTTTCCACAGGCGTTCAGTGAAGAAGATGTGGCGGTCTTGCAGACCCTGGCCGACCAGGTCGCGCTGGCCATCAGCAACGCGCGGCTGTTCCAGCAAGTGCAAGAGAGCCTGGAAGCCGAGCGGCGCGCCTATGGCGAACTGAGCCGCCAGGCCTGGCGCCAGTTGCTCAGAACACGACCCGGGTTGGGTTTTGTCAGCGATCAAAAAGGCACTGTGCCCGCCGATAAGGAATTGAAGCCGGAAATGAAACAGGCCATACAAGCGAGGCAACTCGCCGTGGCCGAAGGCGATGGCACAGCGCTCGCCCTCCCCATCCAGGTGCGCGGCCAGGTGATCGGGGTGGTGGATATACAGCGACCGGCCGGCTCTGGCGAATGGGCGCCTGATCAGATCGCAGTGATACAGACACTGGCCGAGCAGTTGGGCGTGGCACTGGAGAGCGCACGACTCTACCAGGACACGCAACGCCGCGCCGTGCGAGAGCGGCTCGTCGGCGAGGTCACGGCTCGCGTGCGCGAATCGTTGGACATGGACACGGTGCTCAAGACCGCAGTGCAAGAGATCGTGCAGTCTTTGGACTTGCCGGAAGTGACGATTCGTATGGCACCTCCCTCCAAGGAGCAAGTCGCTTATAAATCGTAAGAGGCTGGGTCACTCCGCACCTCTGTAGAGGTATTCGGGCCTTTGCAAAGGTGGGACATACTCGGACGGACTTGCGATATCGGATAGTGTGGGAGAGAGATCAATGAATCTCAAGTTACGCACCAAGATCGTGCTGATTGCCCTCGTCAGCCTGCTGCTGGCGATCGGGGTCAATGCCACCATCAGCAGCTACATCATCACGCGTGAATACTCGAACGCTCTCCGATCTCGAACGCTGGTCATCGGGCAGAGCCTGGCGCTGCAACTGGACCGGCTGCTGAAATATGGCATCTTCCTGGACGAAGTAGCGGGCTTTGAAAAACAATGCCAGGAGATCGTCACCGAGTATCAAGACGTGTCGTATGCGATGGTGGTGGACACGGAGGGCAAGATTCTGTTTCACAACGACCCCACCCAGCGCGGCCAACGACTCACCGATCCGGTGCTGTTGGACGCCGCCAAAGGCACCGTGGCGCAGGTCCTCGAGGTTTATCCTCAACCCGGCGAAGGATATTTCGATGCCACCATCCCGGTGCGGGATAGCCGTGACCGGCACGTGGCGGCGGTGAAGGTGGGCCTGCCCACCCAGCTGGTCGCGCAAAGGACCCAAGCCCTGCTTCTCTCTTCAGGCGCAGCGGCTCTGGTTTCGTTGGGGCTGGCGATCATTCTACTCGTTGTCATGCTTCCCGTCTGGGTCACCCGTCCGCTGGGGCAGTTGTTGGCCGCTGTTCAAGAGATCGGACAAAAGGGAGCCGCAGCCAGCCAGCGGGTCCAGATTCGTTCCCAGGACGAAGTCGGGCAGCTCGCCTCTGCCTTCAACGGCATGACCGAGCAGATTCGCGACCTGGTCAGCGGTCTGGAGCAGCGCGTGGCCGAGCGCACCGCGGACCTGGAGCGCCGTTCTGCCTACATGCGCGCTTCGGCAGAGGTAGGTCGCGCAGCAGCCTCCATTCTTGACGTTGACGAGCTGACCCGCCAGGTCGTCGAGCTGATTCGCGAGCACTTTAGGCTCTACTATGTTGGATTGTTCTTGGTGGACAGCAGTCAACAGTGGGCCGTCTTGCAGGCCGGCACTGGCGAAGCCGGCCAGGCTTTGCGGGCGCGGGGGCACCGTCTGCCCGTTGGCGAAGGCTCTATGGTCGGCTGGTGCATCGCCAACACTCAGCCGCGCGTCGCGCTGGAAGTGGGCGAGGATGCCGTGCGGCTGGCAACAGCCGAACTGCCGGACACGCGGTCAGAAGCCGCGCTGCCCTTGTTTTCGCGCGGGCGAGTGCTGGGCGCACTGACGGTGCAGAGCGACCAGCCTGGCGCATTCGACCAGGCTGCCCTCGCCGTGCTGCAACTCATGGCCGATCAGGTGGCAGTGGCGCTTGACAACGCGCAACTATTCGCCGAAAGCCAGGCCAACCTGGAAAGCGCGCGCCGCGCCTATGGCGAACTGAGTCTCAAGGGCTGGGCCAACCTGCTCCGCGCACAGCCCGACCTGGGTTATCGTGGAGACAAGCGGGGCATTGCGCGCGCTCCAGACGCCTGGGCTCCCGAAATGGAAGAGGCCTTGCGTGCCGGACAGACGATTCAGGCTGCTTCGGACGGGCAAGATGCAGACACTGCCGCCGAGAAGCGCGTGGCTATCCCGATCAAAGTGCGCGGTCAGGCCATTGCCGTGCTGGATACCCAAAGGCCGGGCGGGTTACATTCCGAAGAGATCGCGCTGCTAGAAGCACTCGCCGAGCAACTGGGACAAGCGTTGGAAAGTGCTCGCCTCTATCAGGATAGCCAGCGCCGCGCCGCGCGCGAGCAGTTAGCATCGCAAATCACCAGCCGCATGCGCGAATCCTTAGACATTGACCGGATATTGCAGACCGCTGTGCGCGAATTTGGTGAGACGCTGGGGGTGGCCGAGGCCAAAATCCAGTTGGTGCCCTTTGACCGGCAGACCCACCCCTAAAGAGGAAGGGACAAGCAGCCATGCTGACCAGAATCACACAGTTTTTTGCCGCGCCCACTTTTGAAGACGAAGCCAGGCAACGCGCTGCCAACCTGCTCAGCGTGATGGTGAACGTGATCCTGGCGATCTCGGTGCTCATGGTCGTGGTGCTGACTCTCGTCAGCGCCCAGAGCTTTTGGGGGAATACCACCAATGTAATGATCATGGGGTCGCTCGTGTTTTGGATGCTGGGCATGCGTATTCTGATATGGCGTGGCTGGACCCAGATCGCTGGCGTCTTGATGTCATTGGTCCTGTGGGTCGCCTTGACCTACTCGGTTTATGGGTTTTACGGTATCCGGAACTCGACCACCAGCGGTTTCTTTTTGTGCATCCTCGTTGCCGGTCTGTTGTTAGGGGGGCGGGCCACACTCATCTTTGCCGCGCTCAGCATCGCAGCGGTGTTCGGCCTGTGGTACATCGAAACCCTCGGCCTCGTGACGTATCAGTTCCCGAAATCGCCCCCGCCTTTTGACCTCTGGGGCTATAGCGCGATCTTTGTCGTCGGTGGATTGCTCTTGTATTATGCGGTGCGCAACCTCAACCGGTCGCTGGAACTCGCCCAGCGCAACGAGCGCGCTCAGGTGGAGGCCAATCGCGAACTGCAAAAGCTTCGGGCGTCTTTGGAACACCAGGTGGCCGACCGCACCCGCGACCTGCAACGCCGCACCGTCTACCTGGAGGCCTCAGCTCAGGTCAGCCACGCCGCCTCGTCCATTCTGGATGTGGATCAACTGACCCGGCAAGTCGTTGAGCTGATCCGCGAGCGGTTTGGCCTGTCTTACGTCGGACTGTTCTTGGTGGACAGGTCGGGCGAGTGGGCCGAGCTGGTGGCCGGCACGGGAGAGGCCGGCCGCGCGATGGTGGCTCAAGGTCACCGGATGCCTATCGAGGGCGACTCGACCATAGGCTGGAGCATCACCCGTGGCCTGCCGCGTGTGGTCCAAGAAGCTGAAAAAGCAGAACGCCAAGCTGCGACAGACCTGCCGGGCGCTCGCTCCGAGGCTGCCCTGCCTCTCCATTCGCGCGGCCAGGCGATCGGCGCACTAACCGTGCAGAGCGACCATCCTGACGTTTTTGACGGTGTGGCTATCGAGGTGCTGCAAAGCATGGCCGATCAGATCGCCGTGGCACTCGACAACGCGCGCTTGTTCGCCGAAAGCAAAGCCGCCTTGGAAGCCGAGCGCCGCGCCTATGGCCAGTACAGCCGCGAAACGTGGAGCCAGATGATGCGCACCGGCCTGACACCGGGCTATGCTTACGCCCGAAAACACCTCCTCCCCATCGGGGACGAGCGGTCACCCGAGATAGACGCCGCGCTGCGCGAAGACAAGACCGTTGTGATGACCGATCCGGACGGGGCGACGTTAGCTCTGCCGGTCCAAGTGCGCGGCCAAACAATCGGCGTGGTAGACCTGCGCAAGAGCGCCGAGAGCGGCGGATGGAGCCAGGAAGAGATCGCGCTGATGGAAACGCTGGCCGAGCAACTAGGTGTGGCGTTGGAAAGCGCGCGGCTGTACCAGGATACCCAGCGCCGTGCTATGCGTGAGCGCCTGATCAATGAGATCACGGCTCGCATCCGCAGCGCTATCACCACAGAAGGCGTCTTGAACGTGGCGGTGCGAGAGATCAGCCAGGCGACGGGCGCGCGCTACGCCGCCATTGACTTGTTATCTCAAGCGGAGCAACCTCATGCCAGCACAGCGTAATGTCACTTGGAGTTTGACGCCCAGGCAGATCGAGCCGCCATCCGGGCTAAGGAGACACCACCATGAATGATTTCTCGCTTGGACAATTTCTTCCCGTCCTTCGGCGAGCCCGATTGCAGACGCGCCTGACCCTGCTGGTCCTGGCCACGGCGCTCCCAGTGCTGGTCATCGCGGCGGTCTTTTTGAGCAACCAGGCCCGGACCCAGCTAGACGCAAGTCTCAACGAGCAGATTCGATTGGTGAACAGCGCGTTAAAGGCGAATGTCGCCATCTGGCTGGACTTGAATACCCAGACCTTACGGCAATTGGTCTTGCAGCCTGATATTATCAGCATGGACGCCAGCCGACAAAAACCTCATCTGGTGGCCGTCGCCAAAGCGCACTCACACCTGTATCTGGTGATGACCACCAACCTGGAGGGCGTCAACGTCGCGCGAAACGATGACGAGGCGCCCAAGAACTATAGCGACCGCAAGTATTTCCAGCAAGCCAGGGCCGGCATACCCGCTACAGAGGTCTTGATCAGCCGCACGACCGGCCGGCCGGCGCTGGGTCTGTCTGCGCCCATTCAGGATGCGTCGGGTCGGATCGTTGGCGTGGGCGCCATCTTTAGCGAGCTAAAAGAAATCTCTCAGCAGGTCAACGTCAGTCAAGTCGGCAAGACCGGCGTCACGTATATCGTGGATGGCGCCAATCGCATTGTCGCTCATTCCGACCCCCAGGTCTTGATGAACGCCAAGAATGAGCTGATTGATGCCACCCAGTTTCCGCCCGTCGTCTATTTGCGGCAGGGCAAAAGAGGCTATCTGCCCTTTACCGACAGCGACGGTGTGCGTTGGTTGGCGTATGTAGACAAACTCGATAACGAATGGGGCGTCATCATTCAACAGCAAGAATCAGAGCTGTTGAGCGCGGTGCAGACCTTTCAACGCACCTCGTGGATCACTATTGTAGCTGGGGTGGTGATCATGTTGAGCCTGGTCTGGCTCAGCATTTGGCGCAGCCTGCGTCCGATTGGCGCGCTCACCCAAACCGCCAGCGCGATTGCGGCAGGCGACCTGACGCGCATCGCGCCCGTGAGCAGCGAAGATGAAATCGGCACCCTGGCTCGCGCTTTCAATCGAATGACCGAGCAGTTGCGGGGCCTGATCACGGGGCTGGAACAGCGCGTCGCCGAGCGCACGGCAGAGATCAGCCAGGCCAATGAGCAGTTGAGCCGTCAGGCGAACCGACTCCAGGCCAGCGCTCAAGTGTCCCGCGCGGCGACGACGCTGCTGGATCCCGATCAATTGATTCCGCGTGTCGTCGAGCTGATCCAACAACGATTCGGGTTCTACTATGTCGGTCTGTTCCTGGCAGATCAAGACAACCGCTATGCTGTGTTGGAGGCCGGCACCGGCGAAGCCGGGCGCATCATGAAGGAACGCGGCCACCGCCTGGAAATCGGTGGACAGTCTATGGTGGGCTGGACTTGCGCCAACCGGAAAGCGCGCATCGCGCTGGACGTGGGTCGGGAGGCGGTGCGGTTTGCTAACCCCCTGCTCCCCGCGACTCGCTCGGAGATGGCATTACCGCTGCAGGTCGGCGAGCGCGTGCTGGGCGCATTGACAGTGCAAAGCGACCAACCTAGCGCGTTTGACGAAGGCGATACTGCGGCCTTGCAAGGCATGGCCGATCAGATCGCGGTGGCGCTGGAAAACGCCCGCCTGTTTAGGCAAACCCAGGCGGCGCTCCAAGAACTGGAACAGACCAACCGCCTGCTGGTGCGAGAAGGTTGGGAAGGTTACCAGCAGCGCCGCATGGAAATCCCGCGCGCCGAATTCCGCACGTCTGACATACCCGGCGCCGACGCGCTCCCCGAAGCGGTCTTGATTCCACTCGAATTGCGCGGGCAACCCATCGGACAACTGACTGTGCGCCGCGAAAGCGAACGCCCCTGGTCGGACGAAGAAATGGAAATGATTCGCGCCATCGCGCTGCAGACGGCGCTGGCCGCCGACAACGCGCGCCTGGTGGAACAGACGCAGCTCGCCCTGCAGGAAACCGAGGGGCTGTTCGAGGCCACCCGAACCATCGCCGGGCTCACCCAGATCACCGACATCTGCCAGAGCCTGGCAGACTATGCCAACACGCTTGAGCAGGCTGACCACACGCTCGTCATCCTGGCCGACATCCAGCGCCGCCAGATTTTCGCCCGCGCAGGCGCCGGCCACTCGGAGAGCGAACTCGATCTGACCTTTGAGGAGCTTGAGGCCAGCATCGCGGGCCAGGTCCTGCGCACCGGCGAGCCGGTCCTCTCTGGAAGCGCCGGGGGCGGCCTTAAACCAGGACGGCGCCAGCAACCGGACGTGGGTTCGCTCATCGTGGCTCCGCTGGCCATCAAGGGCCAGGTCGTCGGCGTCATCTCGGTCGCCAACCGGCCGGATCAGCGCCAGTTTGCCCAACACGATGTCGAGCTGATCCTGGCGTTGGCCGGGCCGGCGGCCACCGCGCTCGAAAATGTGCGTCTGCTGGAAGCGACCCAGCGCCGCGCTGAACGCGAGCGGCTGATCCGCCAGATCACCACGCGCGTCCGCGCCGCCACAGACATCGAGAGTGTGCTCGAAACCACCGCGTCCGAGTTGGCCCACACGCTGGGCGTGCCGCGCACCATCGTGCGGCTGACGACAGGGGATGGAGCGAAAGGATGAAGGCGGAGGGATGAAGGATGAAGGCAGAAGGATGAAAGACGAAAGCGAAAGGAAGGCTTTCCGCCTTTCGCCTTCATTTGAGCAGGAGACAAGACGATGACAACGGTCGAATCAGACAAGCGCAAGACACCAGCCTTTGAGCAGCCACGCCTGAGGGACACCCAGTTCATCCTGTTCATGCGCATCGTGGTGGTCATTACCCTGGTGGTCGGGACAGCCGAGATCGGCTTGTCGTATGTGACAGGCGCCCGGCATCTATTCGAGATCGGGGCAGTCGTCCTTGGGGCAAGCCTGGTAGCTTATCTGGCAAGCTTATGGGCACGCGCCGGTCATCTGCGCAGCGGCGTCCTGATCTGGTTCATCGGCTCGCCGCTCGTGCTGGGATGGGCACCCGCCGCGATCACCGGATTGACCTCGCTGGTGATGGCCGGCATCCTGGTGAACCTCCTGCTGTATGTAGCGTTCATCCGGTCTCGCCTGCAAACAGGGGTCATGATCGTGACCGCTCTGTACATGACGGTCGTCGCCGCAATTGAAACCTGGTTGCCACGCCCGCGTCCAAGCGTGTTTCAGAGTCTGCCCTGGCTCCTGCCCGTGCTGTACCCCACCATCCTGTTGATCATTGCCTATCTCATCAATCAGTTCGGTCAGAGCCTGCTGACGGCGCTCGAATCCGCCCAGGCCTATGCTAAGGAATTGGAGCAAAGCCAGGCCGCCCTCACCCGACAGACTGAGGACCTCAAGGCCACCACCGCCGAACTGGTCACACGCACAGGTGAACTGGAACGCCTGAATCTGGAAGTTCGCAACGCCAGCCAACAGGCCGAGCGCCGCGCCACGCAATTGGCCGCCAGCGCCCAGGTGGCGCGCGCCGCCAGTCAGGTGCGAGACCTGGATCAACTGCTGACCCAAGTGACGCAACTGATCAGTCAGACGTTCGGCTACTATCATGTCAGCGTCTTTATCGTGGACGAGTTGGGGCGCTTTGCGGTGTTGCGCGCTGCCAACAGCGAGGGGGGACAGCGTATGCTGGCGCGCGGTCACAAGCTGGCGGTGGGCGAACAAGGCATCGTGGGCTATGTGACCGGGACGGGTCAGCCCCGCATCGCATTGGACGTAGGGGCCGACGCCGTCCACTTTGATAACCCGGATCTGCCGCAGACACGTTCCGAAATCGCTCTGCCGCTGCGAGTCGGCGATCAAATCTTTGGCGCGTTGGATGTGCAAAGCGAACAAGAAGCTGCATTCACCGAAGAAGACGTTTCCGTTTTGAGCGCATTGGCCGATCAAGTCGCGATCGCTATCGAGAACGCCCGGCTGTTCGCGCAGACGCAAGCGGCTCTGCGGGCCGCCGAAGAAACTCAAGCGCGTTATCTGCGCCAGGAGTGGGAGCGCCTGCTGCCGGTGCTATCGGCCGTCCACCACGAGTATCGGGTGAGCGGGGTGCCGCCCGTGGGCGATGCGCCTCTGCCAGAAATCGAGCAGGCGCTTCACCAGGGCGCGCCCGTCGCCCTCGCTCCGGCCCCACACGATGGGGTCTACACCGGAGCGCTGGCGGTTCCAATCAAGCTGCGCGATCAAGTCATCGGTGTGATTGACCTGCACGAGACCGAACATCCACGCGAATGGACCGAGGAGGATGTGGCACTGGTGACCGAGATCGCCGATCAAGCTGCACAGGCTTTGGAAAATGTGCGACTGTTCGAACAAACTCAACAACAGGCACGGCGCGAGAGAATGGTCTCGACTATCGCGGCGCGGGTGCGCGCGGCTCCCGATGTGGAAGGCGTGCTCAAGGCCACCGTGCACGAGATACGCCGCGCGCTGGGCGTCAGTCATGGCGTCATCCGCCTCAAGACCGGCGAGACGCAAACCATGACCGACACGGCCGGGTAACAGGCGCCGGGCAGTCCATGTTGAGGGCTGCCCGCCGATTCAAAGGTAGTCAGGCATGCACGTCATTGCGATCAGCAATCAAAAAGGAGGTGTGGCCAAGACCACCACCTGCGTGTCGCTCGGCGCGTGCCTGGCCGAGCTGGGCCAGCTCGTCCTGCTGATTGACCTGGACCCGCAGGCCAATCTCACGCTTTCGCTGGGGTTCAAGCCAGATGAGCTGCGTCACACAGTGGACGAGGCCTTGCTGGGCAACATCTCGCTCGTGAGCGCCAGCCGGGAAACGCCGATCTTTGGCCTGGACATCGTCCCGGCCAACCGAAGCCTGGCGCTGCTGGACAAAATCCTGTATGGACAAAAAGGCTACGAGTTCTTGCTCAGAAATGGACTGATCGCGATGGGCGACGGCTTTTACAACACCATCTTGATTGACTGCCCCCCGGCCATCGGCACACTCACGCTCAACGCGCTGACGGCGGCCGACTTGCTCCTTGTGCCCGCGCAATGCGAGTTCTTTGCCGCCTATTCGCTGCGGCAGACCGCGGAGCTGGTCAAACTGGTGCAGGAAAAAACCAATCCAAATCTCAAGTATCGGGTCCTGGTGACGATGTACGATAAACGCAATCGGATTTCGCAGACGGTGCTCGAACAGATGCGGCTGGCATTGGGCGACACGCTGTTCAACACGATTATCGAAGTGGACACTCGCCTGAGAGAAAGCCCGGCCTTTGGACAGCCGATCACCTGCTACGCCCCCCATACGCGCAGCGCTCTGCAATATCGCGCGCTCGCTAAGGAGTTGGTGAACCATGAGTGAGAAGGACTTGAAAAAACGGTTGGCTAACCTGTTTTCTGATGTCAAAGAGTCCTTGATCGAGACTAGACAGGCCACGGCGCTCAGGCCGGCAGAGAATGAGGCTCTCTTGCAATCGCTGATTGACGAGCTGCCGGTCGGGTATCATGAAATAGATGCCGAAGGGCGCATCACGCGGGTCAACCGCACCGAGCTGGCTATGCTGGGCTATGCTGCAGAGGAAATGTTGGGGCGGCCAGCGTGGGAGTTTATTCTGGATAGTGAGGCCGCACGTCGGGCCATTCAAGACAAGCTCACCGGGCAAATACCGCTGAAAACGGTCGAGGGCGTTTGTCTCCACAAGGACGGCCACCACGTGCCGGTGCTGATCCAGGACCGGCATCTCCTAAACCTGAACGGCAAGATCGTCGGCATTCGCACGACCGTCGAAGACATCACCGAGCACAAGCAAGCCGAGGAGCGATTTCGCGAGAAAGTCCAATACCGCTCGCTGGTGGAGCACATCCCGGCGATCGTTTACCTGGATGCGACTGACGAGACCAGCTCAGCGATCTATACGAGCCCGCAGATCGAGACCATGTTGGGTTACTCTTCGGACGAGTGGGTAGCCGATCCCCAACTTTGGGTCAAGCTGCTCCACCCTGACGACCGCGAGCGCGTGCTGGCTGAAAATGAACGCACCAACAAGACTGGCGAGAGATTCAGCATCGAGTATCGTATGGTCGCCCGCGATGGCCGCGTGGTGTGGGTCCATGACGAAGCCGTGTTGGCGCGGGATGCGGCCGGTCAGCCTCTCTATTGGCAGGGCGTTTTGTTCGACATCACCGAGCGCAAGAGGACAGAGGAAGCACTCAAGGCCAGCGAGGAAAAGTATCGGACGATTCTGGAGAACATCCAGGAAGGCTATTTCGAAACGGATATTGCTGGAAACCTCACGTTCTTTAACGATGCAGTGGTCAGGATCCTTGGATATCCCAGAAGCAAATTAATGGGTATGAACAACCGGGAATATATGGATGAGGAGAATGCCAGGGCCGTGTATCGAGCTTTCAATACGGTCTACCGGACACGCCAACCTTCTCAAGCCATCCGTTACGAGATTCTCGGACGAGATGGGCTCCGAAGGAGCATAGAGGTATCCGCATCGCTGATAACCAACCCAATGGACGAACCCATCGGCTTCCGGGGCATTATGCGCGACATCACTGAGCATAAGCAGGTGGAAAAGACACTGGAGCGCCGGGCCATGCAGCTCCAGACCGCAGCCCAGGTCTCCCGCGCTGCATCTTCACTGCTTGACCCGGAAGAATTGATGTCCCAGACCGCGGAACTGATCCGCGAACGGTTCAAGCTTTACTACGTCGGCCTGTTCCTAGTGGACGAGACGGGTCAGTCGGCTGTCCTCCGCGCGGGCACCGGCGAGGCCGGACACAAGCTGCTCCAAGCAGGCCACAAGCTTGAGGTCGGCGGCTCGTCCATGATCGGCTGGTGCGTTGCCCACGGTCAAGCCCGCATCGCGCTGGACGTGGGTGAAGAAGCGGTTCGCTTCAGTAATCCGCTGCTGCCGGATACACGCTCCGAGATGGCCCTGCCGCTCATCAGCCGAGGCCGCGTCATCGGCGCCATGTCCATCCAATCCGAACAGCCGGCCGCGTTCAGCCAGGAAGATGTCGCTATCCTGCAAACGATGGCCGACCAGCTCGCCACCGCTATCGAAAACGCCCGGCTGTTCCAATCCACCCAGGCTTTTGCCGAGCGGCAGGCGATTGCCAACGAGGTGCTGCGGATGGCCATGACGGCCGAGACCGCCACGCGGATGTTTGAAGCTGCCACGCAAACCACCTCGCGTCGCCTGCAAATGCCTTGTATGGTCCTCCTCTTGGACCAGACTGGACAGACCCTTCAGGTACAAAGTATCTGCGGACCAGACGGGAATCTCGCCACGCTCGAGGCGGCCCAGAGCATCACCCCCGATAACAACCCGATCATGTTCCAGGCCATCCAGAAACAAAAAACGCAGACGGTCTGGAACGTGCCCTCGCTCTCGCGTGGGACGGCCATTTCAATCGCCCAAAGATTCAACGTCGAGAATGCTGCCTATGTCCCCATTGTGGGCCACGAGCAGGCTCTGGGTCTCTTTGTGCTGGGACAACCCTTCGGCCACCCTCGCCTGGACGCCGACGAGATCGCCTTTATCGAGATACTCGCCAGCCAACTGGCGTTAGGGTTGGAAAACCGACGCTCGCTCGAACAAGCCCAGGCTCGCGCCGAAGAGATGGCCACGCTGAACGAGCTGAGCCGGGCGTTCTCCACGCGCCTCGACCTGAGCCAGGTGCTCGACGAGGTCTATCGCGGCGCCTCCCGCCTGATGGATACGACCAATTTCTACATCGCGCTCTATGATGCGCCACAGAATGAGGTGGTCTTTGCCTTAGATGCCAGAGGACAAGACATTCGGCGAATGGCCGGGCGACGCCAGGCCGGGCAAGGAATGACCGAGCACGTCATCCGCTCCCGCGCGCCGCTGCTTTTGGAGGAAAACGTCCTGGCGCGGCTTCAGGAACTGGGCGTTGAATCTATTGGGCCAGAGGCTCAATCCTGGCTGGGCGTGCCAATGCTGCTCGGCGATCAGGTGCTTGGCGTGATCGCGGTTCAGAGTTACACCACGCCGCGCGCCTACAACAGCCATCATTGTGACCTGCTGTATGCCATCGCCTCCCAGGCCGCGATCGCCATTCAGAACGCTCGCCTGTTCGAGGAGACACACCGCCGCGCTGAAGAAATGACGGCGCTGAACGATCTCAGCCGTGCGCTCTCAGCGCGCCTCGAGCTGAGCCAGGTGCTCGACGAGGTCTATCGCGGCACATCCCGTCTGATGGATACGACCAATTTCTACGTCGCGCTGTACGATGCGCAACTGGACGAAGTAAGCTTTCCACTTTACGCCGAGGGGGAACGTGTTCGACCATTAGCTGGCCGACGCCGTTCGGGCCGGGGGATGACGGAATACATTATCCGTTCCCGCACGCCGCTGCTCATTCCAGAAAACATCCCGGCCCGGCTCCAAGAACTGGGCGTCGAGTCCATCGGTCAAGAAGCCCAGTCCTGGCTGGGCGTGCCAATGATGATCGGCGACCAGGTGCTCGGCGTGCTCGCGGTTCAGAGTTACACCACGCCGCGTACCTATAATGAGCATCATCGTGACCTGCTATCCGCCATCGCATCGCAGACGGCCATCGCGATCCAGAACGCCCGTCTCTTTGAAGAGGCTCGCACTCGCGCCGAGGAGATGGCGGCCCTGAACGACCTCAGCCGGGTGCTGTCCGCGCGCCTCGACCTGAGCCAGGTCTTGGACGGCGTATATCGGGGCATCTCCCGCTTGCTGAACACTACCAACTTTTACATCGCTCTCTACGACCCGGACCGACATGAGGTGTCCTTCCCCATCAACGTCAGCGAGTCCGAGTTGGACCAGCAGATCACAGTCATGCCGGCGGATCAAGGGCTGACCGGGTATATCCTCCGCACGCGCGAGAGCTTGCTCATCGAGGAAAACGTGGCAGAGTGGTTGGAAAAGAGGGGCATGGGGCGTGTCGGAGAGCCAGCCCAGTCCTGGCTGGGCGTGCCGATCATGCTCGGCGACCAGGTGCTCGGTGTGATGGCGGTTCAGGATTACAAGAGGCCGAATCTCTATACCGAGCATGACCGGGATATGCTGGCTGCGATTGCCAGCCAAACGGCTATCGCCATCCAAAACGCCCGCCTGTTTGGCGAAACGCAGGCTGCCCTGGCTGAGGCCCAGGCGCTCTACGAAACCAGCCGCCGGATTGAGGCAGCCCAGGACTCGCAGGAGATGGTCACTGCCCTGGCCGAAGGCCTGCGCGTGCCTGGCGTCACCTGGGCGGCGCTGCTGATGTACGAGCGGGATGAAGCCGGTGAGGTTCAGGCTGTCCAGGCACAGGGCAACTGGTACGACGGGCAAGACATTGCACCCATGCCGATCGGGACGCGCCTCTCCAAAGACATGTTTGCGGCGATGGGCGTGGTGCTCAGTTCCACCCCCATGTTCATGGATGACACTCAGAACGACCTGCGGATCGCAGCAACAGTAGCCGATACCTTACGGCAGCGCAACATCCGCGCGCTGGGGATACTGCCACTTACAGCGCGCGGAACTCAGCTCGGCGTTCTGATGTTGGCGGGCAAGGCGCCCTATCACTTTACCGGACGCCAGGTCCAAGCCTGCTCCACGCTGGTCGGGCAAATGGCCGTCATCATGGAAAACCGCCGTCTGCTCCGGGAGACCGAGGCCCGCGCCCGCCGCGAGCAGCTCTTGCGCGAGATCACCTCCCGCGTGCGCGGCTCGACTGATCCAGACATGATTGTACGCACGGCGGTGCGCGAGCTGGGCACGGCGTTGGGACGGACAGCTTTCATTCGATTGGGCAGCGCCGAGCAGCTTGCGCAAGCGCCCGCCACGCAGTCAGCCAAGGGCCATGGCGCCGAGCCGCCCATCCACCACACGTCGGATGGCGACGCCTAAGGGAGATGCCGGGACGGACTATAAGGAGAACAGTATGCCAACAAGAAACACGCGACCGACGATCGGCTATTTAGCGCCTGCCATCCACGACGCCAGCCAAACTCAGTGGTCTGGGATCATGGACGCTGCCCGAGAACGAGACGTGAACCTGATTTGCTTCCCAGGGGCAAGCTGGCGTGCCCCCATGGGGTTCCAGTCCCAGGCCAACGTGCTCTACGATCTGGTCGCTCAAGGCAGCGTAGACGGGATCGTGATTTGGGCTTCTTCCATCGGCAATTACGTGACGGTGGACGAGATGAGGGCCTTCCATGAGCGCTATCATCCCCTCCCCGTGGTGACCATCGGCATGACGCTAGAGGGGATCCCCAGTCTGCTCATGGAAAGCTACGAGGGGATGTGCGAGGCGCTGGTTCACCTGATCGAGGTTCACGGCTATCGCCGCCTGGCCTTTATCCGTGGGCCGGAAGGCCACCTTCAAGCCCAGGAGCGGTATCGGGCTTACACCGATGTCCTGCAAGCATATGGATTGCCCTTCGACCCGAACCTGGTCACCTTACCCCTGGGTTGGGATCGTCCCATAGGGCGGGAGGCGATGCGTCTGCTGTTGGACGAGCGGCGACTGCGCCCTCAGGTTGACGTGGAAGCCATCGTTGCGGCCAATGACCACCTGCTGCTGGGCGCGTTGGAGGTCCTGCGAGAGCGGGGCATCCAGGTGCCAGGTCAAGTTGCCGTGGTGGGGTTCGACGACATCATGCTCGGCAGGACAAACACGCCCCCCTTCACCTCGGTGGCCGCGCCATACTATGAGATCGGTTATCAGGCTATGGAGACCCTGCTCGCGCGGATCGCGGGCCAGCCGGTGCCCGAGCAGGTGAAGGTGCCTTGCCGTTTTGTCGTGCGGCAATCGTGCGGCTGCACAGACCCGGAAGTAAAACTGGCCGCGGTTGACCGGGAGCGGGTAGCGGAGCAAACGCTCGATGCCGCCCTGGCCGCCCGGCGAAGCGAAATCCTCGCAGAGATCGTAAAAGCGATGGGGGACACCTCCCGGAGCGTTGCCGCCGACTGGGTGGGACGATTGCTGGATAGCCTTGCAGCCGAGCTGGGCGGCAAGTCGTCGGGGATCTTTATACGCGCACTGGATCAAGTCTTGCAGCAAGTGGCATTGGCAGGAGGCGACGTCGCGCCCTGGCAGAAAGCGATCACGGCGATGCAGCAGCAGGCGCTTCCCTACCTGGACGGCGACGCGTTGTTGCAGGCAGGGAACCTCTGGCAGCAAGCCCGGATTTCGATCGGCAAGACAGCGCAGCGACTTGAGGCGCATCGCGCCGTGCAGTCCGAGCAGCAGGCTCAGATGCTGCGCGAGATCAGCCAGGCGTTGATCACGACCCTCGACATGCAAGAGCTGATTGAGGTGTTGGCTGAGCGACTGCCTCAGTTAGGCATCCCGAGCGGCTATCTTTCCTTGTACGAAGACCCGCAGAAACCAACTGAATGGTCACGGTTACTGCTGGCCTACAACGATCGAGGGCGCATCCCGCTCGAGCCTGAGGGCCGACGCTTTCCATCTCGGCAATTGGCGCCGGAGGGGATGCTATCGCAAGAGCGACGATACACCTTTGTGGTGGAGCCGCTCTACTTTCGAGATCAGCAGTTGGGCTTTGCCCTGTTAAAAGTCGGCCCGCGTGAGGGATACATTTACGATGCGCTGCGCGGGCAGATCAGTGGCGCATTGCAGGGCGCGCTCCTCGTCCAACGCGTGCAGGAACGCTCCGAGGAACTGGCGCGGCAACAGTACATCCTGGATACCTTCATGAACAACATCCCGGACCATATTTACTTCAAGGATACCCAAAGCCGCTTTCTCAGAGTCAGCCAATCTATGGTCAACATGTTTGGCTTGACCGATCCCACGCAGGCAGTGGGCAAGACGGATTTTGACTTTTTCCTGGAGGATCACGCCCGACCTGCCTATGAAACCGAACAAGAGATCATGAGAACCGGCCAGCCTGTGCTGGGTTTGGAAGAAAGGGAAACGTGGCCTGATCGTCCAGACACTTGGGTCATGACGAGCAAATTGCCCATGCGCGATGAGCAAGGGCGGATCATCGGCACGTTCGGCATCTCCCGCGATATCACCGACCTCAAGCGGGCACAGCAAGCCCAGGAGCGACGGGCGCGCGAACTCCAGGCTGCCGCTCAAGTCTCTCGCGCCGCCAGCAGCATCCTGGATACGAACGAGTTGATTCAGCAGACTGTCAACCTCATCCGCGACCACTTTGGCCTGTACTATGTCGGGCTGTTCCTACTTGACCCCGACGGCCACTTGGCCGTGTTGCGCGCCGGCACCGGCCAGGCCGGGCAACAGATGGTCGAGCAGGGTCACAAGCTGCAAGTCGGCGAGGCTTCGATGATCGGATGGTGTATTGCTCACCGGCAAGCTCGCATCGCGCTGGACGTGGGTGAGGAGGCCGTGCGCTTTAGCAATCCGCTCCTGCCGGCTACCCGCTCCGAACTGGCATTGCCGCTGATCAGCCGGGGGCGTGTCATCGGCGCGATGACGGTGCAAAGCGATCGGGCGGCGGCTTTCGACCAGGACAACATCACCGTTCTGCAAACCCTGGCCGACCAGGTGGCTAATGCTATCGAGAACGCCCGCTTGTTTGCTGAAATCCAGCAAGCAGAAGCCAAGACACAGCAAGCCCTGCAAGAGCTGGAACGACTTTACCGCGCGACCAGCCGCGAAGGCTGGCAGGCCATGCGCGAAGCAGGTCACCTGCCAACTGGCTATGTGTTCGACCGAGGCGCACTCGAGCTGAACCAGGACTTGTGGCTGCCGGAGATCGAACAGGCAGTGCGACAAAACTCGCTCGTGCAGCCCACCACGCTCTCCTCGGCTCTGGCCTCGCCCCTCTCGGTGCGGGGTGAGGTCATTGGAGCCTTGGGCGTGTTGGGCGATCCCCGCCATCGTCTCTTGCCAGAAGACATTGAGTTGGTCGCCTCAGTGTCCGAGCAGGTCGCGTTAGCGCTGGAAAACGCCCGCCTGTTCGAGCAGACCCAGTTGACATTGGCCGAAACACAGGCGCTCTACCAGGCCAGCGCCGACATCACCGCCGCCCAGACCTACGATCAGGTTCTCGCCGCGCTCTGCCGCCACACCATCCTGGGGCAGGCGGACTTGAGCACGACCCTCAGTCTATTCGACGTGCCCTGGCTCACAGACCGCCCGCCACGCTGGATCAACAATATGGCTCAGGTGGGCAAGTTGGCTGAGCTGATTGCGCCTCAATACGAACTGAGCCAGATGCCCACCATGGGGCTGCTGCAGCGAGATGAGCCTACCCTCGCCGGCGATCTGACCTCAGACCCCAACATGGACGAGACGACACGTGATCTGATCGTGAACCTGCTCCAGGCGCGTAGCGCAGCCTTTGTCCCTCTCGTGGCGGGCGGCCAGTGGATCGGCTACGTCGGCGCGCTGTGGAGTCTGCCGCAGACCTTTGCCGAAGCCGACGTCCGGCGTTTACGGGCGTTGACCAGCCAGGCGGCGACGGTCGTGCAGAACATCAAGCAATTGACGGAAACACAGACTCGTGCCCGCCGCGAGCAAATCCTGCGCGAAGTCACAGCCCGCGTGCGTGGCTCCACCGACCCGGACACGGTGATGCGCACCCTGGCTCGCGAGTTGGGCACTGCCCTGGGCCGGCCCACCTTCGTCCGGCTGGTGACGGACAAAGGCGCGCAAGAACCCGAGCCATCCCCATCCGGCGGCAATGGGCAGAGGAGGTGATCGTAATGGAATCCAAACCTGCAAACGAAGCTATACACTCAAGACGTGCCGCGCGGCCCAGCGGGCGACCGACCATTGGCCTGATCATCGAGAGTATTACGGATGACCGGGCCACATCGCTGTGGGCCGGAGCCATGAATGCCGCCCGGCAGATGGATGCCAACCTGCTCTGCTTTCCCATTCTTTTCAGACAGCAAGCAAACCGTGCGCTCTATGATCTGGTGGACGCGTCGGATGTGGATGGCCGGATCATCCAACACTGGTGGACAAGCCGCCAGGAATTTGAAGACGTCCATTCGCACTGGCGCCCGACGCCCGTGGTCAATATCATGCGGTCGTACGAAGGGTACCCAGGCGTGATGGTGGATGACTATCAAGGCATGCGAGATCAGGTGCGCCATCTTATCGAGGTGCACGGCTACCGCCGCATCGCCTTCGTGCGTGGCTCGCAAGGCACCGTAACGGCAGAGGCACGATTCCGCGCCTACCGTGACGCGTTGAAGGAGCAGGGCCTGTCGTTTGAGCCTGCTCTGGTTGCGCCGGGTGATTATGCGCATGATGACGGCGTCCGAGCTGTTCGCTCTTGGCTGGATCAAAGCAAACTGCGGGTGGGTATGGACCTGCAGGCCATTGTCGCCAGCAACGATGACATGGCGCAGGGTGTATTGGACGAGTTGAGCCAGCGAGGGGTGCAGGTGCCCTATGACATAGCCGTCACCGGCTTTGATAACAATCCCTGGGCCGAGATCACGGTACCTCCCTTGACCACCGTGACCGTGCCCTATCACGAAATAGGGCAGCGGGCGGTCGAGGTGATCTTGGCGCATTTGCAGGGGAAGCCAGCGCCCGCGCAATCGTTAGTGCCGACCCGCCTGGTCGTGCGCCGATCGTGTGGCTGCTTTTCCACGGCCGTGATGCAAACGTCAGTGCAAGTCGCGGGAGAACCTCCAGCATCTTGGGAAGCCGCTCTTGCCGCGCAACGAGACCAAATCCAGGCCGAGATGGTGCAAGCAACGGGAGCCGGGGCAGAGGATTGGCATTGGGCCGGAGAATTGATCGAGAGTTTCACCATAGGAGTGCAAGCCAAGTCCAACATGTTCCTGCAACAACTGGATCAGGCGCTGCGCCGGCTCATCGCGTCGGGCGGTGATGTGCTGGCGTGGCAAGGCGCAATCTCGGTGCTGCGTCGCCACACGAGGCCCTATCTGGAGGGTGAAGCGCTGTTGCGGGCACAAGACCTGTGGGAGCAGGCGCGGGTGATGATTGGCGAGATGGCCCGACAGGCCCAAGTGCGAGCACAATTGCAGGCTGAACAGCAAGCTCAGGCGTTGCACGCACTTGACCAGGTGCTTGCTACATCGCCTGATAGAGCGGAGTTGATGGACACACTGTACGAGCGGCTGCCCGCGCTGGGCGTTTCGAGCTGCTATCTGTCTTTGTACGAAACGCCCAACCAGTCCACTGAATATGCCCGGCTGGTCCTGGCCTATAACGAACAGGGCCGCATCATGCTGGACCCGGACGGCCGGCGCTTTCCTTCCCACCAATTGGTGCCAGAGGGCCTGCTGCCCCAGGACAAGCCATATAGCCTGGTCGTTGAGCCGCTCTCCTTCCACGAGCAGCGCATGGGATTTGTTCTGTTCGGGACAGACCTGCAGGACAAAACTATGTACGAGACCTTGCGCGGGCAGATCAGCAGCGCGCTGAGGGGGGCGCTGATCTTGCAGGAGCGCAAGCAGGTCGAGGAAACGCTGGAAAGAGAACGCAACCTGTTGCGTGCGCTGATAGACAATATCCCCGACCGCATCTATGCCAAAGATACCCAAAGCCGGTTTATCATCGCCAACCTGGCATCAGCTCGCCGGATGGGCCGAAGCAGTCCCGATGAACTGGTGGGCAAATCGGACTTTGACTTTGTGCCGCGAGAACTGGCAGAGCGGTTTTATGCCGACGAACAAGCCATCATTCGAACCGGCGAACCGCTGATCAACCGCGAGGAGCCTTTGGAGAAGAGCGCGGACGGCCAGGTCACCCGATGGAACCTGGCGACCAAGGTGCCCCTACGCGATAGCCAGGGCAACATCATCGGGATTGTGGGTCTGGGCCGAGAGATCACCGACCTCAAGCGGGGGCAGGTCGAACGAGAACGGCTGTTGGCCGAGGTGCAACGCCGCGCGCTCCAGTTCCAGGCAGGCGCCGAGGTCTCTCGCGCCGCCAGCAGCATCCTGGAGCCAGACGAGTTGATGCGACAGGCGGTCAACTTGATCCGCGATCGGTTTGGCTTGTACTATGTCGGGCTGTTCTTGCTTGACCCGGATAAGCGGTATGCCGAGCTGCGGGCCGGGACGGGTGAAGCAGGCCAGCAGATGTTGGCACAAAGACACAAGCTTGAAGTCGGTGGAGCTTCGATGATCGGCTGGTGCATCGCGAACCGCCAGGCGCGCATCGCACTAGACGTGGGCGAGGAAGCCGTACGCTTCAGCAATCCGCTCTTGGCGGCGACGCGCTCCGAATTGGCACTACCGCTGGTCTCGCGGGGGCAGGTCATTGGGGCGTTGACCGTGCAAAGCGACCGGGCAGCGGCCTTTGATCAAGACGACATCACCATCCTGCAAACCATGGCTGACCAAATCGCCAATGCCATCGAGAATGCCCGGCTGTACAAGGATTTGGTCCAAGAGCAGTACCTGATGGAATCACTCTTGAATAATGTCCCCGACTATATTTACTTTAAAGATACCCACAGCCGCTTCATCCGAGCCAGCCAGGCTCTGGCCCGATCGTTCGGCCTGAGCGATTCGGCGCTATTGGTGGGCAAAACCGATTTCGACTTTTTCACCGAAGCCCACGCCCGACCAGCTTACGAGGACGAACAGAGAATCATTCAAACCGGCCAGCCTTTGATGAACAAAGAAGAAAAGGAAACGCGGCCCAACCGACCGGACGCGTGGGTGCTGACGACCAAGATGCCCTTGCGCGACCAGGACGGGAAAATCATTGGAACGTTTGGCATCTCTAAAGACATCACCGACCTCAAGCTGGCCGAAACCCAGGCTCGCGAAGCCTTGCGGGAACTGGAGCGCCTCTACCGCATCACCAGCCGCGAAGGCTGGCAGGCTCTCCGAGAAACGACGCAGCTCGTGCCGGGCTATCTGTTCGACCGCACGACGCTACAGCCCCGGCCTGACCTGTGGATGCCGCAGATCGAGCAAGCGGTTGAGCAAAATACGTTCGTGCCGCCGACAGGTGAACAGGCGGTGGCCGTCGCGCCACTTGCGGTGCGCGGCGAGGTCATTGGTGCAGTAGGCGTGTATGACGATCCGCAGCGTCCGCTTTCGGCGGAGGAGCTGGACCTGGTGCAACAGATCACCGAACAAGGCGCGTTGGCGCTGGAAAGCGCGCGCCTGTTCGAGCAGACGCAGGCCTCGCTGGCCGAAGCCCGCGCGCTGTACCACTTTAGCGAAGTCGTCAGCCGCGAGACCGATCTACAGATGGTCTATGACGCTGTCTCTCGTTTGCTCATGGAGGAACTGGGCTATGTCAGCGCATGGCTCACGGTGCTAGATGAAGATGGTCGAATGCTCAAAGGGGTGGCCGGGGCCGGCCCCCACATGACCGAAGAGAGCATCCGCATGACCTTGCCGATTTCAGAAACCAGCCTGCCGGTCGCTATCGCCGCGCGGGAGCGCACGACGATCGTCATTAACGAATCGTTGAGCGACAAGCGGCTGGCCGACTTGCCCTCGACGGTCAGGGCTGAACTGGGCAAAGCGATTGCCACGCCCATCCTGGTCGGCGACGAGCTGAAAGGCGTCATCCTCGCAACCCGCTCCCAGGCGGGCGCCCATATCAGCCCACGCGATGAGCGTCTGCTCCAGGCCGTGGCCTCCCAGGTGGCCGTGGCCATCCAGCGAGCGCAATTGTTTGAGCAGACCCGCGCCGCGCTGGCTGAAGTGGAGGCCACTCACCGCCGCTATCTGCGCCAAGAATGGGAGACCTTCCTGGCCACCCTGGATAAACCCATGGGCTTTGTGGATGGCCCGGCCGGCGTGACGCCTGCCAGCGAGATTTGGCTGCCGGAGATGGAACAGGCGCTCGAACAGGGCGAGCCGGTGGTCGCCTCGGCTCAACGCGCGGCCCTGGCCGTGCCGCTCAAGCTACGCGGCGAGCCGATCGGGGCGCTCGAGTTTTACGAGGAAGGCCAGCCCCATGCCTGGAACGACGACGAGCGGGCGCTGGTGCAGGCGTTGGCCGACCAGGCCGTGCTGGCGCTAGAAAATGCGCGCCTGTTTGAAGAAACGCAGGCCCGCGCTCAACGCGAGCAATTGATCAACGCCATCACCGCGCGCATTCGCGCCTCGATGGACATGGAGACCGTTCTAAAGACGACCGCCCAGGAACTGTCGAGGACGCTGAATCTTTCGCGGGCCAGAATCCGTCTGCAAGTGGGCGATGGCAACATGCATCATGAGGAGAAGGACCAATGAGAACTCGCAGTTTGCAGACTCGCCTGACTCTGCTCGTCCTGGTGATCGCGCTCCCGCTGATGATCACCGCGATGATCCTTTTGAGCAACTTGGCTGGTGATGCTCTGAACCAGTTCGCTAAAGATCAGCTTGGTCTGATCAACAACGCACTGAACGGCAACGTAAAGACATGGCTGGCCCTGAACACCCAGACTCTACAGGAGTTGGTCGGCTTGCCCGATATCGTGAGCATGGATGCCTCTCGGCAAAAAACGGTTCTCAAGGCCATCGCGACGGCACATCCGCAGGTGTATCTTGCGATGACCTTGAACCTTAGCGGCTTCAATGTGGCGCGGAATGACGAGGAACAGCTCAGAGATTACCATGATCGCCAGTATTTCCTCGGTGCCAAATCAGGCAGCGTGACACTTGAGACCATCGTGAGCCGGACCACTGGCCGTCCGGCGCTGGCACTAGCCGCACCCATTAGAGACTCGTCTGGCCAGATCGTCGGGGTGGGCATGATCGGCAGTGAGCTAGAGGACATCTCACGGCAAGTCAATGCCAGCAAGGTGGGAAGAACCGGCGAAGCGTATGTTGTGGACGTCATCAACCGCATCGTCGCGCACTCGGATCCGGCTGTCGTGAGTAAACCCGAGTTGGTGGATGCTTCCCAGTTTCCGCCTGTTGTCGCCTTGCGGCAAGGCAAGACGGGCTACACGACTTTTGTCGATGAACAGGGTAGGCGCTGGTATGCTCACATGGACAGACTAGAGAACGGTTGGGGCATCATCGTTCAACAACAAGAATCTGAACTGCTGAGCACTTTGTGGAGTTTCCGGACGATCACCTCGGTGTTGATCCTAGTCGGGGCATGTCTGTTGGCAGCGATGATGTGGTTTACCATCCGTCAGGTTATGCGACCCATCGGTGTCTTGACGGACACCACCGCGGCTATCGCTGCAGGCGACCTAACGCGCACCGCACCTGTGCAAGGCGAAGATGAACTCGGCGTGCTTGCTCGTTCGTTCAACACGATGACCTCCCAGTTGCGTGACATGATCAGCTCACTGGAACTCCGTGTCGAAGCCCGCACGGCTCAGTTGCGCGCCAGCGCAGAGGTAGGACGCGCCATCTCCACGATTCTCGATCCCCAGGAATTGTTACAGCGGCTCGTAGACTTGATCTGCGAGCGGTTCGGGTTCTACTACGCGGGCGTGTTCTTGCTGGACCGCGACCGGCGCTTTGCCGTGCTGCGCGCCGGCCGGGGCGAGGCAGGCCGAGCGTTGCTGGACAGTGGACACCGGTTGGAGGTCGGCGGTCAGTCCATGGTCGGTTGGGTCTGCGCAAACAGGCAGGCTCGCATCGCGCTGGACGTGGGCCAGGACGCCGTGCGCCTTGTCAATCCCCTGCTGCCGGACACGCGCTCCGAGATCGCGTTGCCGCTCAGGATAGGCGAGCGCGTCCTGGGCGCGCTGGACGTGCAGAGCGTCCAAGAAGCCGCCTTTGACGAAAGCAGCATCGCAGTATTGCAGGGCATGGCCGACCAGATCGCCATCGCGCTGGAGAATGCCCGCCTGTTTGCCGAAACACAAACCGCGCTGGCGGAAAACCAACGGCTCGTCTCTCAGATTCAGGCCAGCCTTCAAGAAACCGCTGCCTTGTACGAAGCCAGCCAGGCGATCTCGACCGCCCCAGACACAGAAGCGATCTTTCAAGCGATGGTGGAGCACAGCCTCAAGCCAGAGATTGACCTGTGTCTGCTGGTGCTTTTCGAGCCTTACGAAGGTGAGAAACCAGAGTATTTAAAAGTCAGTCACGTATGGACACGCGAGCCGGTCACGCTGGACCCACTTCGAGCCGACACCCGCACAGCATTCGCCGACTTTCCATTACGCAGCCTGTTGACCGCCGAGCCTTCTGGCCTGGTCCAGTCCTACGACCCCGGCGACCAGCAGATGTGGAGACACCTACCGCCCGGCCTGCAAAGCATCGCGTTTGTGCCGCTGATCGCCGGTGCCAAGTGGATCGGGGCCTTGGGGCTGGGGACATCGAGCCAGTCCGCTTTGACCGCCGAGTGGCTCAAGCCTTATCAATCCTTGGCTGCACAGGCGGCGGTCTCGATCGAAAACCGTCGTCTGATCGAAAGCACTCAAGCCAGCCTGCAAGAGCTGAATGTGCTGTATCGCCAGGTTATGCGTGAGACCTGGCAGCGGGCGCTGCAATCCAGACCGACTCTGACCGAGTACGACTATGCGCCAACAGGTCAGGCGGCAGGGGATGGATCGAAACTGGAAATGCCGCTGACGCTGCGCGGCCAAGAGATCGGCGTCGTCGAACTGACCAGCGCCGGTCGCCAGGCCTGGACCGAGCAAGAGCGCGCCCTGGTGGAAGCCGTGGTCACCCAGGCCGCGCTCGCGCTCGATAGCGCGCGGCTCTTTGACGAGACGCAGCGCCTGGCTGGCCGCGAGCGATTGATCAACGAGATCACCGCGCGCATCCGCGCCACGACCAGCGTGTCGGCCATCTTGCAGACGGCGGCGCGCGAGCTGGCCCAGGCTCTCGACGTGCCGCACGCCGTAGCCCGCATTCAGATTGACGAGTCCGCTCGTCCGGTCACCAAATCGGGAGGCTAGTATGGAAAGACTTGGAGGCGCTCTAGCTCGCCGACTGGTATTCAGCTTTCTGGCATTGGCCCTGGCGGTCTTGGTCGTTGCCGCTGGTGCATTTTGGGTGGCACGATCCATGGAGCAGACCCTGAACCAGGCCGTCTTGCCGCGGACCGAAGTCGCCTTGCTCAGCGCGCGCATCCGGGCCAACAGCCACGAATTGGTCCAACTGGCCCAGCGCTATGTTCAGGCGGGCGAAGTGTACCGGACTGAGATCCTGTACTCGATCGCCCTGCAGCGTCGGCAGCTCGACGCCATGCTTGCCGAGGCGAAACAGCATCAGGCCAACCTGAACGTCGAAGAAGCCGCCTACCTTGAACGGATTCAGGAACGAGCGCAAGCCCTGGAGGCGCAGATCGACCGTCTGATCGAGACCTTTTACCTGGAAGGGATATCGAGTATTGCAACCGCTCACGAGCTGGATGTGTTGATCACGGCGTATCAGCCAGCGCTCACCAGGGAGGCCCGGGAATTTGAAGATTATGAGGACCGGCGTGTGCAGGCTACCAGCGGCGAGGCCCGTCGGGTCGTCCAGAGGCTCTTGGTCGGGTTGGTGGTGATGGCTCTGGGGGTGTTGGTCGGCGTGCTCTTCCTGGCCAATCAGGTTTCACAGCACATCATCACACCGCTCATTCGACTGCGCGCAGGGGTCGAGGCCTTTCAACAGGGTGAGCTGGACAAGCCTGTGGCGGTGCAGGGACGCGATGAAATCGGCCAGTTAGGCGAGTCTTTTAACACGATGGCCGGGCAACTGCGGCAAAAGATGCAAGACGAACAGCAAGCACGCCAGGAGTTGGAAAAACTTAACCAGGAATTGGAAGAGCGGGTGGCCCGGCGAACGCAAGACCTGGAGGCTTCTCAGCGCGAGACTCTGGCCTTTAGCGACAACCTGGCGCGGGCCAATGCGCAGCTCCAAGAGACCGTCGCCCAAAGCCAGCGGCGCGCCCGGCTCTTACAAGCCTCCTCCGAGGTCGCTCGCACGGCGGCGCAAGTGCGCGAACCCGAATTATTGTTGCCCCTGGCCGTGCAACTGATCAGCAAGCATTTCGGGTTCTATCACGCCGGCGTATTCCTGTTGGATGGGGCCGGCGAATGGGCCACCCTGCACGCCGCCAGCAGCCAGGGGGGACAAGAGATGCTGGCCCGCGGTCATCGGCTGCGTGTGGGTGAGCAAGGCATTGTCGGCTGGGTCGCGCAAACAGGCCAATCACGTATCGCATTGGACGTAGGCGCGGACGCAATGCATTTTGATAACCCGCTGTTGCCCGAAACGCGCTCCGAGGTAGCCTTGCCACTCCAGGTCGGTGACCACATCCTGGGCGTCCTCGATGTCCAAAGCACACAGGAAGCCGCCTTTGGCCCGGAAGATGTAACCGTCCTACAGTCGCTGGCCGACCAACTCGCCACCACTATCGAAAACGCCCAGTTGTTCACGCGCTCCCAGGCGGCTCTGAACGAAGCCCAGGCAGCCTACCAGCGCTACGTGGCGCGCGAATGGGCCAGTTATGTGGAAGCCAGCGGCAGCCAGACCCAAGAGTTCGCCGTGAGCCCATCGTTTATGGTAGATGGCTCGCCCTTGCCGGAATTGAACCTCGCTCTTGAGCAAGGCAGTGTGCTAGCTCTCGACCGTTTGCCCGCCGAGCGGCACGTGGGCGGCGATGGGCACATCATACCGGCCCAGGCCGCGCTCGTCGCGCCGATCAAACTGCGCAACCAGATCATCGGCGCGCTCGATCTGCGCGAGATTGAACGTGAGCGCCAATGGACGGAGGACGAGATCGCGCTGACCGACGCTGTGGCGAACCAGGTGGCGCTCGCCGTCGAAAACGCGCGCTTGTTCGAGCAGACCCAGGCCAGCCTGGCCGACACCCGCGCGCTGTACGAGGCCAGCGCGCGGATCAACTCGGCCACGACGGCCGACGAAATCCTGGATGCGTTGCGCGCGCACACGGCGCTGGGACAGGCCGACAAAGTCGTGGCACTGAATATGTTTGATCGGCCGTGGGTCAGCGATCTGCCGAACAGCATGCCTGAATCTGTCGAGGTCGCCACCCGCTGGACGACGCTGCCCATCGAGCGGCTGCCTCTCCGCTACAACCTGGCGCAATTTCCTTCGGCGCAGCTCATGCGCCCCGATGAGCCTCTCTTCCTGGCCGACATTGAGCACGACGAGCGATTGGACGCCAACACGCGCGCCCTGTACACACGCCTCTTTGAGGGGCACACTGTGCTGGTCGTCCCCCTCGTCGTCGGCGGCCAATGGATCGGCTTCATCAACGCCGTCTGGGGTCAGCGCCAGGAGCTTGGGGAAAGCGACCTGCAACGTATTGTGCTGCTTTCAGGCCAGGCCGCCACTGCGATCCAGACGCGCCGCTTGTTCGAACAAACTCAGGTGCGTGTGCAGCAACTGGCGGTGCTCAATGAAATCAGCCGCGCCGCCTCCAGCGTGCTCGACACCGGCCGGTTGTTCGAAGTGATGTACGAGCAAATTCAACACGTCATGCAGGTGGATGGGTTCTACGTCGGTATCTACGATCCGGCCTCGCATGTGATCAGCTATCCGTTCTGCTACGACGAGGGCAAGCGTTACATCCCTCAGGACTGGATCATCGAGCCGGGCTATCGCTCGCACCAGGTCATCACTACCGGCGAGCCACTGTTGGTGCATTTGACGCCGGAAGAATACGAGCAGGAAAGCGCCGGGCCGATCAACGCGGTCGGCAGCCCCGACCGAATGACCGCCTCGCTGGCTTTCGCGCCGCTCAAGATCGGCGAGCGCATCACCGGTCTCCTCTCGGTGCAGAGTTACCAATTCAACGCCTACACGCCAGAGCACCTGAACCTGCTGGTCGGTATCGCCAACCAGGTCGCCGTCGCACTGGAAAACGCGCGCCTGTTTGAAGAAGCCCGCGCGCGCGCGCTGCAACTGGCTACAGCTTCGGAAGCCGGCCGCGCCGCGACCTCCATCCTCGACCTCGACGAACTGCTGGCGACTTCGGTGGACCTGGTGCGAACGCGATTCGGTTATCAACAAGCCTCAGTGTTCCTGCTTGACGAGACGAATCAGTTCGCTGCCTTGCGCGATACGACCAGTGAAATCGGTCGGCAGCTCAAAGCCCAGAGTTACCAGCTCAGCGTCGGCGGTGAATCGCTCATCGGCTGGGTGACCAGCATCGGTCGCTCGCGCGTCCTGCGGGAAACCGATCTGTCCTCTGCCTTCCCGAAAGACGGCCTGTGGCCCAGCGCCAGCGCCGAGCTGGCCATCCCGCTCAAGCGGGGCAACCAGATCATCGGCGCGCTGGACGTGCAGAGCAACGACGTGCGCGCCTTTAGCGCCGACGAGGTCTCTGTGCTCGAGCTGCTGGCCGACCAGCTCTCGATTGCGATCCAGAACGCGCGCCTGTATGGTCAGACGCGCGAGCAGGCGGTGGTGCTCGAAAAGCGCGCGGCAGACCTGGCGGTGCTCAACGATGTGTCGCGGTTGGTGACCCAAACGCTCGACGAAAGCGAGATCCTGAGCACCGCCGCGCGCGTCATGGTGCGGCACTTTGGGGTGGGCCACTGCGCGGTCATGTTGTCCAACGCGACCAAAGACGCGCTCCGGATCGTCGTCGAGTATCCCGATCAAGGCGTGGTCGGGCAGGACATTCCGCTCACCAGCCGCCAGACGGCAGAAGTGATCACGGCCAAGCGCGCCTTTGCCATAGAAGACATCATGAGCGATCCGCGCACCGAGACGATGCGCCCCCTGATGCGCCGCGCCAGCATCCGCTCCGTCATGTTCCTGCCGCTGCTGATCCAAAGCGAGGTGGCCGGCCTGATCCGACTGGACGCCATCGGCGTGATGCGGCGATTCTCCGACGACGAGCTGTCGCTCGGCCAGACGCTCGCCAGCCAGGTGGCCGTGGCCATGCAAAATGCGCGTCTGTTCGAAGAGACCCGTCAACGCGCCAAAGAGGTCCAGCGACTGTACGAGCTCGGCCAACAACTCAACTCGACCCTCGAGCTGCAGCCCGTCCTGCAACTGGTGGTGGATGCCGCGCGCGAGCTATCGGCCGCGAATGACACTTCGGTTTACGTCCAGACCGCAGCGGGAGCGCCTCTGGTCACGGGCCGGTCGGCAGAGCTAGGCTCCAACGTTCCGGTCCCATCTCCGACGGTGCGCCCCGGCAGCCTGACCGAAACTATCCTGCAAACCGGACGAGCCGTGCTCATTCCAGATGTGACAGTTGATCCTCGCCCCGGCCAGGGAACACGCGCACGCGGCATCCGCAGCCTGATGGGCCTGCCCATCCAGCTCGGCGCGCGCACCATCGGCGTCTTGTTCGCCAATAGCTCCAAACCCAACTACTTTGATCGGCATGTCCAGGAGCTTCTCACCTTCCTCACCGCACAGGCGGCCATCGCCGTCCAGAACGCTTTACTGTACGAAGAGCAACGGCAGACCGCCGAAAAGCTGCGCGAAGTGGATCGGCTCAAGACCGAGTTCCTGGCAAGCATGAGCCACGAGCTGCGCACGCCGCTCAACTCGATCATCGGCTTTTCGCGCGTCATCCTCAAAGGCATTGACGGCCCGTTGACCGACCTGCAAAAGCAAGACCTGGAAGCGATCCACGGCAGCGGCCAGCATCTGCTGGGCCTGATCAACAACATCCTCGACATCTCCAAGATCGAAGCGGGCAAGATGGAGCTGGCCTTTGAAGAAGTGGACCTGAGGCAGATCGTCAAGACAGTCATGTCCGCCGCCATCGGCCTGACCAAGGGCAAGCCGGTCGAGCTAAAGACCCAGGTGCCGGATGATCTGCCGACCGTGTGGGCCGACGCGACCCGCGCGCGCCAGGTGCTGCTCAACCTGGTCAGCAACGCCTGCAAGTTCACCGAGCAAGGCTCGATCACCTGCTTTGCGTCTTTCGACTCCCAGTTTGTCACACTCGGCGTGCAAGACACTGGCATCGGCATCCCGCCGGATAAACTGGGGATGATCTTTGAAGAGTTCACGCAGGTGGATTCTTCGACGACGCGCCGCTACGGCGGCACCGGTCTGGGGCTGGCGATCAGCCGCAAGTTTGTCGAGATGCACGGCGGCAAGATTTGGGTGGAGAGCGAAGAGAACCAAGGCTCAACGTTCTATTTCACGCTGCCACGCACCAAATCCGTCGCGCCGCCGCCCGCCGAACAGCAGCCCGAAGAAGGCAAGCGCGTGCTGCTGGCCGTAGACGACGACCCGGGTGTCATCACCCTCTACAAGCGCTACCTGGAAAAGCAAGGTTACCAGGTCATCGGCGTGACCGATAGCCGCCAGGCCGTGGAGCAAGCCATCCGGCTCAACCCCGATATCATCACCGTGGATATTCTCATGCCGAACAAGGACGGCTGGTCGGTCATCCAGGAGCTGCGCCAGAACGAGCAGACGCGCGACATCCCGCTGGTGGTGTGCTCGATCATCAGCGATCAGGACAAAGGCTTTAGCCTGGGCGCAGCGGATTACCTGGTCAAGCCGATCACCGAAGACGAACTGCTCAACGCGCTCAAGCGGCTCGACGGGAACCTGCCGACCAACGTGCTGATCATTGACGACACTCCTGAGGATATCCGGCTGATCCGGCGCATCCTCGAAGCGCCGCATACGCCGGGCGAGTCATTGCCGCGTTATTTTGTCCGGGAAGCGTGCAACGGCGCTCTAGGCATCCAGGCGGTCCACCAGAGAAAACCCGACCTGATCATCCTGGACTTGATGATGCCGGAGATGGATGGCTTTGCGGTGCTGGAAGCGCTCAAGGCCGACCCGGACACTCGCAATATCCCGATCGTCGTCGTCACGGCCAAAGTATTGACCGAAGAGGATCACCAGCGACTGAACGGACACATCGAAGCCTTGCTGTCCAAAGGCCTGTTCACTGAGCAAGAACTCATGGAACACGTCGCAGCGGCGCTGGCCAAGGCACTGGCCCACAAAGCGTAAAACGTCGAATGCCTTGCGCCGCTCGCGTGTGAGGCAGCCAGCCAGCTACGCAGACGCAACCTTGAAGGACCTTCAACTCGTTTTCACGGCTGTCCTTCGGCTGGCTGCCTCAAGCTACATGCGGGATTTCTGTTGTCCAGGAAACTATTATGACCCTTCGAATTGATCTTGAATGTACCGCTTGCAAGTATCGCGCTCCCTATGCCAAGGCTCTGGCTGCCTGCCCCAGTTGCGGCAAGACCTGGTTCGAAGCGCGCTACCCCTATAACGAGCTGCGCGGCAAGCTGCCGGCGCTGTTACGCGAGCGACCGTTTAACATGTGGCGCTACCGCGAGCTGTTGCCGTTGCGCAACGACGCTAACATCATCTCGATGGGCGAAGGGGGCACGCCGCTCGTCCGAACCGACAACCTGGCGCTGATGATGGGGCGTCCCAACCTCTTTGTCAAAGACGAGCGTCAGGGACCGACCGGCTCATTCAAAGATCGGCAGGCCAGCCTGGCCGTCTCGGTGATGAAGGAGAATGGGATCAGCGAGGTCGTGGTGGCCTCCACGGGCAACGTCGCGATCTCGTATTCGGCCTACTGCGCGCGAGCGGGCATCAAGCTGTGGGCGTTTATGAACAGCACCGTGGCCCAAGAGAAAATGCGTGAGGTAGCGATCTATGGTACAGAGGTCATCAAGATCACCGGCACGTATGACCAGGCCAAAGAGATGGCCGCGGCCTTTGCCGACCGCAAGGGGCTGTACCTGGATCGCGGCATCCGTTCGTTTGCCGCGCGCGAAAGCATGAAGACTCTGGCGTTCGAGATATGCGAGCAACTGGGTAGACTGTGCGGCCCCGAAGTGCCCGACAGCCCGATCCCGATGCGCGCGCCCGATTGGTACTTTCAGGCGATCAGCGGCGGACTGGGGCCAGTGGGCGTGTGGAAAGGCTTTGAGGAGCTGCGCGACATGGGCTGGATCCGCAAGATGCCTCACCTGGCCTGCATCCAGGCCGAAGGCTGCGCGCCCATCGTCAACTCATTCAAGGCGGGGCTGGAAGTGCCCCAGAACGTGGACGAACCCAAGACCAACATCATCACGCTGGCGACGGCCAGGCCCGGCGAAGCTTACGCGCCGCTGCGCCGCGCCGTGCTGGCCAGCAGCGGGGTGATGGAAACCGTCACCGACGAAGAAAGCTACCGCGCGATGCACGTGCTGGCCAAGATGGACGGCATCTCGATGGAGCCGGCCACTGGCGCGACCTTTGCCGGGTTGTTCAAGTTGATCTCGACCCAGGTCATCAAGCCCGAAGAGGTCGTGATCGTCAACTGCTCCGGTCACACGCTGCCTGTGCAAGAGGAACTGTTAGGCAAAGCCTGGGCGCGCAGCGTGGATACCGGGCCACTCAAGCCTGCGGCGCCTATCCCTCAGGAGGAAGGCCTGCTCGCGGCATTGGAACGCCTCGACGAGCGTGTCAAGTCTGTGGCGATCATTGACGACGACGTCAATGCCACGCGGCTGCTCAAGCGCATCCTGCAAGCGCGGGGCAAATACATCCTTTACGAAGCGGCCAACGGGCGGGAAGGTTTGGAATTACTCCGCAGAGAGCACCCGGATATGGTACTCTTGGACTTGATGATGCCGGAGCTGGATGGCTTTGGTCTGCTCGAGATCATGAAGCAAGATGACTCGCTCAAAGGCATCCCGGTGATTGTCGTTTCAGCCAAAGAACTGACGCCCAACGAACGCAAGCGGCTGGCTGGACAGGTTCAATCGCTTTTGCAGAAAGGCACGTTCACCGATCAGGACTTGTTGAGCGATATTCAAGCGGTATTGGATTGAGGTATCCAGTATGATCGATCAAGCTTTAGCCAGCGACGAGCGATGAACAAGACGGAAAATACCCCCACGATTCTATATGTCGAAGATGATCCGGTCGCCCGGCTGCTGGTTCAGCGCGTGCTGGCGGCGGAAGGCTATCACGTCGTAGAAGCCGAAGATGGCCTCTCCGGCCTGGAATTGGCGCGGCAACAGCGCCCCGACCTGATCCTGATGGACATCAATATCCCTCACATGAGCGGCTATGCCGTCACCACGCGGCTCAAGAGCCTGCCCGACATGCAGGATGTCCCGATCATCGCGCTGACGGCCAATGTGATGGAAGGCGATCGCTCGCGGGCACTGGCCGCCGGCTGCGATGGGTACATTCCGAAACCGATTGATGTAGACAAGCTGCCGACGCAGGTGGCAGCGTTCCTCAAAGGCAAGCGCGAAAGTGTTGAGGCTGAGACCAAAGTCACCATGCTCGAAGAGCATACTCGCCGACTGGTGGACAGCCTCGAGCACACCATCACCGAGCTGCGTGACGCGAATGAAAGGCTGCGCCGCATGGAAAAGGTCAAGGCCGACTTTATCATTCTGGCCAGCCACGAACTGCGCACGCCACTCACCCTCGTGTATGGCTATGCACGCTTGTTGCTTTCGCCCGCCATGCAGGAACACATCTCACCGGACGTGCAGGGCATGATCTCGAAAATTGCCGAGGCGTCCGACAAGCTGTCTAACGTGGTGGACGCCATCGTCAACGTCGCGGTGATTGACGCCAATCAGCTCGACCTGGTATTCGAGGAAATGGACCTGGGCGCGCTGGCGCGAGCCATAGTCGAGCAGTTCCGGCCGGCCAGCCAGGAGCGGGGGCAGCAACTTCAAGTGGGGAGCCTGTCGGGCTTTCCGCCGATCCGGGGTGACCGGAACTATTTGCGCCGCGCGATCGCCAATGTGGTCAGCAATGCGATCAAGTTCACGCCAGATGGCGGGTTGATCGAAGTGTGGATCGAAAACACGGGCGACGCGCTCGACCTGGTCGTGCGCGATACAGGCATTGGCATTGACCGCAGCGAGCAAGAACACATCTTTGACAAGTTCTATGTGCTCGAAAACACCGCCCTTCATTCAACCAGCGCGACGGACTATAAAGGCGGGGGGTTAGGGTTGGGGCTATCGGTCGTGCGAGGCATCATCGAAGCGCATGGAGGCAAGGTGTTTGTGGAAAGTAAAGGCTACGACGAAGTCAACCTACCCGGCTCCAAGTTCCATCTCGTGTTGCCCCTACGTTATACCCCGCTGACCGATCGCAAGATGTAACCATCCAGATGGTAGGCTTTTGACGTCTGACGCTTTACTCCTCAGCCTTTTCCTTTCTCACCAGCAGCACACTGGCGACAATAATCGCCGCGCCGATCCACTGCGCCAACGATAATCGCTCGCTCAGGACGATAAACGCCACCAGCAACGTCGTGAGCAGCTCAGTGATGCCCAAGAGGGCTGTCTGAACGCCGCCCAGCCGTCGCAAACCGGCAAACATCATCAAACGAGAAAGCGCTGTGACAAGCGCCAGTCCCACGATAGCTTCCCAGCCGGCCGCGCTGATCGGCCCCAACGCCTGACCACCCGCCAGCCTCACGCCCGTGACTACGACCGCCATCGTCGTCAGAACGTACAGCGTCACGGTGCGGCTGGGGACATCGGCCAGCACCCACTGACCTAGAACCAGATGCCAGCCATACGCCGCTGCCGAGGCGAGCATCAGCATGACGCCCAAACTGTTCGGCCGCAACGGCCCGGTGCTGGTGACGAAATACAATCCTACCAGAGCGAGGGATAAGCGTAACACGGCCAGCCGTGAGATCTCGTGCCCCGATGCCGATAGAAAAATGAACACCCAGATCGGATAGAGCGTATACAGGAGCGAAGCCAACGAAGCGTCCAGCTTTTGCAGGCCCGTATAGTAGAACAGCGACCCGACTCCGTTGACGGCCCCCATCCCGATGCAGCCCAACAAGTTGTGCCACTCGATGCGGATGTACGGACGCCACCACACCAGGTACCAGCCCCACAAAAAGAGCGCCGCTAGCGACGTTCGCAGCGCAACTAGCGTGTAGGGGTCCACGCCGGCGCGATAGGCCATCTTGCCCAAGATGGGTGCCCAGCCCACGACCACCGCCGACATCAGCGAGATGATGACCCCGGATGTCTGACGGCTCCAACGGAGGCGCGTGGCCGCAGTCGAAGCCTCGGACATTAACGCACCGCCTCTAGCACATGGAAACGGTTATCTTCGTACACTGTGCTCACACGATTAAACCATCCTTCCATCATGCGCTCATAGCGAATGAAACGATTGGCGACCAGGTACAATCGCCCGTCAGGCTTGAGCACACAAGCCGCATCACGGACAAATTGCTGCGCCACATCATGCTCGACGCCCAGGCCTTGATGAAACGGCGGATTAGTGGCGACCACATCAAAGTGCACGTCGTGCACAGCCGAGGCGCAATCGCTGGCAAGCACTTGCGCGCTGGCCAGGCCGTTCAACTCCAGCGTGGCCTGTGTCGCCTTCAAGGCGATCGCGCTGCTGTCTACGCACACAACTCGCCCATCCATCTGCGCGGCCACCACGCCGACGATGCCGCTGCCGCAACCCAAGTCCAACACGATCTCGCCCGGTTTATTCACCATCGTTTCGATCAGCGCGCGTGTGCCCGGGTCTAGCTCGCCGTGCGAAAACACACCGGGCCGCGTGACAAAGCGAATCGGCTGCCCACGCGCTGTCGTCTCGCAAATCTGATCTCTGACCGCAGACGACAGATCACCGACCACCGCCGAACGCACAGCAATGGCGAGACGATGGCCCGCCTTGATGCGCGTCACCTGGCACGGACCGACAATCTCGTTCGCATCCTGGATAAAGCCCTTGATACCGCCGCGATTAGGCCCGGCCAGCAATAACCGGCCCCCTGGCTGCAAGGCCTGTGCTGCTACAGTGAGCAGATAGCGCACCCACTCGCGGCCACGCGGAGCATCCAGCAGCACGAGGTCGAACGGACCGGTTACCGCGTGGCCGTGAATCACAGCGCCGCCGACGCCGTTGAGTTGCAGCGTTCGCTTTGTCGCTTCGACAGCAACAAGGCTGTCATCACACAGCGTTACCTCCGCCCCACGTCGGGCGGCCAACACGCCGACCACGCCGCTCCCGCAGCGCAAATCGAGCACGCGCTGCCCCGGCTCGATAGAGGCCAATGCTTCGGCCAACAAGCGAGCAGATGGACGGACCTCGTTCCACATTTCCAGTCCGGGCTTGCCAGCCCAGCGGATCGGTTCATCGGCCAGTGTCACGGCGAATGTTTGCCAGGTGTAGTAGGGAGCATCGGTCATGGTCACTCAAACAGCCGGGCGATTTCGTCTCGCTCAAATCGTGGCAGTTCGCGTGTGCCAGAACTGTCACGCACAAGGATGTGATTGGCCTGATCAGTCATATAGCCGATGACAGCCGCACGGATACCTTCCGCCTCCAACGCGCGAATGATGTTTCGCGCATCGCGGGTTTCCACCGCCAACAACAATGCGCCGGAGGCAATGAGTCCCCACGGTTCGAGGCCCATCGCGTGGCACAAGGTCGCCGTCTCGGGATACACCCACACTGCGCCCGGCTCGATCATCATGCCGACGCCAGACGCCTGCGCCATCTCATACAGTCCCGTCGCCAGCCCGCCTTCCGTCGGATCGTGCATCGCGTGGACTCGCCCGGCACGAGCGGCAATCGTCGCGTCACGCACCACGCTGATGCCCGGCTCCACTAAAAACCGGCGGCAGCGTTCCACATCCAGACCTAATCCTCGAAGGTCTCGCTCACGCGCCAGGATCGCCGTGCCTTCGATGGCAATACCTTTGGTCAGCAGAATCGCATCCCCCGGCCGCGCGCCAGATGGCGCGACGAGTCGCTCGCGCGTCACTTCGCCCAACATCGCACCGACGACGATAGGCCGATCCAAGCCATAGGTGATTTCCGTGTGCCCACCTACCAGGCTGACGTCAAGAGCCGCGCATGCGCTGTGAATCTGAGTCAAGATGCTTTCGGCCATCGCAGCATCCGCGCGTGATTCGGGCAGGAGCACCGTCGCCAGGAACCAGCGTGGCGTCGCGCCCGTGGTGGCGATGTCGTTCGCGTTGACCTGCACGGCATACCAGCCGATCGAATCTGTGGCGAACGTGATCGGGTCAGACTTGGCGACAAGCAGCCGGTCGCCCATGTCAATCACTGCCGCGTCCAACCCGGTACCTGGGCCGACGATCACACGCGGGTCGGTGGGCTTGAAGCATTCCAACAGCCGCGCCAACACATCCGCCGGAAGTTTGCCGAGGGGAAAAGGCACACTCATCGAGACACTATGATAACATGAAACAAGGGCACAGGGAATTGTTAAACGGCAAGTCGTTGGATTGCAGTCTTCAGGTTGCTACATCTGGCAACCCGACAGGCTAAAGCCTGCACTCCAACTGCCAGATGTGGGTATTGCAAGTCCAGTCGTTGACCTCCTGCAGGTTTGCACCCTGCGGGAGGTTGCTATATACTACACACGCGCCCGGTTGCATCAAAGGCTTGGGGGTAACTATTCAGCCGTCATTGCGGGAAGCCCGCGAAGCGGGCCCACGACGCAATCCCCCTCTTCTGTGGGGATGGCTTCGCGCCCTCGCCTTCGGCGAGGCGCTCGCAACCCTGGCCCCGCCCGCCAGGGCTGGTGTGACAGGATGGGGGAGATTGGGCTGAACAGTTACGCTCGGGGCACTGAAACGGCTAGAGCCAACATGGCTGAAAAATCCATCATCATCATCGGAGCAGGTATCGCCGGGCTGGCCGCGGGCTGCTACGGCCAGATGAACGGCTACCGCACCGCGATCTTTGATCTGCACAACTTGCCCGGCGGACTGTGCACAGCGTGGGAACGCGGGCACTATATCTTTGATGGCTGCATTCACTATCTGTTCGGCTCCGGGCCCGGCCAGCCTTTCCATCGCATGTGGGAAGAACTCGGCGCGGTCCAAGGACAGCAATTCGTCAACCACGAAGAATTGATGCGCGTGACCGACCCCGACGGCCGCACGCTGATCGTCTACTGCGACCCAGACCGGCTCGAAGCGCACATGAAGGAGCTTTCCCCAGCCGATGCCCCGCGGATCGAAGCCATGTGCCGGGGCATTCGCCAGTTCAAACGCTTCGACATGACGCTCAACCTGCAAAAGCCCAAACCGCTGATGACACCGCAGGACTGGCGGACCTTGGGTCAAGGGATGTTGCCCTATCTGGGACCGATGGCTCAATGGGCGCTGGTGTCGGCCCGCGACTGGGGCGCACGATTCAAGGACCCATTCCTGCGCCGCGCCGTCGCCCAGATGTTTGCCTGGCCCGATATCCCGATGATGGTAGGGCTTGCGCTGCTGGCCTATATGCACAATGGCAACGCGGGAGTTCCGAGGGGGGCTTCGCTCGAGTTTGCGCGCGCCATCGAGCGGCGCTACCTGGAGTTGGGCGGCAAGATTCATTACAAGGCACAGGTCGAAAAGATCCTGGTCGAAGACAGTCCGAACGACCGCCGCAAGCGGGCGGTGGGCGTACGTCTGTACGACGACTCGATTCACCGCGCGGACTATGTCATCTCGGCTTGCGACGGACGCGGCACGATCTTTGACATGCTGGGCGGCGAGTTCGCCGATGGACACATCCGACGCCTGTACGACGGTCACCTGCCGATGCACTCGCAGGTGCAAATCTCGCTGGGCGTCAACCGCGATCTATCACACGAGCCGCACTGGGTCACGTACCTGCTCGATCAGCCGATCACAATAGCAGGCGAGGACCGCTTCGAGATCGGCGTCAAGAACTATGGCTTCGATCCCAGCCTCGCCCCGCCGGGCAAGTCGGTCCTCATCGCCATGATGACCACTCACTATGGCTACTGGCAGCGCATCTACGGGCGCAGGCTCTATGACACCGAGCAGACGCAGGTTTCGGATATCCTGATTGACTTTTTGGAAACCCTCTACCCCGGCCTCCGCGCTGACATCGAAGTCGTGGACGAAGCGACGCCGCTGAGCTATGAGCGCTACACAGGCAACTGGCAAGGCGCCAGTTGCGGCTGGCTGCTCACCAAAGAAACGATGCCGATGATGATCCAGGGGATGCACAAGACCTTGCCGGGCTTGCGCAACTTGTACATGGCCGGGCAATGGGTAGAGCCAGGCGGCAGCGTGCCGGTGGTGGCAATGTCAGGGCGCAATGTCATCCAACTGATCTGTCACGAGGACGGTCAGCGTTTTGTGACGACGACGCCGTGAGGCCCGGCGCGCAGGCGGCGAAGAGGTCCACTTCCAAACCTGCCCGCCAGAGGAGCCAATGCGCCATGAAACTGCTCGAAAAACTCGCGACGCTTTTCCCCGCTACCCCACAAGGGGGCAGCATCCATTCCTATCCGCTCACGGTGCGATGTCAGCGCTGCGGCGAGATCATTCGAACGCAGATCAACCTGGCCAACGATCTGAGCGTCGAGTACGACGAACACGAAAACGTCAGGGGGTATATCTGCCGCAAGGTCCTGATCGGCAAACAGCGCTGCTTTCAGCCGATCCAGGTGACGCTGACGTTCGACGCTCGTCGCAAGTTGATTGACCGCAAGATCGAACACGGCCAGTTTGTGCCAGAGCCGTGAAACCTCCCGCAGATTTGTATACTATCAGCGGTCACCCACTTTCATTTTTCGGAGCAGAGCGGGCTTCCACGCGAAACGGCGGCATGGGAGCCGCCTCCGCTGGAATTTGGGGGACTGACAATTCCGATGAAACTTTGTGGCCGTGCCAAGTATAATCTGCGGGAGGTTGAAACACATCCGCATCAAATCTGTTATGAATGATCCGGCAGTTTTGTCGTATAATAGGGGGGCTTGCTCAACCAAGACATGCTGGGAGAGCTATGCAATCTCAGGAGACTCCCATGCCGCGTTATGCGCTCGTGGTAGATGACGCCCGCGTCGCCGCCAATACCATCGCGCAGGCGTTAAAACTACTCGGCTACGACGCCCAAGTGGCCTATGGTCCGCGACCCGCCATCGAAAGCCTGGAGCGTCGCGTCCCTGATGTGATCCTGCTCGACATCAACATGCCGGGCATTGATGGTGTCGAAGTCTGTCGTTACCTTCGCCGTGACCCACGTACGGCGGAGGTGCCGATCGTTGCCATCTCGTCGGAGGCCCAGGAAGCGACCATCGCCAAGGCGCGCCAGGCCGGGGCAAATGCCTTTCTGCCCAAGCCGATTGACATGGATGCCCTGGAAAGAGTGCTGAAGCGCGTTCTGCCTCAACCCTCTTGAGCCTACCGAGATACGTCACACCTGGAGCAGTTTCCGTTTGAGTGTACACATCTCTCTGGCTTCTGTCATTGCGAGGGCGCGCAGCGCCCGAAGCAATCTCCACGCAAACTAGAGATTGCTTCGTCGGCCCACTTCGCGGCCTCCTCGCAATGACAATCCGGAGGCAACCTGTGTAGATACAACAGGAATCATGTTCTAAAACAAAAGACCGCTCGCAGGGAGCGGCCTTTTGTTCGCGCCGTAGCACTATCCGATAAACGGAGGTGATGCTACGGCGCTGCGTTGATAACTACCAGACATGGACATCACCTCCCCTTTAAAGGATAGCCGGGCGGTCAACCCGCCAAACGATGGTCATATTATCGCCCAAGATAGCGACGGTGTCAAGCGCAAAAGTACAGGCCGCGCTTTGACAGTTCTGCCCTTCTCGTTTACAATTCACTTTTGGCTAGTTAGTCCACCAGTCCGGTAGTCAAATGGTCTCGTAGTCGAGGAGTTTGACTAGAGGGCCAAGCGACAGTTGACCACATGACTAGGTGACTACAAGACTCCAAGACTCTGAGACAAAGATGAAAGACTATAAAACCGAAAACATCCGCAACCTTGTGTTGATGGGGCACGGCGGCTCTGGCAAAACCTCGTTGGGCGAGGCGATGCTGTTCAACAGCGGCGCCACCACGCGCATGGGCACCGTCAACGACGGCACGACCATTTCCGACTTTGACGACGAGGAAATTCGCCGCCACATTTCCCTCATGACGGCGCTGTTACCCATCGAGTGGGCCGGGCACAAGCTCAACGTACTCGACTCGCCCGGCTACACCGACTTTGCGGGCGAGGTCAAAGGCGCCGCGCGAGTGGCCGATTGCGCGCTGATCCTGGTGGACAGTGTGGCAGGCGTCGAGGTCGGCACCGAGCTGGCCTGGAGCTATGCCGATGAATACAAGACACCACGCATCGCCGTCATCGCCAAGATGGATCGCGAGAACGCCAACTTTCAAACGACGCTGGACAGCCTGAGCCAATCGTTTTCCGCGAACTTGGTCCCCTTGCAATTACCTATCGGCAGCCAGGCAGACTTTGAAGGCATCGTAGATTTGGTGACGATGAAAGCGCGGCGCGGCGCGAAGGGCGACGTGAGCGACATCCCCGCCGCGCTCAAGGACGAAGTCGCCGAAGCCCGGCTCAAGCTGATGGAAGCCGCTGCAGAAGGCGACGACGAACTCATCATGAAGTACCTCGACGGTCAAGAACTCTCTGAGGACGAGATCAAGCGTGGTCTCAAGATCGCGATCGCCAAAGGCTCCGCCGTGCCGGTGCTGTGCTGCGCGGGGACCGGCAACATCGGCGTCACGGCGTTGATGGATGCGCTCGTGGCCTTCGTCCCCTCACCGATAGATCGGGACGCTGTGAAAGCCAGGAATCCTGCCACGCAAGCTGAAGAGACCATCGAGCCGCGCCCAGATGCGCCGCTGGCTGCGCTCGTATTCAAAACAACCGCCGATCCCTATGTGGGCAAGCTGACCTATTTCCGCGTTTACGGCGGGTTGCTCTCCAGCGACAGCCGCGTATTCAATGCGAACAAAGGCCAGGAAGAGCGCATTGGCCAGATTTACGTGATGCGCGGCAAGGAACAGATTCCGGTTGCCTCGATCAAGCCCGGCGACATCGGCGCGGTCGCCAAACTCAGCGTCACTGGCACGGGCGATACGCTGTGCGACCGAGGTCACCCGGTCCTGCTCGATCCGCCGACCTATCCGCACCCCTTGATGTCAGTCGCCGTCGAGCCCAAGACCAAAGCCGATAGCGCCAAGCTCGGCCCGACGCTCACCCGCCTGTGCGAAGAAGACCCGACGCTGCATTGGCGTCAGGAGCCTTCGACCCGCCAGACGATCCTGGAAGGCATGGGCGACAGCCACCTGGACGTGGCGCTCAGGCGTGCCGCGACCAAGTTCGGCGTCGAGATCGCCACCAGCACGCCCAAAGTGCCCTACCGCGAGACGATCACGAAGGAGGGCGTCTCGCAGTATCGCCACAAGAAGCAGACGGGCGGCGCGGGTCAGTTCGCCGAAGTCCACATGCGGATCTCACCGAACGATCGCGACGCGGGGTACGATTTCTCGTGGGATGTATTCGGCGGCGCGATCAGCAGCTCGTTCCAAACCTCGATTGAAAAAGGCATCAAGTCCGTCATGGAGTCCGGCGCGCTGGCAGGCTATCCCATTGTGGACGTCAAGTGCTCCGTGTTTGACGGCAAGGAACATCCGGTGGATTCCAAGCCTATCGCATTTGAAATCGCCGGGCGCGAAGTGTTCAAGTTATGTTTCCAGGAAGCCGGGCCGGTCTTGCTTGAGCCGATCATGACCATCAAGATCACGATCCCCGAACGCTACAGCGGCGACGTGATGAACGACCTGAACACCAAGCGCGGGCGCGTCCTGGGAATTGACCAGGCGGCGAACAAGACCGTCATCACGGCTCACGTGCCGCTGGCCGAGGTGCAGAAATACGCAGCGGACTTGAGATCGATCACGCAAGGGCGCGGTGTATACAGCATGGAGCTCGATCACTATGAAGAAGTGCCCAGCTATATTGCTGCCGCCGTGATCGAAAAGGCCAAACAAGAACGCGAGGAAGCCAAAGAGTGATCGGTCATCGGTGATCAGTCATCGGTGATCAATGACTCGCACGCGAAGCAAGCATCCGAGGCAGCCACCTCGGATGTTTTTTATCAGGCGGGGGAGCATGAGGATCAGGCCAGCGCGAGCACAGGATCAGGAGATGATCGTCAGAATGGTGCAGGGAGCGCGTCTGAACCCGTTGGATTTAAACTGGCAGCGCTTTCTTGTCGCAGAGGACGGGACCGGAATTGTGGGCGTGGGACAAATTCGCCCGCACCGAAAAGTACCGGAACTGGCCAGCCTGGTCGTGCGAGAGGACCGGCGCGGGCAGGGCATTGGCGGGCAGCTCGTTCGTGCGCTGATCGCACAGTCGCCGGGGACACTCTATCTCTTTTGCGGCCACGACATGGAGAGGTTTTATGCGCAGCTCGGCTTTCATGCCGTCGGCGTGAAGGAATCGCCGCCTGCGCTGCGCTGGAAGTATATCCTGATGCGCCTCATCACGCGGCTGATCGAGGGACACCCGATCCTGCTGATGAAACAGACCTCCGGGGCGTCGGGAACCTCGGAGGGCTAGGAGCTTATCGGCTCATCAGCCGGCGCGAGACCTTCATCAAACGTCTCAGCAGCCGCTGGGTCGGCGTGAGGCGCTTGACGCCTGTCAGCCCGGCATCATAGGCGGCGAGGGCCGCAAACCACTTGCCTTGCCTCATCTGCAAGCGACTGAGCGCGCGCCAGGTCTCGCTCGCGAGGTCCGTCTCGCCAATCCCATCGAATAATTCGATGGCTCGCTGGTAAAACGTTGCGGCAGCCTTGCTTTGATGGCGCGATTCGGCCAGCGCCCCCAGGTTGCCCATCACCTGCCCCTGCCCTTTGCGGTCGCCCAGCTCCTCGAACAACTTGCGCGCCTCGACAAAGGCTGTCTCCGCCTCCTCCCAGCGGGCCGCTTGCCGCGCCGCCACGCCCCGGTCATTCGCACACTCGGCCGCCTGCGCACGATCGCCCTCGGCGATAAAGGCTTGTTGCGCCTGAGCAAACGCGGCGATGGCTTCTTGAAAACGCCCGGCGCGGTACTGTTCCAGCCCTTTGTTTTTCAGTTCAAGGCCAGTCGGCATCGGTCAACTTTCCCAACGGCACGGATATGAACTATGGGTTCCAAGGCTTCTTCCACATCATAGTACACTCGGCCAAAATCCGCGATCCGCGATCCAAAATCGGATCAATACGTGATCTCCAGCAGCCCTTCGGCCAGTTTGCGAATCGTATCAGCCGGCATCTCGGCCAGGTGCATCGCCACGCGCAGGTAGGTCAGGCTGGTCGGTTGAACGACAAACGCGCGGACGTCTTCCGGCAGCATCCTCCACGCTTCCAACTGGCGGTCCTCAAGTTCGCGCTCGCCGATCTTGCCGACCCCTTCATCCAGAAAATGCGATAGCGGCACATCCAACTCATCCGCCAACACTTCCAGACATGCCACCGGGACAGGCGCCTGACCGGCCTCATATTGCCCGATGCGGCGCGGCTTGCAGCCGAGAACCTGCGCAATATCCTTTTGCGACTTGCCTTTTTTTTCGCGCGCCTCCCGCAGCAATACGCCGATGATGCGGTTACGCAGTGTGATCACCTGCGCGCTGGGCGGCGGGTCCAGGCTGACGAGCGATTCGTCGTCGCCTTCCAGAAAGCTGGTCACTGGCACATGAAGGTAGTACGCCAGCAATTCCAGCTCAGGCAGCGAGATGTCGCGCCGGCCCTCCTCATAGGCAGACAGTATGCCCGGTGTGACGCCGATCACACGGGCGCACTCTCTTTTGGTGCGGCCTGCCTTGAGCCGCGCGCCTTGCAACAACACGCCGATGATCTTGCGGCGAATGGCGAACGCATCTGTCGTCGGCATAAACGCCTCCGCTTTCAGTTTCGGTCAAAGGCTGGTTGGATTATATACCAGAGCGCAGATTTCAGCCAAACGTGTTGCCTGAGGCAAGTCACACCGGGACGCCTGCCGCCTTCTTGTAGCATAGGCCAATCCGTGCTAAACTTGTTGCATGTCATCTACGCGCCATCGATCAACCAGGCCGAATCGAGATGAGAGGATTATCCTTGGTCTTGGCGCTATCACGCTGATCGTCGCCCTTTTCTCGTTCTATCGCACCCACTGGGATATTTGGGGCCTTGCCGCCGGGGGGCTGGGACTGAGCCTGATCATTTTCGCCGTACGGCGGCTCAGCCAAGTCCGCGCCGAAGCTGAGCAGCGCGCTCGCCACCTGATCACTTTGAGCGCGATCAGCGACACGATGCGCGCCAGTCTGGATCTGCCCGAACTGTTGGAAGCGATCCGCCAGCGCATCGAGCAGCTTTTGGACGCGCCGATCTTTTTCGTGGCGCTCTACGACGCCGACATGGCCCAGGTGTCCTTTCCCCTCTACTCGGAAAACGGCCAGCCCCAACACGTCAAGCCACGTCCGATCGGCAACAGCCTGCTGGGATACGTGATCCGGGCTCATCAGCCACTGCTCATCCGCCAGGACATTGCTCGGACCCTCGAACAGTTGGGACTCGAATCTCCTGATCCCATGCCGGCCTGCTGGATGGGCGCACCCATTTTGACCACCGACCGCGTGCTGGGCGTCATGGCTGCCCAAAGCTGGGTGCCGCGAGCGTATAGCAAAAACGATCTCGAACTATTCACGACGGTCGCTTCACAAGCCGCGATCGCGATCAGCAATGCGCAACTGTACAGCACGCTGCGTCAGCGCGCGACTGAGTTGGCGATCCTCAATTCGGCTTCCAGCGCCATCGGCGCCACGCTTGACCTGGAGCGCGTGCTCGAAATCATCACCGACTCCATCTTCCCGGTCACCGGCTGTCAAAAGTCCGCCATCTTTTTGTTGAACGAGTCCGGCGACGAGATACGCCTGGCAAAATCGCGGGGCCTCAGCCCGTCTTACATCGAGGGCGCGCAACGGATCAAGGTAAGGCCGGGCGAGCGGGGTATGGTCGCCGCGCTGCGCAAGCCGCTGGTGGTGTCGGACGTAAACACCGCGCCTCATTTGCAAGGGTTTGCTTCGCTGGCCCAAGCCGAAGGCTACCGCGCGCTCGCTGAGGTGCCGATGATCGCGCAGAACGGCGTCATTGGGACGCTTGCGGTCTATTACACGGATCCGCATCCGTTCACACAGGCTGAACTGGACGTTCTGCAAACCTTTGCCAACCAGGCTGCCGCGGCGGTGAACAACGCGCGCCTGTACGAGCGCACCGATCAAGCCTTGGCTCGCCGCGTCGAGGAGATGACGGCATTGGCCGAGATCAGCCGCGAGTTCACTGGCACACTGGAGGTGGCACGGATTGCCGAAAGCATCGTTGACCGGACGATGCAAATCACTGGCGCACAAACCGCCACGTTGATGCTTGTTCATGAAGGCGCTCCCCACGGCCACTTTGTGGCGCAACGCGGCTATCCGCCCCAGTCCGTCGAATCGTTTTTCCAAAAACCATGGCCGCTCATGCAAGGCGTCATCGGCCGGGCGATCCGCACTGGGCAGGCGATCAACGTCCCAGATACGAGGCTCGATCCAGACTATGTTACGATTGATCCCGATACTCGCTCGCTCCTGGTGGTGCCAATCATGCGTGAAGGGCGCGCGCTCGGCGTGATCACACTCGGCAGCTACCGGCTGAATGCCTTTGATAGAGCGGCGGTCAGCTTCACACAACAGATCGCCAACCAGGCTGCCATCGCGCTGGAAAACGCCCGGTTGTTTGCCGAGCGCACGCAGCGCGTCAGCGAACTCTCGCAGCTTTATCAGGCCAGCCTGGCGCTCACCGAAAGCCTCGACCTGAAGCAGGTACTCGAACACATCGTCTTGGTCGCGCGCGAACTTGCTGGTGCCGATACCATCGCGTTGCACCTGTACCAACCAGATACAGATTCCTTCCAGCGGGGAGCGTCCACCGGCACGCTGATGCCAGGCGATAGCACGGTCGGCATCCGCCCGCAAGGCATGACGCGCCGCGCCTTGCAGCAGCGACGCCCGATCCTGATCCGCGACACTCACGAGGAGTCTGACATCAACCCGCGTCTGATCGCCATCGGCATCCGCTCGCTGATCCTGGTGCCGCTCATCAGCCACGACCAGGTGTGGGGCGTGCTAAACGCCTACAGCAGCCAGCCAGACAAATTCACCCAGGCGGATGTGCAACTGGTCTCGGCGCTGGGCAACCAGGCCGCCGCCGCGATTGAAAACGCGCGCCTGTTCCAGACTGTGGCCGAGGTGCGCGACAAGATGAGAGCCATCCTCGATTCATCGCGCGAGGGTATCTTGATGTTCGATCTCAGCGGTCGCGTTGTGATGGCAAATCCCGCGCTGGAAAAGCTGCTCGGCATCCGGCGCGACCTGGTCGAAGGGCGACTGCTGATCGAGATGCTCGAGCGGCCCGGCCTGGACATTGCCACTCAGCTTGGCTACAGTCCCCCGGCCATCCTGGCGGCCCTGGATCAGCTCAAGCGCAGCGAACACCTGTCGGACACGCATGATGTGTACCAGATCGCTCATCCCACGCCGCGCTTTGTGGAGCGGTCGGGCATTTCGGTGCGAGACGCGGCAGGCAAGACGGTCGGCTGGATGATTGTGCTGCGCGACGTGACCGAAGAACGTGAACTGCAGCAAATGCGGTCCGATCTGACCAGCATGATCATCCACGACTTGCGCAGCCCACTTTCGGCCATCTACAGTGGATTGCTCATGCTGCGCGAAATGACACCGGCCTGCAGCTCCGATCTCATGGTTCAGGACACATTTGCCGCTGCTGAGCACAGTTGCTTACGGCTGCTCAACATGGTCAATTCGCTGCTGGACATCAGCAAACTGGAAGCGGGGCGATTGAAGCTGGACCAGCAGCCGACCGACCTGCGCAAGCTGATGACGGGTGTGTTGGATGGGCTGGCGCCGTTGGCTCAGGAGCACGGCATCCAGCTCGTCTGTCACATCCCGGAGGCCTGGTTCGTGTTGGTGGACGAGGACAAGATCAGCCGTGTGGTGACGAACCTGGTGGATAATGCGCTCAAGTTCACCGCAGAGCGAGGCACAGTGCGGATCGTGGCCGAACCCGCGCCAGGCGAGCCGGGGTTTATTCGCTGTGGTGTGCAGGATGAAGGCCCCGGTATCCCACCTGAATATCGTGATAGGATCTTTGACCGCTTTGCGCAGGGACCCAGCCAGAGCGGCAAGCGACGCGGCACCGGCCTGGGGCTGGCGCTCTGTAAGCTGATGGTGGAAGCGCACGGCGGACGCATCTGGGTAGAAAGCCACGACCGTCAAGGCAGCACGTTTTACTTTACGCTGCCGCAGGTCATGGAGCGGTGACCACCTGCTTCCGCCTCTGGGCAGGCGCAAGGCCTGCCCCGACTCCATTGCGCTTGTTGGGGAGTAGTGTATAATCTGATCGAGCCTCCCGCAAGGTCTATCACCTGCGGGAGGTTGAATGACCCTCACAAGGAGCCAACACGTTCCGATGGAAATCACCTGGTTCGGACACAGTTGCTTTCGGCTGCGCGATCGCGCTGTGTCGGTCGTCACCGATCCCTATAGCAAAGACCTTGGGCTGGTCTTGCCGCGTGTCCGCGCGGATGTGGTGACAGTCAGCCATAACGCGGATGATCATAATTACGTTCGAGGGGTCAAGAGCGGCTTTAGAATGTTGGCCGGCCCGGGCGAGTACGAGGTCTCGGGTGTATTTGTGACTGGGCTGGAGTTACGCGGCGAGCGCAAAAAAAAAGAGCCTGCACCCAAGCCGCGCAACACCGTGTTTTTGTTCGAGTTCGAAGATCTCGCCATCTGCCACCTGGGCGATCTCGATCATGTTCCCAATCAGGACCAGGTGGAGGAAACGTTGGGTGAGGTGGACGTGCTGTTGATTCCGGTGGGCGGCGGGGAATCGCTCAATGCCGCGCAGGCCTCCGAAGTCGTGAGCCTTCTGGAGCCGCGCATCGTCATCCCGATGCACTATAAGGTCAAAGGGCTGGCATCGAACATCAAGCTGGATCCCGTGACCAAGTTCCTGAAAGAGATGGGGCTGGACAACGTTCCCACCCAAGAGATCCTCAAAGTCACACGCAGCACGTTGCCCGAAGAGACACAGGTGGTGCTGCTGGAACTCAAGGCGCAAGAAGAATGAGCATGCGACATCACAGGCTGACTTCACTCGTTTGGGTTATCGCGGCTATCTTGGCCTTGGTGGCGTGCGCCAGGCCCAATGATCCTCAAGCCAAGCTGAAGGCAGCGCAGGCCGCGCTAGACAAAGGTGACACCGTGACCGCCATCCGTGAGCTGGAAGCCATCATCGCTGCGGACCCCAAGCACGCCGAAGCGCGTGTCCTGCTGGGCCAGGCCTACGAAAAGGCTGGACGGCAGGCAGAGGCCCTCAACGAATACCGGGCGGCGCTCGCGCTCCAACCTATGGATGCGCAGGCGGCATACTCGCTGGGCGTCTCGTTAGCCAAGGCTGGCAAGCCGGCCGAGGCGGCGGTCGCCCTGGCGGCCGGTTACAAGCTCAACCCAAGCCTGGCAGTGAGCTATACGCAAGAAATCTCAGCCGCCATCACTGCCGGGCTGGCCGCGGGTGAGGAACTGGTCAAGACCAACCCACAGCAAGCGACGCAACTGCTCGACGCCGTCACCAGCCTGGATGCTCGGAACGTCCGCGCGCGCTTGCTGTTAGGGAACACATACGTCAGCGTGGGGCAGCCCCAGGCCGCTGTCGCGCAATATCAATCCGTCCTGTCGCTCGATCCAAAAAACATCAGCGCCATCACCAACATGGGGGCGGCCTATTATCAGATGGGCAAACTCGACGAATCCATTGCCCAGTTCCAGGCAGCGCTTGAGCTTGCGCCCGATGACGCCGAAACTCACTATCTGCTTGGCGCAGCGTACATTCAAAAGAACCAGGTCGCTCAGGCAAGAAGCGAATTCGAGTCCGCGCTCAAGTTTAACCCCAAGCTGGCCGCTGCCTACATTGGGCTGGGCAACGCGCAACTGATGCAGAACGACCTGGAGGGCGCGATCGCCTCGCTGAACCAGGCCGTGCAGCTTGCCCCCAACCAGCCTGAGGCGCTTTACGCGCTGGGCAAGGCGCTAATGACGAAAGGCGATAAGGCCGGAGCGCGCCAGGCGTTCCAGCGCTTCCTGGCGCTCAATCCGCCAGCGCCGCGTCGCGCCGAAGTAGAAGAGTGGCTCAAACAACTGGGACAGTGAGTCAAGCCCCACAGATTCCAAGAGATGATCAGGTCTGATAGGAGTATTGGCCGATGATGAAATTACTGATGAGTTGGAATATTCGCTCGGGACGTGAGGCAGAATATTTCGAGTTTGTCGTCAAAGAGTTTGCGCCAGGCTTGACGCGCCTGGGCCTGCAGCCGACCGAGGCCTGGTACACCGTGTATGGCAATTGCCCGCAAATCCTGACCGGCAGTGTGGCGGAGGACATGCCGACGATGCAGCGCATCCTGGCTTCCAACGAGTGGCAGGAGCTGCGCGAAAGACTCGAAGAATACGTGACCGACTATCAGCACAAGATCATTCGGGCGACGGGCACCTTTCAACTTTAAACGAAACCTCCGAGGCCTTGCCTTCGACCCCGGAGGCTGACGCGCATCTGACCGGTTAGGGTTAATCGTCCGCCGAGGATTTCTCGGCGGATTTGCTTTCTGCGCTGTCCTTGCCCTTGTCCTGGCTGCTGGCGACTGTTGCCGATGAAGAGCTTTTGCTATCCGTGATGTACCATCCCGAACCTTTGAAAACGATCCCGGCGGGTTGAATCAGCCGCTTGACCGGCCCGTGGCATTCGGGGCAGCGCATCAATGGCTTGTCGGTAAACTTTTGCATGCGGTCGAAACGCGCTCCGCACTTGTCACACTTGTACGAATAAATCGGCATTGCATCCCCCTTCACACCGATATTCACAGGCGCGGATTGTACCGCACTTGGAATCAAACGTCAAACGTCAAGCGTCAAACGTGAAAGGTCAAGTACCCAATACTGAACGTTGGGCATCAGTCTTTCTTGATCTCGTAAGGGGCATCCACCACTTGCGACGAAGAACGCTCCGGCTCGACCGGCCAGCCTGCCTCACTGAGCAAATCCTGCATGTGCTCGCGGACGATCTCGGGCGGGCATAGCTCGATGAACAGCTTGATGCCCAGCACCATCACGGCCAGGTCATCAAGCTGACCCAAGCCCAGCAGGACATCGGGCATAAAATCAATCGGCACGATGATGTATAACAGCGAAGTCGGCACGATCATCTTGATCCAGAGCGGCACACGCGGGTCGAGCAGCAACCGCCAGGCCAATCGAACTTGGCGGATGAGGTCGGCGAGAAAGCCCAGGCTGACAGGTTTGATCTGGCGTGGCTGATCAGATTGATCGCTCATGGCAACACTCCTTGCACACTTTTCAGACGCAGGCCTATTATACCGCAAAAGACAAGTGGTATAATGTACTTGTTTACCGTCCGTAGTCGCGAAATGAATTTCGCGGCTGTCACGCCCAGTCTGCTGAAGCAGACTGAAGCCATTACCAACCGGCTTTAGCCGGTTTCTCGTACCAGCCGGATGATTCATCATCCGGCAAGGTGCGGGTTGGGCCATGACTGCCAAAGGCGGTAAACAAGTACGGTACAATCAAGCTCGCGTTGACATCCGTCCTTCGCCAAACATCATTTGTCATGCGACACTCGCCCATGAGAACTCTGCGCCAGTGCCTTTTTGATTGCGATCTCACTCTATTGCGCGCTATAGCAACGCAGTGGGGCGTCGAGTTGCCCACTAATCGCCATGACGATGCTGTGGACATCTTGGCCCAACACCTCACCGATCCAGTCGCCCAAGTCGATCTGTGGGCATCGTTGCCGCAAGCCGAACGTCGTGCGCTTGCGTTCGTCGTCAACGCCGGTGGCACGCTGCCGGTCGGCACCTTTACACGCCGCTTTGGAGACATCCGTCCGATGGGACCAGGCCGCCTGGAACGCGAGCGAGCCTGGGAAGCCCCGATCAGCACAGCCGAGTCGCTGTGGTATCGCGGCCTGATTTTCAAAGCGTTCGATCAAGGGCCGGGCGAGATGCAAGAAGTGGTGTTTATGCCGCAAGAGCTTCACACGATGATCGAGGCCGTGGACGCGTCGCAGCCGCATGTGGCTCTCGCGCCTGCGCCCGCGCCGAGTGCGAAGCGCCAGGCCGACGCTCAACTGGCCGATGATTTGTGCAGCCTGTTGGCCTACCTTCACGCTACACTGATCAACACCGCGCCCGGCCAGCCCCTGCCCGAGCGCCACCGAAACGCACTCACCCCCCAGTTGCGCGATCCGGACCCGACACGGCTTGACCTCTTGACTCACCTGGCAGCGCAGCTCGCGTTGGTCAAGCCAGACGTCAGTCCGCTCCGCCTCGATCCGCAAACGGTGACCGCCTGGCTCCAGTCGCCCACATTGTGGCAGCAACAATCGCTCTTTGAAGGTTGGCGCGCCAGCCTCACCTGGAATGACCTCTGGCACGTGCCAACGCTGATCTGTGAGGACACCGGATCATGGCGCAACGATCCGCTCGTCGCCCGGCGCACGGTGCTCGATGTGCTGACCAGGCTGGAGCCTGGCGCCTGGTATCGCCTGGACGATTTCGTGGCATTGATCCGCGAGACCTGGCCTGATTTTCAACGCCCCGGCGGGGACTATGCCACCTGGTATATCCGCGACGCGGCGACGAATCAATATCTCAAAGGCTTTGAAAGCTGGGAGCAAGTCGAGGGCGCGCTCCTGCGGTTCATCGTCAGCAGACCGCTGCATTGGTTGGGTGTGGTGGATAGGGATACTGAGGGCGCAGCGTTCTGTGTGACAGGCGTCGGGTATTGGGTATTGGGGTTGGGCAACGCGCCTGCCCGGAACGAGGCATCCATCTTTGTCGTGCACACGGATGGTCAGGTGGACGTGAGCGCATCGCGACGATACGATCGCTTTCAGCTTGCACGCGCAGCGGATTGGGTCAAGAGCGGCGAGACGTACACCTATCGCATCACCCCTTCGTCCTTGGAGCGAGCACGAGCCAGGCGCATCACGCCAGATCGGATCATAGATTTCCTGGCGCGCGCCAGCGGCGCGGCTATACCGGAATCGCTGGCCGGGGCCTTGCACCGATGGGGAGCGCGAGGAACTCTAGTGTGGGTGCGCCAGGCTATGGTGCTGCGCGTGGCTCGACCGGAATGGCTCGATCAACTGATGGATTCGCCACGCACGCGCAGGTATATTCGTGAGGTAATTTCATCCACGGTGGCGCTTGTCGCTCTGCGCGATTGGCCGGACTTGCGTGACGCGCTGTTCGAGATGGGGATTTTGCCTGACATCGAGGTCGAGCAAAACCCACAGAACAGGTAACGACTCAGCCGTCATTGCGAGGAGGCCCGCGAAGCGGGCCGACGAAGCAATCTCAGCGATCGAAGCACAGAGATTGCTTCGCCTGCCGAAGGCTCGCTGCTCAGAAACTTGCGCCTTTGTCGGCGTGTGCCCG
>DAOTXX010000077.1:0-7473 GCA_034434835.1 Thermoflexales bacterium | reverse complement strand
GGGTGATCTCGATCACCCTGTCACCGTGTCACCGTGTCACCCTGTCACCTCGTCTCCCTCGATGAACCTCGACTCACGACTCTGGCAAGAAGCACGTGCGGTGCGCGGCTGGCTTGGCTGGACCATTGGGCTGGGCTGGGCCGCCGGTGTCATGATCGTCTTGCAAGCGCGCCTGCTCAGTCGGATCGTGAGTCAAGTTTTCTTGGAAGGTCAATCTTTGAGCGGCGTAGGGACATTCCTTGCTGCCTGGCTTTTGATCGCCATCGCGCGCGCCGGGCTGATCGCAGCAGGCGAGGTGACGGCGAACCGCACGGCGGGTCTGGTCAAGCACGATCTGCGTGGACGATTGTTGGATCACATCTTGAAACTTGGCCCGGCCTATACCCGCGGCGAGCGCACCGGCGAGCTGGTCAACACCGCGGTCGAGGGCGTCGAATCGCTCGACGCCTACCTGAGCCAGTACCTTCCGCAGTTGGCGCTGACGGCCCTGGTGCCCGCGACGTTTCTGGCCCTGGTCCTGCCGCTCGATCTTCTCTCTGGCCTGGTGCTGCTCTTGACCGCGCCCATCATCCCCGTGTTCATGATCCTCATCGGCCACCTGGCCGACGCGCTCACGCGCCAGCAGTGGCAGTCGCTGTCGCGGATGAGCGCGCATTTTCTCGACACATTGCAGGGGCTGACGACGCTCAAGCTGTTTGGCCGCGCCAAGGAACAGGCCCAAGTCATCGCCGAGATCAGCGATCGCTTCCGCGATACGACCTTGGGCGTACTGCGCGTGGCGTTTCTTTCGGCGCTGGTGCAAGAGATGGTGGCGACTTTGAGCACGGCGATCGTCGCCGTCGAGATCGGCCTGCGTTTGTTGTACGGTCGCCTGTCGTTCGAGCAGGCGTTGTTTATCCTTATCCTGGCGCCCGAATTTTACCTGCCGCTGCGTCTGCTCGGCACGCGCTTTCATGCAAGCGTTTCCGGCGTGACAGCCGCCCGCCGCATCTTTGAGGTGTTGGAGAGTAGGCAAGGGGATGAGGAAACAAGTAGACAAGGCGAGAAGGTCGCCTGGTCACCTGGTCACCTGGTCAACTTGTCATTTGCAGACGTGCGCTATGCTTTCGATCCAACCCGGCCGGCCCTCAAGGGTGTCTCGTTCTCCATCGAGGCTGGTCAGCGTGTGGCGCTGGTGGGGCCAAGCGGCGCGGGCAAGAGCACCGTCGCTCAATTGCTTTTGCGCTTTATCGTCCCGCAGCGCGGCGAGATCCGGGTGAATGGGATGCGACTATCGGATATTCCAGCGGCCGAGTGGCGAAAGCAAGTGGCGTGGGTCTCGCAGAATCCGTACCTGTTCAATACGAGTGTGGTCGAAAACCTTCGGATGGCTCGCCCGGCTGCGACGACGGACGAGATCGTTCGAGCGGCGCAGTTCGCTCACGCGCACGAGTTCATCCAAGCGCTTCCGCAAGGCTACGACACAGTCATCGGCGAACGCGGCGCGCGTCTCAGCGGAGGACAGGCACAGCGGCTGGCCCTCGCGCGCGCATTTCTCCGGGACGCGCCTCTGCTCATCCTGGACGAGGCCACGTCCGCGCTCGACCCGGAAACCGAGTCGCTGATCCGAGAGGCTGCCGAGCGATTGATGCAGGGTCGCATGACGCTCGTCATCGCGCATCGCCTGAACACGGTCTATCGCGCTGACAAGATTGTGGTGTTGGACGCCGGGCGAGTGGTGGAGACAGGGACGCACGTCTCGCTTTTGCAGCAACGCGGCTTGTATTGGCGGTTGGTTTCGGCGCACGTCGTGGAGCGTGGAGGGTAGAGCGTGAATCTCCAATGCCCAATATCCAATACCCAACAACTAATACTCAGGTTGCTTCGGCTCCTCGCTCCGTTTGCCGGTTGGATGGCGCTGGCAGTTTTACTGGGCACCTTCACCGTCGGCAGCGGCATCGGCCTGATGGCAGCTTCGGCCTGGATCATTTCCAGCGCCGCGCTGCGTCCTTCGATTGCCGATCTCCAAGTGGCGATTGTGGGCGTGCGGTTCTTTGGGATCGCGCGCGGGGTGTTGCGTTACCTGGAACGCTATCTCTCGCATCAAGTGACCTTTCGATTGCTCGCTCGATTGCGCGTCTGGTTCTACCAGTCCATCGAGTCGTTGGCCCCGGCGCGATGGATGCAGCACCGCAGCGGCGACTTGCTCGCCCGTATCGTGGCCGACATCGAGACGCTGCAGAATTTTTACGTGCGCGTGATCGCCCCGCCCGTGATCGCTGCGCTCGTCGGCGCGCTGATGTGGTGGTTCATGCGCGGTTTTGACGCGCAACTTGGCCTGGCGTTCCTGGCCGTTTTCATCGCGGCAGGTGTGGGGGTGCCGTGGTTGACACGGTTGGTCAGCCGGGAAGCCGGACGGCGATGGGTCACCGCGCGCGCCGAGTTGAACGCGACGCTGGTGGACGGCATTCAAGGCGCAGCGGACCTGGTCGCGTTGGGTCAGGAAGCAACCTGGCTCGACCGCATCGAGTCCCAAAGCCGCACATTGACGAACGCGCAAGCGCGGATGGCCTGGGTGAGTGGGACACAGGGCGCGTTGATCAACCTGCTGACCAGTCTGGCAGCGCTGGCAGTGCTGGGTGTGGCGATCCCATTGGTCAACAACGGGCAGATCGCAGGGGTGAACCTGGCCGTGATCGTGCTGGCGGCGTTGGCGAGTTTTGAGGCCGTGTCGCCGCTGCCGCTCGCCGCGCAATACCTGGAAAGCACGCTCGAATCCGCGCGGCGGTTGTTTGAGATTGTCCACGAAGGACACAAAGGCGCACAAATGTACCGCGCGTGCGTCGAGGTCCCGCCGAGTGTCGCTCGAGGCGACGAGGTGCGCTTGAGCGTCGAGAATCTGAGCTTTAGGTACGCGCCTGATGAACCGCTGGCGCTGGATGGCATCCGTTTTGATTTGCCGCCGGGTGGGCGAGTGGCGATCGTCGGGCCGAGCGGGGCGGGCAAGTCCACGCTGGTCAACCTGCTGCTGTGCTTTTGGGATTACCAGGACGGCTCGATCCGGCTGGGCGGACGCGAGCTGCGCGAGTACGATCCGGACGACGCGCGCCGCTGGATGGGCGTGGTCTCGCAAAATACCTTTCTGTTCAACGCAACGATCCGCGACAACTTGCTCATCGCCAAACCGGATGCCACTCGAGCCGAATTGGATCAGGCGGCGCGGCGGGCGCAGCTCGAACCGTTCATACGGGCGCTGCCTCAAGGCTACGAGACGTGGATCGGCGAGCAGGGTTTGCGCTTGAGCGGCGGCGAGCGTCAACGGCTGGCGATTGCCCGCGCGCTGCTCAAGGACGCGCCGATCTTGATCCTGGACGAAGCAACGGCCAACCTCGATCCGGTCACCGAGCGCGAGGTGATCGAATCGGTCCGCGAGTTGATGTGGGGGCGCGCCACGCTCATCATCACGCACCGCCTGGTGGGGTTGGAAGACGCCGACGAGATCCTGGTCCTGCAATCGGGCCGCGTGGTCGAGCGAGGGCGTCACGATGATCTGCTGAAAGCGAATGGCTTGTATCGCCGCATGTGGGATGTGCAGAACCAGATATTCGATGCGTGAGTGGCTTGTTCAGCGACGACTTTTGCAATCGGTAGATGGGTGTGGTATACTGCGCCCGCAACTGAAAACTGCTTCGGTGCAGGTGCTCGTGGCCCGGATGCTGCGAGCGGAAACGGGGAAGCCGGTGAGATAAAGTCCGGCGCTGTCCCGCAACTGTAGAATCAGTAGTCAGTTATCAGTGATCGGTGATCAGGGATCAGTTTCCAGTTTCTGGGCTGGTTACTGCTCCCTGCTCCCTGATCACTGACAACCTGAAACTGATTGAGCCAGGAAACCCGCCTGCGCCGATGCTCCAACATCCTTCGCGGAAAAAGGGGAGGAGCGATGGGTGACGGGTTCAAGCGTCTCACCACGCGACTCTGGCGGGGTGGGATGCTTTTTATTGTGTGGCTGTTGTGGCTTTCGGCGAGCGCACTGGCGCAAAGCGCGCCGCACCGCGCGGGGTTGGTGATCCGCTTTGGCGATGGCAGCGTCATCACTCGCTGCGTGTCCTTTAGCGAATCCAGCCTCACAGGCCTGGAATTGCTCCAGCGCGCGGGCCTATCCCTTCGGGTGGACACAAACTCATCCATTGGCGCGGGCGTGTGCAAGATCAACCACCAGGGCTGCGATGCGGGCAAGTCGTGCTTTTGCCAGTGCGAGGGGAGCACGTGCGCTTATTGGCAATACTTTCACCTGCAGAACGGTGCCTGGAAATATTCGAACCTCGGCGCCAGCGCCTATCGGATCGCCGATGGCGCGGTCGAAGGGTGGTCGTGGGGGGATAAGGTTGCGCCCCCGGTGATGACGCTCGATCAAATTTGTGCGGCCAGCTCGGGCGTTCCCACGACGGCGCCGGTCGTGCTGACTGCTCGACCGAGCGCGACAGCTTTTCCCTCCCCAACTTTAACGGCGACGCCTCAGTCAGCAACGCCAACTCTGTGGGTTCAGGCAAGTGTTTCTGTCGCTTCGCCGACTGCTTTTCCGTCGGCAACCAGTCTGCCTAAGTCGCCCACGCTTCCGTCCGCAAGCCCGACCTGGACGCCTGCGCTTTCCTCTCCAACGCCGGACGTTGACACGTCGTCGCCTGTTGCCACGTATGCCGTCTTTGGCATTCTCATACTGGGACTGGGCGTATGGCTTGTGATTCGGACTCGCCGCAGATCGAAACCATGAGAGGCTGACCTGACGGATGTCCTCCTCACACCACTCGCCTTCCTCCATCAGCTATCCGCCATCGGCCATCGGCCATCCGCCATCGGCTATCCGCCATTTGCCGGTCGTGCTGGCAAGTCTGGTGGGCCTGGTGGCGTTCCTTTGGCCGTTCTGGTCGCCTGTGACGCAAGGCCAGAGTGAATTCAGCCAGCACGCTCAAGATGCTCCTCTCGTGACCGCGCTCATCGTTGGATTGTGCGTTCTGGTCACGCTGGCCGACCGGGCGCAGATGCTCAACTCAAAAAGCGTTGCGCTCCTGGGAGTGCTGTGCGCGCTGAATGCCGCACTGCGACTGGTCTCGCATTTCTTTCCCATGCCCGGCGGCTTTACGCTGGTGTTCGTGCTGATCATCCTGGTCGGCTATGTGTTCGGCGCGCGAATGGGATTTCTGATGGGGACATTTTCGCTGCTGGCCTCGGCCCTCATCACGGGCGGGGTGGGGCCATGGCTGCCGTTTCAGATGATCGCGTCCGCATGGATCGGTATGACCGCCGGCTGGTTGCCCAAGCGTCAAACGTCGAACGTCAAACGTCAGGTGTGGATGCTGGCGGTGTTTGGGTTCGTGTGGGGAATGTTGTTTGGCGCGATCATGAATTTGTACTTTTGGCCGTTCGTCGCGGGCGATCCCAGCCAGTACTATCAAGTTGGGCTGGGCCTCGGCCAGGTCTTGAAGCGGTACGCAACATTTTACGTGGTCACGTCGCTGTGGTACGACGCCGCGCGCGCAGTAGGCAACGCGGTGCTGATCGTCGCGCTCGGCCCGGCGATCATCAAGACGTTGGAGCGCTTCAGGCGGCGGTTGAGTTTCGAGTGACCGCACTGCGTGACGAAGGATGAGGGGGTGTTGTGCTCCGTGATGTCCTGAGCGCGTTCTCGCTCCTGACCATCGTGCCTGTGCCTTTGAGATGGCTGGAGGCTGGTCGCCCGCCGTCGCGCGCGATGGCGGCTTATCCGTTGGTGGGGGCGGTCATGGGCCTGACGCTGATGCTGGCGCAGGTTCTGCTCGGGGTGAGCTTGCCGCGTTGGGTTGCGGCTGCGCTTGTCTTGGTTGCATGGATAGTCTTGACGGGCGGGCTGCACCTGGACGGCTGGGCCGATTGCTGCGATGCGCTGCCTGCGTCGGTCACACGCGAGCGGCGGCTGGAAATTTTAAAAGATCCACGGCTGGGGAGTTTTGGCGTGGCGGGGCTGGGACTGCTCTTGCTCGTCAAGTTCGCCGCGCTCGCCTCGTTGCCGCCTGCGAGTGCCGCGCTCGTCCTGGCTCCGACTTTGGGACGGTGGGCTATTGTCAACGTGGCAGCCATCTTTCCGCTCGCTCGACCGGATGGCATGGCCGTGACCGTGCGCGCCGGGCTTTCTCGGCGCGAATTGACGTGGGCGGCGTTGACAACCGCGCTCGTGTGCGGCGCGGCCGGGTGGAGCGGCCTGATCACATGCGTCGTCGCTGCCGTTGTCATTTTCGCCTTTGGCCGATGGGCCGCTGCGCGCCTGGGCGGCGTGACTGGCGATGTGTACGGCGCAACGTGCGAGCTGGTCGAGTGTGTCGTGGTTACTCTGGCCTGCTTTCGATTCTGACGTGGGACGGTAACCGTTCAAACGGTTGCCTTTTTCTCACCACAAAGACACCAAGTTTGACTGACCTGTGGTTACGTCTGGCAGTAACAAGGCGCGAGCCACTGGCAACATTTCAAAAATTCTTTGTGCCTTTGTGTCTTGGTGGTAAAGATGGAACACCCACTGAACGGTTACGCGGGGCGAAGGAAAGACCTTCGTCATTCGTCTTTGGTCTGATAACAACAGGAGTCTTGTTGAACAGTTCCCTTGCCTTGCCTTTTCGGCTCGGTACGACTTCTTACATCTGGCCCGATGACATCCTGCCCAATGTGCGGCAGCTTGCGCTGTGGGTAGACGATGTCGAATTGGTGTTGTTCGAGTCCGACGAATACGGCAGCAACTTGCCCGGCGAAGATGTGATCGCGGAGCTGGATCAATTGGCCCGGGCGCACAGCCTGACGTACACGGTTCATCTGCCGCTCGATTTGCGCCTGGGCGATGATAACAGTCTGCGCCATCCCTCGTTGGACAAGGCGCGGCGCGTGATCGAGCGGACGCAGCCGCTGGCCCCATTTGCCTACATCGTTCACCTGGACGGCCGAGCGATCCAGTCCGAAGCAAGTGTTCGGGCGCTGGCGCGCTGGCAATCGCAGGCAGCGCGGTCGCTGGAACAGGTCGCGGCCTGGATAGGCGACGCAAGCCGGGTGTGCGTTGAGAATTTGGAGAATTACGATCCGGCTGCACTTGCGCCTGTGCTCGACGCCGTTCCCGTGAGTCGTTGCGTGGACGTGGGACACTTGTGGCAGCAGGGACGTGATCCGCTTCCCCATCTGGCGCAATGGAAATCGCGCACGCGTGTCATTCATCTTCACGGCGTCCACGAGCGCGATCACCAGTCGTTAGCCGAGGTGGCACCTCCTGTGCTCGATCCGGTCGTTAAATATCTTGGAGACCATCTGCGCGGCGTGGTGACGCTCGAAGTTTTTGGCGTAGATGATTTCTTTTCGTCCAGGGCCGCGCTGGAGGCAGCGGCAGAAAGAGTATCAATAGCCGTTGGACGCGCTCGTCCTGCGCGAACGCGCGGCGATGAATTCGCCGCGCTACCCCCACCCCAGCCCTCCCCCGCACGC
>DAOTXX010000076.1:0-79357 GCA_034434835.1 Thermoflexales bacterium | reverse complement strand
TGGGCACCTCGATGCGGTAAGCTCCCCCATCCGGGAAGCGCGCCGTCGAGGTGGGCATGTCGAACAGGTCGCCCGGTGGCAATCCCAGCTTCTTCAAATACGCACGAGTCTCTTCAAACATGATGTTCTCCTTAATCAAAAGAATTTTCTTCAGTAGCAGGGTGTTAGATCAAAGGTCTTGGAGACCTTCAGATAACGCTCTGCTACAGATGAGCCATAGAGTTCATGCCTTAACTGCGATGCGCCGGCAGCGGTGGGCAATAGACCCAGACGATCTTGAGCGGCTCATTGCCGATGTTTTCCACGCGATGCTTTTTGCCGAGCGGTGAATAAAACGCCGTCTCTGGCCCGATCTCCCATTCCCCCTCGCCTTCGATCACAATCTTGGCGCGACCGCTGATGAGGAACAGAACCTCTTCAGATTCGTCATGTACGTGGTCTGGGATCATACTGCCGACTTCGGTGATGTTCATCCCCATCGAGACATTCTTGACCCCCCCAAACTTGGGAGCCAACAACAGCTTGGAGACGCGGGGTGGAATACGATATTCGCCCTGAACATCGGCCGCTTTGACAAATGGCAGGTTGCTCATAGATTCACCTCTCGACTCGACTTATCCGGCCAGGCCGGTTGTGTTTGTCTTGGAGACGATAATGGACAGCGCCGCCAGTCCCACCTCACGCTTGATGGTTTCGATGGTGGTCTGGATACACTGCCCCAACGCCATCATGCGTTCGCGCGGCATCCGGAAGGACGGGCCGACGATAGCAATCACCATCAATGGGTAGCCATCGTCGCTCAAGATCGGCGCAGCGACGGCATTGATGTCTTTTTCGTACTCTTGCACCGAAATCGCAAATCCCCGCTGGCGTGTCAATTGCAGATCGTTGCGCAGTTCTTCAAGCGAAACACGGGTATGGTCTGTGTACCGGGTCAAGCCGGCGCTGAGGATCTGGTTCACTTGTTCATCCGGGAGATACGCCATAAAAGCTTTACCAGAGGCAGTGCAGAACGCAGGCAATCGCTGTCCTACGGCAGCGGCGATCTTGACTCGTTGGGGGCTTTCGACAACCTGAAGGTATACGACCTGCTCGCCATCTAGCACCGCCAAGTCCACTGTCTCGCCGCACTCGGCGCACAGTCGTTGCAGATAAGGCTGCGCCCATCGTTCGAAATCCAGGTCTTGCAACACCAGGGTCGCCATCTCGATGAACCGAAGGCCCAGATGATAAAGCCCGGTCGTCTCGTCTCGTTTGATAAAGCGCTTGTTCTCGAGTGTCGCAAGCAGCCGGTGGACAGTACTCTTGGGCATCCTGACCCGTCCGGCAATTTCTGTAAGAGACAGCACTGGCTCGTTATGGCTAAAGCATGAGAGGATGTCGAGGGATCTTGCGACGGCACGTACTGATTCGGACACCGCGATCTCCAGTTACGCAAGAGAAGAACAGATTGTTTCATCTGTCAGAAATCAGTTTCGTAGAATAGTATACCACAAGTTTCGCCAAGTGTCAACCACTTCCATAGCGCGAGAACATCGTTGTTCAAATTGTTATTCTTGTAATGTAACTTGACGAACGAAACAAATCATGGTATTCTGTACAATGAAACTTATTTTTATACATCGAAACATCTATCGTAGCGATTATGCATGCCAAAAAAACGGGTTCCGTACAGCAAGTCGTGCATCGAGTTCGCCCTCTCCCGACTCGGTGCAGGCGACAGTGTCCATCTCGCAACCTGCCGAACCACTCGCCTATGTGCAGCGAGCCATTCGTAAGGCGCTCGATCACCCAATTGGCACCCAACCACGCGAGTTGCAAGTCGCAGGTGTGCGCAACGATGACATGATGCTGTTATGCGGCATCGGCATGCACTGCCCTCCGACATACAAGGAAAATATCGTCAAGTTGGGCGCGGATGTCATGGCACGCTATCGCGTGATTGACAACGAGCCGCAGAATCCGGCGGCGCTGGTTGATTTAGGCGTCACGCCCGGCCAGCAGCGAGCGTTTGTCATGGCTCAGTTTTGGAGCCAGCGCGCCGGGCAAAATGCTCCCAGTCTGATTGGATGCGTTGCCATATCACTTGCTATCATGTCAATATGAAAAGGAGAAACCAGACCATGTCCAAACAGACTATTCGCATACCCGCTCATGACCTTGTACAGGCCTGTGAGTGCCTGTTAAAGAAAGTCGGGGTGCCGAGCGACCAAGCTGCCGTGATCGCGCAAATCATAGTTGAGGCGGACCTGCGCGGCATCGAGTCCCACGGCGTGCTCCGACTGCCGGCCTACATCCGCAGGGTACAAGCGGGAACGATGACCGCCAAAACGGAACTGAAAATCCTGCGTGAGCGGGGCGCTTCGCTCCTCTTGGATGCGCAACATGGCTTTGGCCAGATAGCCGGCGTCCGTGCTATGAACGAGGCCATAAGCCGAGCGGAAAAGCATGGAGCCGGCCTCGTCGCAGTCCGCAATGCTGGACACTTTGGTATTGCAGCCTACTATGCCATGATGGCTCTGCCGCGCAAGATGATTGGGATGATCGCGGCCAACGCTGCACCCAGCATGGCGGCCTGGGGCGGAACGATTCCTCTGCTGGGAACGAATCCGATCTGCGTGGCAGTTCCCACAGGCGGAGATGTGGATATCGTGCTCGATATGGCCTCGTCGGTGGTCGCAAGAGGCAAGATACGCCTTGCCGCCAGCAAGGGCGAGCGCATCCCTTTGGGATGGGCGCTGGATGCTCAGGGGCTTCCGACTGAGGACCCGGCCGCCGCGATGAAGGGGACCCTGCTGCCCATCGGAGGACCCAAAGGATATGGTCTGGCGCTGGTGGCAGACATTCTGGCGGGCGTGTTGACGGGTGCGGAATTCGGCTCTCACGTTGCCTCAACCGACGAGTTGAACCGCCCAGTGTCAGCCGGGTTCGTGGTTCAGGCGGTGGACATTGCGGCTTTCGCCGAGCCAGCCAGGTTTGAACAAGACATCCGGTCTATGATCGCGGAAATCCGGAACTCGCCTCGCGCCTCGGGCGTAGAGCGCATTTACCTGCCAGGCGAGATAGAGTGGCTCAAGAAGCAAGAGCGGCTCGAAAGGGGCATTCCGGTGCCCGATAGCCTGCTGAAGGAACTGGGGAAACTGGCGAACGAACTTGGCGTCCGACTCGAGTGGTCCGCTTCGGGTCAGGGGGACGCAGCCTGATACTGCAAGCTCGGTCGTAATCCTATAGTCGAGAGCTGGGTATTGTGGCGTGATGCAGGTGACTGGGCGCACTTTGCCACAGTCTGGCATCCGGACGGCTGGATGATAGCCACCTGGTTCCAAGGCCCCGCACAGAAATTCATCGAGGCAAGCCGCGAATGTTTCGAGAGGAGCGTCAACATCCTGCACCAACACTGGGAATTTCGCTTCGCCGCTCAGGCGATAGTTGATGACGACGACGGCATACCCCCGCTTCAATCCTTCCAGCATGGGCGTCACTTGCATGTCGGCTTTGTCACAGCCCATGAACGCGCCGCCGTGGATGGACACGATGATGGGAAAGGGGCCGTCGCCTTCATCGGGAACAAGGCTTCTGATTGCGTCATCGTTCCGGTGACTCTGGCAGGTTCTTCCGCGTTGTCACTTGAGATAGCGATCCAAGAACTGGAAGACGCGCTTCATGTTGTCTTCTGACTCGAATAACGGGTCGCCATGGCCGGCGTTTTCCAAAATATCAAATTCAAACCGGTCATGGCTGACGGATTCCGCCAGTTTGTGTACCAGACTCATAGACTGCTGCACAGGTACCATGGCGTCCATCCGTCCGTGTTGAATCAAGATTGGGGGCATATCGGCATGAACGTAGGTGAGCGGGCTGGCGCGCCGCACTTGTTCCGGTATGTCGGTGATTCTTGCTCCCAAGAGTCTGGATTCGGGTGAATCTGCCTCGCTGTGATCACGCGGGCCAAGGCCACTCTTGGCAAGCTGTTCGTCCATCTTTAGGAAATCAGTCAGCCCAAACCAGTCCACGGCTGTCTGCACATTGCACGGATACTCTGGATTGCCCAGGCTCAGGTCATCCAGCTCAGGTACGTTGGCCGTGAGGCAAACCATCGCAGCGTAATAGCCGCCGCAAGCCGCGATCCTGTTTCCATCGAGATGATAGTGTGCAGCGTTAGCCCTCAGCCATCGGATAGCGGCCTTAAGTATCCTGTAACCCGGCCGGAAAGATCGCTTCACCACTCAAGCGATAATTCGCGTTCGCCACCGCATACCGGCGTTCCAGTCCTTACAGGAAGGGCATGAGGTGAATGTCGCGTTTGTCCCCTATGGCAAAACCGCCACCATGAATATGCAACACGACTGGGAACGGCCCATCCCCTTCTGCGGACAAGTAGATGTCGAGCTTTCGCGCCGGAGAGATGCCGGCATACGGCAGGTCGAGCCATTTCCGGCGGACGTGTGAGACATCGGCATCCGGAATCTGAAACTGGCCTTCCTCCATAGGGCCTCCTGGCCCAAACCGGGGTGGCATCCCCATCTTGTGATCTCTGTCCATGAGTTGTCCTTTCATTTGCGCACCCGCGGTTTTCGCCGTTTCAGCTTTTACCTCTCGGCCTTGAACATTTCGCGCTTCGCTGGTATTCATCAAACGCGACGGTGCCAATGCAATGACGAGACCGCTGGAGAATCCGGCAGATTTGATCGACAGGCTGACCAGCCAGACGTATCTGGATCGCTTGATGTTGATTTGTTTTAACCCGCCCGATAAGTACATGCTTTACTCACCCGGGAATCGGAAAGGATATCTTTGCTCGTAAGGCGTGGACTGGTCTGGCCACCACTCCTTTGGCACAGGGACTTTGATGAGCTTCATTTTGCCCTGCTCTTCTTTTATCTTTGTCCATGCCAGCCAGTTCGGGTCGTCCCGACGCGGATAGTCCTCCCGGTAGTGGTTGCCACGGCTCTCCGTCCTGAAAAGCGCCGACCGCAGCCTCATTTCCGCACTCAGCACCATGTTCTTCGTCTCGTGCGCCAGACGCAACTCGTGCGGGTCTCGGGCAAACAGCCGCGGAACAAGGTGTTCCTGCATGAACTCCACGATGGTTAGCGTCGCCTCCAAACGGTCCCCCTTCTTGATGTAGGAGATGAAATAAGGCATCATGGTATTCTGGAGCAGTTGAGTCACCCACCTCGGGCTATAGCCACCTTTCCGTTCTGTGGGAGCATGCACAACCTGCTTTGCCCTGCTAATCTCTTCCTCATCGACCACCAGTTTTCCCATCTTCAGAGCCTCTTTCGCTGCGGCTACACCGGCGATGGTGCCGGTCACCGCACTGCCAGCGATGGCAGAACCCGGAAGAGCGTAGACAGCGCCGTTTTGCATGTTGCCCAGGGCGTCACCGGCGGCATAAAGGCCGGGAAGGCTTGACGCACAGTTGGTATCCGCCGGCCACAGACCGTCCGCCTTGCGCAGTGACATTCCAAGACAGGCACCGCCCACCAATTCCTTGTTGCCGGTGGGTAGAGGCGTGTAGATCGGCGCCCGTCCGGCATGGGCTTCAAACTCCCGCTCCAGATAGGTAAACTGATAGTGTGATGTCTCTGCAGGGCGGTCGGGTATCTTGTTTCCTTCTGCATTGATATCGGGCCTGCCTCTGGGTGGGGCCATGAGCACCTTGAGCTCATCCGGCACATTCCTCTTGCGGCCAAGCATGTTGGGGATGCCGATAGGAATGTCTGTTCTGGTGAAATGAGTATCAACAAATTCCTTGCCGAGAATTTCAGCACCGGCGCGGTAGGCCATCGCCTCGCCGTCACCCGTCAATTGAACGATGGGAGGATAACCTGCCGGCTTGTAGCCGCAAGCGCCCACGCATAGGATGGTCGCTTTCGCTATGAAGATATACAAGTCATCGCTTTCCAGAGGGATGCCTATGGCGCCAACTATCCTTTCGCCTTGTTTCAACAGCTCGGCAATCATGATTCTGTCCAAAATCTTGCCCCCGCTCTTTAAGGCCCGTTTCCTGAGGACTTGGGCATAATCGCCTCTGTTGTTTTCTTCAAACCGTAGCTGGTCAGTCACTCCGGGAGGCGCAGGGAATCGAATCGGTTGACCATCTTCCCCTTGTTTAAATTTCACTCCCCAGGAAGCCAAGTCTTGGTATCGGGCATACGATTCCGTGATGGTGATTTCGGTCCAGTAGCGGTTATTGACGTACTCGCTGGTCTTATTGATATAGTCTATCCAGACATCCAGCTGGTGACCCCAATCGGGATTGAAAGCCATGAAGTTGTTAGCATAGGGGGTCTGCCCGGATTTGCCGACAAAGCCTTTGTCGACTAGAATTACTTTGGCGCCCTGCTCGCTGGCCTTTATGGCTGCAAAACAACCAGCAATCCCTCCGCCGATGACAAGGACATCGGTTTCTAGTCTGTTTTCCTTAGCAGAAAGGTTCATATATCCTCTACCCCCAGCTAGTGAAAAGTGGCGCCATCTTGACGGGCGTGAACACGATTGCGTCTTGGTGACGTTCCACAAGGCACCAACAGCACACCACGCAATCTTGGGGATATTTGACCACTGCTTTCTTGTTTTCTTTGTCCATTCGGATCACATCTGCTGGACAACTTTTGACACACATTCCACAGCCATTGCACAGCACAGAGTCAATTCGCTCTATCGCCATTTTGGTTGCCTCACTGTTATTTCCAGTTGGTTATTTCCGCCACACCGACATCTTGTATTATTCACCGGGAAAGCGGAAAGGATATCTTTGCTCGTAAGGAATGGACAAGTCCGGCCACCACTCCTTCGGTATAGGCACTTTCGTGAGTTTCATCCTTCCACCCTCTTCCTCTATCTTCGTCCACGCCAACCAACTCGAGTCATCCCGACGTGGATAATCCTCCCGATAGTGGTCGCCCCGGCTCTCTGTTCTAAACAGCGCCGACCGCAGCCGCATCTCCGCGCTGAGCACCATGTTTTTCGTCTCGTGAGCAAGCTGCAACTCGCGTGGGTCTCGGGCAAACAGTCGCGGAACAAGGTGTTCTTGCATGAACTCGATGATAGTCAGCGCCGCCTGCAAGCGATCTGCCTTCTTGATGTAGGAGATGAAATAAGGCATCATCGTATTCTGCAGCAGTTGTGTCACCCAGCGCGGACTATAGCCGCCTTTGCGTTCCAAGGGAGCGTGCACCACCTGTTTCGCCCGGGCGATCTCTTTCTCCTCCACCGTCAGTTTCCCCATTCGCAAAGCCTCTTTCGCAGCGGCTATGCCGGCGATGGCGCCGGTCACCGCACAGCCAGCGAGGGAAGACCCTCCAGCAGCGTAGACAGCACCGTTTTGCATGTTGCCCAGGGCGTCACCGGCAGCGTAAAGACCGGGAACGCTGGAAGCACAGTTTGTGTTCGCCGGCCAGATGCCATCCGCCTTGCGAACTGACATTCCGAGTGCCGCAGCGCCCACCAGTTCTTTGTCGCCGACCTCCGTGCGCCAATAGATCGGTGCCCGGCCGGCGTGGGATTCGAACTCCAACTGAGGATAACTAAACTTCTCTCCTGATGCCCCTGCCGGACGATCCGGCAACTTACTGCCTTCTGAGTTTATCCTTGGCTCAAGAAAGGGTTTGCCAAGCAAAGTTGTTTCACGGCCGAGGAGCCGTTCAAGAGCATCCGGCACTCTCAAACGACCACATATTTCAGGATGATCAATTAAGGTGATATGGGTATCAACGAATTCTTTGCCAAGAATTTCGGCGCCCGCGCGGTAAGCCATTCCCTCACCGTCACAGGTCAATTGAACGAGCGGGGGATATCCGGCCGGCTTGAAGCCGCTTGCCCCAACGCACAGGATAGTTGCCTTGGCTATGAAGATGTACAGGTCATAGCTGTCCAGGGGCATGCCGATAGCGCCGCCAACTCTTCCGTTTTGCTTCAACAGTTCGGTGACCATGATTCTATCGAGGATCTTTCCTCCGCTCTTCAAAACTTGCTTCCTGAGGATATATGCATGGTTTTTGTCTGCTGAGAAGATATCAAAACGCGCTGAGTTGATCAGGTGTACTGATTCAGTGACTCCCCAAGGATCAGGGTGGTGCCAAACCGCGCTATCTTTCTCTACAAATTTCACTCCCCAGGAAACCAGGTCTTGGTATCTGGCATACGATTCCGTGATGGTGATTTCGGTCCAGTAGCGATTGTTGACATGCTCACTGGTTTTGTTGATGTAGTTCATCCATTCGTCGAGTTTATGACCCCAGTCGGGGTTGAATACCATCATGCCGCCAGCATAGGGGGTCTGTCCTGACTTTCCGACAAACCCTTTATCAACCAGGATCACCTCGGCGCCCTGCTCTCTGGCTTTGATGGCAGCAAAACACCCAGCGATGCCTCCACCGACAACAAGCACATCGGCTTCCAGTCTGTTCTCTACACTTGATGGGTTCATTGTTCCTCTACCCCCAGCTCGTGAAAAGCGGCGACGTCTTGACCGGCGTGAATACGATTGCGTCTTGGGGACATTCCACAAGGCACCAGCAGCATATCACGCAATCTTGAGGATATTGAACGACGGCCTTTTTGTTTTCCTTGTCCATTCTGAGAACATCTGCGGGGCAGCTATTGACACAAGTCCCACAGCCATTGCACAGCGCGGGGTCAATTTGCTCAACAGCCATTATGCTTGCCTCCTGACCTGGGAAAACAACCAATCCCGTACGGCTTCGATATCGTAGGTAATCTCCCAGCCACGGCTGTGATGATTTATTTGCGGGTGCTCCTTCCCATCATCGGGCAGGACTGTTTTGGCGTCGTAAATGGCGTACAGGATGTTGGCACCGGTGGCGATCAATTTCCTCACATCGGCATTGAGCTCTTCTTTGCTCTTCCGGGCATTCAGATAGGCGCGGGCGACCTTCGCTCCCGCTGCTTCCAGGGCAGCGGTCACAGCGTTCATACCCGGGAATTCCCGCAGCCCGCCTTCAGAAAGGGCGATAAACAAATTCTTTTTCGTCAGTTTTGCTGCCATCGTCTCAGGGTTCCATTGTCCCGATACTAGCAGGGATGCCGCGAAATAATCCGGGTATCGCACATTCAGTTCGCAAGACGCCATACAGCCCTGAGACTGGCCAGTGGTGTAGATGCGGTTCTTGTCAATGTTATACCGGTTCACCACATCATCTACAAGTTCTTTGATGATTTCCAGTTCTGGCGATACCGTAAAGTCATCTCTAGTTAGAAAAACGCCGTGGGGAATCTGGGGAACCAGGACGAAGCAGGGATGCTTGGCTTGCTCCTCGGGGGTTGCCCAGACCACACCGCCGATGCCCTGTACCAATGGCAGAAGGGGATCATCGCTGTTAGCGCTGAGATCGGCAATAAACAGCACCAGGGGATACAGTTTTTTTCCATCATAGTCTTTCGGGACAAAGAGGTTATAGGGGATGCCCTTGTGTTCATACTGCTGGAAATCTTCTACGATGGGCTGGGACGCTTTGGTGGAAACGATCTCGTCTCCGCAAGCAGGCAGAAGAGTTCCGTCCACGGCGGCAATATCACCGAGTTGTTTGACGCTGAGAGTCAGCGGCTTGCGAACCCTTAGTGGAATCTTGGGGAACTGTTCACCTGGGATTCTGGGTCTAGGTATGGGCTTGGGCAAAACCTGCGCTTCCGCATCCTCTAAGGAAAGCTCGATGATGACATATTTTCCATTTTTGCCCTGCGCTGCCCGTGTAGGCTCGGCGTTGGCATAAATCTTTGTAACGGTTCTGTCCTTCACGGAGAACAGAGCCGGGGATAGTTTTTCGTTGGCGATATCCCGGTCAAATTCCACGATGGCGGCGGTGATCTTTTGCCCATCGGGGAAGACTTGGGCAACCGCTGTGACACTCAGAATGTATTCATTCATGAGTCTGCTCCTGACGACGATAAGATTCCGGCCAAGTTTAGCAAGGCTCTCTCCAGCCGAACGCTTTCATCAAGCGTTGGGCTTTGGCAGTCTTTACGGTAGCAACATGAATCATGCCTACTGTCCCCTTATAGTGTTGATTTCTCTGACTCTGCAGCAAGCAACAAAGTGGTTAGGCAATATTTCTTCAAGATGTTGCGGGGCATGACATGGTTTGCATTCATATTTACATCGTTTAGCAAAACGGCAGCCGGGTTTCGGATGGATCGGAGAAGTGATTTCGCCCTCCAGAATGATGCGTTCTTTCTTGCGGTGAATATCTAGAGTGGGGACCGCAGAAATAAGCGCCTGAGTGTAAGGATGCAGCGGATGCTTGAAGAGTTCCTTGGAGGGGCTGGTCTCAACGAGCTGACCCAGGTACATGACGCAAATGTCATTCGAAACATGGCGAGCCACCGACAGATCATGAGTGATGAACATGTATGTGAGTCCGTGTTGCGCCTGGAGATCCTGAAGCAGATTCAGAATCTGCGCCTGCACGGAGATATCCAACGACGAAACGGGTTCATCACAGACGATGAAATTTGGATTCAATGCCAATGCGCGAGCAATGCCGACTCGCTGCCTTTGGCCGCCCGACAATTCATGCGGGTAGGATTGCCTGAAACGCTGGTCAAGTCCAACCAGGGTCATCAAGCGCTCCATTTCCTCCAGCCGTTCCTTTTTAGAATAACGACCACAGATGATCAAGGGTTCTGTAATCGTCTGCTCTACAGTCATCCTGGGGTTCAGGGAAGAGTACGGGTCCTGGAAGATGATCCTCATATTTTCACGCAGTTTTCGCAACTTGCTTGAATTTACCTCTGTTACGTCTTCCCCTTCAAAGTAAATCGAGCCACCGGTGCTATCCAGCAGATGGATGATGACGCGTCCCAGCGTAGATTTGCCACAACCGGATTCACCGACAATCCCCATTGTCTTACCCTTTTCAATCGAAAGGGAGACATCGTCAACGGCATGCAGCAGTCCCCGGGGAGTTTCAAAATATTTCTTTAGGTTTTTTACTTCGACTAATGCCGACATATCATCTCTCCGGTCCAGTAACGTTGATGCAACGGCAGAAATGTCCCGGTTCAGTCTCTCTCAAGGCGATCTTGTGGCTTTTGCACCGTTCCGTGACAAGGGGGCAGCGGGGGTGAAAATGGCAGCCCACAGGCAGATTGCAGGGATCAGGCGGCAAACCAGGAATTGGATTCAGTCTTTCTTTTTCTTCATTCAGAGTGGGAACTGCTCTGAGCAGTCCCAGGGTATATGGATGTGTCGGACGATCAAAGATTGCTTCCTTGCTGCCGAGTTCAACGATTTCGCCCGCATAAATGACAGCCAAGTCATCGCATGATTCCGCGACTACACCCAGGTTGTGTGAGATCATAATCATGGAGGTATTGAAATCTTTCCTCAGCTTGTTAATCATTTCCAGCACCTGTGCCTGAATGGTTACATCCAGTGCGCTCGTCGGTTCGTCTGCAATCAGTAGTTCAGGGCTGCAAGCCAGCGCCATGGCAATCACAACGCGCTGGCTCATGCCGCCGGAAAACTGGAAGGGATATTCAGCATAGCGGTCCCCGGGTATCCCGACTGTTTCCAGCATCTTGACAGCGCGTGCCTTTGCCTCGTGCCAGGTAATGTCATTATGTATTTTGATCACTTCGGCAATTTGATCTCCGATCTTCATGATTGGATTCAGCGCTGTCATCGGGTCCTGGAAGATCATGGATATTTTCCGACCACGGATTTTGCGCATTTCTTTCTCGCCAAGTTTCAGGAGGTCAACACCATCCAGGTATATTTCCCCACCTCTGATTTTTGCGGGAGGATCGGGAAGGATGCGCAGGATTGCCTTGGGAATGGTCGTCTTGCCCGAGCCGGTTTCACCGACCAGTCCAAAGGTCTTACTGCGTTCCAGATCGAATGAGACCCCATTTACTGCATGGATGACCCGGTCTTCTGCCGTGTATTCCACCACCAAATTTCTTACTGATAGGAAAGCATCATTGCTAGACTTCATGGTATACGTTTCATCCTTAACTCTTGAGTCTTGGATCCAGGGCGTCGCGCAGGCCGTCGCCAAACATATTGAACGCCAGGACCGTAAGCATGATAAAGATACCCGGAAAAGTGACCATCCAGGGACAACTACGGATCAGGTTGCGCCCCCCCGCAATCATCGAGCCCCATTCGGGCATAGGAGGTTGAACGCCGAGGCCAAGAAAGCCGAGCATGGCTGCCGCCATGATCACGTTACCGATGCTCATGCTTGCCGATACCAACACGGGAGCAAAACTGTTCGGAATGACATGTCTGAGAATAATGCGGGGTGTGCTGGCATTGATGGAGATGGCGGCTTCCAGATACGCCTGATGCCGGATGCCCAAGACCGCCGCCCGCGTCAGGCGGCAAGCCATCGTAATACCACCGAAGCCAAGTGCAAGCACAGTGTTAAAAAAGCCAGGACCCAATACGACAGAGATAGTGATGACGAGCAGGATACTGGGGATCGAATGAATCACATCCATCAAGCGCATGATGACATCATCCACAATACCACCAAAATAGCCGGCGATGGCCCCCAACAGCATGCCAGTCACTGAGCTAAAAAGAACCGCTAGAAACCCGACGCTCAAGGAGAAACGACTTCCCCACACTATCTTGCTAAAAACGTCACGTCCCAGTTCGTCCGTACCGAAAATGTACTGCGCAGACGGGGCAGCGCGGGTGTGTAACAAATCCTGTTTATCATATGGATAGGGGGCAATCAGTGGGGCAAGAATCGCCATGAGCGCCAGGAGTGCAGCCACCACAAAACCGATAATGGCGGTTGGATTTTTGGACAATCGCCGGGTAACGATATAAAATTCGCCGTGCTTCTTAACTTTGGGCACTTGGGCTTCCATTGTGGTTGTAGCGTCAAGCATGGTGTTTTCTCCTCTTCTTGCCCGCGAACTGAACCCTGATCCGGGGATCAATGAAAGCATACGCGAGGTCTACCAGTAGCATGATCAGGGTGAAGGCAAGCGCCAAAAAGATCACCGAACTCTGGACGATGTTGTAATCCCGGTTGTTGATCCCCCCGACTAGGTACATGCCGACGCCAGGAATGGAGAAAATTGCTTCGATGACGACCGTGCCGGCAAGCAACATGCCCATGCCATTCCCGATGATGGTGATGACCGGCAGCAGGGCATTCGGGAGGGCGTGCCTGAGAAGGATCCGCAGTTCAGACATGCCCTTGGCTCGAGCGGTCGTGATGTAGTCGGAACGGATGACTTCCAGCATGCTTGAGCGGGTCTGCCGGGCTTGCGTCGCAATGCCGGGAAAGGCATTGGCAATGCAGGGAAGAATATAGTACTCCCATCCACCGATGCCGTACGGGGGCAACCAGCCAAGTTGCACCGAGAAAAAGAGGACCAACATCAAAGCAATCCAGAAATTGGGCATAGATACACCGAACAACGCAATGAACATCGCGAGACGATCACCCCAGCCATTGCGATCAAGCGCGGCGATGATTCCCAAGGGGGTGCCCAAAAAAATCTGCAGCAATATGCAGACCACCGCGATGGTTAGCGTGCGCGGAAAACGGTTCAGCAGTTCCGTGGTGACAGGGGTACGATAGACCCAGGACTCGCCGAAATCGAAATGCAGGACGATACCCCCGACAAATCTGCCGAGGCGCACGAGATAGGGATCGTCCAAGCCCAGCTGTTGCCGCAAGGCTGCGATATCCGCAGGGGTTGCATCTGCACCGAGCATCAACTTTACAGGGTCGCCCGGAATAAAAAACATGATCGTAAAGACCAAGATGGTCACCCCCAGGACCACCGGGATCAACTGGATGAGCCGTCTCAATATATATCTGCCCATTGATGAAAACCTCGCCAAACGTAGGGTGATCTGACAATAGGCGGCACCACTCCCACATACACTGACGTGAATGTTCAAGCAGTGCCGCATAGCCGCAGGGTCAGACCTGTCAGGTTTCCGTGAAGCGAACCTGACAGGTCTCGAAGAAGATGCCTTATTTCGCTTTAAAGTCGCTGGCGTATTCGCAGGCGCCTGGAATGATCTGGCCTCTGGTATCCCTGACGATTTTGTTAATGCCCTTGACACTCGCGACGTTGTTCAGATAGGAAAGCATACCATAGGCATACAGTTGCTCCTTCAGGTACTGGTGGCAGGCATCAAGATTTGCCGGGGTGAAGCCGCCCGCACTACTAACAGTCATCAGAAGCTCCTGCAACTTGTCGTCTTTGAAAAAATTGTGGGTTGTACCCTTGTTCCGATTGTGGTCACCGAGAAGTAGCCAGGGGTTGAAGATGAAATCCCCTCCTGCGGCCGCATTAAGCAGCAGGTCATACGCCTTGGGGTCAAGCGACACTTGATTGTATACAGCCGGTTCCACCAGGTTGATTTCCACAGTGATCCCGAGTTCTTTGAGCGAAGCCTGGATGACCTGAGCCATCAGCCCGATGCGGGTATCGTTTTGGCCCAACAACTTGACCTTCAGGTCGCCTGGCTTGTAACCGGCGGCTGCTAAAAGTTCTTTTGCCTTTGCCAGGTTGAACTCGTAGTATGGTTCAGTGTCCCATTTGGTCTGATAGCCGCCGAAATTGCTGTTGCCAATAGTATGTGCTACAGCACAGGCGCCTGGGGCTACGGCTTGACACATCGCCTTGGTATCAATGGCATAGGCGACAGCCTGCCTCAACTCTTTCTTGGTAAAAGGATTCCCTGCAGAACCGTTGAATTCCAGCACCTGGGTCAGGTTATCCCGGAACTTGAATACGGTGAACTTGGGGTTGGACTCGAAACGGGCAACATCGTCTCCAGTCACGCTCGCAGAAACGTCGGCTTTGCCGGTCTCCAGGGCAATCGCATGTTGAGCTGGCTCAGTGATGATCTGGAAGACGATCTTTTGAACGTTGGCTTGGCTGAAAAGGGTTCGGTACTTGGGATCCGTCTGCCAGTAATCCGCGCGTCTTTCAAACGTGAGACTAGCGCCGGGGACATACTGCGTCAGGACATAAGGGCCGGTAGTCACCGGCTTGGTGGCAAACTTGTCCGGGCTGGCTTCATAAGCCTTCTGGCTGACAATGGGACATTCGGTGAGTACCTTGTCCAGTCCACCTGGGCCATAATCTACTTTGAACACAAATTCCACTGTGTAGTCACCCGTGGCTTTGACTGAGGCGATGTCTCCCAGTGGACGCAGTTGTCCCGCGGCGATGCCGGCGTTGTACGACCAGGCGATGTCGGCGGCAGTAATCTTGTTGCCAGCGCTGTCTTTGACATAGTCGAAGATCGTCACCTTGTAGGTCTTGTCCCCAATCTTCTCAACGCTCTTGGCGATCATAGGGACGGCATTGCCACCCATCGTATCCACCTCAAGCAGATACTCATAAATGGTCTTGAGGACCGCGATACGCCCCATACTCATGCCGGTGAACGGAGATAGATTGGCGGGGTCAGCACCAATGGCAACGGTGACCTGGGAAGCAATGGTGGTAGCCGGCGCAGTGGTCGGCGCGGCGGCAGGCGGTTTAGTCGGTGCCGCGGCGGGCGGTTGAGTCGGCGCTGGGGTTGGCGTGGCGCACGCGCCCAGCAAAGAAACGACGACGAGCAAAGCAAGGATGCTCCCTAGCTTGTTCATTTTGCTCCTCCAAGATTGGTGGTTTTTGTATTGCAGGGCTTCACTCCGGCTTGGACGCTATGAACAGAACTGGCATCACACGGGCGAGTGCCCCACAGGAAACTTGCCCGCTCTGCACAGCCTGTCGAAGTAGACTCGATGTTTAATCTCGTCTGCTCCAGGACTAAACAACTGCTCTACTCTCGCTTTGTTGCACCTCCTTTCTTTAACGTGTGTTTTATTTTAACTGGACTTTGACAAGTGCCATATCTTGGGTTGGAGTCAAGGCTTTAGCCGGTTTTGACCGCCAGGTATAGCCGCCTAAAGGCTTGACTCCGGAGATTTGCCAGACTCCAGTATTTTAAATGCCTCATTGGCATCTGATTCCAGGACTGCGGACAGCGAATTCGTTGCTCGCATCACTTGTTGTAGATATACCGAAGATCATAACCAATGGATGTGCCTTTGTAGACGGAAACGCGCTTGAACTCGGGTTGTGGCATGTGGAAATCCGCTGCATCACCGGGATGCGGAACCCACGGCTCCCCTTCCATACCCGACATGATGCGACGGTCGTGCTCCAGATAATCCTCTACCAGCGAGGCGTCTCCCATCACCAGTTCATGGCCGGCGCAGATAAAATCGAACTCTTTTCGGTGCTTTAACAGTTTTTCCATATTTCGGGCGTGCTGCTCGACTGTGGGTTGCGGTTCATCCTGCATCCAAACAAGCATGACACCACTCCCCACCTCGTCCCCAGTAAACATGATCCGTTCCTTCCTATCCAGGAAAGCGATGCTGCTCGGGGCATGTGCCGGAATCTCGATGACCTCGAGTGCTCGGTTACCCAAATCAATTTTATCGCCGTCCCCCACAATCGTGACTAGATAATCCAATGGATAATCCAATGAAGCCTTGCTGGGATACGGGATCTTGGCGATCTCAATCGCCTTGGCGCTCATATAAGCGCAAGCAAACCAACCGTTGCCGCCGGTATGATCAAAGTGGCCATGGGTATTGGCCGCCATCTTGACCGGCTTGTCCGTCAATGACTGTGCATATGCCTGTATGTTTTCTGTCGCGAATCCCGTGTCAATCACCACACCACTCTGGTCGCCAACAACCAGATATGAATTGCTGCCTTCGCCCTGGATGAGCCAAGTATTCGTGCAAATCGGCCTGGAATGAAAAACAGTGTTGGACATTACACCATACCTCCGACAACCAAAGGCTCAGTCTTGTCTAATCAATATATGCCAGAATACAGCGAGATGAGCACAGCGCAAGGTTACTGGTATTGGCTCATCATCTCCACCAAGCCATGGACGATGGCAGCCTCGGCATATCCTCGTTGGAGCGGCGTGTTTGTTGATTCAAAGGTAGGGATGTCATAGGAGGCATCGTCAACGATGTAGCCGACCCGGTCATTTGCCAGGGTGATCAGGATGGTATTCGTAAAGGGTGAGTCCTTTTTGAGGTGACAATAAAGCTTGGTTACCACCTCGCCAGAGACGGAGGTCAGCGCAATGTGGTTAATCAACACAAGCCCCAGGTGAATGCTCAAGGAATCAACTCGCTGAATCTTTAGCCCGTCGCGTTGGGGGTCGCGGATAGGAATTCTTGCCGGACAAGACACCACTCGCTCGTCTGCCTCAATGCGTGCTTCTGAGGCCATATGTTCGATCCGACCCGCCACCCGCACCACTTCTTCTCCCACGATCTGCCCCAGGGCATCCATGAGAGAGTAGCCGGGTTCATGGTCACCCTTCCCGAAAGTTGTGCCCCAGCTCACGTATTTGGGGTTCTGGTCCCCCGCAGGGCCAAGCGTCCAAAGGGCCACCACTTTGTCGTGGTAGTACTGCTCGACGAATCGCTCCACCGCTCCGGCAAGATCTCCCGTCAACAGGCGGTTCTCCGCGCCCAGCACCACCGAATGAACAGCATAGTTCATCAGGATGGCAATCAGCTCGCCGGAAGTGGTTTCGAACCTGACGACCCAGACAGTCTTGTCAGAAGGACCTTCTGGATTGACGCCAAGCTTCCAACCCTCTGCCGTGTACATGTCGCGGTTCGTATTGACGTCGGCTGTACCGGTGCCGATACCCACCTGCGCCGGTTGCAGCGCCGCCTTGGCCTGCCGCACAACCTCGACGATCTGGTCATAGACCTTCTCCGTATATGCCGCTGTCGCAGGTCCACCCTCGTGTGCAGTTGCCCCGGGGGTGACTACTCCGACCCGAGGAGCATTGTGATCGTGGCTAGCTGTGATGATGATGTGGCTAGCAGGAATGCCGATCTCTCTGGCGATCCGATCGCGCACAGAACTCGTGTCGCCAAATTCGACAAGGTCGGCAGCCACAATGGCAGCGGTGTTGATGCCGTTGTCCACCACCAGGGCACGTAGAAAGATTGGATCATGCACACCCTCGAAGGGACGTCTCCAGAGGTTGGTTAAGCCAGTGAGATCCGTGGGAGTAATATCCACTTTGGCGGCGCCGGCGCGCAGAGGGCCTCGTGTGGTACTCGTCATGGGCGATTCTCCCATTCTGACAATCAGCGGAATAGTCTCGGCGCAAAGTCATACAGGCTTTTGCGCCAGGTTTGCCATTCGTGAGAGGTGCCGGGGAACTCGACAAAGACAGTCTTGATACCGGCTTGGGCCAGCTCTGCCAGGTTCCTTTTCGTCGCGTTGTAAATGCCTTCCTCCGCGGTACCCGCACCCCACCAGAAGAGTTTCACCTTTTGGTTGAAGGCAGCCGCATCGGTAAACACACCGCCAAAGGATTTCTGGATGTTGAACTCAGTCGCGGACATAGGCCGCCGGCTGAAGATGCCGAGGTAGGAAAACGTGTCCAGGTTGGTCAGTCCAATATACAGCGTCTGCACGCTGCCCATGGACAGCCCCGCCATCGCGCGGTGCTCGCGGTCTGGGGTGGTGCGGAAAGTGGCATCAATCATGGGGATCAGTTCTTTGATGGTGACCTCCGTTATTTCTGGTGGAGGCGGTGTGTCAGGTATATGGACGGGTTGGTCGGGCGTCGGCGCCTGTCCCCAATCCATCACGACGATCATTGGCTTGGCTTTGCCTTCCGCAATCAAATTGTCCATGATGAAATTGGCGCGCCCCTGTTCGACCCAACTTGTTTCATCTTCTCCGCCGCCATGGCGAAGGATGAAGACCGGGTAACGTTGTTCGGGATGGTTGTCGTAGTCCGGTGGTACATAAATATAAGCCCGCCGCCACGCGTTGGTCGCCTTCGAGTAGTACCATTGCATGCGCACCTGACCATGAGGCACATCCTTGATGTCATAGAAATCAACCCCCGGTTCCGGCACTTCCACCCCACAGCATTGCATTTTACCGCCATAACTCTTCGTGGCGGTATCATTGACGCGGACACCGTCAATCACCAGCCAGTAACCGTGTAATCCGGGAACAACCGGCGGCGTGGTCACACTCCAGAGTCCGTTCTCGCCTTTGGTCATGTCATAAGGCGCTTTCCCCAGACCGTTATAGCCGTTGTTTTCAGGCTTACCATTGAGGGGTTCAATCTGGACTCTTTGCGCCATGGGCGCCTTCAGCCGAAACGTGACCCGCCCGTCCGGGTGCACGTACGGCGGATACTTTGCGTCTTGAAAGTGGGCTTGCTTATTGGAGACCACAGGTTTTGCATCAGATTGTGTGTGCATCAGTACTCTCCTTCTCCACTTCAGGTGTATATGATGGATAGGCAGAATAGACAGGCGACCTGTGATTCGGGATCGTCACTTGTGTGCTTAATTCGATCATCTCATCATACCAACCGTCCTGGTAGTTGAGAACGACGTGTTTCAAGTTGGGACTGATTCTTGCCAACATACGGTTCGTGGCTCTGGCATAAATCTTGTTGTTCACCTCAATGATGTCAAGTCCCAGAACCCGACAAGTATGGGTGATGGCATTGACAAACTCTTTGCGCTTGAACACCACCCTGGATTCCGTCTGCTCGATAATCTTCAACTCCTCCTCTTTGGGCTTGAAATAGCCGATAAAAAGTTGAAGCCCCTTTTCAAGATCCGTGCCTTCCAAGACCAGCCATTCCTGCGCCTGGTCGAGCCACTTGAGCCGTTTGTCAGCGACCGTCTCGCTCATGATTTCAAAAGCGGTGTCCAAGCCATATCGCTTGCCGACAGCAAGAATGAGCCGGTACATATCCACTTCATAATCATTCATCACGTCTCTTACGTCTTGCACGACCCTCTCGCTATATGCGTTCGCACGCTTTTCTATATCTCGCAGAATTTCATCTCTGCCCTTGACCTTTTGCGTTTGCCATTTTTCTGTGTTCATTCCGATTTGACCTTTTCAGACCAATATAGGCCATTTTGAAAAGCCAACTATGCTCGGGGCGCACCGGGGGGAGCGTTTGAGGAAACGTCCCCCCACAATGAAAAGGAGAAAGAACCTTGATCATCCAGCCAGTTTGTCAAAGATGAGCATTGATCCTCTTCAAGTCACTTTCTGCCTAAAGAAATCGGTCAAGCCGGCATCTGCGATGCGCTTCTTGCATTTATCCGGGTTGTCCGGGAAAAAGCCGATATCCTTTAACCTGCGCAGGTAGGGACCCGCGTGCGCGCTGACGAACGTGGTTGGCCCTCCATATTCAGATTGGGCTGAATCCCGGAGAAACTTCTGGGTGAAGGCAATGATATCACCTGTAACCGTGGTCCGGGGAAGTTCGATCGGCTCTTTGCCGACGGCAGCCCTCACGGCATTAAATCCGGCTAGGTATCCCGTGTTGATGCCGGGCTGAACGTCCACGATATGCGCCTTGCTGCCAGCCGTGAACAGGTTGTCGAGAGGCGGGACCCGCAAGTTATTCTCACAAAAGACCAGATCGTATCCCAATGACCAGAGATTCTGTCCCCCCACCGGAGCCGCCACGACGACGTTCTCGAACCCCGGTATTTGTCTGAGCTTTTCAAGCGGTATCGGGCTTGGTCCCGCTCCGCCGGCGAATATGCCTCTATCAAGGAGGCGGAACCGCCCCACATCCGGCGCCACTCTCCAGCTTGTTTCTGGATCTGCTGGATGGCCCGTGCCGTCATTGCCATCCTGTCCCCGGGTGCCCCAACTCCATTCTGGATCAACATCCCAATCTATGACATCCCTAAAGGGGACAAAGATCTGGTGGGTCTCGTCCAACTGCCGTTGCAGTTCTTTTGATAATGACCCCTTGTACAGATAGAGCCCATTGTACTTGATACCAGGCCGGCCATCTTTCTGGCGCATACACACGGTGGTCGCGCCGGCTTTCCCAGAAATATCCACCCGATTCCCAAAGGTGGTGCACTGCATCCAAGGGCACATCACACACCCGCCAACATCCGGGATGCAGTGATTCTGTCCCCCGGCTGAACCCGTGGTATCAACGAAAGCATCGCCCTCGATCCATTCGCCATTAGCCAGCTTGACCCGGGTGATGTGATTCCCTTCTTTCTCCACATCCACAGCGCGGCTTCGCCAGCGAATATCCACATCCATCTTCTGCAACAATTTTCGTAGGGCGGGTTCTGCTGTTAGTACATTATAGACCCACGAATGTTTGGTCATTTCTTCCGATCCAGGCAAGCTATGATGCGGATAATGAGACTTGCGGTAGTTTTCAACATTGGGTAAACAAACCGAATCAAGCACTTGGTTGACTTCAGGAGCTCCCATCTCGATAATTTCCAGATGGAGAGGATACCGGCCGCCCACATCCATGCTCCCAGCGATGCGACCTATGCCCAAAAGCTGATCCTGTCTTTCCAGCAGCGTGACTTCGGCGCCTGCTTTGCGCGCGCCTACCGCCGCGGCTATACCTGCACAGCCACCTCCTATTACAATAATTCTAGTCATCGCACGGGCCTCCTTATATCTAGTTTGCCTCAACTCGAAAGCACGTTGTGAGGTTTTTTGTTTTGTAATGAGATTGTATATTGCGAATTCTTGACAAGCAATTCGATTTCAACTATGATTTATTCTGACATGGAATAAATGGAAAGGCAGGTGAGATACTTGGATATCAACTACTTGAGGGAGTTTGTTGTTCTGGCGCAAACAGGCAATTTCATGGAAGCCGCAGACATACTTTATTCTTCACAGTCAACGCTGTCGAAGCATATTCAGAGTATGGAATCGGAGTTGAGTGTTCCTCTTTTTGACCGTACTACCCGAAAGGTGAGAATCAGCAAATTCGGCCAGTTATTGCTGCCCTATGCTAAGCAGATCGTAGAGCTTCAAGACAAGTACACCGCCATCTTGCAAAGCAGCCTTGCAACTGACCGAGAAATCCTGACCCTGGGTTCCATACCGGCTTTGGCGCAATACAACATCACAGATGTTTTGGTCAATTTCAAGAAAAGCCGTCCCCAATCGACAATCAATGTGATGCAAGCCGGTTCAGAGGAGATGAAGGAAATGCTCCGGCGAAAAAAATGTGAGCTCGCCTTTATTCGTGATATTGGTGAAGTGGACGATGACCTTGTCAAAATACCCTATGCCGTAGACATCATGGTCGCCGTGGTCCCGATCAACCACCCTTTGGCCAAGCAGAAAACGATACCATTACGGATGCTGGCGGATGAGGATTTTCTTCTGACAGCAGAACAGACGATGCTGTACAGACTTAGCATAACTGCCTGTGAACAAAGTGGGTTTGAACCGAAAATCGCTTACACAGATCACAATCTGGGGAATCTCTGCGATTTGGTTATCAGGGGAATGGGAGTCGCTCTGCTGATGAAACAGTTAGCGCTTTACGTTGCCACACCGCAAGTTGCCATCGTGGATATCACCCCGTGCGTGTCTACACAGATTAGCCTATGCTACCTGAAAGGGGTTGAATTATCAGAGGCAGCCAAGCACTTTGTGCTATGTGCAGAATCTCAAAGAACCAATTCTGGTCTGCTTGGAAGTTGATTTGTCAATAAATCTAGACTCCTTGACCTCGAAAAAAGCCCCGGCGCTCCTGACCGCGCTCGACCACTTGCTGGAAGACGAGATGGCCGGTGATCCGTGTGGCTCGCTGAGGTGGAAACACACAAGCCTGCTTCGCTTGAGCGAAGCAGGAGCTCTTTCCCATCCAGGCTTGACCTTCGGCGTACAGTTTTTCCACTTCAGGGCCGCGCAGGCCCGGCAGCCCCATCTTGACGCTGAACCCGTTCTTGAGTTGCAGGTAAGCCAGGTGACGATAACCTTCGGGGTAACGCGCCAGAATCTCGGCGTCAAGCCGCAGCACTGCTGAAGGGTCAACCGGATCGAGCCGGTCTTTTTCGTAGATGGGCTGTCGCCGGACGATACCCCAGCGGCCCTGGCGCTTTTCAAAAAAGTCGTAAAAGCGGCCCATGCACGCCACATCCACGAGAACGCCCTCCAGCGACGCGCGCTGGTGAATTGTCATCTTGACCTGCGAGATGGCGCGCGGACCGGCGATCTCGCACGTCCATCCACCAAGCATGTGCAGGATGTTGGCGCCTTGATCAAAGAGTTTGCGGCTCGCTTCTATGAATTTCTGCGCGGGTCCCTGGAACCATGTGGCCGTCACGCGAACGCGAGCCATCCAGGTGCCAGACCGTCGCAAAGCGATCCCAATCGCCCGTGTCGCGCCACATGACCCAGTTCTCCACCATCTCACGGATCGCCAGTTTATCTGCTGTGAGATCTTTCATGTTGACTCAGCTTTTTCGGGGATGTTGTGCAAGGTCTGCGCCACGCCCTCGCGCATTTCTTTGATGTCAACCGAGAGCGACAGGTAGCCGGTCTCGAAGCGCGGCCCAAAGGTCTGTTTCAGCACCGCCATCACGCGCTGCGCGGCGTCCTGCTGGATTTCGAGCGGACGCCCCTCGCGGATGAGCAAGTTGACGTGAACAAAGGCATAGGCCGGATTACCATCGGCGATGCGATATTCGGTGTGCCGGATCGCCCGGCTCTTGATGCCCTTGAGGTTGACGGCCCTGGTCGCCACCAGTTCAGCGTGCAGTCGCGCCAGGAGCGATTGCACGTCAAAGCTGAGGTTGTCCGTGTATTCAAGCGTCAGGTGCGGCATATCACTCCCCTTCGACCAGCGGCGTACCGCGCGTGTGAAAAGACCTGATCGTCTGCAGACCCCAGGCCTGACCCTTCTTGCGTTCGGCCTCGCTCCAAACGATCGGCTTCCAGTCCGGCGCAAGAACCAGGCGCGCTCCGGCGTTGGCGACCTCAAAGCGATTGCCGCCCGGTTCGTACATATAGAGGAAAAACGTCTGCTGGATCGCATGCTTGTGTGGGCCGGTCTCGATGAATACATTGTGCTCGAGGCAAATATCGGCGGTGCGCAGCACCTCTTCACGGCTATCCACCGCATAGGTCACATGATGCAAACGCCCGTGCGCGCCGTAATGGTCTTCTGCAATCGCTACATCATATGACTTGTTGCACACCGTCACCCACGCGCCTTTTTCAGAGCCGTCGTCGAAAATGATCTGCTCGGTCAGATGGCAGCCCAGAACCTCTTGCATAAACTGGCGATTGACGCGCACGTCCGCCGCTAGCAAATTGATGTGATCAATCCGCCGCACATTCGCGCCGCGGGCGGGGAAACGCTGTGCCTGATTCTTGAGCGCGGGGCGCAGTTCCTCCGGTGGGCTGTACCATTCGGTCTCATAATAGATTTCAATGTTGTGCCCGTCGGGATCGGTGAAGCAATAGGCCGGGCCGTGCCCGATGTCACCCTCGCTCCAGCCTTTGCCCAATCCCGATTTTTCCACCGCGGCCACTCGCCGCTGAAGCGCCTGCGGACTGCTCGCCCGAAACGCATAATGCCCCAGACCGGGTTTGGCGGCGGCGGTCAGCTTGAGCGTGTGATGCTCGTAATCGTCCCAGCCGCGCAGGTACACCGAGTCGCCCTGCCGGCCGCTCTCGGTCATGCCCATCACCTCGACAAAAAAGCGCCGGCTCTCATCGAGCTTGGGCGTCAACAGTTCCACGTGCGCCAGGTGCGCCAGATCGTAAACAGGTTCCTCATTCATCTCCTCCGACTCCTTTCCACTATATCACGCAGGCCGTGCAAATCATACGACGTCTGACCCGCGACCAACTTTTCCCGCAAAGCCGCTTCCCGTTCCAGGCGGGCCTCTGCGGCCACAAGCACCTGTTCTGCTCGCTCGCGCTTGATGCAGACTGCGCCGTCGGCATCGAGCACAATAATGTCTCCGGGCGCGATCTGCGCGCCGCCCACTGTGACCGTCGCATCGAGGTCGCCGATTTTCGTTTTGCTCGCGCCTTTCACTCGCACATAGCGCGTCCAGATGGGCAATCCCAGGCTCGCCAGTTCCTCGACATCGCGGCACGCCCCATTCACCAAAATCGCGGCTGCGCCGCGCACCTTGATCTGCGTCGCAAGCAACTCGCCGATCAGCGCGACCGGCTGCGGCTCCGGCATGGTTAACACGAGCACCTCGCAGGGCAGGACGCGTTCGATGACGGCGTGCACCATCAGATTATCGTCCTGACCGCACAAGACGGTGCGCGCCGGGCCGGCGGCACGGCTGCCGGGCACGAGCTGGATCAGCGGCACATCCACCAATCCCTCTCGACCGGATGCTTCGTAGACAGTCGCTACGCCCAGTTCACTCAATCGGGTCAGTTCGTCTTTTGTCATAGGTGCTTAACCACCCAGGGAAGTGCGCGCTGCAAAGCCTCTGCGTACTTGACCTCTCCCATCCCCGCGATGCGCCGGGCGTGGTTGCCTCGCCGCACGGCCAACTCGGTGTAATAGCTTTGCAAATAGCTTTGCGCCTGCATGGCCTGCATCGCCTTGATCTTTTGATCCATGACAGGCGTAATGTCTACAAAGGTGTTGGGCACAAATTCGGATAGCTCGGGCTGGTGCGGTTCAAAGAAATACAGATCGGGCGGGACGATGCGCTGGAACGCGCTGGACACGCCCGCGCCCGACGCGAGCAGTCGCGCTTTTTGCACGGCCTGGCTGGCGACCGGATGATCGGGGTTGAACGGGTCAACGGGCGTGTGTGTCAGCACAATGTGCGGCTGCAAATCGCGGAACAGTTCGACCAATTGCTGCATAGCCGCGTCGGTGATGTTGAGCGGATAGTCGCCCAGGTCAAGGCAGCGGAACGTCGCCCCCACCGCCGAGGCGGCGGCGACGGCTTCCTCGTGGCGAATGTGTTTGACGTTCTCGATGGTCTGGTTCGGCTCTTGCCACAGCTCGCCCGATTCGCCGCGCTCGCCATACGAAAGTGCCAGCACCATCGCGCTGCCGCCTTCGGCGGTCGTTACCGCAATCGTGCCCGCTGCCCGCCAGACAAAATCCGCCGAGTGCGCCCCGACGACCAAAAGGTTCTTGCTCATCTCTTCACCCGCTTGGAATTTCTTGGCTGCGCTTATCTCGCACCCTTCAGATGTTGATCGAGCCAGTCCAGCACTTTTGTGACATTCTCCGGCGTCTCGAACTGCTGGTCGGCGTGTCCGGCACCCTGTAGCAGGTCCAGCCTCACCTTATCCTTGCCAATCGCCTGTTCCAATTTCGCCGCCAGGTGGATGGACATTTGAACTGGCACGACCGGGTCCTGCACACCGTGCTGAATGAAAAAGGGGGGCGCGTCTGGCGTGATGTAGGTTTCGGGATTGGCCGCCTTGACCCGCTCCGGGACCTCGGTGATTTTTTCGCCAAGCAGCAGCGACTCGGGTGAATCGGCAGAGTTGTGCTCCTGTCCCGGCAGCGGAGTCAGTCCGCGCTCGATCAAGTACTCATCCATCTTGAGAAAATCTGTCGGCCCGAACCAGGTGACCACCGCCTGCACATGGCACGGCTGATCCGCGTTGCCCAGACTCGGGTCTTGCAGTTCTGAAACATGCGCGGACACGCCCAGCATCGTCGCCAGATAGCCTCCAGCCGAGCCGCCCCACGCGGCGATCCGGCTCGGATCAAAGCCATAGCGCGGCGCGTTGGCCCGTATCCAGCGGATGGCAGCCTTGACATCCTGCACTAGCGCCGGGAATTTCGCTTCGCCGCTCAGGCGATAGTTGATGGCGACGACGGCATAGCCCCGCTTCAATCCCTCCAGCATGGGCGTCACTTGCATGTCGGCCTTGTCACAGCCCATGAACGCGCCGCCGTGAATGGACACGATGACAGGAAAAGGACCGTCCCCTTCATCCGGCAAATAAATGTCCAGCTTTTGCGCCGGCGACGTGGACGCATACGGAACGTCAATGAATTTTCTCTTGATGTGATCGGTGTTGGCGCGCGGCGGCAAGTCGCTGATAGCATAACGGCGATCAGGCACAGGCTGGTCGTGAACAGTCATGTCTACTCCCAACGAAAAGGGATCTCACGCCTTTGTTCAGGCCACAGGTATTCCCCGGCCCACAAGCGCAAGCCAAGGGCACCTCTTTAGATTGACTATGGGGGAAAACCTTTGCAAATGACCTTCGCAAGGTTTACTTGAGATGGCGATCCAAAAACCGAAAGACCCGGTTCATGTTGTCTTCTGACTCGAACAACGGGTCGCCATGGCCGGCGTTCTCAAGAATATCAAATTCAAACCGATCATGACTGACCCGTTTTTCCAATTCCTGGACAAAACAGATGGATTGCTGCACAGGCACTAGGTTGTCTATCCGTCCGTGCTGGATCAAAATGGGGGGCATATTGGCATGAATGTAGGTCATCGGGTTGGCGAGGCGCACCTTTTCCGGGATTTCGGTGATTTTGGCTCCCAGATACCTCGATTCAGGGGAATCGGCTTCGCTGTGATCACCAGGCTCAAAGCCACTTTCGGCCAGTTGTTCATCCATCTTGAGAAAATCCGTTGGCCCAAACCAGTCCACGACCGCCTGGACATGGCACGGATGCTCGGGATTGCCCAGGCTCAAATCATCCAGCTCAGGTATGTTGGCGGTGAGGCAGACCATCGCAGCATAATAGCCACCAGCCGAGCCGCCGCAAGCCGCTATTCTGTTTCCATCAAGATGATAGCGCGCGCTGTTCGCTCTCAGCCATCGGATGGCGGCCTTGATGTCTTGCAGCCCGGCCGGAAAGATCGCTTCACCGCTCAAGCGATAATTCACGCTCACCACCGCATACCCGCGTTCCAGTCCCTGCAAGTAGGGCGTGAGGTGAATGTCGCGCTTATCCCCGATGGCGAACGCGCCTCCATGGATATGCAACACGATCGGGAACGGCCCGTCCCCTTCTGCGGGCAAGTAGAGGTCAAGCTTTTGCGCCGGAGAGATGGGGGCATACGGCAGATCGAGCCATTTCCGGCGGATGTGTGAGATGTCGGCATCAGGAATCTGGAATGGATCTCCCTCCGTAGGGTCTCCTGGCCCAGGCCCAAACTCGGGGCGCATCCCCATCTTGGGATCTCTGTCCATGCTTTGTCCTTTCAGTTGCTCGCCAGCGATTTTTGCCGTTTCAGCTTTTGCCTTTTGGCTTGGAACGTTTTGCGCTGCGCTGGTATTCATCAAACGCTACAGCTCCGAGGAGAATCACCCCTCTGACAATGAATTGGGCATAAGTTCCCCAACCGGCCAGCTGCATCCCATTCCCCAAGACTGCCAGGATAAACACACCCGCGACCAGCGCCGGCACATTGCCTTCCCCGCCCATGAAGCTGACCCCACCAAGGATCGCCGCAGTCAAGGCCGTGAACTCGGTGCCAGGCCCGAAGGAAGAGTGGGTCGTGTTGGCTTTGGCGATCATGACCATGGTGCCAACAGCAACCAGAAACCCACAGATCGTATAAGTGGCGATCTTGATCGCGCGCGTGTTGATGCCGGCCAACCTGGACGCTTCCTCATTTCCGCCCAATCCGATAAGCCTCAACCCAAAGATCGTCTCATAGTAGACAAGGCTCGCCAGGACGACGATGACCAAGGCAAGGAAAACATCGAATGGAATCCCCAGCACCATCCCCTTGGCGATAAAGAGAAATTCCTCTGGATAGTTCCGGTAGGTCTTGGACTGGCTGAGCATGTACGAAATCCCCTGGAAAATCACGCTGGTTGCCAGCGTGGCAATCAAGGGAAAGACCTTGATCCGAGTTACGATCAGGCCGTTGATCAGCCCCAGGCAAGTGCCAAGCAACAGTCCAACCATGACGGCCAGCCAGACCGGCAGTTGATAGACGACCATCAACATCGCTGTGACGACGCCGACCAGAGACATCTGATACCCGACCGAGAGGTCAATGCCGCCCCCGATCATCACGAACGACAGGCCCACGGCAACGATGACAAAGTAGGTGTTCTGGGTGATGATATTCGTGAGGTTGCGCAGCGTCAGAAAGTAGGGGCTTGCCAGCGCAAAGAGAGCCATTAGCGCCAGGAGGACGAACATGATGGTGTATCGTTGCAGGCTGCTCAAATTGATTCTGGACATTGGATTCATCCGAAAGACCGATACTGCATATCCGGAGCTTGCGTCCCGTTGCGATCCTTGCCCCTGACGATCATCGTCACCACATCGTCAAGGGTCACCTTGCCTACTTCCAGAACGTCCTGCCGTTGCCCGCCTTTCAAGACGAATACACGGTCGGCAATCGCCAAGACGTCCGGGATGCGCTGGGTGATGAGCAAGATGCCCAGCCCCCTGTCTCGCAGGTCGCGGATCAGGCTGAGCAGTTTGTTAGCCTCTGTCACGCCCAGGGCCGCTGTAGGCTCATCCATGATCAGTATCTTGGACTGGAAGGCAATGGCGCGGGCGCAGGCCACCATCTGACGCTGACCGCCGGACATTCGCGCAACATTGAGTTGGGGTGATTTGATATCAACACGCAGCTCCCGGATCAACTCTGCCGTCTTCTTGTACATGCTCTTCTTATCCAGCAGCACCTTGAATGGCCCGCGAGCACATTCGTGACCGATAAAGATATTCCTGGCTACGTCCAGGTTGTTGAACAAGGCCAGGTCCTGGTAGATCATGCTAATACCCAGGTTGAGGGCATCTTGGGGATTCCGAATGTGCGCTTTTTCCCCTTCGATCCAAATCTCGCCCTCGTCCGCCAGGTAAGCCCCTGAGAGGATCTTCATCAGTGTGGACTTGCCAGCGCCATTGTCACCGACGATCCCCATGATCTCGCCGCGCCTCAGTTCCAGGTCTACGTTTCTGAGAGCATCTACACCGCCGAAACGCTTACAGATGCCTTTCATCTCAACGAGGTATTCTACATTCATGCCCCAACCCATTGCACAAGGAATCTGATAGATTGGGAATGGCCGGGGCAGTTGCCCCGGCCACCCCTGACGGATGTGCCCGCGTTGTCGTCGCACAATCGCGGATAATTCTCTCCAGGAGGAAAGGTGGTGAGTTTGTTTTGGAGCATTACGGCGTGCCGCTGATCACACCCGAGTTAGCGACCGGCTTTACATTCAGCTTGCCGTCCACGACGGTCGCCAGCGCGAGCGGATCCCAAGTGACCTCTGGATATTTCTCACCGCTGAGCATCTTGGTCGCAATGCCGACCGTGGTTCCAGGCAAATCGCCGCCGCCAAAGGCGACCGCGCCGCGAAAGACCCCCTTGCCCTGGGCAGACTCGACAATCGCATCCCCTTCAGGACCGAACATGCCAACTCCAAAGACCGCGACTTTGCTCAGGTCCTTGATGACGCTGGTGGCTCCTTTGGCGTACTCGTCCATGATCGCCTTGGAGGCGCCGACACCGCCGTCGGAAGCGTAGGCAATCACGAGTTTCACATTGGGATTGGTTGTCAGAATGTTTTGCATGGCGGTCTGGCCGGCCTGGAACATTTCGGCTGTTGGGGTTTGCACGACCTTAACGGCCGGGCAGTATACAGGGTTCGGAACTCGGTTCGATTCGGACTTGCCCGGCAAATAGTTCCCCTTCGCGTCCGAAATGGGAGCGCCAGAGGCATCAATGTACTCACCCGCGGCATTCTTTAGGTAAGGCTCCTTGATCATCAGTAGTCCATTGGAACGCTCCACAGCTTCTGGATTGAGCGTTGAGAGAAAGATGGCTGTTTCGATCGAGCCTGCGGCGGCACCCGGATAGGTTTTCTCCACCCAGTTCTTGGCCAGCAAGGCAGCATACTCGCCCGCCAGGAACTGGTCAATCTTCATGACGGCATCACGCCCCGATTTGCCCGGCTCGCCGCCAGCGACCATGACCAGGATTCCGGCGGCACGGGCCTTTTCCAGGCGAGGCAGCAAGCTGGTGGCCTCGACAGCCATGACAAACATGAACTTGACCTTCATGGCGGTATAGTTTTCCACCTGGGTGGCCTGTGTATTCGGATTGCCCTCGGCGCTGGCAACTTCGACGTTATACTTGTCTTTGAACGTATTGACAAAAGCATCCCGCAGTGCAAGCATCAAGGGATTGTCCAGCGCGGGCAAACAGACGGCAATTGTCGCCTTTTGCGCTGGGGCGGGCGCTTTGGTAGGCGCAGCCGCTGGCGCTTGCGTGGGCGCTGCAGTAGGCGCTGCGCACGCCGCTAGCGCGACGATAGATGTTGTCAGAACAAGCGCCATAATGGGTGCGAACGTCTTGTTCATGGTTGGTCTCCTTTGCTGTGTAACCATACGATGGTGGCAGATTTCACTGTGATGCAAGTATACAGGCTGAGTTTCGACAGGGCGAGAGCTAATCTTGATACGTTGCACCTCCTTCCGATTTTTTCGCTGCCTGCGTCGCAAGGATGGCGGCCGCCTCAGCCTCATCCACATAGATGATGGCATCGGACGGGCAATTGCGCTCACAGGTGCCGCACTCGATGCAGATATTGATGTCAATGTGCGATTGCGTTTCACCTTCGGTGATCGCCCCACTTTCACACCCCGACACACACGCTCCACACAGGATACACTTGTCGGTCACAACGTACGGCATAATCTTTCTCCCAGTAGCAACCCAACATGTTCTTGTTAACTACCCTCGTATGCTCTTGTCGGATCGATCTCTTCTTGTATCAATCGAACCTGCTCTGCAGTCGGCGGCTCGGTAAAGGGTACATGGTCGGGAACAATGGGTCGGAAAGACATATTCGAAAGAACGTCGTCCAGTGTCGTATTGGGATGGATGGACTCGAGCTTCATCCGTTTACTGACCGGATCAAAGCCAAACACTGCCTTATCGGTGATCACGCGGCTGGGGCCTCCGCGCAAGCCTGCGCGCTGTCGCTCATCATATCCTCCCAAATACCCGGGACTCGTGATGAACGATACGGCCTCCCTCAGCTTTCTTGCCTCGTGGCGAATGAGAATGACGGTGCGTCTGGCATTCGAGGCGACGTCATTGCCGCCACCGCTGCCCGTAAAGCGGCGGAACCTGCCCTTCGGATCGCCTAACAAGGTCGTGTTCAGGTTGCCATGCGTATCAATTTCAAGCCCCCCCAGAAATCCCACATCTACAATCCCTCTGTGTAAAACTGAACCTAACATGTCTGCAAAACTGGAATGGATTTTGGCCCGATACCAGATCCTGGGATCGGAGAGACCGTCTACTCCTACTTCAAGAGGCTCTGGATCAACCACGCCCAATTCAAACAGGATCGTGATGTGGGGGGCATGAGTACGTTGAGCAAGAAATGTGGCAATCACCGGCAGACCAAGCCCCACAACCACGATCTCGCCATCTTTGAGCTCACGAGCGCCTGCGGCGACCATCAACTCATAAGGAGCATATTCAATGCCTGATGTCATCGTCCTTCTCCTCACGCGCCTTGTCGTGGCGCATCAATACCCCAAAAGCGGATCAGCCAACAAACGATTGAGATGCTTCATGCCGCCCACGGCTTCAAGGTAGCCCCAATGATCTTGCACGCCATACACGTACTGATCCAGATATTCTTGAAGGCCCTCAGGTGTCTTGGAAGCCTCAGCATACTTTTTGATATGTCCCCGGTCAAAATCATACACACCATACACGGAAGATGGATGTGCCGAGAAAGGCAAGTGAACCACATGTGAAACCCTGAACCCTGGAATCACGGTCCGTTCCGGGTATTGGCGGATCGTTTCCGTAGACACAAGCCGCTCAGTAATGACAATCGTTCGCTGGCTCGCCCTGGACTGTTCCACGTTGTCCCAACGCGGCCCCAGAATCCAGGCATTCCCCTCCTCATCGGCAACTTGCACTTGCACAACAGACACATCCGGCACCAGCGCCTTTAGCACAAGCCACTCTTCACCCGTGAAAGGATCCTTCAGGGTGCTGACCACGGGCGGGGTTACTTGCTGCAACTGCTTGAGAATATCGGAGCCATTCAGAGAACGGATCGGGATGAAAGGCAGGCCGAGCGAGCCTGCCAGGTAGCGAAAGGTCAGCGAGAGGCTGCTGAATTCTTCCGTTTTCAGCGTTCCTTGTTCGATGCCTCGATTCAGGCACGAGTGCGGCCCAGAGCGGCCGCGTGAGCCGCCGCCATAGATGATGCGTTCTACGGCGCCCGCTCCGACCAGTATGTCGGCATCCATCGCGCCAACGCACTGCGAAACGGTCAGCTTGGTTATCTTTTGGCGGATGACCTCATGAGCAAACGCCATCGTGCAGCGCGCCGTCGCAAACCCCGACAGGGCCACGTGCGCGCCAGAGGGAACCGAAGCTACCGCCTCGGCCAGAGTGCACACCTTGCTCATGCGCACCTCCTAGACGAGAACAGGCCGCTGATCGAACAGGACGATCAGGACCTGGCAAACGCCATCTTCCAGCTTGATCTCGGCCAGCTCAGCCGGGCGATCCAGTTTTTCTTCAACCGCCAACACGATCAGATTGGCCGGCACGCAGGTGAACGGCTTGGTCTCTTGCGCCACCAATCTATCTTCCACTGACCGGTGCATGCAGCCTTCGATGCACACGCGCAGCAAGCGGCCATCGCGCGTGGCAGATACCCGGCTCACAATGCCCTTGTCCTTCAGCGCGCCCTCTACCGCGCGAATCATGTCCTCAATCTCGGTGGACTGGAGACGGGGCAGACACTCGGCCTTGAAAAACTCGCGCCCCACCGTCGTCACTCGAAAGCGCGCGCCTTTGCCGCGTTCATCCCAAAAGGCTTTTTCAAGCTCAAAGATGAGGTCGTTCGCGTACTCTTGAGAGATAGTTTTGTCGTTCATGCTTGATCCTTGTAGTAAGGGTCGCCCCACTTTTCCGAAAAAACCAGTTGATGGATCGGCATGCGTGGGCGTGGTTTGTGTGGACGTGTAGGCCGCCCCACCGAAATGACGCTGACCGCCTTGAAGCCTTCGGGGATATTGAGCAACGCCTTGACGCGTTCTTCGTCGCGGATATCAATACAGGGCGCGATCACCCAACAAGCGCCCAGGCCGAGTGCCGTGATCATCAAGAGCATGTTCTCGATGGCAGCCGACGTGTCCAGCGGCATGTCCCAAACGTCTTTCTTTCCGCATACGACGATATTGAGCGGCGCATTGGCCAGAAAGGCCGATACCTGGCCCGACGTCAGCTTTTCAAAAGCCGCTTTCTTTTTGGCTTCGTCCTGCAAGCTGGCAAAGCGTTCTTGCATCTGATTGGTGACGAACTCGGCCGTAAAGCGGCGACCGCTTCCACCACCGGCCAGCGCGCCTATCTTTTTGCGCGTCTCGGCATCCTTCACGATGATGAAACGCCAGGGTTGCGCGTTCTCGCCCGATGGCGCCAACCGACCTGCTTCCAAAATCATCGCAAGGTCTTGCTCGGAGATCGGTTCATCCGTCCATTCCCGAATACTGCGGCGATCTTGGATCACCTTCATCGTCGCTTCTGCCAAAGTGTAGGTTTCAGGCATCCGCTATCCTCCTTGTAAAGATTTTCCGGGTATTTCCCACATAGCGTGGGTAAATCCCTACAGCCTGTCACACCATGCGTGTCAACTTAAGGTTGGAGTGCAGACTTCAGCCTGCATAAAACGCGGCCTGAAGGCCGCACTCCGGGGCTAAAGTTTACACCAATGCCTGTCACACCTGCCCTGGCGGGCGGTGCCAGGGTTGCGAGACCAAAGGCCGAAGCAATCTCATTCTTGCCACATGGAGATTGCTTCGGGCGCGGAGTTCATCCTGAGCGCAAGCGAAGGACGCCCTCGGATTGTTCATCTGGAGTGGTTTCATCTAATAAAACATAGTTTCGTACTATAATACAGCAACAGAATAGCATAATTCAAGCCATTTGTCAATAGGCTGACTTGACAGTATCTTTGTTCTGTGATATTTTTGTTCAGCAAACTGTTCCGCCTGATGCAACCTACCCTAGCAGACATGAGGTAATTGTTGCCATGAGCGAATCAATCCGCGCCGTAGAACGCGCTCTAGATGTTTTGCTGTGTTTTTCTCGGCAGACGCCCAAGTTGACTATGACTCAGATTGCCGAACGAGTGGGAATCCACAAGAGTACCACGCACCGCTTATTGGCAACATTGGAAAATAGACGTTTTGTGCAACGGGATCCGACGACTGGCACCTATCGCCTGGGTATCCGTCTGCTCCAAATGGCATACCTCACACTAGAACAGAATGATCTACGCCACGTGGCGGCTCCGTTCTTGCGCCATCTGTTGGAGCAGCACCAGGAAACTGTTCATCTTGCTGTGTTGGATGATGCAGATGTAGTTTTCGTGGATGTCTTGGAAAGCCCACAGCGCGTCAAATTGGCTGCGGCCATTGGACAGCGACTGCCAGCATGTGCAACAGCATCCGGCAAGGCCATCTTGGCTCTCCTACCAGATGCGGCGGTGCACAAGATTTTACAGCGGGGTATGCCGCCTTACACGCCACAAACACTCTGTTCGCCTGAGGCGCTGTTTGAGGACTTGCGGGTTGTTCGAGAACGCGGCTTTGCGCTTGACGAACAGGAACTGGAGGAAGGCATCAACGCCGTTGCTTCGGCTGTCCATGACAATACCGGCCAGCCCATCGCCGCGGTCGCCATCGCCGGGCCAGCCTACCGCCTTACACGAGAACGGTTGATCGAGTTGGGGTCCTCCGTACTAGCATCGGCCCGCGACATTGCCAAAGAACTCAGCATGACAGCTCACCTACAGCCTGCCTCAAGTGCAACACCTCGTTCAAAAGCCACATAGCACGAGACAACTCGTTCAATGATCGAACCTACAGCAAGACCCAATGAACCCGTCGCATTGGGCATCCCCAGCCGCCGGTTGACCATTGGCTTGTACTCCGTGTCCGTATTCTTGTTTTGGATGGCACAGTACATCTATCTACCCACGTTGCCCACCTATGTTCAAAGTAAGGCAAATGACTTGGCTGTGGTGGGTGTGGTGCTTTCGATGTTTGGCTTGTGGCAAGCGATCATTCGCCTGCCGCTGGGCATCGTCGCCGATTGGGTCGGTTGGCGCAAGCCATTCATCCTGATCGGTCTGGGGCTGGCCGGCCTGGGCGCATGGATCATGGGGACGACCGATTCGGTGAACGGCTTGGCAATTGGCCGCACGGTGACGGGACTCTCGGCCGGGGTGTGGGTGCCGCTCGTCGTGGGATTCAGCGCGTTGTTCCCACCTAAAGAGGCCGTCAAAGCCAGCGCATTACTCACGCTGTTCAACTCGGTTGGGCGGGTGCTGGCGACCTCGGTAACGGGGGCGCTCAATGATCTGGGCGGATACTCACTCCCCTTCTTTGTCGCAACTGGCATTGCCGCTCTGTCCATCATCATCATGGCAACCATCAGCGAAATCCGCCGCCCGCCCGCGCGACCTTCGGTGGGAGGCATCGGTCGCCTCGTTGTGCGACGTGACGTACTCATTCCCTCGCTGTTGAGCGCAGTCGGACAATATGCCCACTGGGCGATCAGTTTGGGATTTATGTCGGTGCTGGTTAAACAGCTTGGTGGGACGGGGATCACTCAAAGTCTGTTGGCGACCCTCAGTATTGCGCTGATGGCAAGTGGTAACCTGTGGGCATCATCCATGGCCAGCAAGATTCGCGGGCAGCGGTTGGTCATCGCCAGCTTTGTGATGATGTTTGTAGGCATTGTCATTGCGGCGCTGTCGTCTTGGCTCGTCGTTTTGGCGATTGCTCAAGCTATCATGGGATTGGCGCAAGGCATTGGCTACCCGGTGCTGATGGGCATGAGCATCGAACATGTGAGCAACGCCGAGCGCAGCACCGCGATGGGCCTGCATCAATCGGTGTACGCCATCGGCATGTTCGCCGGGCCGGCGTTCAGCGGCGTGATTGCCGCAGCGATTGGCATCCAACCGATGTTGGCCGTAACAGCAGTGGCGTGCCTGATACTAGGGCTGGCCGGAACATATGGGCTTGATAGATGATCGCCGCCTGAAAAACACCATGCGATGCACTCTACGCCGCAGTCAAAACACCATGATATTGCATGTAGGCCACCACCGTCCTGACCCAACAAGCCCAAAGTGCAGCACCTGCAAAGCTTTGATAGCCTCCGTGTCTGACACGAACATCTTGCAATGACGAGCATCTGGGAGTCTCCCCGCCAGAGGCGGGGGCTTGCGCTTCGAGTCAAGCAACAACCTGGCCCTATCCCCGGTCCAGCTACACTAACTTCAACGCCTGCGCCTGCGCGATGGCTCGCGTCCGGCTGTTCACACCGAGCTTGCGATAAATGTTTTTCAGGTGGGTCTTGACTGTGCTCTCTGCGAACGAAAACTGCTCGGCAATCTCCCGATTGGACAACCCCGCGCTCACCAACTGCAGCACTTGTTGCTCGCGCGCGGTGATGGACGCGGCAGTGGACAGCGCTGCCAGCTCTGCTTTGGGCAGAGGTTTGGGCGCTCCCTCGCCGCCTCCTGATGCTCGCAGGATTTGCCTCACAAAGGACTGGGCTTCGGCCGTGAGATTCGACGTATGCAGCACCAGATTGAGGAGGGCCGCGCTGGAGCGGCCATAGTCCAAGAACGGGCGGAGGGAACCTTCGGGGCAAGCAAGCCGGATGGCGCCTGCCATCAACTGGCGCGCAGGATTGACTTGGCGCTGTTCAAAGAGCGCGAGAGCCAACAAGATGCGCGCGCCCAGGGTCGGTTCGAGGTAAAGCCCCTGGGGATATCGCCCGATCAGATCGCGCAAGAGATCGGCTGCCTCGGCTAGTTGTTTTTGTTCCAGCCAGAGTGCGGCTCGGACGAGGGTTAGAAATGCGTGCGCTTCGCTCTCGCCCGCTTCGCTCAACAAGCGTTCTGCGCTGGCGCAATCGCCCTGGCGCACATAGAACCACGCCTGATACGCGATCAAATCCCGATCGCGATACAGGCCAGCGGGGTGCCGGGCATCCAATTCGCGCGCGGCCTGGAGGGTCGCCAGGGCAGCCGCGCCATCGCCTTGGGCAAACTCGAGCTTGGCGCGCTGAATGGCTTCCATGATCGGCATATTCGAGCTGGTAGGATTTGGGTCTACCTCCGCGGCGCGCAGCAAGAGTTGATGCGCCTGGGCCAATTGATTTCTCTCGTAACACACCCGGCTCAACATGGTGAGCGGCACACTCGCCGATTCTGGCAATTTGCCGCGTTGCGCCAGGGCCTGTTGCAGGGCCTCGCGCGCAATCCCCTCCGCGCGCCGGAGCTGCCCGCGCAGTAACAGGAAATAGACCAGGCTTCCACCTGCGATCAGCATGACGTACAGATGCGACCGCGTTCGAGCCATCTCGTACAGTTCGCGCGCCACCGTTTCCGCCTTGTCACAATCGCGCCGGACGTAGCGCGCATAGGTCACGATCCCGTCCAACATTTGCCACACGTCGTCATGCTCACCTGTTCTCGACAACGGCACCAGCTCCGCGTCGCCCGTCATCCAAAGCTGACGAATCCGCTGAATTTCTGCTAACACGGACTGCTCGTCCGCAGTCCGGTCCGCCACCGGCTTGCGCAGGATGTTGGCCTCAACGCGCGTCAGAATTTGCTTGACCTCCATGCGCGAGAGATCAAGCGCCGCCACCCGCACGTACACCCGCAAGAGGGTCTTGTGTTGCTGCACGACGGTTTCCGGCAATTGGAGCAGCCAGCGCAGCAGCCGCGAGTAATCGCCAAACTGCTCCAACTCGCGCAGCACCATGTCCTCAATCAGAGCAGCCGCTTCCTCCCACGCTTCAATCGCCAGTAAATGATACACGGCATCATCAGGTGCGTTTTGCGTTCGGTACCATTCCGCCGCTCGACGATGCAGATGGGGAATCTCGTCAAGGAACTGCTGCTGCAATTGACTGTAGAGTGCCTCGGCGAACAAGTCATGATAGCGATACCAATTCGGTTCCTCCAGGCGCACCAGGAACAGATTCTCCTGCCACAAGCGTGACAGCATCTCGGCCCCATCTGTTCGTCCGGTCACGGCGTCGCACAAAGGCCCAGTCAGATGTTTCAAGATCGCCGTTTTGAGCAGAAAGGCCTGTACCGAGTCCGGCTGACGAGACAAGACGCTCTCGATGAAATATTCGCGCAGATAGGGGTGCGCCCCGCTGAACGCCATCAGGAATTGACGCCGATCGCCAGGCAGGTTCAACGCGAGAGCCGCGAGCGTGAGGCCGGTCACCCATCCTTCCGTATGCTTGATGAGCGACTGCATGTCGCTATAGGCTATGGGATGCTCCTGGGCGTATTGCGACAAAAAACCAATCCCTTCCTCCAACGTAAAGCGTAAATCCTCGGTCTCCAGCTCCGCTACCATGCCCCTGGCCCGCAGGTGTCCCAAGGCCAGCGGCGGCTTGGTGTGACTCGAAATGACCAATTGCAGCGCCGGCGGCAAGTGCTCCAACCAAAACTGGACAGAGGCGTGAATCTCCTTGTCTTGAATGTGATGATAGTCGTCCAAAATCAACCCGAACCGGGAAAAGGAACCCGGCGCGCTCGTGATTCGGACGATCACATTCGTGAGATTGACGACAACCTCGCAGAGGTCCGTGGATGAAAGTGGGCGAAGATGAGGGAGCAGGTCTTGATCAAAGTGGGGATGGAGCGTTTGCAAAGCGGCGGTCATGGTAGACCAAAAGCGCAAGGGATGGTTGTCGTTTCCATCCAAAGAGACCCACACCACCGGCATGCCGCAGGTCTGCCGCCATTCATTCAGCAGCGTCGTCTTGCCAAAGCCGCTCGGCGCAGTGAGTAGGGTGATCGGTGCATTGATCCGTTGCGTCAGCCGCGGGCGCGCGACGAGTTTTTGGGGCAAAGCGGGCGGATGAATCTTGGTGAGGGGCATGAAAGACAGATCCATCTCTGCCTTTTCAGAGGCAGCCATCCCCCCGGCCAGCGGATGATCCAGCACAGACATCCACTCCACAGAATCAGAGTGACCGGAGAGGCAGGGCAATGCTGTCTGCCCGGCCAGGCGCGCGCAGGCTTGCTCGAGGCGTTCCACAGTCAGCTCGGACGATTTGCCCAAATAGGTCTTGAGGAATTTGCCTTCGCGCGAACGATAGGCGTACCAATACGGGATGCCTCGCCGGGTCTCGCGTCGCGCGGTCAAGTGCCCCGCGCCTCCCTGGAAGATAAAGCTCGAGTTGTCCGCCAGCCAGGCATACCATCGCCGCGAGCCAACCTGCACCGGATTAGATGCTCCCGCCGTCTCCCCATCGGGCAGCAACAGATCGTTTTTTACGATAGGCTTGCGTTTTCGCATGGAGCATCCCAAAGCGAGGAAACTTGCCCAACAATTTGAATTCTACTCCTGTTGGGCAAGTTGTCAAACTCTTCTATCCCCCTATCTGGCCTCGCTCCCTGGTTTTACTGATTCGATCCGCCGAAAAAATCCCTCGAACTATGGATATACAACCCCTCGGTTCTGGATTACGATTGAATCACAAGGAACTGTTTCCCCACACGTTCGATAAGCCGCGCCGAGCATCATCCTATCCACCCCTGCTCGCGCCTGTCGGCAAGCCATAGTGGTTTCCAGACCGCGACCCATGGTCGCTATATCTCTACAAGGAGGCTGAACATGGAAAAGCCCTGGCTCAAGCACTATGAACCCGGCGTCCGCGCGCACATTGACTACCCCGATCGTCCCATGCATTATTTCCTGGAGGATGTCGCCCGCCACTCGCCAGAGATCACGGCGACGATTTTCGGCGGAGTCGTCAGCGGTGAACTCTTGGACGCCCAACTCTCGTACCAAGAATTGAACGAACAGGTCAATCGGCTGGCAAACGCGCTGCTCACGCTCGGCGTCAAGAAAGGCGACCGCGTGGCACTCTACCTGCCGAATTGCCCGCAGTACATCATTGCCTACTACGCCGCCTTCAAGGCGGGGGCGATTGTCGCGCCGAACAATCCCATGTACGTGCCCCGCGAGCTGGAATTCCAATTGAACGATTCCGGCGCCGAGACCATCATTTGTCTTTCGCGATTGTATCCGCACGTGCGGATGGTGCGCCCCAACACCAAACTCAAGAACGTCATCGTGACGAGCATCAAAGAGTATTATCCGCCGCGCCTCAAGGCAGTCTTTGAGCAGTTCGTCGAAGAGAAGGATGGGCATCGCGTGACGATTGGCTTGGACGAGCATTGGTTCCAGGATGTCCTCGCCAGCGCGCCCGCCACGCCCCCCAACGTCGAGGTGAAACCGGAAGACACGGCAGTGTTGTTATATACCGGCGGAACGACCGGCGTGCCCAAAGCGGCCGAGATCACGCACAAGAATGTCGTCACCAACGCCTTTCAGTGCAAGGAATGGGTCGCCAACGTGCCCAAGGAACCGCCCGACGCGACGATCGTCGCGCTGCCTCTCTATCACTCGTACGCCATGACCGTGTGCATGAACAACGCGATCCTCCAGAAAATGCCCATGATCCTCATCCCTGACCCGCGCAACCTCGAGCACTTGCTCAAGTCCATTGACCGCCACCAGCCAACGTTCTTCCCTGGCGTTCCCACCATGTACACCGCCGTCATCAACTATCCAGAGTTGAGCAAGTACAACATCCGGTGCATCAAAGCGTGCCTGAGCGGCGCGGCGCCGCTGCCGGTCGAAGTCCAGCTCAAATTCCAGTCACTGACTGGCGCGCGTCTGATCGAAGGCTATGGCCTCTCCGAAGCCACGCCCGTCACGCACGACAATCCGCTCTTTGGCGAAAATCGCATCGGCACGATCGGCATCCCGTTCCCAGACACCGACAGCAAGATCGTGGATGTCGAAACGGGCACGATCGAATTGCCGCCCGGCGAGCCGGGCGAGTTGATCGTCAAGGGGCCGCAGGTGATGAAAGGGTATTGGAACAGACCCGACGAGACCCAGCTCGCGCTGCGCAAGGGTTGGCTGTACACAGGCGATATTGCGGTGATGGATCAGGATGGCTATTTCAGGATCGTGGACCGCAAGAAGGATATGATTATCGCAGGGGGGTACAACATCTACCCACGCGACGTCGAAGAAGTCCTGTACCAACACCCCAAGGTCTTGGAGGCAGCCGTGGTGGGCGTGGCTGACCAGTATCGTGGCGAGACGGTGAAAGCCTTTATCGTCCTTGCGCCCGGCCAGACTGCGACCGCCGAAGAGATCATCGAGTTTTGCCGCGAACGCCTCGCGGCGTTCAAGCGGCCCACCCTCATCGAGTTCCGCGACTCGCTTCCCAAGACCATGATCGGCAAAATCTTGCGGCGGCAGTTGGCCGCCGAAGAGAAGCAAGCCGCGCAGAAAAAATCGGACCCCGCGTAACGTGGAGGCCAGGATGGCCCTCTTTGACCTGCCCTGGGCACAACTGATCGTCAATGGGCTGGCGCTGGGCAGCCTCTATGGGTTGACGGCGCTGGGCCTCGTCCTCATCTTCAAGACGACCGACGTGGTCACGTTTGCGCAGGGCGAGACGGCGATGGTCAGCGCCTTTGTGGCGTTCACGCTGCTCACCGCCTTGCAGTTGCCTTTTGCGGCGGCATTTGCGCTGACCCTGATCTTTGCCACCCTGCTTGGCATCCTCGTCGAGCGATTGATTTTGCGCTATGTGAGTCCGACTCCGATCCTGAATCCCATCATCGTCACGATCGGTCTCGCCCTGATCTTGCCGGGCGTGGCGGGCTGGATCTGGGGATACGAGACCCGCCCCTTCCCCGCGCCCGTCACGGGTCCGCCTTTCCGCCTGGGTGCCGTCGTGGTGACCCAGATGAATGCGCTGATCTTTGCAGTTACGCTGCTGCTGATGGTGATTCTATTCGCGTTCTTTCGCTACAGCTTGACGGGCGTCGCCATGCGCGCCGTTGCGCAGAACCGCCTGGCGGCGCAACTGATGGGCATCAATATCAATCACATCAACGCCATAGGTTGGGGGGTGGGCACAGCCTTGAGCGCCGTGACCGGTGTGCTGATCGCGCCGCTGAACTATTTGGACCCTAATATGATGGGAGATGTGGTGTTGAAAGCATTTGCAGCGGCCGTCTTGGGCGGATTCACCAGCCTGCCCGGCGCCGTAGTAGGCGGCCTGCTGCTTGGCATTCTGGATAGCGTCGTCGGCTACCAGGTGCCCGAGCTGCGCACCACCATCGCCTTTGTGCTGATCGTGCTGATCCTCGTCGTGCGCCCGGGCGGCCTGCTGGGCAAACACGCAATCAAAAAAGTGTAGAGGTCGGTCATGACGCGCTGGCTGCAACTGCGCAAGCGGGACATTGCGCTCTACGGACTCGGGTTGATGGCGGCGTTCTTGTTGCCGACGGCGCTCCGTCTTGTCCCGGGCCTCCCGCTGGGCTACGTGCTCTATCTGACCTCGCTGGGACTGATCTATGCCATCGTCGCCCTTGGCCTGAATTTGCTGTTGGGTTATGCGGGTCAGATCTCACTGGGGCATGCTGGCTTCTTCGCTATTGGGGCTTACACTTCGGCGCTGCTCACGCTGCGCTTGGGAGTTCCCTTTGTGGTCGCGCTGCTCGCCGCAGGATTCCTCACTGCCGCCATTGGCTTTTTGTTGGGGCTGCCTGCCTTGCGACTCAGTGGCCCCTACCTGGCCGTGGCGACACTGGGGTTTGGCCTCGCCGTACCGCAGCTTATCCTCTTTTGGGGCGAGTGGACCGGCGGCTCGATGGGGCTGCACTCTCTGCCACCGGCCGTCATCCCGATTGGACTGAACCGTTCGATCGTGCTTCGCACCGATCAGGATTATTACTACCTCGCCTTGAGCATGCTGATTTTGCTCACGCTCCTGGCGCGGAATATCGTCAATAGCAACACGGGGCGTGCATTTATCGCCATCCGCGATAGCGAAGTGGCGGCGCGCGCGATGGGCGTGAACCTCGTGCGATACAAGACAACGGCTTTTGCCCTCAGTGCCTTTTATGCCGGCCTGGCCGGCAGTCTGTATGCGCATCTGCTCCATGGGATCAGCCCGGAAGACTTTACCTTCTTCCTCTCTCTGGATTTTGTCACGATGATTGTGTTGGGTGGCCTGGGGACAGTGAACGGCGCGTTATTAGGCTCATTTCTGCTCACGCTCTTGCAGAACACGCTGACTCGATTGCCCGTGGTGAGCCAGTTCAAGAATTTATATGCTGTGGTTCTGGGTGTGGTGTTGATTCTGACAATCATGTTTTTCCCACAAGGTCTGGCTGGCGGATGGCGGAATCTGCGCCGACGCTGGTCAACCCGATCGCTTGGGGGCGCGCCGCGTCTGTCTCCCTCTAACGCGCCAAGCCACATGGCAGCCAGCGCGGGTCATTCATCGTCAGAAAGAGTGGAAGTCAGGTATTAACCCGATGACCCAACCTCTCCTCGAAATCAGGAATCTGACGCTGAGCTTTGGCGGCCTGTGCGCCGTTCAGGGGTTGGACCTCGTCGTCTATTCAGGTGAAATTGTCGGCCTCATCGGACCGAATGGTGCAGGCAAGACCACGGTGTTTAACTGCATCAGCCGTTTCTATGACCCGGATCGCGGGACCATCTCTTTCCAGGGGCGTGATATTACCCACGCGCGCGCGCACGAGATCATTCGCCTGGGCATTGCGCGCACCTTTCAGAACGTGGAGCTTTGCCGCAGCATGACGACGCTGCATAATTTGTTACTGGGACAGCATGTGGTCATTCGCGGGGGTGTGATCCGGGATGGCTTGCGACTGCCCGACGCCAGGCAGCGGGAAGCCGTGGCCACACGGCGCGCGGACGAGGTACTCGAGCTGCTGGGATTGACGCCTGTCCGCGACCGCCCGGTGTCCACGTTGCCTTTCGGCGTACAAAAGAAGGTCGAATTGGGCCGCGCGCTGGTCTCCCGCCCATTGCTCCTACTGCTCGACGAGCCGGCGGCGGGCGCCGATGAACACGAAACACACGCATTGGCTCAGTTGATTCGCCACATTCATAAGCAATTCAATCTGAGCATTTTGATCGTCGAGCACGACATGTCATTCGTGATGGGGCTGTGCCAGCGTCTGTACGTACTGGACTTTGGCCGCAAGATCGCCGAGGGGGCGCCCACAAAAGTCGGGAACGATCCTGCGGTGATCGAAGCCTATCTGGGCGAACCTGATCTTGCTCTCCGAGTTCCAAGATGACACAACCCCTTTTGAAGGTCAGCGAGATCGAAGCGCACTATGGACGCGCGTGCGCCCTGCGCAGCATCAGTCTTGAAATGGCGGAAGGGAGCGTCGTCGCCTTGCTCGGGCCGAACGGCGCGGGCAAGACGACTACCCTGCGCGTGATCTCGGGCCTGCTCCGGCCCACCCGCGGCTGGGTGGAGTTCGATGGCAAACGGATCGAGCGATGCCGGGCCGACCAACTGGTGCGCGCCGGCGTCGCTCAGGTGCCCGAGGGACGACAGCTTTTCCCCGATCTCACCGTGCGCGAAAATTTGCGTCTCGGCGCGTATATCCGCCGTGATGCTCAATCCGTGGCACGTGACCTGGAGCGCGTATTCAACTACTTTCCGCGTTTACGCGAGCGGCTGGAACAACCGGCCGGCACACTCAGCGGCGGCGAGCAGCAGATGCTCGCCATCGGACGGGGGCTGATGTCCAGGCCGCGCTTGCTCTTGCTCGACGAACCCTCCCTCGGTCTTGCTCCCCTGCTCGTCAAGGAGATTTTCCGCATCATCAATGAGATTCGAGCTGCCGGAACAACCGTCATCTTGGCCGAGCAGAATGTGCACATGGCGCTCAACGTCGCCGATTATGCGTACCTGCTCGAGGCCGGACGAGTTGCCCTGAGCGATCGGAGCGCGGCTTTGCGGCAAAGAGAGGAGGTGAAACGCGCCTATCTGGGACAGTGAGTAACTACTTGGGTCATTGCGAGGAGGCCGCAGGCCGACGAAGCAATCTCCTCGTCACTTGACTGGGATTGCTTTGTTGCGCTCGCCACGACAGGTCGAGCAGTCACGACAGTGAAACGTGACGAATTGCCTCAAACATTGAAGGCTAGCCAACTTACAGAATTTGAAGGAGGAGAAAATGAGACATCAACACTCGAGCAACCAGAGGCGATCCCGGCCAGGGATAATCCTCACCTTGACGATGCTGTTTGCGCTGTGGCTGGCAGCCTGCACGCCTGTGTCCACAGCTCCGACGATTGCGCCGACCCAGCCAGCAGTTCCGACGACTGCTCCAACGGTGGCAGCTACCAAAGTGCCGGTGCCGGGCGTCACCGATACCGAGATCGTGATCGGCAGTTGGGGGCCTCAGGATGGACCGGCGGGCGCCTATGGCGTGATCGATCGCGCCATCGCCGCGTATTTCAAGATGGTCAACGAACAGGGCGGCATCAATGGGCGCAAGGTCCGCTTCATCTACGAGAACGACTCTTACCAGCCCGCCAAGACAGTGGCGGCGGTCAAGAAACTCGTCGAGGAAGACAAGGTTTTTGCTCTCATCGCCGGGCTGGGCACGGCGAATAACCTGGCCGTCATGGATTACCTCATCCAAAACAATGTCCCGCACGTAGCGCCCGCCACTGGCTCGACCACTATGGCGGTGCCGCTGAAAAAGAATGTCTATGCTCTGCAAATGAACTATATGACGGAAGCAACCCTGCTCACCCAGTACGCACTCGATCAATGGGGTTCTAAAAAGCTGGCGGTGTTTTACCAAAATGACTCGTTCGGCAAAGAGGGATTGGATACCGTCAACGCGGAACTGAAAAAGCGTGGGTTGCCCGAAGCGACCGGTGTATCGTACGAAGCCGCCGACACCAATTTCGCCGCGCAGGCGCTCAAGTTGCAGACGAGCGGCGCCGATACGGTGATCCTCTGGGCCGTGCCCAAGCCGGGCGCCTCAGTCATCGCTGAAATGACCAAGATCGGTTTCAAACCCAAGCTGATGGCTTCGGCGGTGATCAATGACCCGGCCATCTTTCAGCTCGCCGGTCCCGGCATCGAGGGCCTGGTGATCCCGGCCTGGATCCCGGCCTATGATGATCTGAGTAACCCCAAGATCGTCGAATATCAGGAGTTTATGAAAAAGTATGCGCCGAATGAGCAGATCGGTGGTTTCTCGCTCAGCGGCTATGTCGAGGCGCAGGTGATGACCGAGGGGCTGCGGCGCACGGGCAAAGAGCTGACGCGCGAACGGTTCATGCAAACGATGGACCAGATGAAAGATTACACTGGTTCGGTGCTGCCGAACGTCAGCTACAGCCCGACCGATCATGCGGGGGTCAAGACGGCCTTTCTCCAAAAGGCGCAGGGCAACCGGTGGGTTTCGTTCACCGATTGGATCACCGTCAAGTAGATTCTCGCCACTTGGACCAAAAGTAACTGTTCAGCGGGAATCCGTCAACCTGTCTACCGCCAGGCCAGCAAATCGCCTTCGGCGTAACGAATCAACGAATCGCTGACAGAGAGGCGTGACCATCATTCGTTTATTCGTTTGATATTCGTTGACCGGGACTCGCCAGCCTTTAGGGTATTTCCCACGTGACATGGGCAGCATTGTCATTGCGAGGGTGCGCAGCCGAAGCCGCGAGCGAAGCGTGGCGGGCTTCCGAAGCAATCTCCGGCGACAAAAATGAGATTACTTCGCCGCACCTGCCCCCGCCAGGGGGTTCGGCGGCTCGCAACCCTGGCACCGCCCGCCAGGGCAGGTGTGACAGGTGGCAGGGATTTACCCACGCTGTGTGGGAAATACCCCAAAAATAAACTACCAAGGCGCCAAGACACAAAGGGCATGAGGAATAGAATTTGTGGCTTGGTGTCTTGGTGGTAAAGAAAATACCTGCTTGGCTGCGGCGCGCAGCGGGTCGCGCCAGGAAGGAACAACATGGGTTACGAATTCATCAAGGTGGAGAAAAAAGAACACGTCACGATCATCACCATCAATCGTCCGGAGGTAATGAACGCCCTGCATCCGCCGGCCAGCAAGGAGATGGATGACGCCTTTAACGATTTTGCCGCCGATCCTGAGGCCTGGGTCGCCATCCTGACTGGCGCGGGGGACAAGGCATTTTCGGCAGGCAACGATCTCAAGTGGCAAGCGCAACATGGCGGCGAGGCACTGCGCCAAGAGATGCAAAAACTCAAAGGCGGCCTGGGGGGAATCACACTGCGATTCGATCTCTTCAAACCCCTCATCGCCGCAGTGAACGGTTTGGCGCTGGGCGGCGGGTTCGAGTGTGCTCTGGCTTGCGACATCATTCTCGCGGCCGAAAACGCCTCCTTTGGACTGCCCGAGCCGACCGTCGGGATGATCGCGGGCGCAGGAGGCGTCCACTACCTTCCTCGAGCGATTCCCTACCACTTGGCAATGGGGATGCTGCTCACGGCGCGCCGCATCTCAGCGCAAGAAGCCTTGCAAATAGGATTGGTCAATCAGGTCGTGCCCCTGGAGCAATTAATGCCCACCGCCGAGGAGTGGGCAGAGAAAATCCTGGCCTGCTCTCCGCTGGCGGTCCGCGCGAGCAAGGAAGCTGCGCTCAAGGGCCTGGCGATGCCACTGGAGCAAGCGGCCAGGACCATGTTCCATGGGCAAATCACATTGTATCAATCTGAGGATTTCGTCGAAGGCCCCAAAGCCTTTGCAGAAAAACGTAAACCCCAGTGGAAAGGACGTTGAGCGAAATGAACATCAATGACGTGAAACACATTGCCGTCATCGGTGCCGGGAACATGGGGCATCAGATCGCTCTTTTATGCGCCCTGCACGGCTACCAGACGACCTGCACCGATGTCAAAGAAGAGGTCCTCAAAAAAGCCGAGGCCTTTGCTCATAGCTATTTGCCCGAGCGAGTGAAAAAGGGTAAACTGACTCAAGAGCAAGCGGATCAGGCGCGCGCCCGTCTCTCTTTTGTCTCCGAATTAAAAGAAACGGTCAAGAACGCCGATTACGTCATTGAAGCGGTTGTCGAAATCCTCGACGTGAAGCGAAAGGTCTTTGCCGACCTGGACCGGCTGGCTCCGCCGCATGCCATCCTTGCCACAAACAGTTCTTACATCGTCAGTTCGCGCATCGCCGACGTGACCCGACGACCTGACAAGGTGCTCAATCTGCATTTCTTCAACCCTGCATTGGTGATGAAACTGGTCGAGGTCGTCCAGGGGCCACATGTTTCGGACGAGACCGCGCAAATCTCGCTGGCCTTGTGCGAGCGATTGGAAAAGGTTGGCGTGCATCTCAAGAAAGAAGTGGAGGGCTTTTTGCTGAATCGCATTTTACGCTCCATCGCCCGCGAAGCGTTCTGGCTTCTGGAAATGGGCGTGGCGAGTTTCGAGGACATTGACAAAGCCCAGGTTTACGGGGCCGGACATCCCATGGGCGCGTTCCGCTTGATGGATCTCACAGGCATTGATTTGGCTTATACTCGCTCTATGGAAAAGTTCCGCGAGACAGGCGACCCGGCCGATCTCCCACCGCCCAGCCTCGTGGAGAGGTACATGAAAGGCTGGTACGGCGAAAAGACCGGCAAGGGCTGGTACGAATATCCAGAACAAAAGAGGAAGGACGCATGAGAACAAAAGAGCAGTACATCGAGGGGCTGCGCAAGATGCGGCGGAACCTCTACCTGAACGGGCAAAAGATTGACCGCACGGACGAACTGCAAATGCCCACCATCCACACCATCGGCCTGACGTTTGACTATGCCACCAATCCCGAGTATCAAGACCTGTGCACCGCGACCTCTCATCTGACCGGCGCCAAGATCAATCGCTTTACCCATATCCATCACAGCCAAGAGGACTTGCACAAAAAGCAAGACATGACCCGCGCGCTCTGCCAGATTTCGGGCGGATGCATCCAGCGGTGTATGGGAGTAGATGCAGCGAACGCTCTTTACAACGTCTCTTACGAAGCGGACAAGCAGAACCACGGCGCCACCGAATATCACAAGAATTTCGTCCAATGGCTCGAACGATTCCAGCGAGAGGACCTGGTGGGCTGCTGCGCGCAGACGGACGTCAAGGGCGATCGGGTCAAGCGCCCTTCGCAGCAACAAGACCCGGACTTGTACGTCCGTGTCGTCGAAAAAAAGAGCGACGGCATCGTGGTGCGCGGCGCCAAAGTCCATAACTCGGAGGCATCTGTCGCCGACGAAATCCTGGTGCTGCCGACCCGCGCGCTGTTGCCCGAGGAAAAGGATTGGGCCGTGGCGTTTGCGATCCCGGCCGATTGGGAAGGGGTCAAGCAGGTCGTCTCGGTGCACAATCTGCGCGAGCGCAAGTATTTCCCGAGAGGATTCGCTCCCGGAGCAACGGATTCGTACACCATTTTCGAAGATGCATTTATTCCCTGGGAGCGTGTGTTCCTGTGCGGGGAGACCGTCCATGGTGGCGTGTGTGCACTTTTATTCGCGCTGTTCCACCGCCATTCCTATTCCGGCTGCAAGCCCGCAATGGGCGATTTGATGCTGGGAACGGTGGCTTTGGCCGCCGAGTACAACGGGATTCACAAAGAGTCGCACGTGCGGAATAAACTGGCCGAGATCATCCAGGTCGCCGAGTTGGGCTATGCGGCCGGATTCACCGCTTCGGAACTGAGCGGGCCAGAGGTGTACATCCCCGGCGTGGGATTCAAACCCTATGGGCCAGGAAGTTACATTCCCCACTCGATTTATGCGAACGTGGGGCGCGCTTTGACCGGCGAAGCCGTTTTCCGCGAGGCCGAGATCTTGTGCGACATTTCCGGCGGTATCCCGGCGACCTTCCCGTACGAAGGAGACTTTGTCAACCCGGAGACCCAAGACCTGTTGTACAAGTACATCACGCGGAACCCGGACATTCCCCCGCAAGACGCCGCGCAGTTGTGGCGCTATGTTGGCGACTTGTTGTGTTCGTCTGCTGCGGGAGTTCATCTGTTCGGAGCCTATCACGGCGGCGGCTCTCCCATCATGGAAGCGATCGCGATCACGACGCAGTATGACATCGAAGCCCGGAAAAAGATGGTGCGGAAGCTGGCCGGCATCCCGGAGCGGCAAGCCCCTAAATAGCACCAACGAAATCCATAATACCAGGAGCAGAAAACATGAGAGACGTAGTCATTGCAGGTTACTTGCGAACCGCCCAATCCCGATCAAGACCGACGGATCCGGCCCGAGATTGGTTTGGCCAAATCCGATCGGATGAACTTTTGGCGCGGCTTTTGCCCGAACTGATCAAACGAACCGGCATCCAGGCTCAAGAGATTGACGACTTTATCGTGGGGGCCGCGATGGGGGTCTCTGAACAGTGGAGCTATGGCGGCCGCAACCCCATCTTTCTGGCGAACCTGCCCCAAACGATTGCTGCCAAATTTGTTGACCAACAGTGCGGCTCGGCCATGGCCGGCATTCACATCGGGTTCATGGAAATCGCCGCCGGCTTTGCCGAGATCGTGATGGTCGGCGGCATGGAACACATGACGCGAGTCCCGATGGGCGGGGCGCTGATGGAAAAGGGAGCGATCTCGGTGAACTCTCGCCTGTTTCAAGACCCCGCCTACCAACACTGGGACATGGCCACAGCCATGAACATGGGCCTGACCGCAGAAAAGCTGTTTGCTCAGAGCGGATTGACCAAAGAAGATATGGATCGCTGGGGCGCGCGCTCTCATCAACTCGCTTCCCGGGCCTACAGGGAAGGATTCTTCAAGGACGAAATTCTTCCCCTCGAAGTCGAGCAAGCCGACGGCAAGCGCCTGATCGTGGATCGAGATCAGGCCGTGCGAGATGATGCTACGTTGGAAGGCATGAAGGACCTCAAACCGGCGTTCAAACCCGATGGGGTCATCACGGCCGGGAATTCGTCCCCGCTGAACGCCGGGGCGACCTCGATGATCCTGATGTCAAAAGAGACTGCAAGAAAAAAAGGCATCCGACCTCTAGCTACCATTCGCTCGATCGGGTTCGCTGGCGTGGACCCCACCATCATGGGAGTAGGCCCTGTGCCGGCCAGCCGCAAGGCGTTGGACAAGGCAGGCTTGCAGGTGAAGGACATTGACTATTGGGAGATCAATGAGGCATTTTGCATCGTCGTCCTCCACTGCATCAAGGAACTGGGGATTGACCCGGAGCGCGTGAATGTGATGGGCGGCGGTACGGCGATCGGGCATCCTTTGGGCGCGACGGGGATTCGATTGGTGGGCACTCTGGCCAGAATCCTCCAACTCAAAGGAGGACGTTACGGTCTGGCGACCGCTTGTGTCGGCGGCGGGCAAGGCGTCGCGACGATCATCGAGCGAGAGCTGTAAAGGAACCAGAATGGCGCAGTTGAGTGGCAAGATTGCGCTCATCACCGGGGGCGGGCGCGGACTGGGGCGCGCGATCGCGCTGGCGTACGCTCAGGCCGGTGCGGACGTTGCGGTAGCCAGTCGCACACGCGCCCAGCTCGACGAGGTCGCAGCCGCCATTCGTGCCACGGGTCGCTGCGCGCTCGCAGTAGAGGTGGATGTCCGCGATCCCCTCTCCGTTGCTCACATGGTCCAGGCAACGCAGCAGGAATTTGGGCGAATTGACATTTTAGTGAACAGCGCGGGCGTGGGCCGGGCAGAACGGCTCTCGGAGATGAGCGATCAGACATGGGACGAGGTCATCAAAATCAATCTGTACGGAACGTTCTACAGTTGCCGAGAAGTGGTGCGCCTGATGATCCAGCAGCAAGCGGGCAGCATCATCAACATTGCGTCGGTGGCCGGGGTGAGAGGCGTGCCGGGATTCTGCGCATACGCAGCCAGCAAGAGCGGCGTGATCGCGCTGACGAAAGTCCTGGCGCTCGAAGTCGCGCGCGACCATGTGCGCGTCAACGCGATCGCGCCCGGCTATTTTCGCACGGACATGAACGCCGCTGTGCTCGACGATCCGAAACTAGGCCCCAAGATCATTCAGCGCATCCCACTGCGGCGGGCAGGGCGACCGGAAGAGATTGGCCCGCTGGCGATTCTCCTTGCCAGCGACGAGGCCTCTTTCATCACGGGTGAGGTATACTCAATCAGCGGCGGTGAATTGGCATAGCCGTCCAACTCGCCGCCCGATACCCATCAGGAGGAAAAATGCCTACAACTCAAGTCGGTTCGCACACCGTGTACTATGACGATTGCGGGACAGGTCATCCGCTCCTGCTCATTAGCGGTCTGGCAAGCACGCGCCAGGGCTGGTGGAAGCAGATCGAGCCGTTCTCGGCCAGGTATCGCGTCATCAACATGGACAACCGCGACGCAGGCGACAGCGCGCTTGGCACAGGGCCATACACGATCGCCGATATGGCAGAAGATGTGGCAGGCGTTATCCAGAACCTCAAACTGGGGCCGACGCACGTGGTCGGCATCTCGATGGGCGGGATGATCACGCAGGAGCTGGCCGTTCGCCATCCTGAGCTGGTGGACAAACTGGTTCTGGTTTCGACCACCGCCGGCGGCCCGACCAGCATCAATGCCAAGCCGGAAATCGTAGCTTTACTGATGCGCACAGGAAACGAAGACGTTGAGACCCATGCGCGGCGCGTGTTTCCACAGATCGCAGGCGAAGGGTACATGACGTCGCATCCTAAAGACCTGGAGCGCATCGTGCAGGACCTGGCCGCCAAGCCGATGTCGTTCGAATCCTATCAGCGGCAGTTGGGGGCTTGCATAGAGCATTTCAGCCACGGCGTCGCCGAGCGGCTCGGCCAGATCACCGCGCCAACCCTTGTGATCCACGGCGATTACGATCCGCTCATCCCGTACGGGAACGGCCAGTATCTGGCTGCCCACATCCAAGGCGCGCGGCTTTCGACCTATCCGGGGGTTGGACACCTGCCGCCGATCGAGGCCCCCGAACGATTCAATCGTGAGGTGATCGAGTTTCTGGGGTAGGAACAAGTGTCCAGAACCGCACAAAAACCATTTGAGGATAAGGACACCATGATTGACTTTACATTGACCGAAGAGCAACAACGACTGCGAGACCTGGCGCGCAAGTTCGCCCAGCGCGAGATCGCGCTGGTCGCCGCCGAACTGGATCGCGAGCAGCGGTTCTCCCAAGAGATTGTGGACAAGTATTACGAGGTCGGGCTGCTCCATAGCCATGTCCCGGAGGAATATGGCGGCGCCGGGCTGAGCAGCCTGGAGGGATGCCTCGTCGCTGAGGAACTCGCCGCCGCGTGCGGCGGGGTGGCGTCTTATCTTGGTGGGAATAACCTGGGCCTGACCCCATTGCTGATCGCGGGCAGCCCGGAATTGAAAAAGGAGCTTTTGCCCAAGCACTGCGCGGGTCCCAACCTAGCCGCCTTTTGCCTGACCGAAGCGGAAGCCGGCTCGGATGTGGCGTCCATGCGCTCAACGGCCAGGCGTGTGGGGGATGAATACATCATCAACGGCACCAAACAATTCATCACCAACGGCGGCGTGGCGAGCCTGTATTCGGTCTTTGCGAGCGAACAGCCTGAACTGCGACACAAGGGGATTTCCTGCTTCATGGTGCCAGCCCAGACGCCCGGGGTCTCGCTTGGCAAAAAGGAAGACAAGATGGGTCAGCGCGCTGCCGACACGCGCGAGGTCTGCTTCCAGGACGTGCATGTGCCGGCGCGTTTCCGCCTCGGGGAGGGACTGGACGGTTTCAAGATCGCCATGATGACCTTGGATGAATCGCGGGCGGGTGTGGGCGCGGCGGCCGTGGGCATCGCGCGCGCCGCCCTGGAGGCCGCCGTGGCGTATGCCAAGGAGCGCAAGCAATTCGGCAAGCCGATCGCCCAACAAGAAGCCATCCAGTTCATGCTGGCCGATATGGCGATGAAGGTCGAAGCTGCGCGACTGCTGGTCTGGCGGGCCGCCTGGCTGCACGATCAGGGTTGCCGCAACACCAAAGAATCGGCCATCGCCAAATGCTTTGCAGGCGATACCGCGATGCAGGTCACGACGGATGCGGTACAGATATTCGGCGGCTATGGGTACATGAAGGATTACGCGGTGGAAAAATACATGCGCGATGCCAAGCTGCACCAGATCTATGAAGGCACCAATCAAATTCAGCGCCTGGTCATCGCCAATGAATTGCTGCGATAGGCAGATATCAACCTCCCGTAGGTTTGCAACCTGCGGGAGGTTGTTTCAACCCTCTTTGACCGCGCAGAGGCCCAGGAAACCTACCAGGCTTAGGGCTGCCCAGAAGATAAATGGCAAGCCCGGAGCTATTCCGGCCAGGCTGTTGCCCAGAGGAGGCGCCAGAAAATTGCCCAGCCCCCCACCCCGGTCGTCCCCCTGCGAAGCGGGGAAGCCGGAGGGGGTAAAGTGGGGGCACGCAATGCGCTGCTATCACAACCAAAGACGAAGGACGAATTTTGTCCTTCGTCCTTCGTCTTTGGTCCTTCGCCACCGGGGAAACGGTGTGATTACACTTGCGCCAATTCGTCGTTGATGGTCTTGAGCAATTCGGGCGTGAGCACATCGGCAGCAAACGACGCGATTTGTTCGAGCGACATTTCCATCGCCATGCCAATCATCGGATGATTGAGATGTGCACCGAGGTGCTTGCTGAGCACAGCTTTGCCTCCCGGATCGGCGAGCAGTGTTCCCAGCGGCAAACCGATGTGCAATCGCGCTGTTTTCGTTGAACCAGGCGCCGCTTCGCCCTTGTAGTGAAAGCGCGCCGTCAGGCGAATGTCGCGCGACGAGCTGCCGACCAGCACCTCGAATTCGCCACCTTCGGCGACCCACCCCTTCACGGCCGGGTCATAGTAGGACAGAGCTTCCTGGTCAAGTGCGAGTGTGACAGTCTTGGTCTCGCCCGGTTCTAGCTCGATTTTGGCAAATGCTTTCAACTCTTTGTCAGGGCGCATCAGGCGCGACTGGACATCGCGGAGGTACACCTGGACGGTCTCTTTGCCTGCTCGCTTGCCCGTGTTCTGAACGTCTACGCTCACGCCAAGCGTCTCGCCCGGCTCAAGTTCATTTGTGCTCAGCCGGAGGTTGCGATAGGCAAACGTCGTGTAGGAGAGGCCATAGCCAAACGGGAACAGCGGGGCAATGTCCTTTTTGTCATAGTAACGATAGCCGACGAACAGCCCTTCGCCGTAATAGACCTTGCCGTTCTCACCCGGATAGTTGAGGTAAGCAGGGTTGTCTTGCAGACGCTTGGGGAACGTGGTGGGCAATTTCCCGGAAGGATTGACATCGCCGAACAACACATCGGCGATAGCGTTGCCGGTCTCCTGGCCCAGATACCACGCCTGCGCGACCGCCGCCACCTTGTCCAGCCAATTCATGCTGACAGGCGAGCCAACGTTGAGCACTACAATCGTGTTGGGGTTGGCCGCAGCGACTCGCTCGATGAGCTGGGTCTGATCGCCCGGTAGTTCCATATCGGGCCGGTCAAAGCCTTCGCTTTCCCATTCGTCGGTCAGCCCGGCACATACGATCGCCACATCTGAGCGCGCGGCCAGATCAACCGCCTGCTGGATCGAATCCGCCGGTATCTGCGGCATGCACCCCACGTAGAGACGCTGGAAGGAAGAGTCCGTCGCCGAAGCATATTCGATCCGGATCGAATAGACTCGACCGGCCACCAGTTCGATCGCGCCGGTCCTCGAACGCTCGTGCGCCTGGGGCGTGCTGTCCCACAAGTTGACGATCAGTTTGTCATCAACGAACAATCGGCTTGAGCCGACACTCGATAGCCCCAGTTCATAGGCCCCGCTTTCTGGCACTTTGAATGTGCCGGTCAGGCGGGCAGAAAAGTTGGCCGGCTCTACTTGAGGCAACACGCTGCCGATCCAGACCTGCTCCAACCTGTGGGTCGTCTCTGTGCGCACCGGCTCGCCGTCCAAGTTTCGATTGGCAAAGTACTGCAGCGTGATCGATCCGGTCAACCAACTTTTGTCGAACGGCAGAGGCAGCTTGTGGACGGCGCAGCCGACGGCGTACTTGACTCGATCGCCGGCCTTGCCCTTGATCGCGTCCAATGGCGCGACCACATAGTGCGGGGTGACTCGGACGCTGCCCCCGCCCCGGACCGATGCCCATTGCGCGCTCGCGCCGATCACGGCGATGGAGCGGAACCGGTCCAGGCTGAGCGGCAAGATCGAGCGGTCGTTTTTGAGCAAGACGATGGCTTCGGAGGCAGCCTCGCGCGCCAGTCGGCGGTGTTCGGGCCGATCGATCGCTTGCTCAGGTCGCAGGTCAGGGTGCTCGAACGCGCCGGCCCGTTCAATCGTGCGCAGCAGACGACGCACTTTGTCGTCGAGCCGGTCTTGGCCCAGCGCGCCGCTCTGAACAGCTCGCAGCGCGTGCTCGCCCATCCAGCGCGCCGGGCCGGGCATTTCCAAATCCAGCCCGCCTCGAGCGGCCTGAGGGCTGTAGGTGCCAAACCAGTCGGACATGACCAGACCGTCAAAGCCCCATTCGCCTTTCAGGATGTCGAGCAGAGTATAATCGTTCTCGCTGGCATACGTGCCATTGATGCGATTGTAGGATGACATGACAGCCCAGGGCCTGGCCTCTCGAATGGCGATCTGAAATGGGCGCAGATAGATTTCCCGCAGTGCGCGCTCGCTCACTTCAGAGCTAATGGACCGGCGCTCGAACTCGGAATCATTGCAGACAAAATGCTTGATGCACGCGCCGACGCCCCCGCCTTGCAGCCCCTGGATATAAGCCACGGCCATGCGGGCCGTGAGATAGGGGTCTTCGGAGTAACATTCAAAGTTGCGTCCTGCCAAAGGCGAGCGATGAATGTTCACCGTCGGAGCCAGCAAAATGTGCGCGCCTTTGGCCTTGACCTCGTCGGCCAACGCCCTGCCGACGCGCTCTACTAGGTCCAGGTTCCACGTTGCGGCCAGCGCCGTCCCGCACGGGAAACAGGCCGAAGTCACCCCGGCCTGGAAATCGGCCCCCCGTGCGCCGATCGGGCCATCCGTCACTTTGATCGCGGGGATGCCTAGCCGCTCGACAGGGACGGTGTGCCACAAATCCGCGCCCGCCAACAGGGAGATTTTTTCCTCCAGGGTCATTTGGGCAATCAAGGCTTCAATGTTCTTGTTCATCTTTTTACCTTTCGTACAGAGTTTTTGTCAACTAGCAGAAGGTTGATAGCTGTCGAACCTGCCCCGTCCATGCAGCCGGGGTACGTCGGCCAGCACCCTCTCCACCGGCCCCTGCTCCACCAGCCCGCCGTGATACATCACCAGGCTCCGGTCGCTCGCATAATAAGCCTGACCCAGGTCGTGGGCCATGAAAAAGATGCTCATGTTGTGCCGCTTGCGGAGATCTGCCAGCAGGTTGAGCACGGTCACACACAGCGAGGCGTCGAGCATGCTGGCCGACTTGTCCGCGATGAGCAGCGCGGGCCCGGTCACCGGCGCCTCGACAGTCACCTGTCCGCCGGCATGAGCTTGCCGCGGGCGAACCTGCTCCAGCCGAGCGCCAGCGTATCCCTCCAGGCAGAGGCCCTTCCAAAGGGTTGAATTTGGATATACGCTATTTCGCTCGGATCCAAACTCAAGAGGAATGCATTACACAGTTGAGAGATCCCATTCTTCATGGATCTTGGGAACATCGCTGATCAGGCGTTTGGTGTAAGCCGCTCTCGGACGCAGAATCACGTCCTCGGCCGGGCCGCTTTCAACAAATTTCCCATGCTCCATGATGTATACCGTATCGGAAACATAGTACGCCAGGCCAATATCATGGGTGATGAAAATAATCGTCATCCCAATTTCGTTGCGCAAGTGCATCAGTTCATCCAGGATGGTCGCGCGTGAACAGGCATCAATCATCGAGGTCGGCTCATCAGCCAGCAGGATCTTGGGCTTGAGCAGAAAGATACGGGCAATCATCAAGCGCTGCTGCTGCCCGCCGGAAAGCTCAAAAGGATACTTGTTGGTCAATTCCTCGAATTTTAGGTTGACAAAGCCACACGCCTCGGCCATCAATTCTACTTTTTTCGCGCGCGGAAGATTGCCACCGCCTCGCATGCGAATGCAATCTAGCAGCACAGAATCGATCTTGCGAAAGATGTTATATGAGGAGAACGGATCCTGAAAGATCGCCTGAATGTTTTTCCAGTATTCCTGTCTCTTCTTCTGAGTACTGATGTCGCGCTTTTTCCCCTGGAAGTAAATCTCGCCCTCAGTGGTGCTAATCAATCCCAAAAGCATCTTCGCCAAAGTAGTCTTTCCGCTGCCCGATTCGCCCACGATCGAGACAACCTCGCCCTCGTAGAAGTTGAAATCCACATGATCAACAGCCACCGTTTTCTTGCGGCCAAAACCAAACACCTTGGTAAGTCCTGATCCGCTGAGGCACACCTTTTTTTCATCCAGCATTTCTTCGGGCCTCCCTCAGATAAGCGTCTCTCAATTCTTTTTCTGACAAGATACAGCGGTACGCGCGGCCGCCAGGCGCGCCGTAAAGACCGACCGAAATCGCCTTGCAATCTGGCCGAACGTATTTGCAGCGTTCGGCAAACCGGCAGCCAGCCGGTGGGTTTTTAAGATTGGGCGGTACCCCAGGAATGGCAGTCAATTTGATATCCCGCAGACCTTGTTCAGGCACGATGATCGAGCCCATGAGGCCTTTGGCATAAGGGTGGAGTGGATCAAACACAACTTGTTTTGCGGTGCCCATCTCCACAATCTGTCCCGCGTACATGACCATAATATCATCAACGACATTGTAAAGCAGCGGAAGCTCATGCGTGATGAATATCAGCGAACTGATGACGCCATTTTCAATCAAGGTCTTGAGCATCTTGATGACCATCTTTTGAGAAGTGACATCGAGCGCCGAGGAAGGCTCATCCGCAATCAACACTTTGGGTAAAAGCATAACAGATACCGCGATCACCGTGCGCTGTTTCATGCCGCCAGAAAGCTCAACGGGGTATTTTTGCAGCACCTCCGCCGGAAGTCCTAGCCTCTCAAACAACTGCCTGGCACGGTCATAAATGTCTTTCTTGGTGATGTAAAGACCGTGGGCCTGCATCACGTCCTCAACAAAACTGATGATTTTCTGGGTGGGGTTGAGCGCGTTCATCGCGGCTTGGGGGATATAAGCAATCTCTGTCCCCAAGATTGATTTACGAATGTCATCGGGGTTCATCCCAGAGATATTGCGTCCATTGATGAGGATCTCCCCACTCATATAGTGCAGCGGAGCAAAGTAATATCCCATCAGGCTAAGCGCCAGCGTTGACTTGCCACAGCCGGATTCTCCCGCAATGCCCAACGATTTCCCTTCCTCGACCTTCAGGGAAACATGGTCTACCGCGTAAACATCTTCCCCAAACCGGGTGACGTATTTTGTTGTCAGTTCCTTGACCTCTAGCACTACTTCTGCCATATCAATCACCTACTCCCTCAAGGCCGGGTTAAATACCTGGTCAAGACCTGTATTCATCAAATTCATCGAGAATGTAATCAGAGCGATGGTTACGATCACGGGCAAGTACGCCCACCATTTCCCCAGGATCTGCGCCTGGTAGATCATCGCCCAGTTCATCATTAAACCCAAAGTTGGCACCTCAGTAGTTCTCGGCCCCAATCCAAGGATGGATAACCCGGCCTCTGCCAGAATACCCGAGGAAATCTGCAGGATGAGCGCCATCACCACATAAGAAGCGATGTAAGGCAGAATATCGGTGAGAATGATGTAAGCAATCGAATGCCCGGATAGTTTCGACAGATTGACATGGTCGCGATTGCGCAGGGAAATCACTTGCGCCCGCACAGCCCTGGCCGTCCATACCCAGGAGGTGAACCCGATCACGATGGCGATTGTGACAGCGCCGCGTCTTTCCTGCCCAATGCTGAATGAAATCAAGATCAATAACACAAAGCCGGGGATGACGGTAAAGAGATTGGTAAAGAACATGATGATGTCATCCACCAGGCCGCCGACATATCCCGCCAGCAATCCCAGGGTCAAACCGATGAAGGTTGCAATGCTCCCGGCGACAAAACCGATCAGCAGCGATACGCGAATGGCCGCCACTAGCTCCGTCAGCACATCCCTGCCAAAGTTATCGGTTCCCAGCGGCAACACCCGTACATTCGCCACCTGGCTGACATTCACATAGTCAGATTGTGCGACAGAACTTGCTTCCTCCAAGGCACCCGTTTCCGCGTTTTTGGCTGCAATGATCGCTCCCCCGGTTGACAATAGTCCCTTGAGCGAGTCGTTGAGCCGAGCATAGTAATTTCGCTTGGCATTGGTCATCCCGGCAATGTTCGCCTTGGGGTCATACTTGCTTCCCCACAGATTCAGGAGTTGCTTGGTATTGTTGATATCAACCTCGCTTGCAGGTATCCCGTATGCCACAAGCCAATCCTTCATGGCAAGGCGATCCTCTTTGCTCAACTTGCTGGCAAGGCGTTTGGCAGCGGCATCATTCAACTCAAGCATATAACGGGGGGAACCGATGCTGTCGTAAACATTCACATAGATCCCCGGCGGGAAAAAAGTGCCCTGACCGATGATGGCTAATGGCGGATCGGTGATGATCAGCGGATAGACGAGCGCGATCAACAGAATTGCCGCAAAAACGGAAAAACCGACGACAAATTTGCCAGAGCGGAAAACTTGGCGAATGGTGTGTTTCATAACAGCATCTTTCCTTCGTTCGTCTTATGAACACATTCGCTCTATGAACGTCAATCAGCCTGCGCCGCTTTGATGCGCGGGTCAATGATGCCGTAAAGGATTTCGATGATAAAAGTCGCACTCAGCACCATCAGTGTGATGATCAATGTGGAGGCTGAGATCAGCGGGTAATCCTGTCCCATAACACCATTCAAGAGCGTGAAACCAAGCCCCGGATAACTGAAAATGATCTCCGCCACCAGCGCGCCGCCGACCATAGTGCCGATGGATAACGCCAAACCGGTTATCTGCGGAAGCATAGCATTCCGAAATACGTAACCGACGATTTTTCGATCTGGGATTCCCAGGAACCGACTGTATTTTACATAGTCCGCATTCAGTTCATAGATGGACATGGAGCGCATGCCAATCGCCTGGCCGCCGATGGCGATCAACACGATGGACCAGAACGGCAACTGATAATGCACGATCACAGACCAGATAAATGTCGGGGTAAAGCTGGGAATCAGGTCAAACCCGTATCCGCCCGAGGTGGGAAACCATTCTAGCCAGACCCCAAAAATAACTAGCATAATGGTTGCCATGCCAAAAGCCGGGAAATTGCTGATAAGAATACTGACGGGCATGAGGACTTTATCAAAGCCCCCTTTGAGATAAGCCGCCAACGCGCCGAGTGTGTTCCCGATCAGCCAACCGACGATGATCGCCGGGAACTGCAGACCGATCGTCCACAAGATGGAAGATCTGAGAACGTCGGCCACCGTTCTGGGATACTGGCTAATCGAGAAACCAAAATCACCTCGCGCCACATTTCTCAGGTATATGAAAAATTGTTCGTGCATGGGTCTGTTGATGGCAAACAGGTCCGCGTATTGCTGATAAATCGCCTGGACCCCGGTCGCATCGCTCATGCCCTGGGCAAGCCTTGACATGATGGCGGCCACAGGATCTCCCGGCATCAAGCGGGGCAGGATGAAATTCAGTATGAAGGCGCAGACAAAAGTGATCAAGAACCAACCCAGCTTGTTAAGGAAATACTTGCGGTATCCTTTCAACGCAGCACCTCCGGTTCGCGGGAGAACCTTGCGAAGGTGTGCGACCTTCGCAAGGTTCAAGTTTCCCCTACTTTATGAGAAGATACGTCAACAGCCATGTTCCGGGATTGGCGGAACATGGCTGTTTTTGCTAGATCACGGTTTACTTGACAAGCTTGATGTTATAGAGACAGGCGATACTCCAACCGTCAGTGCAGTTAAGCGGCGGAACGGGCGGCTTGGTCCCATCATCCTGGTGTGGGAAGTTGGTCCAAACGGTCTCGTTCACAGCGTGGAACGACTGGGGACGGTACATGAGTGTGAAGGAGGGAATATCGGTCAGGTAAATCTTGACCAATTCCGTGTACATCTCCTTCAGCTTGGCGGGGTCGGTTTCGCCGGGGATCGCCTTGATCAATTTGTCGGCCTCAGGATTGCTATACTGACCCCAGTTGCCGCTCCAGTTGCTCGCCTGACCAATCCATTCGGAGCTCATCAAATTGCGGATACGTCCCCAAGGCATGGTGGGACCAGCACCGGAACTCCACATCATAAAGATGTCATACTTTTCGGGGAGAGGCGCATCCGATTTGGTGACGACGGTCTGATAAACGGACCATTCAGGATAGTTGGTGGTGATGTCAATGCCGATTTTCTTCCCGGCGGCGGCAACGATCTCAATGGCAGCCTGCCAGTCGGACCAGCCATTGGGGCAGGTGGCTACATAAGAAAGCTTCTTGCCCTTGTATTCGCGCCAGCCATCACCATTGGTATCCTTGATCCCGGCCTCGTCGAGCAGTTTCTTGGCGCCTTCGATGTCATTGCCAGCCCACTGCAGGTGCTTGACGGCATCGCGGTTGTACAGGGCCTGTTCGCCAGGAGTCGGGTTCATGAGTGAGCGCGGCACCTGTTTGAAGGTGGCCGATTGGTTAGTCATGGCGTTTGCGATGATCGAGTCATAATCAACCGCAATGGCAATCGCCTTGCGGACCGCAAGCTGGTCCAAACCGTAGGACTTGAGGTTGTAGAAGGCGGTTGGGAGGCTGGCGCCAATGCCATAAGGAGCGTCGGGCAGGTAAGTGGAAATTGGCAGCCCGTAGTTGAGCCACAACAATTGAATATTGGAATTGAACTGCTGGCTGACATCCACTTCACCCTTGGCCAAAGCCACTGAACCGGCGGCGTTATCCTTAAAGATCGTGTGCGCCAGGTACTTGGGAGCAGGCAGCTTGCCCCACATGGAAGCATCCTTGCCCCAGTAGTTGTCATCACGCACGAGGATAACCTTTGTGTCGTCCGTAAAGAATTTGTGATAGGGGCCGGAGTAAACAACGTCCTCCGCTTTATCCGCCAGGAACTTGGTGGCATCGTTGCCGACGCGCTTTTCCAGTGTTTGGGTCCAGGCTTTCTGAATGACATAGTTGCTGCTCACGTAAGCAGCAACGCTCAGAGGATTGACTGCTTTGCCATCCTTATCCAGTTTGGCCTTGATCACAACCGTCTGGGGATCAGAAGCTACGATGGTGTCAATGTAATCTTTGTTGCCAGCGCCGGTAGGAGTATTGTACTTGACATGGCTGGCCCAGGTGTAAGCGACATCCTCCGCGGTTAACGGGGTGCCATCGCTCCACTTGGCGGCTTTCTTGATCTTGAAGGTGATCTCGGTGCGCTTGTCGTTCCACTTGTAATCGCCGTCAGCCAGCAGAGGATACTGCTTGCCATCGAGCATGTTGTACAAGTACGGGGTTTCGAACATGGTGACGCGGGCGTTGTCCCCCTGGACGATAGCCATTGCATTGTTGCAGCTGCTAGAGTAAGGATTCCAGCAGACAACCGCACCCCACTGTTGACCATTAAAGTACAGGGTCTCGTTGCGGGGCAGAGCAGCTCCCGGCGCCGGCTTGGCAGTAGGCGCAGGCGTGGCAGTGACGACAACTTCCTTCATCGTGACCACCGGCGTACCCGCCACGACCACAGTCTCCTTAACAACCTGAACGACCGGCGTGGGCGTCGCGCCCGGCGCGCAAGCCGCCAGCACAACGCTGGCAATAACCAGCAGGCTGGTTGCAGCAAACAATTTCTTGTTCATTTTGTTCTCCTCTTTTATTTGGATACGAGCAGAATCCCAGGAGTGGAAGAATCACATGTGTCCGTATTGTTTCGCTGGCTCACCTCCTTGTGCTCGAAATGCCGCCGGGCTCACACTTCGGAATTGTCTTTGAGGTACGCGAGGATCTCGTCAACGTAACCGAAGGCTAACCCGGTGACGGTATCGGCGGCACCATAGTAGATGGCAATACGCCCGGTCGGCGCGTCTGTAAGCGCCGCGCACGGAAACACGACATTCGGCACATCGCCCACGCACTCATAGTCCATTTGGGGCGAAAGGAGATAGGGCGCTGTTCGATAGATCACCTTCCACGGTTGATCGAGATCGAGCAAAGCTGCGCCAAAACTGTACACATATCCATTGCAGGAGGTGAGAACCCCATGATAAAAGAGCAACCAGCCCTCAGTGGTCTCAATTGGCGTCGGGCCAGCGCCGATCTTGGTGCTTTGCCAGCCGTGTTTGGTGCCCATCACAAAGCGATGCCGGCCCCAGTAGATCATATCCAGGCTCTCGCTGTAAAAGATGTCTCCAAAGGGAGTGTGTCCCCTGTCGCTGGGGCGGCTGAGCATGGCGTAACGGCCATTGATTTTGCGCGGGAACAAGACCCCGTTCCGATTGTAGGGGAGAAAAGCGTTTTCGAGCTGGTAAAACGTTTCAAAGTCGTAGGTGTATCCCACGCCAATCGTCGGGCCATGATAGCCGTTGCACCAGGTCACATAAAAACGGTCCTCGATCCAACACATGCGCGGGTCATAGCGATACTGAAACCCTGACACTTCGGGATCGTCGCAGATGAACTGGAGGGGCTGCGGCTCAATATTCCAATGAAACGCATCCTGACTCTTTCCGACATGAAGGTTCATTTCGCGTTTCTTGTTATCGCACCGAAAAACCCCGGCAAAACCGCCGTTGAACGTCACGACAGCGCTGTTGAAAATGCTGTTCGAAGTCGGAATCGCGTCGCGCGCGATGATCGGATTCCGGCTATAGCGCCAGACCACGTCACAGGAACCAGCCGGCCGCTCTTCCCACGCGATGCCCGGCAGAGCAGGGCCCAAAATAGAATTGGATATAAAAGTGTTCACGAGCCTCCGAAGGTGCCAGTCGAGACCGATTCGCGTTCAATCAAGCGCGGGCGGATGACCGAGGTGACTCGCTCAGCGTCAGGGAACTCGACACGGTTGATCAACAGCTTGACCGCCATGCGCCCCATGCCCACTTTGTCCACCCGCATGGTGGTCAGAGATGGAGAGACATGCTGGGCTAGATCAATATCGTCAAAACCGATGACTGAGAATTCTTCCGGCACCTGCCGGCCTAGCGCCTGTGCGGCTCGCATGACGGCCAATGCGATTTCGTCGTTGCAGCCAAACACTGCCGAAATCTGCGGGTGCTGGCTCAAGAACTGGGTGGTCGCTTCAAAGGCAGCGTCCTTGTGCGGCGCGCAATCGGTGAAATAGGTCTGCGTCAGGCCATGATCCTTCAATGCCTGAATGTATCCTTGGCGGCGTTCGCGCAAGCTGGGATACCCATCTGGGCAAGTGCCCACTATACCTATGTGCCGATGGCCCCGCTCGATCAAATAGCTCACCGCCTGATAGGCTCCGCTCACATTGTCGGAAACAACCGCATCGTACTTTTCCGATAAGGCATAGGAATCCACCAGCACGATGGGCACGGCTTTCTGATTGAGCACAGGTGCTAACGCATCGTCCAGCAAAGTCCCCACCACCAACAAACCATCTGTACCTTCCTCCAAAAGCAAACGGGGCACCTCAACCGGATGATTGTTAAGATCCACGGGCAATGTAGCGTACAGCAGATTGATCTTGTTCTGGCGACAGGTTTCTTCGATGCCGGCCAAGACGTGAGAGTAGAAGGGATTGGCTCTGGGAACCACACCCGGCTCAGATTTGATGATCAAGCCGAGGTTGTGCAACTGAATTCGAGAGAGTTGAGAACGAGATGCCGACTTGAGGCGATAACCGAGTTTTTGGGCGGTTTTCAGAACACGCTGACGAGTCTCCGGCGGGATACCGGACTTGTTGTGCAAGACCAGGGAAACGGTTGAGATAGACACGTCGGCTTTTCGCGCAATGTCAGACATTTTGACCCGTTGCTTAGCCATGTTGCCCTGTCTTTAGTAAAAAGTGTCATTACACTAAAATCTAGTAAAAATGATAGCACGGTTTCTTTTCATGTCAATAGGCCGTTTCCTTAAATTTCCAACTGTAGGCTGGCATCGTTATGCCGGTTGCCACTTTTTGCGGTGGTGGAGGATCTCCGTCACGTAAAGTAGAGAGGTTCTGCACTTTGGACGCTCAGCAAAAGAGTATTTGCCAGATTGCTGACCAAAGAATATTTCCAGTAATGCAACCAACCATCAGCGCCACGCCACGGTGATACTGTCAGGTGAAAGGACAATCGCCCGATTGGTAACGACAAGAGTCCGGCTATCTCCTGGTTGCAGATCGAAATAGTTGTCGCTGAAACGGGTGGCTTCATGGGGCACAATCACATGCGCAAAGAAAACGTATGCTGGTGCCTTCAGGTTGACGCGCAGCTCGTGCTCCCTCACTTGAGTGATGCTCACCTCGGGTTCCACTGGCGTGCGTCGCAAGTCTTTGATCGGCGAGAAAAAATGGCGGTTGAAAGGGAATGCGTCGTCTGCCGATTTCACAGAAAGATAACGATCCGGTTCAGCCACAACTTGATTTGCCTCCCAACGCCAGACGGCTTGACTGGTGTTGGCCGCCACACGGATGGATTTGCTTTCCTCCCACAGCATGTCGCCCTCGAACGTCCCCAGCCTCACGGTGACAGTGTCCTCGACTTGAGCCAGCGTGTCATTCGTGATCCAGAGTTCGACTCCCCCGTCCGCCAAGGCTTTGAAAGAGGCCAGCACCGGCGCATATGCTCGTTTGGCGTAAAAGTAGCCCGCTTTGCCAAAGCCATAATAGTCCAGCACCGACCAACTCAAGACCGGCCAGCAATCGTTGAGCTGCCAGAACAGCGAGCCGGAGCAATGCGGTTTGCGTCGCCGAAAATGCTCGATGCCGAACTTGAGTCCTTCTGCTTGGGCGATCATGCTCAAGTCAATATATTCGTTCAGGTCAGCGGGCAGGCCGGTCACAGTTTGCATCAGGTTGTCGCCCTTGTTCTTGGGATTATCCTTGTTGTGGTGATCCATGGAAGGGCTGTGATGATAGAGCTGGTCGGCGGGGATGTTCCGCCGCAGCGTCTCGTAAACCGGCGCCGCGTGCATGCCAAACTCGCTGATGAACCGTCCCATATCTTCCGCATAGTGTTTGAACGAGACGCCCTCTGGCGAGCGATCGGTTTGAGGTTCCTCGCCAAAACGGCGGGGCTTGCCACCATGCCACACGTGCCAGTTGTGACGGTCGCCATCTTCCATGCTGTTGTGGTCGTTCCCGCCATACGGACTGCCAGGCCAATAGGGAATCTGCCCATCGAGTTCGGCCACCGCTTGGGGCAGAATCCGGTCATAGTACAGCGCGCCGGGCACGGGGTCGCCTGGCTTGTCCCAGGCGACGCGCATGTCGTGTAACCACTGGTTTTCGTTGTTGCCGCACCACAGCGCCAGGCACGGGTGATTGCGCAATCGCCGCACCTGGTAACGCGCTTCGGCTTCGACCTCGGCCACCAACGTCGGATCATGTTCAGGGTAATCGGCGCACGCGAACATGAAATCTTGCCAGACGAGCAAGCCCAGGCGATCGCACCATTCGTAAAAGGCATCGTGCTCATAGATGCCGCCGCCCCACACACGCAGCATGTTCATGTTGGCATCGCGCGCAGCCGTCAGCAGCATTTCGTAACGTCCCGGCGGAATGGCGCCCACAAACGAATCGGCTGGGATCCAGTTGGCACCTTTGGCAAAGATCGGCACACCATTGAGCACAAAACGGAAAAAGCGCGTGCCCGGCTCGTCCGGGTCAGGCGATTGATCCAGTTGGATGGTGCGGATACCCACTTGTGATTGATGTCGGGCCAACTCGACGCCGTCCTGATTCAACGTCACCTGCAGATCATACAGAGCTGGCTCGCCCAGATCGTGCGTCCACCACAAGCGAGGGTGAACGATTTCCAGGTATGTCCTGGCCGAGGTTTGACTGCCGCTCAACACGAGCGATCGCTCGATGGCCGCGCCCAGCCGGACGTTAACCGTCAGCGGTTGATCGGTGGCAAAACGCTCGACCTGAACCTGGACAGCCACCAGTGCCTGGTCTGCCGCCCGGTCTAACTCGACCGTGTACAAGTGCACGCCCTGAATCGCCACACGGCGCTCGCGGCGCAGCTCGACAGGACGCCAGACGCCAATCGTCGGCAGGCGAGGTCCCCAGTCCCACCCAAAGCCAAACTGGGCTTTGCGCATGAAAACGCGCTCAGGGTTGCGTCCCCAGGACAGGAATCCGTCGGTCGTGTCCACGTGATCTCGCGGGCGATCAAAACACAGCGCCAACGTATTGGGCTGCCCGAGGTCAAGCCGCCCGGTCACGTCAAAGACCGCCTCGCGGAACATGTTCTGATGCTGGCCGAGTTTCTCGCCGTTGAGCCAGATCGTAACAAAGGTGTCCAGGCCGTGAAAGACCAGCCTCAACCGTTCATCGGATTCGAGCGGCTCGGACGGGCCGTCAAAGCGCAGCCGATACCACCACTCGCGATCCTCGACCCAGGCACACTCGAGTTCATTCCGATCGTAGAATGGGTCTGGGATGCGGCCAGCGGCGATCGAGGCGCGATGCACATCCCCCGGAACGGGGATGTCTATCCATCGGCGGTCGTCGTACTCTGGTTTAAAAGCGCCCTGGGCCACCCCCTCGCCGGGGACAAAATCAGCCAGTTTCCAGTGATTGAACATGGTAGTCGGCAGTTCCATAATTCCCTCTCCAATGCCCCCTTCCCTCTCCAAGAGAGAAAGGGAGGACGAGGATGGGAATAGATGAGGTGACTCAATTATACCAATACTTTACAGCGAGGCCGTACAGGCTGGGATCAAAACCTATCATCAGATTAATGCAGAACTGACCTGCCGTGCATCGCCAGTTTGGGGGATTTTTGCGGCGAATCGAAACGGTCAAGCGGCCCGGTCAGACCGATGAGGCGGATAGATCGGGTTGTCAAGTTACCCAACAGAGGGTACAATTCAAGCTGTTGGGTAACTAGTTTGTCCAAACGGGAGGCTACATGCGGAAACCCAACAAGCCCCTCCTGCGAGACGATCTGCTCCTGACCAATGGCGCCGGTCCAAACGCATCCACGGCGATCCGGGTTGGCACACGGCAATGGTATGATTGGCTGGCCGACAATTCCAGCTTCGTGTTCGAAGGAGGCGCGGGACACCTGACCGCGCAACGCGAAGTCCGGCGTGGCATTGCGTACTGGTATGCCTATCGGCGGCGCGGCGGCAAGCTCTTCAAGACGTATTTGGGCCGATCGGAAGAACTGACCCAAGCGCGCCTCGAGCAGGCCAGCGCGCGCCTGGCCGGGCAAACTCTGCTGACACGATTATCGAGCCAATCCGATTCTATCGGCCGGATGGCCGCGTCGGGTCATACGCAAGTCGTCGAAAGGAGCGGAGCCGAACTATCCTTCTTGCCCCTGACCAAAGTCAAGCCCCCCGCTTTGCCAAACAAGCTCATCACACGTCCGCGTCTTACACAACGGATCAACGCACCAGTGACTTTGCTCTGCGCGCCCAGCGGGTTCGGCAAGAGCACGTTGTTGAACGAGTGGCGGCAAAGCTGTGGGATGCCCGTGGCCTGGGTTGCGCTGGACGCAGACGATAACCACCCGCTGCGCTTTTGGTCCACGGTCGTCATGGCATTGCAGACGGTCAACCCCAACCTGGGTCAGGCCTTGCTCTCACAGCTCCGTGCATCTTTACCTTCGGTCCTTCCCGAAATCGTCGTGCGCCTCACGAATGACATCGTCCGAGTCACGGACGCGTCGAATGTATGTCAACGTATCGGCCTGGTCTTGGACGACTATCATCACATCCAACACCCGGAGATTCACACTTCCCTCCAAACCTGGCTGGAGCACCTGCCACCGACCCTGCAACTGGTCATTTCCAGTCACACCAGACCACCGCTGGCTTTGGGACATTTGAGGGCCAGAGGTAAAGTGGCAGAACTGGAAACCGATGATTTGCGCTTCACGTTGGAGGAGGGAATTGACTTTTTGTGGCAGCACACGCCGGGACGCCGCCTGGCATACGCCGACATGCAGACGTTAGTCAAGCGTACCGAAGGATGGGTGGCCGGCCTCACGCTCGCGACGCTGGCCTTGGCCCAACAAAGCGACAGTCGCCAATTCATAGAGACCTTTACGGGAGCGCACACGTATTTGCGCGAATACTTTTTGGAGAGCGTGTTGTATCGGCAGCCACCGTCCATGCAAGCCTTTCTGCTCAAAACGGCGATTCTGAAAAACCTGACCGGCCCACTGTGCGACGCGGTGACTGGACAAACGGATGGGGCCGAGATGCTGTCCCACCTGTGGCAGGACAATCTGTTCCTCGCGCGATTGGAGGGGCGGGACTGGTATCGCTATCATGACCTGTTCGCCGAGATGCTGCGCAATCAGTTGCAGATGCAATTTCCCGCCGACATTCCGCGTTTGCATCGCCGGGCCGCGGAATGGTACCGCACGCAAAACGCGCCAGCCGATGCCGTGTATCATTTGTTAGCCATCGAAGCGTGGGAAGAAGCGGCGGCCTTGATCGAGAGCATGGCGTTGCGCGAGCTGGAGCAGTTGGGCGAAGATTCGCGCTTGCTGCGTTGGCTGCAACAACTGCCGGAAGCAGTGGTGCAGCAACACAAGACGCTCTTGTTTGTGTATGTGCGCCTGGCCTGGGTGGCAATGTCACGCACCGACGTAGAACGATTCCTGGCGCGCATAGAGACCAATATCGCGCGCAAGCCGGTGACTGAGCAGACCAGCGATGAGCGAGAGGTGTTGGCCGAGATTCAGCGCATTCGCCACTCGTGGGCAACGGGCGACGTGGCAATGCCCCCGTGGCCTACCGAGGGAGAGCACGGCGATGTGTGGCAGTTATTGAACGGCATTGTGCAATATCATAGCGACTATCGGCGGGACGTGATTCAGGCAGAGGCTCAAGCGCGCGCGGTCTATGACGCCGCGCTGGCGCGGCGTCACCTATTCGTCATGCTGATGGCCGGCGGAGCATGCGCCAATCTGGCGCTATCACGGGGCCATCTCCGACGCAGCGAAAAGATCGCCCATCAGGTTTTGCAGCAGGCCCTCGCACTGCGCAGCAAATTGCCCGAACCGGCGAGTATTGCGCTCGCAGCCCTGAGCCGGGTGAGTTACGAGCGCAATCAATTGGCACAGGCGCATCAACTGCTGGTGCGCGCCACCGAGGTGGACCCGAATCCCACGAGCACGAATGTGCCGGTGATGGTCGCGATTCTGCGTGCCAAGATCCAATCGGCGCAGGGGAATCACGAGGCGGCTCTCGCCACACTCCAGGCAGCGCGGGAGCTGCACGCCCAGCGCCCCTCGGGCATTTGGCTCGACCAGGATTTGATCGCATATCAGGCCTTGTTCTGCTTGCGGCAAGGCGACTGTGCTTCTGCAGAACGGATGTTGAGCGAAGCGGGAGAAGCTGAAGCACATGCCTTATCTGCGCTTGTCCGCGCAGAAATCCTGTTGGAACAGGGACAGGCCCCCGCCGCCCAAGACCTGCTCAATCGCCTGATCACTCAATACCCGCATGGTTTCTACAGCGAACCGATCTTGGGGGCGCGCGTGATGCTGGCTCGCGCTCTGTTCGAACAGCATCAAGTCAATCAAGCTCGACAGGTGATGGCAGAGGCGGTCCGGCTCGCTGCACCTGAATCCTTCATCCGCCCATTTCTGGATCATGGCCTCCCAAGTATGCCGCTGCTCACGCTGGTGTTGCATAGCGAGCATCTTGCCGCCGAGACCCAGTCCTTTGTCAAAGAAATCCTCCGCCTGGTGGGACATGCCAATGAAACGCCCAAGCCATTGCCCAAGGCGGAGTTGATGGCGCTGTCCACCGCCGCGTCCATCAGCCCACGTGAGCAACAAGTGCTGCAACTGGTGAGCGCCGGCCTATCTAACCGAGAGATTGCCGCCAGGTTTTCCATCTCTGCCAGCACGGTCAAGACCCATCTGGAGAATATCTACCGCAAGCTTGGCGTGAACAGTCGAACACAAGCCGTCGCGCAAGCGCAGGCGCTCAAGTTGGTATAGGTGTAGATGGCGCGGCGGTCAGGAGCCTCGGATGTGTTCACGCCGGCTTGCGCTCGCAGGTCAGTAGCCAACTGTAAACTATGATTCGTCAGCCTGTGGTGAAATGGTATTCCCCCGCCGTGACCTCGTACACCGCAGCGTCCGCCTCGCGCCGCAGGAAGCGTACTCCAGGCGCCTCGTCGGCAGGAATGTCGCTCTCGCGTACCCCGATACCTTCACCCACCGGGACATAGACCGTCGCGGAGGTGTTGACCGGGATCGTGATGTGCCAGTCGAATAGACCATTCTCCACCGTCCAGGCGCTGCGGATCGGCCCGTAGATCGAGTGCAGCTCCGCCCTCGCGCGGGTCAGACCGCCGCCCGGCCGCGGGCGCATGATGATGTGCTTGTAGCCGGGCCGCTCCGGGTCGAGGTCAATCCCGCCGACCACTGCATAGAGCCACGCGCCGATCGCGCCATAGGCATAGTGGTTGAACGAATTCATGCCGGGGTCCTGGAAGCCTTTGTCGTGCGTCCAGCCGTCCCAGCGTTCCCAGATGGTGGTGGCGCCCTGTGTGACCGGGTAAAGCCATGAAGGCCAGGTTGTTTGCTTCAGCAGCGCGTAGGCAATGTCGGGACGCCCGTTCTCGCTCAGCACCCAGTTGATGTACGGCGTGCCGACAAAGCCGGTCGAAAGATGCGTGCCACGCCGCTCGATGTCGCGCACCAAAGCATCCAGCGCCACTGCCCGCGCGTGCTCGGGCAGCAGATCAAAGTGCAGCGCCAACACGTAGGAGGTTTGTGTCCCACTTGCGACGAGTCCGCCTGGAGTGACGAAACGCTCCTGGAAGGCCCGTCGTACGTCTTGGAACAGAGACTCGTGGCGTTCGGCATCCTCGCCGTTCCCCAAGACACGGGCGATCCGGCCCAGCAGCCGCGCGCTGTAAGCAAAGAACGCCGTGCCGATCAGGTCTTTGGGCGTAGCGCCCTCGCGTCCCTCGCTGCCGTCCAACGCCAGCCAGTCGCCGAAGCCGTGATTGCCCTTATACTCTGGATAGTTCCGCAGCCCGTCTCGACTGGTCTCGGCCAGAAAGCTGACATAGCGCCGCATCGAGTCGTAATGCTTCTCCAGCAGCCGTGTGTCGCCGTAGCACTGGTAAATCGTCCAGGGGCAGATGATGCCGGCGTCGGCCCACGCCGGCCCGCCGTCCTTGCCGGCGAAGCCAGGGTTCGGCACGACCATCGGAAAAGTACCCTCCGGCGATTGGGCATCCTCCAGGTCGCGCGTCCACTTGGTGAAAAAGCCCGCCACATCCATGTTGAACGCCGCAGTGCGGATAAACACCTGAGCGTCGCCGGTCCAGCCGAGGCGTTCGTCGCGCTGCGGGCAGTCGGTGGGCACATCTAAAAAGTTGCCGCGCTGACCCCACTGGATGTTGTGTTGAAGCTGATTGATCAGTGGGTCGGAACATTCAAAAGTGCCCGTCGGCGGGGTATCGGAATGCAGCACGATGCCGGTGATCGTCTCGCGCGTTGGCGTCGCAGGATAGCCGCTCAGCTCGACGTAGCGAAAGCCATGAAAGGTGAAACGTGGCTCGTAAATTTCTTCTCCGTTTCCTTTGAGTGTGTAATGATCGGTCTGCTGGGCGCGGCGCAGGTTCGCCGTGTAGAGCGTGCCGTCGGGATTGAGCATCTCGGCATGGCGCAGCGTGATCGTTGTGCCCGCCGGGCCGCTCACCCTCAACCGCACTCGCCCGACCATATTCTGGCCGAGGTCGAAAATCCATTTCGATACAGGCCACTGCTTGATCTCGCGCGGCTCGGCGATTGGCTGGATCTCTTGAATACGCTTCACTGTCGGGCCGCGCATGGCATCGAGTTCTATGCCAGGATCGGCGAACGGCTCGACCGGCAGCCAGCGCGCGTCATCATAGCCGGGCGTGTCCCACCCGACCAGTTCGCGCCGGGCGTCGTAGCTCTCACCCATCTGCATATCCGATTCGAGGATGGGGCCATAGGCCGCCTTCCACTGTTCGTCCGTTGCGATCGTCTGTGTGCTGCCGTCCTCGAACGTGATCGCCAACTGCGCCAGAAACCTGGGGCGGTCGCCGTACTGCTGTCGCTCGTGCCACCCCACGAATCCGCAATACCAGCCATCGCCCAGCACCGCGCCCAGCACGTTCTCGCCCTGTCGCAGCAAGTGGGTGACATCATAGACCTGATACTGGACGCGAACGGTGTAATCGGTCCAGCCAGGCGTCAGCAGATCATCACCGACAACGTGACCGTTGAGGTGTGGTTCGTACAGGCCCAGCGCGGTCGCATATAACCGCGCCCGCGCCACTGGCCGGTCGAGCGTGAACCGTGTGCGCACGAACGGCACCGGGCTGGTGGTGTATGGGCCACCTGCGAGCATCGCGCCGATCCACTGCCCCTGCCAGGCGGCGCGCTCGAGCAAGCCCATCTCCCACCATGCGACTGCGCTCCATGCACTGGGCTGACCTTCGGCATCCCACACGCGCACCCGCCACCAAGCGCGCTGGCCCGATCCGAGCGCCTCACCAGCGTAAGCGATGTGCACCGATTGATCCGAGTCAATCTTGCCGCTGTCCCACAGGTCAGCGATGTCCTCATGGAGTGCCGCCTCACTGGTGGCGACCTGAATCTGGTAGGCGCTCTGGCGCGCGCCACGACGCTCGTCGCGCAATTCCCAGCTCAGGCGCGGCCAGGCAATGTCAATCCCAAGTGGGTTGGTCATGTACTCACAACGCAGGTTGGTGATGATCATGATCATGGCTCCCTAGTCGTCTTTTCTACATGCGTGTCAACTTAAGGTTGGAGTGCAGGCTTCAGCCTGCATACAACGCGGCCTGAAGGCCGCACTCCGGGGCTAAAGTTTACACCAATGGTCTTTTCTATAATGCTGCTCGGGCATAAGGTATGTCGGGTACTTGCTCAACAAGACTTGGCGCGCTTCCTGACAAAGGTGGCACTTGTCGGCATAGTCGGCTTTGAGCGCGTAGCCGAGGGCTTGTGCTTCTCGCGCCAAACCTAACGGCCCTGATTTGAGCAGAGTGGAGAAAATGGGATGCCGGGTTGCATCATACGTAGCCAGAACAGTGCGCACCGACGTCTGTCGGATATTCGCAATAGCAATGCCACAGCCTTTACTCAGATAACCATCCGGATCAAGTTCCAAGAGTTCCAATGTCTCGAGTTGGTCATTGAACCACCAAGGAACCTGATCACAGACCTGCGTTGGGACGCCACGCCCGGAGGCGACCAATGGGGCCAGCCGCTCCGATGCCCGGCCATTGTAGAGGATCGTGCCCTGGTAGATCCGAGGGTGCTTCCCCAATTCACGTTCCAGATCGTCCAGCAGCACGTTGGTGCGCTGGTCGCGCTCATGGCTACAAGACGCCAAGTCAAGATACTCTGCCTCGAAAAAGTACTGTCCCCCTAACGCCTCGGCAATCCGCGCTGCACGCATCACACGCTCTGGAGGCACGAAACGCTCGTGCCAGGCATCCAGGCTGAACATCACCATGGCACCATGCGCATAAAGAGGCTCAAGAAAGCGGCGGGCAGCCTCGTCGTTTGTTGCCCAGGAAGCGTTGGTTTCCACATTGACCGCTATACCCATCGTTCTGATCGCGGTGGCCAGGCGATGGGTCAATTCCGGGACCAGACCGGGTTCGCCCCCCATCAGCACGACCCAGTCCAACTGATTAAGCCTCTTCAATGCGTCCACGCAGCCCATCACGAGGTCATAGTCAATGGTCGGGCCAGGTCGGCGGCTGCAGCGAAAACGACAATGGTCACATTGCGCCGTGCACCAGTAGGTCAGATGAACTTTTAAGGTAGACATGCAGTCACTTCCGCGAGGAAGGAGCGCACGGCGTCTATGTAGCGATCGAATTGCTCGCGCCGGATGTTATGGCCCGCCCCCGGGATATGCGCGATGCGCAACTGTGGCACGAGCGCATGGATCTCTCTTGCGCTCTCCTCGGTGACGAGCGCGCCCTGCTCTGGATCGGCCGTGATGAGCAGCGCCGGACAAGTGATGCGGCGCAGAGTCGCTTGCCAGTCCACGGCAGCCGCACCAAGGCGGTTCAGCGCGTTGAAGCTGAACCGCAGCTTGGCATCGGCCCAAGGTCCAAGCTCGGCTTCGGGCCAACGGGGAGAGTTGGCGCGCGCGTCGGCGATCAACTCCTCGCGTATCTTGCGCTTCAATTCGATGATCCTGCTGCGCATCTGCGCCTGTCGTTCCGCAGCAAGCTCTGGGGAAGAAGTGGCTACCCACCAGGCGGGCGGATCCTCTAGCAAGATTGCGCCCGCTCGATCCGGGTACATGCCAGCCAGCACCAGAGCAGTGGCCGCGCCCATCGAGTGTCCCAGCACGGCGGGGCGGCGCAACCCAAGCCCGGTGATCACGCCAGCCAGGTCGCCCGCGTGCTCGGCGGAGCCATAACCTTGCTCTGGCCCGTCCGACCGCCCGTGCCCCCGGGCGTCAACCATGATGACGTCATACTCTAAAGCCAATACCTCGGCGACGGGCGTCCAGCACAATCCGTCATCGGAAAAGCCATGCGCCAATACAACCTGTGGCTTGTCACCACCCGTCCGCACATAATGCAGGCGTAAGCCATTGACTTCTATATCACCCGATTGCCAAATGTCCATGATTCACCTCTACTGTGTCAACGAATTTCAAACGAATCAACGAATAGCACCGAAATCACTTCAGGCCAGTATATCGGCCCGCCTTGACCTCGTGTCGCCTGGGTGGGAGGGGGCGAGGCGGCTGACCGGCGAATTCTACAACGACTCTGGTATTTTACCAAGGCCCATATGCTGGGAAGCCTGGCGGGATCGGATAGTGCCCACTCGTACACTGTACGAACGGACAGGTGCTCCGATGTCCACCGGAGCGATAACAGACTCGTCATTGCATGTTATAATGAGGCGCGTATCGCGGGAGTATCCTATGAACACGAATCACACAGCCATTCGAGTCACGAATTTGCATCGAGCCTTTGGCGAGATCAAGGCCGTGCAGGGTGTCAGCTTCGACGTTCGGTTGGGCGAGATCTTTGGCCTGCTTGGCCCTAATGGCGCGGGCAAGACCACCACCATTTCCATGCTCGCTACCCTGCTGCGCCCCGACGAAGGTGATGCGCTGGTCATGGGCCATTCCATCCGGCACGACCCGATGGCCGTCAAATCCGTGCTGGGCGTGGTGCCGCAGGAAATCGCCTTGTATGATGACCTCTCGGCGCGCGAGAACCTGACCTTTTGGGGCAAGATGTATGGCTTGCGCGGGGCCAAGCTGCGCCAGCGGGTCAATCAGGTGTTGGAGCTAATCGGCCTGAGCGACCGCGCCAACGGGCGCGTGAGCACATTCTCTGGCGGGATGAAGCGCCGCGTCAACATCGGTGTGGCCCTGCTGCACAAACCGCAGGTCATTTACATGGACGAGCCGACGGTCGGCATTGATCCCCAATCGCGGCGCAATATCCTGGACAGTGTGGTGGCGCTCAAGAACCAGGGCATGACGGTGCTCTACACCACCCACTACATGGAAGAGGCCCAGGAGTTGTGCGACCACATCGCCATCATGGATCATGGGCAAATCATCGCCTGCGGCACGCACGAAGAATTGGTGAAATTGGTGGGGCAGCAAACGCGCATTGACCTGACACTCAACGTGGAAGCCGGTCGAGTGCTGGAGACCTGGCGGGCCGTCGAGGGAGTCTCGCGCGTCTCGACCGAGAACGGCCAGGTCACCGTGCTGGTCGAGGACAGTAACGTGGTCTTGCCGCGCCTGTTCGAGGCTGCCACACGTCTTTCCGCCCGCATTACGTCGGTGGACATCCGCGAACCGAACCTGGAAGCCGTGTTTCTGCACCTGACGGGACGGGCTTTGCGAGACTAATACCCAATACCCAATATCAATGGCTTTGGGTATCAGGTATTGGATATTCACCCCGAGGCTTTATGAAAATTCTCGACATTGCCTTCAAGGACATGCTCCGTTCCTTCCGCAGCGCGTTTGCCGTGGTGTTCATGTTTGGCATCCCGCTGCTGACGACGGGGTTATTCTACGTCATGTTCGGCAACATTGCCAGCGGCGGCGAGTTCAACCTGCCCAAAACTAAAGTCATCATCGCCAATCTCGACGAGGGCGGCCCCCGGTTTCAGACCAGCACCAAAAACATCCCCGGCGGCAAGCAGGCCCGCACGATGGGTGAATTGATCGTCAACGTGCTGCAAAGTCAAGAGATGGCTGATCTGGTAGAGGTCTCGCTCGCCCCGAGCGCCGAATCGGCCCGCGCGGCGGTGGATGGGCAGGCTGCCCAGGTCGCTATCGTCATCCCGCCTGACTTTTCCAAAAAGTTTGCCGACCCGGACAGGCAAGCCGTCATCGAATTCTATCAGGACCCTGATGTCAGGACACTTTTGGTAAAATAGAACAAATTCCAACCTGACGAGGTGTTCTGATGAGCAATACGCTACCCGGACCGACTACTCCTACGCCCGACGAACTGCTGGCTTACCTCATGGACCTGTTGCC
>DAOTXX010000075.1:0-1747 GCA_034434835.1 Thermoflexales bacterium | reverse complement strand
CCCGCTGCGGAACGGTCAGCCTGGTGAGCGCGCAAGCGAAACGCTTTACCTGCAAAACGTGTCGCTTGCGCTTTTGCCATGAGTGCCGCCACTGGCAAGTGGATCGCAAACAAAGCTATTGCGCCAACTGTGGAGCGATGTTCAATCTTCCTCCGCCCGTGATGCCGCCGCAGCTTGGGATGGCTATGTTGTACTTGCCTCTGTTGGCGGCTTTTGTTTTGTCTCCATTGGCTCGGCTGCGATTTTGGTATGTCGCTCTGGCTATCATCCTGCTGTCGTTGATCTATTCGTCCGTATATCTGGTAGTGTTCCATCGCCACACGGGTTTAGTTCGGGCAACGCGCCGCGAAGCAGTCTTGCTTGCTCGCCGCACGCTGACGCTCGTGACGGCCATCTACATTGTGTTGACGCTGGGCGATCAGACAGCTCTGATCATTGGAATCATTATCACCTTCATCCTTGTGGTGGCCGGATTATTCATCCGCCGTGTGGATGCCCAGGTCATTCAAGAATTGCAAGCCCACCGGCGCGTCTGGGAAGCCATCCTGTCCATGTCGAGCCGTGATGCGCTCTTGATGCGATTTCCTGATGTGCGCGCGATCGGATGAGCGGATCAACATGAAAAGACTGATCGTCAGCATCACGGGCGCGTCCGGCGTGATTTTGGGGATTCGATTGCTCCAGGTCGTCCGTGAGGCCAGGCTGGCCGAGACGCACCTCATCATCAGCGCTGCAGCCAAAGCCACCATTGCTCAAGAGACTGAGTGGAAGGTGAGCGATGTGGAGTCGCTCGCCGATGTGATCTACAACGCGCGCGATGTGGGCGCGGCGATTGCCAGCGGTTCGTTTGTCACGGCGGGTATGGTCGTCATCCCCTGCTCGGTCAAGACGCTCAGCGCTGTAGCAAACTCGTACAGCGCCGATCTGATCGCGCGCGCCGCCGACGTGACGCTGAAGGAAGGTCGCCCGTTGGTGCTCGTCTTTCGCGAGACGCCGCTGCACCTGGGACACATCCGTCTGATGGAGCGCGCGGCGGAGGTCGGCGCGGTTATCTTGCCGCCGGTGCCGGCCTTTTACGCCCGTCCGCAGACGATGGACGATGTGGTGGACAATACGGTGGGACGTGTGTTGTTGCGGCTGGGAATCGAGAATGAGTTGTATTTGAAGTGGGCAGGCATGAAATGACAACAAGGAGTTTCTTGTGTTCGACCTTTCTCAGAACCGCCAGTTCTTTCCCGCGCTGAATCAGACGTTGAACGGAAAGCCGGTTGTCTTTTTCGATAATCCGGGCGGCACGCAATGCCCGCAGATGGTGATTGACGCCGTGTCAAACTATCTTGCGCGTGACAACGCCAATCACGGCGGCGCATTTGCCACCAGCCAGCGCAGTGACGAGATGCTGCACGATGCGCATCAGGCAGTGGCGGACATGCTCGGCGCAGCTTCTGCTGATGAGATCGTCTTTGGCGCGAATATGACGACGCTGACCTTTACCATCAGCCGCGCGCTAGCACGCGAGCTGAAGCCCGGCGACGAGATCGTCGTCACTCACCTCGATCACGATGCCAACATTGCACCCTGGCTGCTGGTGGCGCGTGATACAGGAGCCGTCATCCGTTGGGTGGACATTCACGAGGAGGATTGCACGCTGGACATGGCTTCGTTCGAGGCGGCGATCACGGACAAGACGAAAATCGTCGCAGCGGGTTATGCCTCAAACGCGGTCGGCACGATCAACGATGTCAAG
>DAOTXX010000074.1:0-1747 GCA_034434835.1 Thermoflexales bacterium | reverse complement strand
CCCGCTGCGGAACGGTCAGCCTGGTGAGCGCGCAAGCGAAACGCTTTACCTGCAAAACGTGTCGCTTGCGCTTTTGCCATGAGTGCCGCCACTGGCAAGTGGATCGCAAACAAAGCTATTGCGCCAACTGTGGGGCGATGTTCAATCTTCCTCCGCCAGTGATGCCCCCACAGCTTATGATGGCTGTGTTGTATTTGCCCCTGTTGGCGGCTTTTGCTTTGTCTCCATTTGCTCGGCTGCAATTTTGGCATGTCGCTCTGGTTGTCATCCTGCTGTCGTTGATCTATTCGTCCGCATATCTGGTAGTGTTCCATCGCCGCACGGGGTTAGTTCGGGCAACGCGCCGTGAAGCGGTCATGCTTGCTCGCCGCTCGCTGACGCTCGGGACGGCCATCTACATTGTGTTGACGCTTGGCGATCAGACCGCTCTGGTCATCGGAATCATTATTACCTTCATCCTGTTAGCGATCGGATTGTCCATCCGCCGTGCGGACGCCCAGGTCATTCAAGAATTGCAAGCCCACCGGCGCGCCTGGGAGGCTATTCTGTCCATGTCGAGCCGTGACGCGCTTTTGATGCGATTTCCCAACGTACGCGTGATCGGATGAGCGGATCAACATGAAAAGATTGATCGTCGGCATCACGGGTGCATCCGGCGTGATTTTGGGGATCCGATTGCTCCAGGTCGTGCGCGAGGCCAGGCTGGCCGAGACGCATCTCATCATCAGCGCGGCGGCCAAAGCAACCATCGCTCAAGAGACCGAGTGGAAGGTGAGCGATGTCGAGTCACTCGCCGATGTGGTCTACGATGTGCGGGACGTGGGCGCGGCGATTGCCAGCGGTTCGTTTGTCACGGCGGGCATGGTCGTCATCCCCTGCTCAGTCAAGACGCTCAGCGCCGTGGCGAATTCGTACAGCGCGGATCTGATCGCGCGTGCCGCTGACGTGACGCTGAAGGAAGGTCGCCCGTTGGTGCTCGTCTTTCGCGAGACGCCGCTGCACCTGGGACACATCCGCCTGATGGAGCGTGCGGCAGAAATCGGCGCGGTCATCTTGCCACCAGTGCCCGCCTTTTACGCCCGCCCGCAGACGATGGACGATGTCGTGGATAACACGGTGGGGCGCGTGCTGTTGCGGCTGGGGATCGAGAACGAGTTGTATTTAAAGTGGGCAGGGATGAAATGACGAAAAGGAGTTTCTCATGCTTGACCTTTCTCAGAACCGTAGGTTCTTTCCTGCGCTGAACCAGACCCTGAACGGGGAGCCTGTCATCTTTTTCGACAATCCGGGCGGCACACAATGCCCGCAAATGGTGATTGACGCCGTGTCGAACTATCTTGTGCGTGACAACGCGAATCACGGCGGCGCATTTGCCACCAGTCAACGCAGTGACGAAATGCTGCACGATGCGCATCAGGCGATGGCGGACATGCTCGGTGCAGCTTCTGCTGATGAGATCGTCTTTGGCGCGAATATGACGACGCTGACCTTTACCATCAGCCGCGCGTTGGCCCGAGAGCTAAAACCCGGCGACGAGATCGTCGTCACCCATCTCGATCACGATGCAAACATCGCACCCTGGCTGTTGGTGGCGCGTGATACAGGGGCCATCGCCCGTTGGGTGGACATTCACGAGGAGGATTGCACGCTGGACATGGCTTCGTTCGAGGCGGCGATCACGGACAAGACGAAAATCGTCGCAGCGGGTTATGCCTCAAACGCGGTCGGCACGATCAACGATGTCAAG
>DAOTXX010000073.1:0-15744 GCA_034434835.1 Thermoflexales bacterium | reverse complement strand
GAACCCTGCCTCCAGCAGGGATGGGTTTGGTGCGCCTTGCGCCCAGCGGACTAGGGAGTAAAACGCTAATCAAATTTTTAAGGTTCAACTACTTGACACGACTTAGAACATCTTCGCCTGCCTTCGGCAGGCTCGCAATGACAGCCTGTGCGGTAGACTGGGCTGAGTAGTTACAAATTCACATGGAACCTCCCGCAGGTCTGCAACCTGTGGAGGGGGTGAAATCATGTTACAATATACGCAGCCGAGGGAATCTATACGGTGTCAAATCGGATTCGTTTATTCGTGACCTCATTCGTTGACAGATTCCCCCGGCCAGCCTCTGGAATTCAAGAGAGACGGATCATGGCACGCCTGGTCATTTCGGCATTGGGGGCATTTCAGGTGACGCTCGACGGTCGGCCCGTGACCGAGTTCGAGTCTAACAAGGTGCGCGCGCTGCTGGCCTATCTGGCAGTCGAATCCGATCGTCCGCACAGTCGAGATGCGCTGATGGCCTTGCTCTGGCCCGATCAGCCTGACCGCGTCGCGCGCAATAACTTGCGTCACATCCTGCCCAACCTTCGCCAGGTCATCGGCGATGTGACCACGCAGCCTTCTTTCCTCTCCATCACACGTGACAGTATCCAGTTCAACCCAGACAGCGACTATGCACTGGATGTCGCAACATTCAACGCGCTGATGGATGCCTGTGAGCGGCATACGCATCGCCACGTCGAGAGCTGCCGGGCCTGCATCCAGCGATTGCGGCAAGCCGTCGAGTTATATCGCGGCGACTTTCTGTGCCAGTTCTTGTTAAACGATAGCCCGACCTTTGAAGAGTGGGCTGTGCTCAAACGCGAGCGGCTGCGGCGACAGGCGCTGGATGCAATGTATCGTCTGTCCAATTTCCATGAACGGCGCGGCGAGTATCCCCAGGCCTTGCAGTATGCCATGCGCCAGTTGGAACTCGATCCATGGCGCGAGGAAGCACATCGGCAGGCGATGCGCGCGCTCTCGCTGAGCGGTCAACGCAGCACAGCACTGGCTCAGTTCGAGACCTGCCGCCGCACGCTCGTACGCGAACTGGGCGTGGAGCCAGCGCCCGAGACGCTCGCGCTGTACGAACAAATCAAATCAGGCACGCTGGAACAGCCTGCGCTCAGCCTTTCGAACTTGTCCACCTGCACCACCACCTTTATCGGGCGCGACCAAGAACTGGCCGCGCTGAACGAGATGCTGGAGAATCCCGATTGCCGGCTCATCACCATCGTCGGGCCGGGCGGGATCGGCAAAACGCGCCTGGCATTGGCTGCGGCCGCTGAGCAGATCGGCACATTCCAGCACGGGGTCTATTTCGTCTCACTCGCGCCGCTAAACTCACCCGTTTTGATCGCCCCTGCCATCGCTGCAGCGTTAGGATGGACCTTGACTGGCCCTCAAGACCCCGCAGTGCAATTGCTCAAGTCCTTGAGAGAACGGGAATTGCTGCTGGTCCTGGATAGCCTGGAGCATTTGTTGGACGGTGCGGAACTGATCATGCAGATCGTCCAGACTGCGCCGCGCGTCGCGCTGCTCGTCACCTCACGCGAAAGATTGGCTCTCCAGGCCGAGTGCGTGTTTGAACTGGAGGGACTGGATTATCCGGCCAACGATTGGAGTGGCCCTCTCGAGCGATACAGCGCGGCGCAACTGTTTGCTGAACGCGCGCGTCGGGTGCGGCCCGAGTTTCAACTGGAAGCAGAAGTGGCTCACGTGGCGCAGATCTGTCGAATGGTCGAGGGACTGCCGCTGGCCATCGAGCTGGCTGCCTCGACTCTGAAGGCGCAGCCGTGCGCGACGATCGCAGACGAAATCGCCGCCGACCTGCGGACGTTGGCAACCCGGTTCCGCGATGTACCTGAACGGCATCGCAGCATCGTTGCGGCCTTTGACCATTCGTGGCGGCTGCTTTCGGTCGAGGAACAGCGCGTATTTCGCAGGCTGTCCGTCTTTCGCGGCGGATTCCAGCCCGAAGCGGCTCGCCAGGTGGCCAGGGCGTCGAACGATACCCTATCGGCGCTCGTGGACAAGTCGCTGCTTCGACGCGACGCGGCCGGGCGATTGGATATGCACGAGCTGATGCGACAGTATGCCAGCGAAAAATTGGCCGAGTCCGGGGAGGCGGAGCAAATCCGCGAGCAGCATCTGGCCTGGGTCCTCCAAATGGCACAAGAGGCCGAGCCGCACCTGATGGGCAAAGGGCAGGCGGATTGGTTGGCTCGATTGGAATCCGAGATTGACAACTTGCGCGCCGCCTTGCAGTGGACGATTGACCGCGCACAAGCCGAAACCGCCCTGCAACTGAGCGCAGCTCTATCTCGATTTTGGCTTTTGCACAGCCACTTGAAGGAGGGCAGCCAGTGGTTGGAACAGGCCTTGTCGCTGGGCAGCCCATCACGTTCACTGGCCCGAGCGCAAGCGCTCGCCGGCGCAGGCCGGCTGGCCTATGCCCAGGCCAACCATGCATCGGCGCTCGCGCTGGCCCAACAAGGGCTGGAGCTGTATCGCGAATTGGGCGATCAACGCGGGATGGCGGCCACACTGAATAACTTGGGCGTCTTTACGGTTGACCAGGGCGATCTCGAACGCGCCAAGAGCATTTATACCGAAAGCCTGGAACTTTACCGTGCTATAGAAGACAAATGGGGCATCGCCGCTGCGCTGAACAATCTGGGGATCGTCTTGCGCCTGCAAGGTCACTATCAACAGGCCAAGGCCTGCTTTGAGCAAAGTTTAGCGATCCGCCAGGAGCTTGGCGATAAGCACAGCCTGGCTCTCTCGTTCCTCAATTTAGGCAACATTGCGCGCCATCTGGGCGATCACGCGCAGGCTCAAACACTCTACGAAGAGAGCCTGGCGCTCTTTCGGCAAGTAGGCGACAAGGCCGGCATGGCATCTTCGATCAACAGCATGGGCATCCTCGCGCGCCTCCAGGGCGACCTGGCGCAAGCTGTCGCCTGTCACCAAGAGAGTCTGGCCCTGCGACAAGAGATCGGCGATCGGCTGGGAACGAGCCTATCACTGAACAGCCTGGGCTATACCTACCTGGCACGCGGCGATACCTCAGATGCCGAGCGATGCTTTGTGCAAAGCCTGACCGTGTTGCGTGAACAGGGCGACAAGTCTCACATTGTCCTGGACCTGGTTGGCCTGGCGACAACGGCGAGGCTTCTGGGAGACCCCCTCCGCGCCGCGCGGTTATACGGAGCCGCCCAAGCCTTGCGCAAGCGCGTTGGCTCCGCCATCGAGCCAGACGTGCGAGTCTTGATCGAACCCCACTTGTCGGCTACATGCGCTCAACTGGACCAAAATGCTTTCCGAGTGGCCTGGGCCGAGGGTCAGGCGATGACGCTAGAGCAGGCGATCACTTATGGTGTAGAGGTGGGCTGATATGGACATCGTTTGTTTGGGTGAATTGCTCGTGGATATGTTCCCGGCCGAGATAGGCCGAAAACACACCGAGGTTTCGGCGTTTCGACCGGTGCCGGGCGGCGCGCCAGCCAACGTCGCTGTGGCCGCGGCGCGGCTAGGTGCGCGCAGCGCGTTCATCGGCAAGGTGGGCGACGACGTTTTCGGCCACTGGCTGGTGGACGTGCTGGCGCGCGAAGGCGTGGACGTGCAGGGGATGCGTTTTGATCGCCACGCGCGCACGACGATGAACATCATGGCACAGCCGGACGCTCACTCTTACGACTGCCTGTTCTACCGCAACCCTGGCGCCGATATGCTCTTGCAGCCAGAGGAGTTGGATCGCGCGCTCCTGCGCTCCACCCGCGCTTTCCACTTTGGCTCGCTCAGCCTGACCGACGAGCCAAGTCGCAGCGCGACGCTGAAAGCAGTCCAGATCGCGCGCGAGGCCGGCGCGCTGGTTTCATTCGACGTGAATTTTCGCCCGACGTTGTGGGACAGTCCTGCCGAAGCGAGAGAGCAAGTCATGGCGATGGTGCCTCATGCTCACCTGCTCAAAGTCAACGAGGTAGAACTGGAACTGCTCACCGGCTGTCAAGACCTGAAAGCAGCCAGTCAGGCGCTGCTCTCGTACGGCCCTGAACTGTGCGTGGTGACGCTCGGGCCGCAGGGGAGTTTTTTCCGCATAGTCGAAAGCGGGGAACACGTGCCCGGCTTTGCCGTCGAAACCATAGACGCCACCGGCTGCGGCGATGCCTTTACCGCCGGGCTGCTGTGTCAATTGATTGCGGGTAAGCCCTGGCACGAGCAGCTTGCCCCTGCGCAACTGCGGGCGAGCCTGCGCTATGCCAACGCGGTCGGCGCACTGACGGCGACCCGGCAAGGTGTCATCCCCTCACTGCCCACGGCTGCGAAGGTGGATCGGTTTCTGGCCGACCGGGCACAACAGTAGGGACAGACCTCACGTCCGTCCCCACAAACATTGACAATGAGGAAAAGGAGGAAGCGATGCGAGTCATTCTCACCGGTGGTACCGGGTTGATCGGCAGGGCATTGACTGAAAGCCTTGTGTCGGATGGACACCAAGTCATTATTCTGAGCCGCACCCCCGAACGCGCGACCGGCCTGCCTCCCGGCGCGCGCGTTGAAAAGTGGGACGGCAAAACCTCAAGCGGCTGGGGCCAGCTCGCCGAAGGCGCGGGGGCCATCGTCAATCTTGCGGGCGAGAGCATCGGCGGCGAAAACATGGTCGCGCTCATCACCAAGCGTTGGACACTACAGCGCAAGCAGATCATCCGTGAAAGCCGCATCCACGCGGGCCGCGCCGTGATGCAAGCCATTGAACAGGCCAACCAGAAACCGCGCATCTTGATCCAGGCGTCGGCCGTTGGATATTACGGACTGCGCGGCGATGACGAGATCACCGAAAACACGCCGCCAGGCAACGACGAACTCGCCCAGATTTGCGTGGACTGGGAAGCCACCACCGCTGAAGCTGAAAAGATGGGCGTGCGGCGAGTTGTGATCCGCACGGCCGGCGTGGTGATGAGCACGAAAGGCGGCGCGCTGCCCTTTATGCTGCTTCCCTTCAAACTGTTTGTCGGGGGGCCGCTGGGCAACGGCCAGCAGTGGTTCTCGTGGATTCACATCCAGGACGAGGTGCGCGCGATTCGCTTTCTGATGGACCACGCCAACGCACAGGGCGCGTTCAACGTGTGCGCACCCCATCCGATCCGGAACGCAGAACTGAGCCGCGTGCTGGGCCAGGTGATGCGGCGCCCCTCGTTCATCCCGACGCCCGCTTTTGCCATGAAACTGCTGCTGGGCGAAAAGGCCACGCTCGTGTTGGACGGCCAGCGGCAACTCCCCCAGCGATTGATCGAGCTGGGATTTGAATTCAAGTTCCCAACGGTCGAAGCCGCGCTGCGCGACCTGCTCCAATAAGCGCAGAGAGAAAAGGTGTGGGCGAAGGCAGTGCCTTCGCCCGCGCCATAAGTTTCTGAGCAGCGCCCGAACCCCCTGACGGGGGCAGGTGGCGCGAAGCCATCTCTTGCGCTTGCTGGAGATTGCTTCGGCCTTCGGCCTGCTCAGAAACTTGCGGCTGTGTCGGCGTGTGCCCGCCCGCCGACACCTGCACTTGCGCTGCGCGCCAGCGCAGGTGCAAGTGTGAACTCGGCGGGCTACACAGCGGCGCTGGCTGAAGCCAGCTTAGCCCGATTTATCGGGCGCGGCTCTGTAGCACGGGGATTTATCCCCGTGCGGGCAGGCCAGGCACGAGTTTCTGTCGTTCAACATGCCCGCCAACCCCCAAAGGGGGCAGGCGGGCATGAGGTTCTCGCAATGACAGAATGAAACTTGGCGCGCCAAGTATAGTTGTCAGCCAGGCCGGGTGTGATATACTGGGCACCCAACTGCTGATTCACAAGGAGTGAGCCATGCCGCAGTCGAACCTGGAACTGCGTATCCGCTCCGTTGGCCCATGGCCTGTGAATGTCTATGCGCTCATCTGCCCGGTCACACAGTCGAGTGTCCTGATTGACCCCGGCGCCGACCCCGACGCGTTGCAAGAGATGCTGGCCGGAACACAACCTGTCGGCATCCTCCTCACGCACACACATCCCGATCACATCGGCGCGCTGGATGAGATGCGCGCCCGACTGAACGTTCCGGTGATGGCCCATCCCGGCCCGCACCTTGAAGGCCTGACCCTGCAGGCCGACTGCTGGCTGCATCACGGCGACGTGGTGCATGTGGGCGAGCACAGTCTCAAGGTCTATCACACGCCAGGCCACATGGATGACCTTCTTTGCTTTGCTATCAAAGACGATCACCGCATCATCGTCGGCGACGCGATCTTTGAAGGTGGGCCGGGCAAGACGTGGTCGCCTGAGGGATTTCAAACGACGCTGCGCACCTTGCGGGAAATTATCCTGCGGTGGCCGGATGACACGATCTGTTACCCCGGTCACGGCCCACACTTTCGACTGGGCGATAAACGTTCAGCCATCGAAGCGTTCCTGGCTCGAGACCACGGCGAGTTCTTTGGGGACGCGACGTGGGAAATGTAAGTCGGTTCCGGCTCGTCCGGGTTAGGAGGAACACATGATCAACCTGAAAGGCCAAGACATCCTCGATGGGGCGCAGTTCACCCGTGAGGAATTGGAACACATCATGACCGTCGCAGACGGCTTTCGCCGACAACTGGACGGCCACGTCGTGCTCGACTTGATGAAGGGCTATATCCTGGCAACGCTATTCTTCGAGCCGAGCACCCGCACGCGGCTGTCGTTCGAGGCGGCGATGCACCGCCTGGGCGGCAACGTGATCGGCTTTGCGTCCGCCGAATCGTCCTCGACGGCCAAGGGCGAATCGCTGGCCGATACGATCCGCACCGTGGACCAATACGCCGACATTATCGCCATGCGTCACCCACAGATCGGCTCGGCCAAAGAAGCTGCCGCAGTGGCGCGCGCCCCGGTCCTCAACGGAGGCGATGGCGCGGGCCAGCATCCCACACAGGCCTTGCTCGACCTGTACACGATCCGGCAGGAGCGCGGCCGGGTGGATGGCACGACCATTGTCCTGTGCGGCGACCTGAAGAACGGGCGCACCGTGCACGCGGGCGTTGAAATGTACAAGCACTATCCCTGCAAGCTGATCCTGGTCGCCCCCGAACCGCTCAAGATGCCGGCCGACATCGTGGCGCGCCTGCGCGGTCATGGCGTCACGGTGGAGGAAACGACCGACCTGGAACTGGCTTTGGCCCAGGCCGACGTGCTGTACATGACGCGCATCCAAAAAGAACGCTTTAGCGATCCGACCGAGTACGAGCGACTCAAAGGGAGCTATGTCCTTACGCGCGAGATGATCGAGCGCATCAACCCGGACGTGACCGTGCTGCATCCGCTGCCGCGCGTCAACGAGATCGCCACTGACGTGGACGACCTTTCCAACGCAGCCTATTTTCGCCAGATGCAGAACGGGGTATATGTCCGCATGGCCTTGATCGCGTTGGTGATGGGCAAGGTGTAAAGATCGGGTATTGGATATTGGGTATTGGGTTCCGGAGAATTGGCAATGGGAGAAAAGCGATGGAGCACAAGTTCCAGGTCTTGGGCACAGTGACGCGGCGCAAGGACGGGCTGGCGCGGGTGACCGGGCAGGAGCGTTTTTCGAGCGATGTCATTCTGCCGCGCATGTTGTACGGACGGATTGTCGCCAGCCCCTACGCCCACGCGCGCATCAAACACGTGGACACGAGCGCGGCGGAAGCGATGGGAGCGATTTGTCTCACGTGGGACGACATTCCACATGTGTTGTACAACGAGCGCATCGTCACTGTCCCGCAGGCGCTGCACAAAGATCATTACGTGCTGGCGGACCAAGTCCGACGCATGGGCGAGGCAGTGGCCGCGGTCGCCGCCGAGACCGAAGAGCTGGCCGAACGCGCCGCGCGCGCCGTCCAGGTCGAATACGAGCCGCTGCCGGTCGTCACCGAACCCGTCGAAGCGATGAAGCCAGATGCGCCGCCGCTGTACGAGACGGTGATGTTCGGCGACAAGGAGATTCGGATCGAAAACAACATTGCCTGCGAGCGGCGCATCGTCGAAGGGGATGTGGACCAGGCGTTTGCGCGGGCCGATGTCATCGTCGAAGGCACGTTCAAGACGCCCAAGATTTACCACATGCAGCTCGAACCCAAGACCGCCGTCTGCCAGCCCGAACCCGATGGCGGCCTCACGGTCTGGGCAACCACGCAATCCATCCACAACGTCCGCATCCTGCTCGGCCAGATTTTCAACATCCCCCTGAGCAAGATTGACGTGCGGCGGATGCCGGTCGGCGGCACGTTCGGCTCCAGCATCCAGATGAACTCGCCCATCCCGATCTGCGCCGCGCTCGCGCTCAAAGCGCGCCGACCAGTCAAGCTCTCGCTCACACGCGAAGAGGACATGCACGATCACACCAAGTACCCGACGCAGATTGACTTGAGGATCGCGGCCCAGAAGGACGGCACGCTCCTCGGCGCGCAGATGGAACTGATCGTGGACATTGGCGCGCACATCATCCAGGCCTATTCGTTCCTGGGCGTGTGCGTAGGCTGGATGGTTTCGCTGTATCGCTTTCCCAACGTGCGCTATCACGGCGTTGCGGTGTACACGAACAAGAGCCCCTCGTGCGCGATGCAGGGCTTTGGCAATCCACAGGTCACCTTTGCCGTCGAATCGCTGATGGACGAGCTGGCTAAAAAACTCGACATGGACCCGATTGACCTGCGGCTCAAGAATTACGTGGGGCTGGGCGATTCGTTCTGGGGGCAAGGGCCGCTGGTGCGCTCGATTGTCCGCAGCGACGGCGTGCCCCAGTTGCTCCGAGAGGGCGCACAAAAAATCGGTTGGTACGGTCCACTGCCTCGCCCGACGGGGCGCTATCGTCGAGGCCGGGGCATGGCGCGCGGCTTTCACACCTCATCGGCGGGCGCACCTCAGCCGGGCGACGTGATTGACTATTCCGGCGCGATGGTCCAAGTCAACCAGGATGGATCGGTGGACGTGATCACGGCGCTGATGGATCACGGCGGCGGGACGCTAGAGGCACTCGCCAAGCTGGTGTCCGAGGCGCTGTGCGTGCCGCTGGACAAGGTCAACCTCTCGCCCGCCGGCACTCGCACGACCGTGTACGACGTGGTGACGCATGCGACGCGCGGCGTGTACGCGGGCGGCGGCGCGGCGGTCAAAGCCGCAAACCAGGTGCGCCAGGAATTGCTGGAAACTGCCGCGCGCTTTTTGAACGTTCAACCGGACGCGCTGGCGCTCCGCATGGACGAAGCGTTGGGGCAAGGCGTGGTCTATGCCCCGGCGATCCCTGACCGCCAGATGACGATTGGCGAGATCGCCACACGCTGTTGGACGGAAAGCTGGAAGACGATCGCCGCTGTCGAAAGCTATCGGCCGGTCAATTGCCCACCCGCCTATGTCTCGGTCTTTGTGGACGTGGAAGTGGATACCTGGACAGGCAAGGTGCGTACCGTGCGCGCGGTGATGGGCAGCGACTGCGGCACGGTCATCAACCCCGACCTGGCCGCCGGTCAGTTGGAAGGCGGGCTGTCCAAAGGCGCCGGCCTGGCGCTGCTGGAAAACAACGCATGGGATGCTCAAGGCCAGCTTGCCTCCAAAGGCTCCATGGTAGATACCAAAACGCCCGGCGTCATGGAAAGCCCATGCTTGGATGGCCTCACGACACACTTTGCCGATACGTATGAGCCAAGCGGGCCGTTTGGCGCCAAAGGCATCGGCGAAGCCGCGACCAATCCCGTCGCCGCGGCGTATGCCAACGCCATCTGCAACGCGATCGGGGTCCGTTTTTACGAGCTGCCGATCACGCCAGAGAAAATCCTGGCCGCGCTGAAAGCCTCGACGCATGACGTTTGACGTATGACTGCTCAACGCGACAAAGGAATGACATGACCAACTCACACATCTTGATCAACCATTTCGATTATTGCGAGCCAACCTCTCTCCAGGAAGCTATCGCACTGCTGGCAGATTATGGCGACCGGGCGAAAATTCTGGCGGGTGGCACAGACCTGCTCGTCCACATGAAGATGGAACGCATCGCGCCGCAGGCCGTGATCAGCATCCATCGGCTGTCTGGTCTGGATCGCATCGCAGTTCAGGACGGGCATTTGCACATCGGCGCGCGTGCGACGATCAAAGCGATCGAATGTGATCCGATGGTCCAGTCGCACTATCAGGCGCTCTCGGAAGCATGCAGCAGTTTCAGCACGACGCAGGTGCAGACAATGGGCACCATAGGCGGCAATCTGGGCAACGGCTCGCCCGCATCTGACACAGCTCCGGCGCTGATCGCTTTTGGCGCGCAAGTCGAACTCACCGGGCCAGAGGGCAAGCGGTGTCTGCCACTGGAGCAATTTTTCGTGGGGCCGGGCAAGACGGCATTGCAGCAGGGCGAATTGCTCACCAATGTCATGCTCCCGCAACCACAGCCGGGGACCGGCAGCGCGTTCCTCAAGCTCTCGCGCGTGGCAGCGGACATTGCCAAAGCAAATGCCGCGGTCGTTCTTGTGCGCCAAGATGAGCGGATCGCCGATGGTCGGCTGGTCTTTGGCTCGGTCGCGCCGACTCCAGTACGCGCTCGCCAGGCCGAACAGATGTTGATCGGCCAGTCGTTCAGCCAAGAACTCGTCGAGCGCGTCTCCCAAATCGCCTCCGAAGAGGTCTCGCCGATTGACGACGTGCGCTCGGAGGCATGGTATCGGCGTGAAGTCGTGCGCATCATGGCATGTGATGGCTTGCAGCAAGCCTGGCAACGTGCACAGACCCTCATCCCCAACCCTTCTCCCTATGAGGGAGAAGGACGCGCGCCAAAGATGCTTCGGCCCTTGGGGCCTCAGCATGACAGAATAGATCGAATTGCAGCCAACGAAAAACGCTGGGTCGAGTTGAACGTCAACGGCAAAGCGCACCCGGTCTGGGTGGGGCCGAACGATCTGCTGCTCAATGTGCTGCGCGAGCAACTGCAACTGACCGGCACCAAGTACGGCTGCGGCATCGGCGAGTGCAGCGCGTGTACGGTGCAGATAGACGGTCAACCTGTGCTGGCGTGCCTGGTGCTGGCCGTCTCGGCAGTAGGGCATGACATTTTGACGGTCGAAGGATTACAGAACCCTGACGGCACACTCGACCCGCTGCAAGAAGCTTTTCTCGATTTCGCGGCGTACCAGTGCGGCTACTGCACACCCGGCATGTTGATGACGGCCAAAGCCTTGCTGACGGAAAAACTACACCTCAGCGAAGACGACGTGCGATACTATTTGCGCGGCAACCTGTGTCGCTGCACCGGCTATGCCAGCATCGTCCGCGCCGTCTTGGGCTGTGCGGAGCGGACCACCGAACGTCATATTTGACGAACGACAAATAGCGGAGGCGTTATTCGTCTTGCAAAGCGGTCCTTCGTCCTTTGTCCTTCATTTTTCGCTAGCAGTCTGTCGGAGAGCTGATAGTTTCCGCTGAAAATGGTGGCCCAGAAACCCGTTTTCTCGGAGAAAACGGGTTTCTCCGACAGGCTCCTAGGGAGGCATTGATGCTACCCGACTTTGATCTCCTCAGGCCGCAGACGCTGACGGAAGCATTGGCGCTGCTGGCCGAACATGCTCCTGATGTGATGCCACTGGCGGGCGGTACGAACGTGATCGTCGAACTGCGCGACGGTCATCCGTGCCCCCCATGGCTGATGGACGTGAGCAAGCTGCGCGAACTGCTCGGCATCCGCCGCGAGGATGGACACATTGTCATCGGCGGCGGCACGACCATCACCGAACTGCTGACTCATCCGCTCATCGCCGAACACGGCCTGCCGCTCGGACAAGCCGCAGCCAAATCGGGCAATCCCCTCGTGCGCAATCGCGCCACAGTCGCCGGCAACCTGGTCAACGCCTCACCCGCCGCCGATACCGCACCTCCGCTGATCGCGCTCGACGCCGAGGTCGAATTGACGAGCCAGACGCGGACTCGCCGTGTGCCGCTGGACGAGTTTATGATCGGCGTGAACCGGACGCTGATTCAGCCAGACGAATTGGTGACGGCGATCCGCTGGCCCGTGCCTCCGGTCCGCAGCGCGGCCGGCTTTTACAAGATCGGCTTGCGCAAAGCGGACGCTTGTTCTGTGATCAATGCCGCAGCGATGGTGACGTGGGATGAGAACGGTCGCTGCCAACACGCGCGCATCGCCATCGGCGCGGCGGCCCCACATCCTGTCCGCGCACGAGAGGCTGAAGCCGCGCTCGTCGGCCAGCCGCTCAAAGCGGATGTGATTGACCAGGCAGCGCATCTGGCCGCACAAGCCACGCAGCCGATTGACGACCTTCGCGGCACGGCGGCCTATCGCCGACGCATGGCAGAAGTCATCGTGCGCCGTTTGTTGGAGCAGATCGCGAGCCAAGTCTAACCACAAAGACACAAAGAATCATATTTTTGTGCCTTTGTGTCTTGGTGGTAAAAAGAGGCGCCAGTCATGAAACCACAAGTGATTACACTCAACATCAACGGACGCGCTCATCACATCGCGCTCACGCCCAACGTGACGCTGCTCACGGCGTTGCGCGACCTGGGCTATACCGACGTCAAGTGCGGCTGCGAAAAGGGCGATTGCGGCGCGTGCGCGGTTCTGCTCGATGGTCAAGCGGTCAACAGTTGCCTGGTCCTGGCCTGGCAGGCCGACGGCGCAGATATTCTCACCGCCGCAGGATTGGGGACGACTGAGCAGCCTCACCCACTGCAGGCTGCGTTTGCCGATACAGGCGCGATCCAGTGCGGCTATTGCACGCCAGGTCTCATCATCGCGGCCAAGGCGCTTTTGGATCGCAACCCGCGCCCGACCGAGCACGACATCCGCGAGGCGATTGAGGGCAACCTGTGTCGCTGTACCGGGTACGGTCAGATCGTCCAGGCCATCCAGGTCGCCACAGAGAAAATGTCGGCAGGAGGCGCGCCATGACGGTCCAGGTCAAACCCCTTCCGCCAGGCGTCCCCGAACTGCGACAGGTCGGCAAGCCGCTGCGCCGCGTGGACGCGATGGGCAAGGCCGTTGGCGCGACGGTTTACGCGGGCGATTTTTCCATGCCGCGCATGTTGCATGCCAAGGTGTTCCGCAGCACGCAAGCCTCGGCGCGGATCGTGCGGCTGGACGTGAGCCGGGCGCGCGCCTTGCCCGGCGTGGTGTGCGTATTGACCGCCGCCGATGTGCCGGACGCCCGGCTCGTCACCGACATCCCCGGCCAGACCGGGCAAAAGCAGCGCGCTGGCTCCGAAGTGCCTGTGCTGGCGGTGGATCGCGTGCGCTTTTACGGCGAGCCGATCGCGCTGATCGCCGCCGAGACGCTCGAGATCGCCGAGCGCGCACTGCAGCTCATCGAGGTCGTCTACGAGCCGATGCCGGGGGTGTACGATCCCATCGAGGCAATGAAACCGGGCGCGCCGATCGTCCACCCGCCCGATAACGTCGTCGCGCGGTGGAAGATCCGCAAAGGCGATCTCGACGTTGGTTTTGCCGAAGCCGACGTGATCGTCGAAAACACGTTTCGCGTGCCGTACCAGGAGCACGCTTACCTGGAACCCGAAGCTGGCGTCGCGTGGGTGGACGAGCGCGGGGTCATCAATATCCGCGTCTCGACCCAGGTCATCGAGCACTTTCGCAGCATTGCCCGCGCGGTGGGTGTGCCGCAAAACAAGATTCGGATTCAAGGCACGATGGTCGGCGGCGGCTTTGGCGGCAAGGAAGACATCACGGTCGAGGTTTACCTGGCGCTGCTCGCCAAACACACGGGCCGCCCGGTCAAGTTGGTCTATACGCGCGAGGAATCCATCCTGGCGCACTCGAAACGCCATCCGTACATCATCACGCATCGCACAGGCGTCAAAAAGAACGGGCGCATCACCGCCGCCGAGATCACGTTGATTTCGGATTCGGGCGCGTATCCTTACCTCAGCCCGTACGTGCTACTGTACAGCGCGGTAATGGCCCCCGGGCCATATCGCGTGGACCATCTGCGCGTGGATGCAGTCACGGTAGCCACCAACAATCCGTACACCAGCGCGTTTCGCGGTTTCGGCGGCCCGCAGGCGTGCTTTGCTTACGAGATGCAGATGAACGCCATCGCTGAAAGGCTGGGCATGGATCCGCTTGAACTGCGTAAGGTCAACTATCTCCGCACGGGCGACCGCACCTCGACTGGTCAGGTGATCGAAAGCGCCGCCTGGCTGGAAGAGACCGCCACGCGCGCCCTGACCGCGCTCGGCGACAAGACGACCGAAGCTGAACTGGCTCACAGGTTTCCGACCTCCGACCTCCGACATCTGAAAGTCGGCCAAGGCCTGGCATCCTACTTTCAAAGCTATGGCCGCATCATGTGGCTGCACGATACCTCGCAGGCGTGGGTCGGCGTCGAGTTGGACGGCACGGTGACGGTTCGCGCGGGCGTGCCCGATCTGGGCGCGGGGCAGGCCAACAGCCTGTGCCAGATCGTCGCCGAAGTGTTGGGCGTCCCGCTCGAACGGGTGTCTATCTACTGCACCGACTCGGCCACCACGCCGCTTTCGGGCACTTCGACGGCCACGCGGCAACTGTACATGTCCGGCAACGCTGCGCTGCTGGCGGCGACCCACGTCCGCAAAGCGCTGCTCGACCGCGCGTCCAAGTATCTGGAAGAAGAAATAGACAACCTGGACATGGCGGACGGCAAAGTGTTGATCAAAAACGATCCATCCCAATCCATTGACCTGGCCGATCTGGCCAAGGTCTGCGCGGCCGAAGGCATCCCGCTGGCGAACCTGGCGATGTTCAAAGCGCCGTTCAAGGATCCAATAAACCTCGAGACCGGACAAGGAGATGTGTTTCCCGATTTCACGTTCGGCGCGTATGCGGTCGAGGTGGCAGTGGACACCGAGACCGGTCAGGTCACCGTGCTCAAAGCCGCTGCCTGCCATGACGTTGGTCGCGCGATCAACCGCGCAGCGGTCGAGGGGCAAATCGCAGGCGGTGGGATGCAGGGGCTTGGCTACGCACTGATGGAGAATTTGATCGTCAAGGACGGCGTCATTCAAACGCCATCGCTGTCCGAGTATCTCATCCCGACTTCACGGGATTTCCCGACGACCCAGGTCATCATCCTCGAATCGGGGACGGGCGTGGGGCCGTTTGGGGCCAAGGGCATCGGCGAGCCATCGCTGACGCCCGCGGCGCCGGCCGTCGCCAGCGCGGTCGCAGATGCGATTGGGGTGCCTATCCACGAGTTGCCGCTCACGCCGGAACGGGTGTTGGAGGCGATTGATCAATCAGTAAAACGTGATGCGTGAAACGTGAACAGTCACGCATCACGTTTCACGCAACAGAGGTTAGCCATGAACTCGCAATACGATTGGCTTCTGGTGGGCGGGATGGTAGTGACCGGCGCGGGCATTTGCCGCGCGGACGTGGGCGTAAAGGGCGAGACGATTACGGCGGTGGGGGCGAACCTGCCACGCCAGGCCGCGCGCGAGGTGGTGGATGCGACGGGCAAGTATGTCTTTCCCGGCATCATTGACGTTCACGTGCATCCGGTTTACCTGGACGACGTGGAGGCGTGCTCGCGTGTGGCGGCTTACGGCGGAACGACGACGCTGTTACACTTTGCCTACGCTCGCACGGGCGACAGCCTCCTGCAAAAAGTCGAAGAGATGCTCAGGGATGCTCAAGCGCGCTCGCGGCTTGATTTTGGTTTACACGGCGGGATGTTTGAAGCGCCGCGCCAGGTGCCCG
>DAOTXX010000072.1:0-26856 GCA_034434835.1 Thermoflexales bacterium | reverse complement strand
CAGTGGAACGGCGCTGGCCTGGCGACGACGTTCGTCAACGCCACGCAACTGACCGCCACCGTCCCCGCCAGCAACCTCACGACCGCGGGCGTGTTCACCCTCACCGTCTTCAATCCCGCGCCCGGCGGCGGCGCGTCCAATGGCCTGCCCTTCACTGTCACCAACCCGCTTCCCACTCTGACGAGCATAGACCCCATCACGACGATGGTGGGCAGCCCAGCGTTCACGCTCGTCGTCACTGGCACCAACTTTGTCAACGGCTCGACTGTCCAGTGGAACGGCGCAGGCCTAGCGACGACGTTCGTCAATGCCACACAACTGACCGCCACCGTCCCCGCCAGCAACATCACGACCGCGGGCGTGTTCACCCTCACCGTCTTCAATCCCGCCCCCGGCGGCGGCACATCCAACGGCCTGCCCTTCACTGTCACCAACCCGCTTCCCACTCTGACGAGCATAGACCCCATCACGACGATGGTGGGCAGCCCTGACTTGACCCTTATCGTCACCGGCACGAGCTTTGTGAGTAGCTCACTCGTCCAGTGGAACGGCGCGTCTCTCACCACGACGTTCGTCAACGCCACACAACTGACCGCCACGGTCCCCGCCAGCAACCTCACGACCGCCGGCGTGTTCACCCTCACTGTCTTCAATCCCGCGCCCGGCGGCGGCGTGTCTAGCGGACTGCCCTTCACCGTCACGAATCCGCTGCCGACCCTGACGAGCATGACCCCCGTCACGACGATGGTAGGCGGCCCAGCGTTCACGCTCGTCGTCACTGGCACCAACTTTGTCAACGGCTCGACTGTCCAGTGGAACGGCGCTGGCCTGGCGACGACGTTCGTCAACGCCACGCAACTGACCGCCACTGTCCCAGCCAGCAATATCACGACCGCCGGCGTGTTCACCCTCACCGTCTTCAATCCCACGCCCGGCGGCGGCATATCTGATGGGTTGCTCTTCACAGTTGCCACCCGCGTGTACACACTAACGGTCAACACTATTGGCAACGGCACTGTTACCAAGACACCCGACCAAAGTGTTTACCCGGACGGCGCAGTCGTCACGCTCACCGCCAACGCCGATCCCGGCTGGTCATTCTCAACCTGGAGCGGCGACCTGACCGATACGACCAACCCTGCCACCATCACGATGAACAGCCCCAAGGTCGTCACCGCCACCTTCACGCAAGACCAGTACGCGCTGACCGTCCACGTCGTCGGCAGCGGCTCGGTGACCCGCGTGCCCAGCCAGACCACCTACCTGTCCGGCTCGGTCGTCACCCTCACCGCCAGTGCCGACCCCGGCTGGTCGTTCTCCGCCTGGGACGGCGACCTGTCCGGCTCGACCAACCCGGCCATGCTCACGATGGACAGCCCCAAGGTCGTCACCGCCACCTTCATCCAGAGCGCATTGCCGATTGTCCAGTTCAGTAGCGCCACCTACAGCGTAGGTGAGGACGAAGGGAACGCCATCATCACAGTCACTCTCATGTCTGCCCCGGCCTTGACCGTCACAGTAGAATATGCCACCAGCGATAACACAGCGACGGCGGGTGTGGACTATATCACCGCGACCGGCACACTGACCTTTACGCCCGGCGTAACCGCGCAAACCTTCGCCGTGACGATCCTCAACGCGGGAGGGCTGGAGCCGAATGAGACCATTACATTGACACTGAGCAATCCGGTCAATGCCACATTGGGCGCGCTCAACCCGGCGACGCTGACGATCGTGGATGCGCGCAAGTACATCTATCTGCCATTGACGATGCGTAATTAGAGCGATTGACTGCCGGCCCCACAGGGCAGGCGCACCCCCTAAAGAGGGAGATAGGCCTGCCCCTACCATCATCCGCGGCCAGCGGTCGTTCATGAACATGTGCGGAATTGTTGGAAGCCTGAATCTAACTGAACATCCTCCTGTTGAGCAGGAGACCTTGCACCAGATGCTGGGGATGCTCCGCCATCGCGGGCCAGACGGGTTTGGGATCTATCGAGATGCCCACATCGGCCTGGGCAGCGCTCGCCTGAGCATCATTGATCTGAGCGGCGGGGATCAACCCATCGGCAACGAAGATGGCACGCTGTGGATCGTCTTCAACGGCGAGATATTCAACTATGTGGAATTACGGCCTCAACTGGAGGCGCACGGGCATCGCTTTTCGACCCATAGCGACACTGAAGTCATTTTGCACTTGTACGAAGACTATGGTCCGGCTTGTCTGAAGCATCTGAACGGGCAATTCGCCATTGCCATTTGGGATTCGCAAAAGCGATGCCTCTTCCTGGCGCGCGACCGATTGGGAGTCCGCCCCTTGTTCTACACCGTGCACGATGGTCAGTTGGTGTTCGGTTCCGAGGTCAAATCGTTGTTAGCCTATCCAGGTGTCCATGCCGAGATCGATCCGACCTCACTGGAACAGATCTTGACCTTCTGGAGCACGCTTTCCCCTCGCACGATCTTTCGGAAGATTAACGACGTGCCGCCTGGACACTATATGCTGGCCCAGAACGGGCACTTGACCCTCCGGCCCTATTGGAAACTGGACTTGCAGGAACCGGAAACTGTTCGTCCAACCCAAGACTATCTTGAAGAGCTTGAGAGCCTGCTCATTGATGCGGTGTGCGTCCGCCTGCGCGCTGACGTGCCGGTGGGCGCTTACCTCAGTGGGGGACTGGACTCGTCTACAACAACAGCGATCATTCGCTCCTACACCCATAACCGCCTCGACACATTCTCGATCGCTTTTGTGGACAATCCCGAATTTGACGAAAGCCAGTTCCAGCAGCAAATGGCGAGCTACCTGGGCACGGATCACCGGGTCGTCGAGTGTACACAGGCTGACATCGGCCGTGTCTTTCCGCAGGTCATCTGGCACACCGAGACGCCGATCCTGCGCACCGCGCCCGCGCCCATGTTTCTCCTGTCTGGGCTGGTGCACGATCATAACTTGAAAGTTGTGTTGACAGGCGAAGGCGCCGACGAGTTCCTGGCAGGTTACGACATCTTCAAGGAGACAACTCTCCGACGGTTCTGGGCCAGGAACCCGGAATCGCAGATGCGCCCTCTGTTGCTGAGAAAGCTCTATCCAGATATTGCCGCTTTGAAAAATGGCGGCGACGCTTTCCTGGCAGCCTTTTTCAAACAAGACCTTGATCACACAGACTCGCCTTACTATTCACACACCCTCCGCTGGGCTAACACGGCCCGCATCCGGCGATTCCTGTCGCCACACCTCCTGGGCGAACAGCGCCCCGCAGCGTCTCGCTTTGGGAACGGCGCCTATCCAGAGCCGCCAGCGCCGCCACCTGGTTTTGAGAAATGGACACCCCTCGCGCAGGCCCAGTATTGGGAAATCTCGATCTTTTTATCGCAGTATTTGCTGTCCTCCCAGGGTGATCGTGTGGCGATGGCCCATTCGGTGGAGGGACGCTTCCCATTTCTCGATCACCGAGTGGTCGAATTCTGCAACCATCTCCCGTCCAGGCTCAAACTGAACGGGCTGACAGAAAAGTGGTTGCTTAAACAACTCGGACGCAAATTGCTGCCGGATGCGATCTGGCAGCGACCCAAGCGCCCTTACCGCGCCCCCATCCAACACAGCTTTTTTGGTCAGTCCTCTCCTGACTATGTTCAAGAGTTGCTTTCAGAAAAAGCTCTGCAAGAAAGCGGTCTCTTCCATCCATACGCCGTCATGCAATTGGCGCGCAAGGCGGCGGGCGGCGCGCGCTTGAGCGAGATCGACAACATGGCATTGGTTGGAATTCTCTCGACGCAGTTGGTATACGAGCAATTCGTCAAGACGTTCGAGGTTTCGCCAATGATTCCCCACCATCGCTTCAGAGTGATCGAGCGAGTTTCCACTCAGCAAGATCAACTATCTGGACAATGAACTTGCATGACCGCGCCGGCACGCTACACGATTAGCTCAAAAGCCAGAGCGATCATTATCATCCTGGCCATCGGTGTATCAGCTCTTGGGGTTGCCAGTCTGATGATCCGCCGCAACCCGGACTGGCGGCATTCCATATCGTCCAGGCTGCGACTGGGTCTGGCTGTGCTCGATAGCCAGCGTGTCCGCAGCTCTGGCCACGGACAGTTCACCAACATCGTTTTCCTTCATCACTCGGTCGGGCATAACCTGATCGAACAAGGCGATGTCAGGTCCAAGTTTACCGAGGCAGGCTTTAGCTTTTGGGATCAGGGGTACAACTGGGAGCAGTTAAGAGACCCTCATGGGAATCCAACAAACTATAGTTACTATGTGCCTGATGATAACACAGACCCCGACGGGCTGGCCGCAATTTTCGCGCAGCCGGTGTACAGACTGCCCTTGAACACGCTGAGCGGGCTTTTGCAGCACGAGGTCATTGCTTTCAAATCGTGCTTCCCGGTCAGCCACATCTCTGACGATGCACAATTGGCGCGTTACAAGACCTACTATCTGAGCATGCGGAACGTGATGGATAAACACCCGGACAAGATCTTTATCATTCTGACGCCTCCGCCCCTGAATCCAGCCGAGACCAACGCCGAGGCGGCTGCCAGGGCAAGAACATTCGCCGACTGGCTCAAGTCGGACGAGTACCTGAAAGGGCATCCCAACCTTTTCACCTTTGACCTGTTTGGCTATCTGGCCGAGAGCGATCCCATGTCACCGGAGCGATACATGTTACGAGCCGCTTACCGGGATGGGACAGACTCGCATCCGAACCGAGAGGCCAACAGAACAATAGGCCCATTGTTCGTTGATTTTGTCATCAAGGCTGTCGAGAGCTACCGGGCCAGTGTCACGACCAAATGGAGCCAGTATGAGCCGTCAAACTGAGGGTCAGCCAACTTTTTCCCGGAATGCCCTTGAGATAGACCCGGCGAAGGAAACAGAACGGATCATCAGCAGCCTGCGCCGAAATGTTCACGAGACACTGCACCGCCAGGGGGGCGTCGTGGGCATCAGCGGCGGCATTGATTCCTCTGTCGTGCTGGCACTGTGCGTCCGGGCGTTTGGCCCTGAACGTGTCCTGGGTGTTCTGCTGCCCGAAAAGGATTCCAGCCCAGAGAGCGCAAGATTGGCTCAGAGGGTGGCAGATCAGTACGGTGTTCAAACAGTCACCGAGGTTATCACAGCAGCTTTGGAAGGATTGGGCTGTTACCAGCGGCGAGACGAAGCCATCGCCCGTGTTTTTCCCGAATACACACCAGACTGGAAAGCCAAAATCACTCTGCCCGGCAATCTGCTTGACCAGGACACCCTCAACGTTTTTTCCTTGACAGTGATCAGCCCTGAGGGACGGGAAATGAGCCGGCGTTTGCCGTTGCGCGAGTTTTACCAAATTGTCGCCGCGTCCAACTTTAAACAGCGGACGCGTATGGCGATGTTGTACTATCATGCCGAATCGCGCAACTATGCCGTGATCGGCACGCCCAACAAGAATGAACATGATCTGGGCTTTTTCGTCAAACATGGGGACGGGGGCGTGGACGTGAATCCTATCGTCCATCTCTTTAAAAGCCAGGTTTATCAACTGGCGCGCTACCTGGGCGTGCCGGAGGAAATCCAAAAGCGCGCGCCGACCACAGATACCTATAGTGCATCCAGCACCCAAGAAGAATTCTTTTTCCGCGTCCCATTCGAGATTCTAGATTTGGTGTGGCTGGGATACGAGCGCGGCGTTCCTCACCAGGAGATCGCCGGGACACTTGGGCTCACGGTCGAACAGGTGGAGCGGGTTATTGCAGACATTGTGCGAAAGCAACGCACGACGGCCTATCTCAGGACGCCAGCCCTGACTACCCAAGATACTCCAAGTGAGTGAAGATCGTAACATTGGGCACTCGGGTACTATTGTCCACCACTGGGGAAGCGATTATACTGGAACAGCATCTTGAAGGACCAAATCTGCGTCTGGGGAGGCTGCGATGAATAAAGTATCGAGAAGGAGACTGTTAGCTTTATTGGCTATGGCATCCGGGGGGGCGGGTCTGGCATGGCTGCGCCGCGCTTTGGGTATTCCCAAGACTTTAGCCCAGAGTGGGGACCCGCTGACCCCACAGGCCTATTTGCCCTATGTGTCCAAACAACCGACGCCCACTCCGACGTCCACCCCCACTCGCACGCCGACGTCCACCCCCACTCGCACGCCGACGCCCACTCGCACTCCGACATCCACCCCGACCCGCACACCGACGCCCACGAGCATACCTGGCTCCGGCCCCAAGGTCATCCATGTCCACGCTTCCAACGCCACCTCATGGAATGGCAGCAGCGGCTATTATTACAACGCGGTCAACCAGTCAGTGGTGAACAGCATGGTGGACCAGGGAGTGATGACTCTAACCAGCACCTCCACCCGCGCCGATGCCTGGCGCGCTCTGATTCCCAACTACTCGAGCGGCGTCGTCGCCATCAAAGTCAATTTTAACAACAGCGGCACCGATAATATCATAGATGCCCTCATCCACCCGGTGAACGCGGTGATCCAGGGGCTCACCGACATTGGCGTGACCACACAGAATATCCGCATCTACGACGCAGTCCGTCCCATTCCTAGTTACTTCCGAAACGGGTGTCTCTTTTCCGGCGTCCAGTTCTACGACACGGATAACGCCGATTTCCCGGTCGCCGTCCCTTTCAGCCGTCCGGGCATCCCGGCCCAGTCTCTGGCCAGCGCGTTGGTGAATGCAGCTTACCTGATCAACATGCCCATCATGAAAGGCCACAGTATCACCGGCGTGACGCTGGGCTTCAAGAATCACCTGGGCACGATCAACAGCCCACTCACCCTGCATGATTATATTGGCCCGGGGTGGGACCACTATGACAGTAATTACAACCCAATGGTAGACATCTACCTGACCTCGCACATTCGCAACAAGACCGTTCTGGTGTTGGGGGATGGTCTCTTTGGCAGCCGGGACAACACCAACAGCGTGCCAGCCCGCTGGACCACCTTCGGCAATCAGTTCCCCAATAGTCTCTTTTTCGCCCGGGACCCGGTCGCAGTGGACTGTGTGATGTACGATCTGCTGGTCGCCGAAGGCTGCCCGTATGCGTGGGATGAAGCGGCGGACTATTTACGTCTGGCGGCAGCGGCCGGGTTGGGCGTCTACGAGCAGGGGCCTCCTTACACCCACATCGCCTATCAACGGATCAACCTGTAACACGGAACGTTTCCTTGAACAAACGCCTCTTCCTGCTCAACGGAGTTGCCATCCTAGGCGTTGCCTTGAATCATGCCGCCGGCTGGGGACAAATTGCCATGTTTCAATGGGCGCACCGCTACCAACCGGTGACAATGACCAATTATGACCAGCTGGGATCTCTTGCCTACTATGTCCTGCTAGTGACGCGACAATTGACGCTCTTTGGGGTGGCGGCATTTTTGTTTGTCTCGGGCTTTTTCATCGCTTTTGCCGCCCGGGGCAGCCAGGCCACTTTGAGTTGGAAGATGGTGTGGGTGAGGATTCGCAACCTCCTGGTGCCCTATTTGATCTGGTCTGTCGCCATCTTTGCCTTCGACTATGTGTTACGGATCAGTTATTCCCCACTCCAGTACCTGGCCAAGTTCTTTACGACAGGCGCGATCGGACCATACTATTTCGTGCCGTTGCTGTGCTACTTGTATCTCCTGTCCCCCTTCCTGGTCCCGATTGCCAGGACTCGGGCGCGGCTATTGCTTTACATCGCGGCGCTGGTCCAATTGAGCACAATGAGCCTGCGCTATTTTCGGGTTTTCCAGATCCCGATCCCCATGCTGGATCAACTGATCACGTATGCGCCGGACTGGTCGCTGCCGCGGTGGATCTTTTTCTTTGTGCTCGGCCTGGTTTCCGGCTTCCATCTGGAGCCACTCAAGCAATGGCTTGAGCGGGCAAAATGGGAATTGCTGGCCGCCCTTGTTCCACTTGCTTTGCTATCCATTGTCGAGCCTGAGGTGATCTTTCGCGTCACAGGCATTGATATGCGCTGGGTCCCGCTGCTGATCTCGACAGGTTTGTACTCGGTTGCTTTCATTCTATGTTTCCTGGCATTTGATACAGTGTCATTGCCGATGGCTCGAATCTTTTATTATCTTGGCAGCCGCACCTATGGCATTTATCTTCTCCACATGAAAATCATGGAAATCGTCGGACGGGCGAGTTACCATTTTTTCCCCTGGCTTCTCGCCCACCAGATCGCCTATCAACCCGTCCTCCTTCTTTGTGGCCTGGGCGGTCCATTGTTGCTCATGACAGTCATTGCCAAGTCGCCAGCGCGCAATTGTTATCGCTACCTGTTTGGATAGATGAGCCAATCATTCGACAATCTCCCTCAGCCTGCGGAGGGCTGAAAAGTTACCTCTGGTCAAATTAGCGTTCTGCTTGCAAAAACTATGACAAGACTCTCCATCACAATACTACGTAACTCGGCGTTTGGGATAGCTGCGCAAATTGCGATCAAGGTGCTCTCGTTCGGCTTCTCGGTCCTGATCATACGCAATCTGGGCGCCCAAGTCTTTGGACAATATGCCGCCGTGCTGGCGTTTGGAATGACATTTGCGATCATCTCGGATCTCGGTCTCAGTCCGTATACAGTGCGCCAGGTGGCTCGCTGGAGGAATGCAGCCGATGGGCTAGAACACGCAAATGAACTCTACGGTAACGTCCTAATTTTGCGGCTGGCACTTTCATTTCTGGCGACGGCGCTGTTGGTAACGGTTGCATGGCTCACTGGCCGCCCGCCGCTGATGATAGGCGCTATCGCGCTCAATGCCGTAAGCCTCTTCTTGTACAGTATCCAGGGTACCAGCGAGGCGGTGTTGGCAGGATTTGAACGGTTGGACATTGCCGCGGGCGCAAAGGTGCTTAACCAACTGGTCTTTGTCTTTGTGGGCGCCATCGTCCTATGGATGGGGATCGGCTACTATGGATTGATTGTCGCCAACCTGCTGGGGGTGGCTCTGATGATGGTCGCTTGCTGGCGCAGTGTGCACACTTTGGGGATACACCCCCGGTCGGTGACGATCCGAAGCTGGCCGGCCCTGTTGCGCGCCGGATTACCCTTTGGCGTCATCGGTTTTGCACTGGGTCTGTCGTATAAATTCGACACAGTGCTCCTGAATGTCTATCGCAGCGATCTCGAGACAGGTTATTACAACGCGGTGTACAACCTGGTCTTTTCAGCCGTGGTGTTCTCCAATGCGTTCAATACGGCGCTCTATCCCTCATTGGCACGCCAGGCCATCAGCTCACCTAGCACCTTGCCCAAGATTTACGAGCGCGCGTTACGGTACTTGATGGTCATATCACTCCCAATCGCGGTCGGTATGTGGGTGCTAGCCGATCAGCTTGTGCCCCTTCTGTTCAAAGTGGCTTACCTCCCAGCAGTCCCTGCTTTGCAAATCCTCACCTGGGTGATCCCCCTGATGTTTGCCTCCGAATTCCTGGGCTACATTGTGGTTATCGCCGGCAAGGAGAGCCGGGTCGCACAGGCCATCACTATAAGCACAGCCATCAATGTCGCTGCGAACTTGGTCCTTGTACCGCGCTTTGGCTTCCTGGCCGCTGCGGCGATGACCGTTGCCACAGAAGCCGTGCTGGTGGGACAATATATTTGGATGTTGCGCGGACTGATGCGGCAGATCAATTGGAACAGCAGCCTTGTACGTCCTTTGCTGGCCGCCTGTTTGATGGGTGGGATGATGCTCCTGTTGCAGCCATATGTGTCCTTTCTTGCCTGCGGCGCAATTGGCGTAGTGACGTACGCTGTGTGTTTGCTCGTTCTGGGTGTGATTGGAAAGGACGAGCTACGCTTTGCTCGCAGTTTGCGCGCGCCCTCAGAAGCGACGATAGCGCAATGAAAGTTGTTATTGCTGTCCATCACTTTCCGCCTCGCTTTATAGGAGGCTCCGAGGCATATGCCCATCGCGTCGCATCTCATTTGCAGGCGCGCGGTCATAAGGTACACGTCCTGTGTGTCGAGCATCTTGATACCGGGCCAGATGGCAGCGTGACCTGGGAAGATGAAATCTACGAGGGGATACAGGTACGTCGGCTGTCATTCAACCTGCGAGCGGCTCCCGATCCATTCCGGTGGGAATACGATAATCCCTGGATTGGACAACACCTGAGCACATTTCTGAGCGAGTACCGCCCTGACGTATTTCATCTGATCAGCGGGTACCTGATGTCGGGACGCGCACTCCAGGTTGCATGCGAACGAGGCATCCCGACCCTGGTCACATTAACTGATTTTTGGTTTCTTTGTCCACGCATCACGCTATTGCGACCTGACGGGCAGCGTTCCACTCTACCGCTCGACGCCGTTACCTGCGCCCGCTGTTTGGGCGAAGAGAAACGTCGTTACCGTCTGCCGGGATACATCGCGCCTGGCCTCATGGATATTTTCTGGCGTTTGCAACAGAACCAGGTCAAAAAAATAGAAGAACGAATGGCTTTCTTGCACCAGACGCTCGCTCAGGCTGATGCGATCCTTAGTCCCTCCCAGTTTGTGCGCTCCACCTACATCGAAGCAGGCATTGCCTCCCCCAAGATCATTTTTTGTCGTCACGGTCTGGATTCTGCTGACCTGACACCTCAAATGCTGGAAAAGACACCCTCATCTGTTCTGCGGATAGGCTATCTTGGACAAATCGCCTGGCTCAAAGGAGTCCATGTTTTGTTTGAGGCGGCACGCAAGTTGCCTGAAGCACAGCTCAGCGTGCGGGCCTATGGCGATTCAAAAGTTCATCCCAAGTACACGGCGCATTTGCGTCGCATCATCGCGGGAGACGATCGGATGCAACTTGGCGGCGCCTATCATGGCCGGCAAGAGCTGACTTTGATCTTGCGCGAATTGGATGTCATCGTCGTTCCCTCGCTGTGGTATGAGAACTGCCCCACCGTCATCCTGGAAGCCTTTGCGCACCGCACTCCGGTGATCGCTTCGAATCTGGGCGGCATGGCCGAGTTGGTGGAGCACGGCAAGAACGGTCTGCTGTTCGCCCCCGGCAATGTGGACAGTCTGACTCAACAATTACAACGGTTGCTGGACGAACCCGACCTGCTCCCCACGCTGCGCGCCGGCATCGGCCCAGTCAAGAGCGTGGCGCAGGAAATAGATGAACTTGAACAGATCTATCAGCGCGCCATCGCTAACCATTCTCTCAAATCAGGAACACCATCCCGCTGATGCTGCCCCCCGTGACACTGATCATCCTCAACTGGAACGGACTGGACGACACGCTAGCGTGTCTGGCATCTTTGGAGCAGCTCGATTACCCCGCCTATCAGATCGTCGTCGTGGACAACGGTTCTGGCGATGATTCGGCGAAAACTATTCGGGCTGCTCATCCACAGGTGACGGTGCTGGAGACGGGCGACAACCTGGGCTACGTAGGCGGCAACAACATCGGCCTGAAACATGCCCAAGTCACTGGCACTGAATACGTCTTACTGCTCAACAACGATACCCAAGTTGCCCCAGATTTTCTGCGCTTGCTTGTGGAAGCGGCCGAAAGCGATCCGGCCATTGGCATTGCCGGGCCTACGATCTATTACTTTGACCGCCCGGAGGTCATCTGGTCGGCAGGAGGGGCGATTGATTGGAAACGAGGCAGCACGTGGATGCTCGGCTTGGACGAAGTAGACCAGGGGCAGTTTGGCCAATCCCTTCGCCGGGTAGATTTTGTGACCGGCTGTGCCCTGTTGATCAGAATGTCTGCGGTGAACCAGGTGGGCCTGCTGAATCCACAGTTCTTTGCTTACTACGAAGAGGTGGAATGGTGCGTGCGCGTCGCGCGCGCCGGTTTCAGGATCGTCCACGTGCCACGTGCCAAGGTTTGGCACAAGATCTCGCCGAGCGCACAGAGCGCATCGCCCACCATTCATTACTACATGACCCGGAACCGGTTACTCTTTCTGACAGCAACGCAAGCTGGTTGGCAAGCCTGGGCCTATACCTGCCTGGATTATCTCCGTACCTTGATCAGTTGGAGCGTGCGCCCCAAATGGCGCAACATGCACACGCAGCGCGATGCGATGTGGCGCGCGATTGCTGATTATTTCGCCGGGCGCACGGGGCGCGTTGGGATCATCCGGTAGCTGCAACGAACCCGAAAGATGCATATTCTGTTCCTTTCTCGCTGGTTCCCCTATCCACCCGACAACGGCTCCAAGATTCGAGTCTGGAATTTGCTCAAGTCTCTGGCATCACGCCACGAGATTGATTTGATCTCCTTTGCTACAGAAGCGGTGCGCCAGGAGCAATTGACGGCCATGCGCGAGTATTGCCAGAGTGTGCAAGTCGTCCCGTACCGTTCCTTTCATCCCACACGACTCAAAGCGATGCTGGGGTTTTTCTCTCCACTGCCGCGCTCGGTGATTGACACACACAACGCCGAAATGCAAGGGCTGGTCGAACAAGCAGCGCAGACATGTCGTCCCGATCTGGTGATCGCTTCAGAAGTTGATATGGCCCCCTATGCGATGGCCGCGCCCGGTATATCCAAGATTTTTGAAGAGGTCGAGTTAACGGTACTCTATGAGCAGTTTGTCAGACAGCATCAAGTGATCAAGAAACTCCGGTACGGACTAACGTGGTGGAAAACATCGCATTACGTGACAGGACTCTTGAAAGGCTTTGATGGTTGCACCGTTGTGTCCGAGCAAGAACGCAAACGAATACTCGATATCTTGCCTGGCTATGGTCCAATTGAGATCGTGCCCAACGGAGTTGACACGATCAGCTGCCGAATCTCTGGCCTAGCGCCAGAAGCCGATACACTGATCTACTCGGGCGCGCTCACCTACTCGGCCAACTTGGACGCAGTGGCCTTTTTCCTGCAAGAGGTTCTGCCCCTCATCCGCGCTCAAAGGCCGAATGTAAGACTATGGGTCACAGGCAAAATTGAAGGTGTCCCGGTTGACCGTTTACCCAACAAGGAGCACGTCGTTTTCACCGGTTACCTGGACGATATTCGCCCGGCGGTGGCGCGCGCCTGGGTCAGTCTAGTCCCTCTGCGGATAGGAGGCGGGACCCGGCTCAAGATTCTCGAATCTCTGGCTTTAGGCACGCCCGTCGTCTCGACCAGCAAAGGTGCCGAAGGTCTGGAACTACTGCCAGGGCGCGATTTGCTGATCGCCGACGACCCTGCAGACTTTGCGGCGGCAGTGCTGCGTGTGTTACAAAGCGCCGAGTTAAGGACAGTCCTGGGCAGAAATGGCCGCCGGGCAGTCGAGGCGCGATACGATTGGGCGAGTATCGGCCAACGCTTTAACGATTTCATCGAGTCAGTCGCCCGGCAGGCCCGCCCGGCCCGGGCAAATAGATGAAACAGATATGGCGTTAGCTCGATCCAGTCCTAGACCAACCCTCGCCGAGTTTGTGCGAACACACCAGGAAACGTGGCTGCGCTGGGCCATCGTACTGGGCGTGCCCGGCATGGCAGCAGTCTTGGGACAACTGGCATCCAGGCGCAGCCCACTCCTGGCTGTGGCAATTGCCAGCTCCCCTTTGCTCCTGGTATGCTTGCAGCTCCTTGCGCAATATTGGGAATGGACTCCCATCCTCATCCTCGTCGTGGCTCTGTTTGTCCCTTTGAGCGTGCCGGTGCGAGGCAGTGAACTGGTAGCAAGTCTGATGTTGACGACGGCCCTGGCAGTTATCTGGGTGCTCAGGATGATGATGGTGGAGAAACGCTTTTCTCTGCGGCCCTCTCCCCTCAACAAGCCTCTGGGAGGTTTTATGCTCGTCGCCGCCTGGTCGTTGGGCTGGAGCATTGTCCTTCGAGATCCATTGGTGCGGGCCTGGAGTTCATTCCCTCTTGTTCAACTGGCGGCCACACTGGTGATGATCATGCTGCCTGTGGCGTTCTGGATGGTCGCCAATCACATTCGCGGTCTCAAGCAACTAAAGGCCATGGCAATCATCATGCTGCTGGCTGGCGCGCTTGGGCTAATCAAAGAATTTGCCTGGAGCGGACTGCCCGTGAATACTCGCGGCATGTTTGCCATGTGGGTGATCAATCTATCCGTTGCGCTGGTCCTTTTCAATCGCCGAATGCATTGGGGCATGCGCAGCCTGTTAGCGCTACTGACAGCCAGTTGGGTGTATTTGGGTTTTGGGCTACGCACCTACTGGTTGGCCGGCTGGTTGCCGGGTTTTGTGGCAATAGGCGTGCTGTCATTGATGCGCTCCAAGAAACTGGCGCTTGTGGTAGGGTGTGTCTTGCTGATCTTTATTCTGGTCAACACCAACTACCTGGACACGGTGATCCAAACTGAAAACCAGGAAAGCGGACAAACACGCTTGGCAGCTTGGGAAGTGAACTGGGCCGTCACCCGCGCGCATTTGCTCTTTGGCACCGGCCCGGCAGGCTATGCGGCCTATTACATGTCCTACTTTCCCGATCGGGCGATGGCGACGCACAGCAACTATATTGACATGCTGTCTCAGACCGGCATCGTGGGGTTTGTCCTCTTTGTTTGGTTCTTTATCGTGTTGGCATGGAGGGGATACAAGCTGCGCATCCGCCTGAAGGGACGCGGCGATTTCGCAGAGGCGCTGGCCAACGCCGCCTTTGCCGGCGTCATCGCCGGGATAGTGATCATGGGCTTTGGCGATTGGATGATCCCCTTTGCGTATACGCAGACCATCGCCGGCTTTGATTATGCTGTTTATAACTGGTTGTTCATGGGGACGATCCCGGTCATAGATCGCCTGACCCAACCGGGAGCAGCCGCCAATGCCTGACCTCTCGATCATTATCGTGAACTGGAACACGCGCCAGTTGTTAGCCGATTGCCTGAATGCCGTCCGGGCAACCCTTCCGGATTCGGCCTGTGAAGTGATCGTTGTGGACAACGGCTCGACCGATGGAAGTCAGGCGATGCTGCAACAACAGTTCCCGGAGGTCCGCCTGATCCAGAATATCGAAAACGTTGGCTTTGCCCAGGCCAATAACCAGGCCATCGTTGCGAGCAGTGGCCGTTACGCGCTGCTGCTCAACAGCGACGCTCTGCTTCTCCCACACAGCCTACAAGCGATGGTGGACCTGGCAGAGCAAGAACCGCAAGCCGGGATCGTCGGCGCCTGCCTGCTCAATGCCGACGGCACCTTTCAGGCTTCACATACTCCCTTCCCCAATCTCTGGCAAGAATTTATGATTTTGTCGGGGTTGGGACGGCTACTGCATGGCCGTTGGTATCCCAGCCATGGTCCCGAAGAATCCAAGGGGCCACAGGTTGTGGACTATGTGGAAGGCGCCTGTTTGTTGGTTCGGCGGGACGCTTTTGAAGAGGTAGGAGGGCTGGACGAAGGATATTTCATGTACGCCGAAGAGGTGGACTGGTGCTATGCCATGCGAGAAAAAGGCTGGCAAGTGTGGTATCAGCCAATGGCTAAAGTGATCCACCTTGGCGGCGGCAGCAGCAAGCATCGGCAAACACAACGCGAAGGCGATCTGTATCGGAGCCGGGTACGGTTCTTTCGCAAACATTATGGCGCCCCAGCCGCCTGGCTGCTCAAATCACTCATCTATAGCCTGACCGCTGTCAAGATCATGGTCCATGGATTGTTGCGTTGGGTCAGCGGCGGGCGTTATGGCCGCCCGGTCATTTCATGGCGACATCTCTCCGCAGCGCTCCAGGGGGTGTAAATGCGAGTTTTGTTGCTCACCCAAGTTTTGCCTTATCCGCCCGATAGCGGGCCCAAAGTCAAAACCTGGAACGTGCTCAAATATCTGGCACAGCACCACGAGGTGACGCTGGCCTCTTTTGTGCGAGGCGATCAGACCGCTGACGTTCGATGCTTGCAGAGATATTGCCGAGCCGTCTACACCGTGCCTATGGAACGCGGCATATTCCAGGACGGATGGGCGATGCTGCGCAGCCTGGTGAACAGCCAACCGTGGATGATGGTCCGTGATGAACGGACGATGATGCAACACCTGATTGCCCAACTGACCTCAGAGACGCACTTTGAGGTGGTCCATGCCGATCAACTCAACATGGCCCAATATGCCGCACGTGTACGTGGTGCCCGCAAAATCTTGGATGCGCACAATGCGCTGTGGCTGCTTTACAAACGATTGTGGGAGACGCTGGGTGCCGGCCCGAAAAAGTGGCTGCTGGGTCGTGACTGGCGACTGCTCAAACAATACGAGGGCCGAATGTGCCGGGAGTTCGACGCCGTACTGGCCGTCAGCCAGGAAGATAGGCTCGCGTTAGAAGAAGCGGCCGGTCGGCCATTGGACATCACAGTCATTCCGATCGCCATAGACACCGACGCCATTCAGCCGGTCATGCGCCGTCCAGACGCAAACCATATTTTGCACATCGGCACCATGTACTGGCCGCCGAATATTGATGGCATAGAGTGGTTCATCCGCGAAATCTATCCCCACATACGCGCCAGACAACCCGGTGTGGTCCTGGATGTCGTTGGCGCGCGCCCGCCGCAGGAGCTGATCGATCTGAGCGGCAACGGGACTGGCATCAACGTGACCGGGTATGTGCGCGATACCAGACCATATCTTGAACAGGCTGGCGTCTTTATTGTGCCACTGCGGGCCGGAGGGGGAATGCGCGTCAAAATCCTGGAGGCGCTGGCGCAGGGATTGCCGGTTGTATCTACTACACTTGGATGCGAAGGCATCGCCGTCGAACCGGGCCGCCACCTGTTCATCGCCGACAATCCGCAAGATTTTGCCCAGGCGACCCTGCGTGTTTTGGAAAATAAAAATCTGGCCGACGAGTTGGGGCGCAATGGCCGAAGGCTCATCGAAACCAACTATGATTATCGAGTCGCCTGTCATCCCCTTCAAGATGTGTACAGGAGCAGCCCTTGATCGAACCGGCACAGAGATTATCAGTAGATCCAAAAATCCAGCGGAGGCGGCTTCCACGCCGCCGTTTCGCGGGCATGGGAGCCCGCTCTGTTCTGAAAATTGGATCTACTGATTATCAGGATTTGCTACCGGACAGTTTTTATTTTGCCACGAATTCCACGAATGGACACGAAAATGTGTACCCCCAATTGGTGAAATTCGTGCAATTCGTGGCAGAAAAGCCTGATCTTGTCTTCGTGGAACTCTGTCTTGGGTAAAAGTGTCCGGTAATGAATTATCAGGAAAAGGCGGGATGGAAGCAATAGAACATCGTAAATGGCCGCAACGTTTAGGGGGGGAGTATGAACGTCTGATCTCGGCCATAACACGTGATGCGCGAATTGCCGTTCTGTTGATCGTGTTGACTGCCGTTGTCGTGCGATTGGCGTACGTGGTGTTGATCGTTGGGGCCGACAGCGCGCCCACGTACGATGGGATCGGCTATGACATCCTGGGCGTGAACCTGCTGCAAACCGGGATTTATGGAAGCGAAAGACCAACCGCCTTCCGCCCTCCTGGCTATCCTCTCTTTCTTGCCGCTATCTATCTTGTGTTTGGACATGACTTCGCGGCGGTCAGGCTGGTCCAGGTGGGAGTGGATGCGCTCACTTGTGCGCTGACGTTCGCCGTCGGCGCCAGGCTCTTTAATCGCCGGGTCGCCTTTCTGGGCGCGCTGGGCCTGAGCCTGTATCCACTCCAAATCTACATGGTCGGCGAATTTTACTCCGAGACGTTTTCCTTCCTCTTGCAGATGTTGGCCCTATGGCTGGCAGCACAGATGGGAAAGCACACACACTGGGGTCTTTCACTGCTTGTGGGAATAATGCTGGCAGCGACCATATTGACACGGCCCACTGCGGCTCTATGGGCGCCCCTGATGGTACTATGGATCGGCCTGCTGCCACTTGCCTGGCGACAGAAACTGCGCGATGGCGCGTTGATGACCTTGGGGTTGGCGCTCGTGTTCACGCCCTGGATCGCGCGCAACTATGTTGTATTCCGGGAATTTGTTCCCATTGCCTCCTTAGGTGGAGTAGGCGTTTGGGCAGGCAACAACCCGCTCTCCAACGGAGGAGGGATGCTGCCCAACAAGCAGACGTGGGGCGAGGGAGCGCCCGAATGGGGCTGGATGGGCTGGGAAGGCCTCAGCGAAACGGAAAGCAGCCAGCGGTTCCTGGAACGGGGTCTGAGCTGGATTAGAGAGAACCCGTTGGCATTTGCTACATTGGTGCCACGCAAATTGCTTCGCCTCTGGTCTCCAACGTCATTCGGTGTGCAATTCTCACGCCGCGCCAGTCCGCTGCTTACGGCCGTAGCGCTGCCGCCATACCTGCTGTTCCTGGCGCTGGCGTTTGGCGGGATGGCGCTTTCGCGCCGGGGATGGAGAGAGCAGTTTCCCCTGTACGCCTTGATCCTGGGGGTGAACTTGCTGGTGGCCCTGACCTACGGGGCAACGCGCTATGGGATCGCGATGGCGCCCTGCTTGTGCCTATACGCGGCAGTCTCTGTAGATACACTCGCCAGTCGCCTGGTCGGCGCTCGCCCGGCGGTCGCAGTCCCTGCCACGTGAAAGGGACATTCCAGGCATCAGTAGATCCAAAAATCCAAGCGGAGGCGGCTCCCATACCGCCGTTTCGCGGGCATGGGAGCCCGCTCTGCTCTGAAAATTGGATCTACCGAGTATTCCGCCAGGCTGGAAAGGCCTACCACCTTCACGATGAAAAAGCGAATCCTGTCAATCCGAGAGCGACGTACCGAGATAACTTTGTTCTTTCTGTTGTTCGTCTGCTATGTCTATACCCTGCCCCGGTGGGCTGATTGGAGTCAGAACTCGCGGCTTGATTTAACACTGGCGATCGTAGACAAAGGCACACTTTCGATTGATGACTATTACCACAATACGGGCGACTATGCTCTGTTTGAGGGCCGCCATTACCTCGACAAGGCGCCAGGCCCATCGTTTCTGGCGGTGCCGGTTTATGCGGCCATTCGACCGATCTTGCAAACCCCATTCGCACAGCGCCTACTTGAGCGAGCGGCCAACAGCCCTGCTTTTGCCAACACACTGTACGCAAGTGGCACAGGTCTGCTCACAGACAAAATCTATAACGCTGCTGTGTTGTACATGGTCACTATGGTTATTGTCTCAACTCCGGCTGCAGTGTTGGGGGTCTGGCTCTATCGCTTCCTGGTTGATCTCGGCGTAGGAAAGGCCTGGAGCGCCACGACGGTCTTGATCTATGGGCTGGCGACCAATGCTTTTCCTTATTCGGGGAATTTCTTCAGCCACCAAATTGTCGCCTTCCTGTTGTTCGGCGCGTTTTTCCTTGGCTTTCAGATGCGGCAAGGGGCGCTTGCGCCACGCTGGGCTGTGGCGGCAGGCTTGATGCTGGGCTACTCGCTGATCTCAGAGTATCCAACTGTCCTCATTGCCGGAGCCGTTTTTCTTTACATTGTCTTTACGATACCGCAACGACGCTGGCTTGGCGCGATGATATTGGCGGGTTTGCTGCCCGGTCTGTTACTGATGGCCTACAACTGGGCAATCTTTCGCACACCATTGCCGGTTGGTTACAAATACTCGGAGTTATACACCGAGCAGCACAGTGTCGGTTTGATCAGCCTGACCTATCCGCACGCCGAGGCATTGTGGGGTATCACATTCAGTCCATTTCGCGGACTGTTCTATGTGTCACCCGTGCTGTTGCTGGCCGTGCTCGGCTTCTGGGCTTGGTGGCGACTCGGCAAGTTTAGGGCCGAATGGACTGTCTGCCTATGGGCTACAGCCAGCTTCGTCCTGTTCAACAGTTCATCGGTGATGTGGCAGGGTGGTTTCTCGATCGGGCCACGTTACCTGGTGCCCATGTTGCCCTTTTTAGCAATGGGACTTGGGGCATTCGCCATCCGCTGGGGCCGGTTGGCCTGGGCACGCGGCCTGACGGCGATTCTAACCGTATGGTCATTGGGGGCTGTATGGGCCGAGTCGCTGGGCGGCCAGAACTTTCCTGACTGGACGCCGAATCCATTGATCAACTACTCATTACCTCACCTCGCTGCTGGCAACATCGCGCGTAATTTGGGTATGATGCTAGGGCTGCGCGGCTGGACCAGCCTGGCCCCGCTAGCAGGATTTTTATTCGTCATGCTACTGGTCATGGCGATACAAATCCGCGCTCCCCATGACATACCAGCTTCTACCACACAACCACAAGGGACCTTGAGTGGTAAAGCTTCACAAGCTTGATCTTGGGTGGGGCGTGTCATTAGCTCTGGCGGCACTGGCAACACGTCTGCCGTTTCGCAGCCAGTTCTTGTACCATTGGGATTCGGTCAATTTCGCGCTCAGTCTGGAGCACTATGATGTGCGGCTGCATCAACCCCATCCCCCCGGTTACTTGCTTTACTCCATGCTGGGCAGGCTGGTCAATGCTGTTGTGCACGACGCAAACGCCAGTCTGGTGTGGATCAGTCTGTTCAGCGGGGCGCTGAGCGTTCTGGCGCTCTACTGGCTAGGCACCATCATGTTTGGCCGATCGGTCGGTCAAGGGGCGGCCCTACTGGCCCTGACCAACCCGCTGCACTGGTTCTACAATCAGGTCGCCCTCTCTTATGCACTCGAATTTCTGCTCGTGACGATTCTGGCCGGACTGTTCTACCTCCAGCTTCTGGGGGGCCGACAGACCTGGTTCTGGTCAGCCATCCTGCTGGGTATAGCCGGAGGAATCCGGCAGAACGATCTGGTGTTTCTGCTCCCGCTCTGGCTGGTGAGCCTTTGGCCTCTGGCCTGGAAGCAACGAGTGACAAGCTGCGTCACTCTAGTCATCACCATATCAATTTGGGCCTGGCCTATGATGGCGCTATCGGGCGGGCCAACCGAGTACCTGGCAGCGCTGCGCGCAGAGAGCAGTGGGATTGCGAATGAATCATCATTGCTTTCATTTCAACAACTTGCTTTGAATAGCGTTCGAATGGCGACCTACCTCGGATACGGCTTGTTGTTGGGAGCGGTGCCGTTGCTCTGGGGCGCAAGGTCATTGATTCGAGCCAGGCGCGTGGCGCTGAATGATCCAAGAGCCTGGGTTCTGACTCTCTGGACGGTCCCCTCGGTCTGCTTTTACATCTTGGTCCATCTCCGTCAGCCGGGTCATATTTTTACCTTCTTGCCCGCCGTGATACTTTTGACGGCCCTGGCGACCCAGAAGCTGGGACAGTGTTTAGATGGCGCGGGATGTGCGTGGCAACGCATGTTAGCTATAACGTTGGCGGTCGTCAATGGGTTATTCTTTCTTCTGGCCCCGACCTCTCTCTTCAATTCGGAGCAATTGCCCCTGCAAACACCCAGCCGGCAGACTATTGCACAACGAGACCGCTTTCTGGGCGAACGCATCGCCTATATCCAGACTCATTTCGATCCCACAAGCACGGTTATTTTAGCGGGTGGGCTTAACTTTCGGCATCCTGAATTTTATCTGCGAGAATTTCAAGAGACCGCCCTCTCCTACCAGCTTGGGCAGGAGGCCACGCTCCTGCCCCACCGTGTACACACGCTGGTTTTCTTTGACGACACCGTCTGGCGACAATACACTGCCAGCCCGGAACTCGACCGCCTCCCGCTCCCGAGTGGCGCAACTATTCAATACACCACGTGGGATAGCAGTCAGCAGGCCAGGCTCAGCCGGACCATGCTTGAAATCAGCAAGTGACTTGGGCAGCGCGCCAGCATAATCACCAGCAGATCTATGTCGAAATCTAACTCTGCGCAATTCTGCGATCACCCCGGCACCCATGACCTGGTCCAGACCGGGGAGTGGCGCTTTGTCATCTCGATTACTATAGCCATCTTGGTCGTGACCTCGGCGCCCTATCTCTTTGCGGTCCTTTCGACCCCACCCGAGCGGCATTTCATGGGGTTCATTCTGAACATATCTGATCACGCACAATATCTGTCATGGTACAAGGCTTTCCAGACAAATCTCTTGATCTCTAACAGACTCACGCCAGAACCTAATCCGCCGATTTTCTTCAATTTGCTATGGTGGTCACTCGGGCGATTGGGGAGCTACAGCAGGCTAAGTTATGCGGTTGTGTACCAGATCTTTCGCTGGCTGGCCGGCGCATTTTTCCTGGCGATGGTGTATGCTTTCGCTGCGCTGGCCTTTGCTTCCGTCAGGCAAAGGCGCACCGCGTTTCTAGTGATTGCTCTGGGCTCGGGGTTAGGGTGGTTTCTAGTCTTGCTCAAGTACACATTGACCAGAGGGACTTTGCTCTTTCCGCTAGACATCTACGTTGCGGAGGGCAACTCGTTTTTGTGTGTGATGGCCTATCCCCACTTTGCTGAGGCTGCTGGTCTGATCCTGGCCGTGATATGGCTCCTGCTGAAAGGCTACCAGCAGGGGAAATTACAGTACGCCGTGTATGCAGGGCTGGTGGCGCTACTGCTGGGCTGGCAACACACGTACGACCTCATCATCGTCTGGGGAGTGCCTATTGCTTATGCCGGAGTCCTGTGGCTGCTGACCCGGAAATGGCCGGCCTATTGGTTCAAAGCCATGCTCATCGTGGGGCTTTTCTCCTGGCCACCTGCATTGTATTCCATGTTGCTGACCCGCCTGGACCCAACCTGGAAGGAGGTGTTGGCTCAATTCGCCAACGCCGGGGTATACAGCCCCCTACCCCACCACATGCTGATCTTGATGGGAGTGCCGCTGGTGGCAGCGATCGCCACCCTGCTCAAGCTCCTGTACGACAGATGGGCAAAACGGCCAGTCGTCAGCCTATCCTCTCCAGAGTTGGAATTATTCATAGGGGTCTGGTTCGTCGTCGGTTGGCTGCTCACCTACGTGCCCACCGATTTCCAGATTCACATGATTAATAGTTGGCAGGTGCCAGTTGGCTTGTGGGCGACCAGGGGACTGTTCGATTACGTGATTCCGGCCTTGAAGCGACAGCGCCAAGCCGACAAGCTGGCCAGGCAGATGATCCTGGCTCTGCTTGCGTTGTCAGTGCCCACCAATATCTACCTCTGGGCCTGGCGATTGGTTGACCTCAACCGCCACGATTATCCTTTCTATTTGTACCGGGATGAGGTGGCGGCCATCCGTTGGTTGGAAGAACATGCGCCTCCTGACTCGATTGTGCTCAGCGCCGAAAACACGGGTCAGTACATTCCTGGCCTGAGTGGTCAGCGGGCTTTTTTGGCCCATTGGGCGCAAACGGTGGACTATTACGACAAAAAAAGAATGGTGCAAGAGTTCTTTGCCAACAGCACAAGCGATGCTCAACGTCAACAGATCCTTGAGCAATACGCTGTAGACTATATCCTATACGGGCCAACAGAGCAGGCACTCGGTAACGATACGCTCGACAGTTCAACCCTCACGACTCTGGCCTTTTCCGCGCCGCAGGTCAAGCTGTATGCTGTAAAAAAATAGTTTCTCAAACTCATTTCTTACGCAACGGCCCAAACCTGGAATTATTCCTCTGGATGTTGTTGAATTTGTTATATAACCCCACAGTTTGTTATACACCTGTTATGCTTTTCTGCTACCCTGAGTCCTGTTTCAGATCATTCATGCCAGGAAGAGCTACGAGATGATTGATACCTGCTCAATCGTAATACCCGTGTACAACGGCGAAGAGACTTTGCCGGAACTCGCGGCGCAACTTGCTCAAACCTTGCCTGCGTTGAGTCAGGACTATGAAGTCATCCTGGTCAACGATGGCAGCCGGGACCGCAGTTGGGAGGTCATTCGCCAACTCGCCCAGAAATACCCCTGGGTGCTTGGTATCAATCTCATGCGCAACTATGGTCAGCACAATGCTTTGCTCTGCGGCATCCGGGCAGCCAGGCATCAAGTGGTCGTCACCATGGACGACGATTTGCAGAATCCACCCCCAGAGATTCCCAAGCTGCTCGAAAAGCTGAACGAAGGTTACGATGTCGTCTATGGCACACCGCAAAGAGAACAACATGGTCTGCTGCGCGATCTTGCCTCACAAATAACCAAATTGGCGCTGCAAAGCGCCATGGGCGCCCAGACCGCTCGCCACGTCAGCGCCTTCCGAGCATTTCGCACCCAGCTCCGCGACGCCTTCGCCAATTATCAAAGTCCATTCCTTTCGATTGATGTATTGCTGACGTGGGGCACCACCCGTTTTGCAGCCATTTCAGTACAGCATGATCCACGCCGCGCCGGGGTATCCAACTATACATTCCGCAAACTGGTCACCCACGCTCTCAATATGATGACGGGCTTTAGCACCTTGCCGCTGCAGTTGGCAAGTTTGATCGGCTTTGCGTCAGCGTTCTTGGGGTTGGGAGTGTTGGCCTATGTCATTGGCCGGTACCTCATCTTGGGTTACAGTGTGCCCGGCTTTCCCTTTCTGGCTTCAACCATCGCCATCTTCTCGGGCGCGCAAATGTTTGCCCTGGGCATCATCGGCGAGTATCTGGCGCGCATGCACTTTCGAATGATGGAGCGCCCCACCTATGCCGTGCGCTCGACGACTTGCCAGAATCGAGCCGAGTGATGGAAACCGACCGCGTGTGCGAATACCTTGATTGGGACTCGCGTTTCTTTGGATGCGAGATCGCGCGTGCCACAGTCAACCGGCTGACGCCTCAAACAGTCAAGGCTATTTTGATATGGTGCCATTCGCACCGCATTGACTGTCTTTACTTCCTCGGCGATAGTGACGACACCAACACCACCCGGCTTGCTGAAGATAACGGATTTCGCCTGGTAGATATTCGCATCACGCTTGAAAAGCAACTCGACGGTGTTCTGAGCACAGCAGAGCCTCAACACGATCAAGGCATCATTCGCTCTTACACGGCAGACGATGTTCCAACCTTATGCACCATCGCGAGAATCAGCCACCGTGATTCCCGGTTTTATCATGATCCAAACTTTCCAACATCGCTGTGCGATGCCCTGTACGAGACCTGGATTGCCAAAAGCTGTGACGGATATGCCAATGCCGTCTTGGTCGCCGACTTGGATGGGAGGCCAGTCGGCTATATCTCCTGCCACCTGCCCGACCAAGCCAGAGGGCAAATTGGGCTGGTGGGGGTCAGCCCGGATTTTCAAGGCCGAGGGTTAGGTCAAAGGCTCATCCAAGAATCGTTGCGCTGGTTTGCCGGACATGGCGTGACGCAAGTCACAGTAGTGACTCAGGGGCGAAACTGGAAAGCTCTGCGTCTGTATCAAAAGGCAGGCTTCCTGACCCGGTCAGTGCAGTTGTGGTATCACAAGTGGTTCACATCTGCGGAGGTTCAAATCGCAAAATGAATGCTTATCGCATCCCCTTTAACAAAGCCAGCCTCACCGGTAACGAGTTCCGCTATGTATCTGAGGCGATAGAACATGGGCACATCTCTGGAGATGGGGCTTACACCCGGAAATGCCATGCTATCCTGGAGCAGATACTGGGTGTACCCAAGGTGCTCTTGACGACCTCCTGCACCCACGCCCTAGACATGGCAGCGCTGCTGTTGAACATCCAGCCCGGCGATGAGGTGATCGTCCCGTCCTTCACGTTTGTCTCCACAGTCAACGCCTTTGTGCTACGGGGCGCCCACCCCGTTTTCATTGACATCCGCCCCGATACGCTGAACCTGGACGAGAGACAACTGGAACGACTCATCACGCCTCGCACCCGAGCCATCGCACCAGTACACTATGCGGGTGTGGGATGCGAAATGGATGCGATCCTGGCCATTGCCGAACGACATGGCATAGCAGTCATCGAAGACAACGCTCATGGTCTGTTCGGCAAATACAAGGGCAAGTATCTGGGCACTTTCGGTTGTATGGCCACGCAAAGCTTTCACGAAACCAAGAATTTTACCTGCGGCGAAGGCGGCGCACTACTCATCAACGATCCTCAATACATTGAACGCGCCGAAATCATCCGCGAGAAGGGCACCAATCGCAATCGCTTCTTTCGTGGTCAGGTTGACAAGTACACTTGGGTGGATATCGGCTCCAGTTATCTCCCGTCCGACATTCTAGCTGCCTTCTTGTATGCCCAACTCGAAGCCCGAGAGCAAATTCAAGCCAGGCGACGGCGGATATGGGAATATTACTACGAGCATCTTCAGGATTGGGCAGAGGAACATCATGTACGGCTTCCGATGGTGCCGACTCACTGTGAACAGCCATATCACATGTTCTATCTGCTCATGCCATCACTGGAACAGCGCCAGGCATTGATTGCGCATCTGAAGGCACACGGGATTCTCAGTGTCTTTCACTATCTGCCACTGCACCTGTCAGAGATGGGACGACGGTTTAGTGGACAGGAAGGCGACTGTCCGGTTACGGAGGATGTGAGTGACCGCCTTTTGCGCTTGCCATTCTACAACAGCCTGAGCGAGGCCGACCAGGCAAACATAGTCGCCACGATATGCGAGTTTGACGGGGTCTATACCCAACATGAGCACAAATTGCGCTTTTCTTCTGTCAACGAATATTGAACGAATAAACGAATAGGCTCGCTGGCCGCGCTCACTCGTTGATTCGTTGCGCCGAAGGCAATTCGTTGACAGGGATGAGGACAAATACAAAAGCGCAAAACATGACCACGCTCAGTATACGTATTGGGAAGGTCAGAGTAACGTTTTGAAGATACGCAGGTTTATCGAACGAGTTTAATGGCAAAAGGAGCTTGATGAGTCAGGAACGTGCAAACCGACAAGCGCTATGGTCGTGGCTATGGACACCGATCATCATACTGACGATGATTATACTGCTGAGTGTAGGCCTTCCAGTTAGCGGCCAAACGCAAGTTGTACGGGCGGACGCCCTCGTTATGGTGAACTCGGCCAGCGATAACTTTCAAGACTTGGCTCACTACATCCAACCTTATCTGGATCACTTTGGCGTGCCCTACACCATCCTGGACATCGCCACTGCGCCGGTGCCCCCCACCATCGCCGATTACGCCCTCATCGTCATCGGTCACCGCAGCCTGGACCCCAACCACC
>DAOTXX010000071.1:0-146884 GCA_034434835.1 Thermoflexales bacterium | reverse complement strand
AACCACCGCGCCCTAATAAATCTCGGCGTTGATATTGCTTCGCCGCCCTGCCTTCGGCGGGCGGCTCGCAATGACAAAAGGGGCTGAACAGTTACCGACCCCGGCCTCTTTGTAGGGCGTATCGTCAATTGGGTGTGACCAAATCTGGTTGATACGTAGGGGCGACCCTTGCGGTCGCCCGCATTTGGGCAGGCGCAAGGCCTGCCCCTGCGGTGTGACCAACTGATTTTGGTCACGCCCATCTCAATTTGCCGATGGCTCCGATCAGCCATACTCGCCAGTTCAACGCGCGCCAGGCGGACCAGGCCTGATGTGCTTCGCGCGCGCCGGGCCGGGCCGGGCTGTAGCTGGCGCGGCGATACAGCTCGCCGATGCGCGCCGCGCAGTCCTGGGCGATCGCCGCCGCAGCTCGCCAGCGAATCGGCGAGCGCTGTTCCACGGCGCGATTGAACGATGCGATAAACTCGTCGGGCGTGTCGCTGGGACGGATCGCCACCCCCAGCCACTTGCCTCGGCGGCGCAGGCGTTGATAGAGCAGGGGGATCGCTTCATCGGCGGGCAGGGTCACGAGTTGCCTCTCGCGGCGAAGCCAGCGCACGACGAGCGCGCACGCGAGCAGCGCGAGAACGCTGCTCACCAGCACCATATTGCGGGTCAGGGTCGCGCGCTGCTGGCGTTCGATCTCTGCCGCGCGCACCTGCTCGCTCGAAAGCGTGATCGGCGGCGCGTGTCTTGCCCGCGCGAGCACCGGCTGGCTGGCGGTCGGCTCGAATTCGACCCAGCCGATCCCTTCGACATACACTTCAGGCCACGAGTGCGCGTCCGCGCCGAGGACGCGATACAGTCCCCGCTGAAAATCGTATGCCCCCGTGAGATACCCGGACGCCAATCGAGCCGGCACGCCCACCGCGCGCAGCATCACGACCATTGCCGAAGCATAATAGTCGCAGTAGCCGCCGGGCGCGTCAAACAGAAAATAATCTACCACGTCCCGTCCTTCCGGAACGGGCGGCAGATCGAGCGTGTACGAGTACGTGCGGAGATACGCTTCGATGCGGATAGCTTTGTCGTACACGGTCGTCGCGTCTCGAGTAATCTGCTCGGCCAGATCACGCACGCGCCGCGGCATTGCGCCGGGCAATTGCAGGTACTGCGTGAGACTCGCCGTGATGCTGATCGGCGCTTGGCGTAGTGTGTCTTCGTCGGCCTCGATCAGGCGCGAGGTGATGGTATAGGCGGAGAGCGTGCTTCGCACACCGATCAGCTCGCCGCCTGCGTACACCGCGTTCAACCCGACCGTGCCCGAAAGCGGCTCGTGGGCGGCGAACACGGTGTCGGCGTGGCTGGCGACGATCTCGAATCGCTGCGTGAGGTTCGCGGGCAAGGTGGACGAGAGCGGTTTGAGCGTCGTCGTCAGATTGTCCCAGCCTCGCCCGGTGTACGTCGCATACGTGATCGCGCGCCAGTAAGGACGGCGAATGTCTTCCAACAGCATGTGCTCGCGCGCGTCTTCTGGGAGAGGCGGCGGTTGATCCGTCCACACCCACATCACGACCTGCCTGGTCAGTTCGGGTGGATTGCCAATGAGGCGGCTGTTCGGCAAGTCGGTTGTGTTGGCGAGCAAGGCTTTGGCTCCGGTAGGCAGCGGGATGGGCGTGGCTCCACCGAGCATCTGTTCGGCGAGTCGCTGCGCCTGTGTCCGCTGCGGATTAAACAGATCGCGTAACCATTCAAACGTGCTGCGTGAGGTAAAAGTCGGCAGAGTCCAGGCCAGCGCGCCTACCAGCCCGGCGAGGAGGATGCCACTGCCGATCCACTCGGGCCACAGGTCGGGGTGATCGATCCCGTGCGTCATCCATCGAGCCTGTTGATTGGCTTGCGTCGTCCATGCCATGACGATCACCGATCCGATCAGCGCAACGATGATATAAGCCAGGCTGCGGCCGGTGTAGATCACATTGATCGTCAACGCGACGAGTGTGGGGAGCAGGCCATCGAGCGCGTGCCCGCCGCTGGCGACGCTGTGTGCGGCGCTATAGCCCGTCCACCAGATCAGCAGCGTGACCCAGAACGTGACAAGGTTCGGGTCTTGGATAGCGTGACCGGCTTGCAACTCGCTGGCCCACGTCGTCACACGCCCCAGTGCCTCGGGCAGGCCCAACCGGATTAGCCCGGCGTTGGACGCGGCCAGCGCGAGTCCGGCACAGGTGATCAGCGGCCAGCGGATCACACGCGGCCATTGGAGCGGCGCGATCAAAGCAGCCGAAGCCAGGCTCGCCAGGCAGACGAACCACAACGTGCCAGCTCGCGGCGCCCACGCGGCCTCAAGGATTGAGGTGGGCAAGAGCAGCGCGCAGGCGATCACGACGATGGTGATCACTCGATCCATCATCGCACGCTCTCCATCGTCGTGACGACGCGCCCGGTCGCCAGCGTCTTGAACTCCCACCGGCGCGTCCTGCCCATCGCCGGGCGGATCGGCCGGGGGATATCGCCGCGCACACTTTGACAGAGGACGCCTTGCTCGGCCAGTAGGGGCTTGAGGGGCGAGCCGGTGGGCCCTTCGATGAGGATCACCGAGGGCGTGATCAACCGTCCCGTCAACTGCGTCAGGGCGCTGGCCCACGCTGGATCGCCGGATGGCGTGACGATCACCACATTGGCTCCAACGTGCAGCAGTCGCCCGACCTGGCTCAGCGCGTGCGGCAAGGCGAGGCCGGGGCGCTGCCGCAGAGTTTCATTCGGCAGTCGGGCCAGCGCGCCGAGGATCGTCCAGAGATGATGGGTGCTGCGTGCCGGTCGGATGACGTGACGCTCCGGCGTGAACGTGATCAATCCGACCGCTCGCCCTTCACGCAGCATATAGTCTGCCAGCGAAGCGGCGATGAGCACCGCGACTTCTTCGGTCGCCGAGTCGCCTTGTCCAAACTGGGCCGCCGGATCGGTGTCCATCATCAGCCAGACGTCGGCCGAAGCTTCCTGATCAAACATCTTGACCATGAGTTCGTCGTGGCGTGCCGTCGTCGGCCAGTGGATGTGGCGGAATGGGTCACCCCGTTCGTATGCGCGCACCTGGCCGGCATTGGTTGTGGGAAGGGGCGCGGCCTGACGGATGCGCGAAGCGCCCGGCGACGCGCCGCGCGGCAGAGGCGGAAAGGGCAAATCGGTCAGCGGGGGGTAAACGAGCAGGGGCCGCACTTGGGCAAAGCTCAAGCGCACGGTCAAGACGCCCAGCGGGTCGCCTGTTTCAACCGACCATGGGCCGAGGTGAAACTCGCCCCGACGCGATGCTGTCCCGCTGTGAGTCCAGATCATCTCGTTGTTGCCGTCCACGGCGCGCACTGTGCTTGCGTTGTAGCCGGGCACATCGGATTCGTCGCGCAGCTCGGCCCACAGCACGGGCCAGGACGACGTGTTCCAGAGCGCAAAGCGTTCTTCCATCACATCGCCCACCTGCACCCAGCGCGCATTGAGGCGGCGCGAGGCGCGCAAGTGATGCGCCAGCTTCCAGGCCCACAGGCTCGAAGTGATCACCATCGTCCACGCTCCCGCCAACAGCGCCGCGGTCACCGAGGTCGCACCAGAGAGGTGAGCGAGCAAGATCGCAATGGCGCAGATAATGAGCGTGGCGTGGCGCAATTCGAGTGTGATCTCGCAATCGCCTTCGCGGGCGCGCCAGAGGATCAGCGGTTGTCGTACGAGTAGAGTCGCAGGTCGCATGTCGCAAGTCGCAGGTCGCAGGATGTCAATGACATTGGAGATTATAACACAGCGCGCGTCTTGGGGACTTCAGGGATGGGCGTTATTCGCAGTGGACTTGTGGTACAATGCGGCTCATTCCATTTTGTGTATATTTGACATTTGGAGATAACATGGATCGCAAATGGTGGGTGCTGCTGTCCATCGGGGTCGGCACGTTCATGTCGGCGCTGGATGGCAGCGTGGTCAATACGATCTTGCCGGTAGTGCGCGGCACGTTTGGCAGCCGTGTCGAAACGATCCAGTGGGTGGTTACGATCTACCTGCTGGTGGTGAGTGGGTTGCTGCTCAGCGTGGGACGACTGGGCGACTTGCGCGGTCACAAGCCGGTCTATATCTCTGGCTTTGTGGTGTTTGTGATCGGCTCCGCGCTGTGTGGCCTCGCTTCGAGCGCGGCAATGCTGATCGCGTTTCGGGGGCTGCAGGCGCTTGGCGCGGCGATGCTGTTTGCCAACTCGCCGGCGATCCTCACCAAGACGTTCCCGCCGGAGCAGCGTGGCCAGGCGCTCGGCATGCAGGCAACGATGACATATCTTGGCCTCACCGTCGGCCCCTCGCTCGGCGGCTGGCTGGCGAACCGGCTGGGTTGGCCGTCGGTGTTTTACATCAACCTCCCGATTGGTTTACTCGCGATTTTCCTCAGCACGCGCTTTATCCCGCGTGATGAAGAGGTACATCACACTGAGCCATTTGACGTTCTGGGTGCGCTTACGTTCACCGCGGGATTGGTCATGCTGCTGTTGGGGCTGAACCAGGGCCAGGCGCGTGGCTGGGCTTCGGGGCCGATCCTTGCGCTTTTCCTGAGCGCGGCGCTTTTGCTGGTTATGTTTGTCCTGATCGAGCGACGAATCGCCTCTCCCATGCTCGACCTGAGCCTGTTCAGCCGCCGCATTTTTTCTGCCTCGGCCGCCAGTGCGGTGCTCAATTACATCTGTATCAACAGTGTCACTTTTCTGCTGCCATTCTATCTCATCCAGGGGCGCGGCCTCAATTCCGCGCAGGCTGGCATCATTCTCACCGCGCAGCCGGTCGTCATGGCGATGGCCGCGCCGCTCAGCGGGACGCTTTCGGATCGGGTCGGCTCGCGGGTGTTGAGTACGCTGGGCATGGCGATCCTGGGGATCGGGCTGTTTCTGCTTTCGCGGCTGACGCCGGATGCGCCGCTGGGCAATGTCTCGGCGACGCTCGTTGTCACAGGCCTGGGCACAGGGATGTTCATTTCGCCCAACACGAGCGCACTGATGGGCGCGGCGCCGCGCCACCGGCAGGGGATTGCGTCTGGCATTTTGGCGACGGCGCGCAATGTGGGCATGGTGCTGGGCGTGGGGCTGGCGGGCGCGATTTTCACCACCGTTCAAGCGCAGAGCCAGGCCGCTGGCTTGCCTACAGCGTTTTTCGAGGGCATCCGCGCCGGGTTTCTCGTTGCTTCGGGCGTGGCCGTGTTGGGCGTATTGACTTCGGCGGTGCGGGGGGAAGCGGTGATGAACGGCGGGCAACCGTCAAGCAAGGGTCAGGTTCACAGGCCCGACCACGCTTGACACGAGTCGGGAAAAGTGCTATTCTAGTCGCTAGTTTACTAGCGTCGGACGTGTGTTGACTGACGACTTGGAGGTGTCCGATGGGGAGTTTGGTCGAGCAATTGACGGCGGTCGGGTTCACGGAATACGAGGCCAAGGTTTATGTGGCGCTGCAAAAGTGCAGCCCGGCCACGGGCTACCAGGTGGCCAAAGAGTCGGGCGTGCCGCGTTCGACGATCTACGAGGTGCTGGGCAAGCTGATTACGCGCGGCGCGGTCTTGACCCAGTCATATGGTGACACGGTGCGCTACACGCCTGTGCCGCCTGACCTGCTGCTCGACCGGATGCGGCACGAGTTTGAGGACACGCTGGACAAGTTGGGCGAAGGCTTTAAACAGATGCGGTCTTCGCCCAGTATGCCCGGTCAGACGTGGAACATTGCCGGGCGCGACAACATCCTGGCGTACGCGCACCAGATGCTCGAACGGGCGCAAAAAGAAGTCATGCTGATGGTCGGCGACGACGACGAGATAGACGAACTGCTGACCCGGCTCCAGCAAGCCAAAACGCGCAAGGTAGCCGTGACCGTCGTCTCGCCAGTGCCCTACGACTCGCAGGGCTTGAAGGTGGTCGTTCACGCCGAAGGGCCGTACATGCGCCACGTGCTGGGACACGGCCTGACGCTGGTCGTAGACGGGCGTGAGGCGCTCGTGGGCGAGGTGGACCGCAGCGAGAGCGCCGTCTGGACGACCAACTCGTACATGGTGGCGTGGACGCTGTGGGGCTTGCGGCACGAGATCGGCGAGGCGATGGCCCACAAGCGTAAACGCACGCGCCAGCCGTGAGATGTGTGGACGTGTTCCGTGTTTCGTGTTGCGCCAGCGGAACACGAAACACGTTTTTTTATTTTGGTCTGCCCAGGGAACCTATGTTGACTCAAATCCTCAAGAACCTCACACGTAGAAAGACGCGCACGTTGCTGACGGTGGCGGGCATTGCCGTGGGCGTAGCGACGATCGTGGCGCTGGGGGCGATGGGCGAGGGGCTGCGCACGGGTTACGTTTCGATGTTTTCCGGCAGTGGAGCCGACCTGGTGATGATACAGAAAGGCTCGTATGACATCACCATGAGCGGGGTAGACCAAGACGTCATAGCTCAGGTGGAGACCATGCCGGAAGTGCGCGCCGTTAGCGGCATCGTCGTGGGCAATGTCACGGCGCCCGGTGCGCCGTACTTTTTCGTCTTTGGCTACGACCCCAAGGGGTTCGGTATCCAGCGTTTCAAGCTGGTCGAGGGGCAGATGCTTGGCGCGTCGCGTCAGACAACGGGTCAGCGCGAGATTCTCTTGGGCAAGCAAGCATCCGAAGCGCTCAAGCTCAAGGTAGGCGAAATCCTGCGGTTGCCCGGCGGGAGCTTTCGCATCGTCGGCATCTATGCCACGGGCAGCGGGTTTGAGGACGCCGCGTCAGTGATGTCGCTGACAGACGCTCAAGCGTTGTTGCAGAAACATCGCCAGGTCGGCGCGGTGCAGATCAAGCTCAAGGACCCGCGCCAGTTGGACGCGGTGCGCGCCAAGCTGGAAAAGCTCTATCCCAAGCTCACCATTTCCGGCTCGTCTCAGGCGGCTAACGATCAGCAGATGGTAACGTATATGCAGGGCTTTGCCTGGGGCATTGCGCTGCTGGCCGTCGTCATCGGCGGGATTGGCATGATGAACACTGTGATGATGAGCGCGTTCGAGCGCACGCGCGAGATCGGCACGCTGCGCGCGCTGGGCTGGAGCCGACAGCGGGTGACGGTGATGGTGCTGGGCGAAAGCGTCTTGCTGGGCGTGATCGGCGGGGCGCTGGGCTGCGCTCTGGGCGCAGCGCTGATTGCGCCGATGAGCCAAAGTGCGGCGCTCGCCGCCTTTATGCAGGGCCAAGTCACGCTGCCGCTCCTGGCGCAGGGCATGGTGACGGCCATTCTCCTGGGCGGCGTCGGAGGATTGTACCCGGCCTGGTGGGCCTCACGGTTATTGCCGGTGGAGGCGCTCCGATACGAAGGCGGCGCAGGAGCAAGTCGCAAATCTCAAACGTCAAATGTCAAATTTCAAGTTGGGCTGCGCAAGAGCGAAACGCTCCGGTCGCTGTGGAGCCGGCGTGGGCGCACCGCGATGACGGTCACGGGCGTCAGCATTGGCTTGATGGCGGTCGTGGCGCTCTCCGGCATGGCGGACGGGATGATGCGCGAGTTTGTCAAGATGTTTGGCGCGGGTGAAGTGGATTTGATGGTGCGCCAGGCCGGTTCGTCCGACCTGGCCTACAGCGCGATTGACGAGCGTGTGGGCAAGCAGATCGCGGCGATGCCGGGCGTGGCCAGTGTGTCTGGCATGATCGCCAGCGCGATGATGATGGACAACCCTGACGTGCCGTTTCTCCTCATCCTGGCTTACGATCCCCAGGAGCCATATTACCAGAGGCACTACAAAATCATCGAGGGACGTGGGCTGTCGGGCAGCCGTGAGATGCTGCTGGGCCGCCCGGCTGCCGACATGCTCAAGGTGCGTGTGGGCGACACGGTGCGGTTGGGCGAGATGGGCTTTCGCCTGGTGGGCCTCTTTGAGACAGGCATCTCCTGGGAAGAAAGCAGCGCGGTGATTTCCATGCGTGACGGGCAGGCAATTCTGGGCAAGCCGCGTCAGGTCTCACTGTACGGCATCAAGGTCAAGGACCCGAGTCAGGTCGAAGCCGTCCGGGCGCAAATCAAGGCCAACATCCCAGAAGTGACAGCCGCACTTTCGAGCGAGACGAACGAGATCATGCCGGAGATGCAGAACACGTACGCGATGGTGTGGGCCATCAGCGGACTGGCGATCATCGTGGGCGGCATCGGCATGATGAACACGATGATCATGAGCGTCTTTGAGCGCACGCGCGAGATCGGCACGCTGCGCGCGCTGGGCTGGCGACGCAGGCGCGTGCTGGCGATGGTTCTCAAGGAATCGCTGGCGCTCAGTCTGATTGGCGTGGTGATCGGCATCGTGCTGGCGTTGGCGTTGAGCTTGCTGTTCCAACAAATCCCGATGTGGGGAACGTGGCTGGTGGTCGTTCTCTCGCCTGGCTTGTTGGCGCAGACGCTCGCCATTGCGATTTTGCTGGGTGCCGTCGGCGGACTGTATCCGGCCTGGCGCGCGGCGAACCTGAGTCCGGTGGAAGCCTTGCGATACGAATAATCGGAGCAGAGGGAAAGGAACTCAAATAATGAACGCCAATGCATCGGTCAATCAACCAAACGTAAAGTCCGACCTGACAAGCAGGGTCCGAAAAAGGATGCTGCAAGTCGTTGTCCAATTCCTGATCCTGGCAGCGATCTTGTTTATCGCCTCGGGCCGCCTGGATTGGGTGTGGGCCTGGGCTTATCTGGGCGTGGGTGTGGGCATTGTGGCCATCAACGCCTTGGTCCTGCCCCCGGAGTTGATCGCAGAGCGAGGGCAGATCAAAGAAGATACCAAAAGTTGGGACAAAGTGCTCGGTATCCTCCTCATCACCCCCACGTTGGGCACGTTGATCGTGGCCGGGCTGGATAAACGCTTCGGGTGGTCGCTACCATTGGCTGTGGCGGTCCATCTCGTCGCGTTGATTCTCTATGCCCTGGCGCAGGGCCTGTTCACCTGGGCGATGGCGTCCAACAAGTTCTTCTCGGGTACTGTTCGCATCCAGAAAGAGCGGGGGCATACTGTTGCCAGCGGCGGACCCTACCGATATGTGCGCCATCCGGGGTACGTCAGTTATATCGCATCCTGGATCGCAACCTCGCTCGCGCTCGGCTCGTTGTGGGCGCTCATCCCGGCGGGGCTTGTGATGGGCCTTATAGTCGTCCGCACGGCGCTTGAGGACAAGACGCTCCAGGCCGAGCTTGATGGCTATAAAGATTATGCCGCGCGGGTACGCTATCGCTTGCTGCCGGGAGTCTGGTAAAAATCGCTTGGCGTGGCGAACCTCAGCCCAGTGGAAGCCTTGCGATACGAGTAATGGAAGCAAGAATGAATACCAATCCACCCGTTGAACAAAAGAAAAAATCTGACACAACCCGCGGAGTGATCCGGTGGCTGTTCAGAGAGACGATGGGCGTGCTGGGGCAGGCAGTTGTCCTATTCCTCTCGGCGGGCCGCTGGGATTGGGTGATGGGATGGGCATTTGTCGTCATCACCGCGCTTTGGGTCGGCGCGACCGCATTGGTCGTGATTCCTCGAAACCCTGAATTGCTTGCAGAACGCACTGGCCCCAGAAAGGACGCCAAAGCCTGGGATTCCGTGATCATGAGCATCGTTGGCCTGGCCTTAATTGCTTGCTATATCGTGGCAGGACTGGATGTGCGCTATGGATGGACGGTGGGGATTTCGCCATCGCTTCAGGTCGCCGCGCTGGTGATCGTCGTGCTGGGCTATGCGCTGACCGTCTGGGCCACGGCTGCGAACGCGTTCTTTTCCCAGATCGTTCGCATCCAGAAGGAGCGAGGCCACACCGTCGCCACTGGCGGGCCATACCGATTTGTGCGTCACCCGGCGTATGTCGGTGGGGTCGCCATGTATCTCGCCGCGCCAGTGATGCTAGGCTCAGTGTGGGCGCTCATCCCTGGCGGACTAGCGGCCGTGCTCATGATTGTGCGGACCGCACTGGAGGACAGGACGCTGCTGAACGAACTGGATGGCTACAAAGAGTATGCGGAGCGAGTGCACTATCGCTTACTGCCGGGCATCTGGTAGTCGCATGGAGTAACTGCTTGGCTGCTGTCATTGTTATACTGAGTTGACTTGTCAGTGCGGAGCCGCGCGGCGATGAACTCGCCGCGCTACAAAGCCGTGCCCGATGAATCGGGCTAAAAAGCCGGACTTGTCCGGCGTAGTTCCGTAGCCCGCCGAGTTCACACTTGCACCTGCGCTGGCGCGCAGCGCAAGTGCAGGTGTCGGCGGGCGGGCACACACTGACCAAGACGCAAGTTTCTGAGCAATGCCCGCCAGGAGGCAAAGCAATTACCTTCTGCCACGAGGAGATTGCTTCGCCGCCTCCAGCGGCTCGCAATGACAATTTCGCATTAAACGCAAGAGGTGCGAAGTGAAAACGGAACCGGAGGTTTCCTACCTCGACCTGCAAGCCTATGTTGGCACGACAAAGCACATGGGAGGGCTAGAGACCACCCGGGAACTGTGTGAGCTGTGCCATATCAGCAAGGACACCTACGTCCTGGACGTTGGCTGCGGCGTTGGAGCGACCACTTGTTACCTGGCGAAGCAATATGGCTGCCGGGTGATCGGCGTGGACCTGCGTGAAGCGATGATCGCCAACGCGAATGAAAGGGCGCAGCGGCAGAGGGTGAGGGACCGCGTCGAATTCAAGGTAGCCGATGCGCAAGACCTTCCCTTCGAGACCGCGCTGTTCGACATCGTCATGTGCGAGTCGGTCGCTACGTTCATCGAGGATAAACAAAAGGTGATACTCGAGCTTGCGCGGGTGACTAGGCCAGGCGGATATGTGGGGCTGAATGAACAGTTTTGGCTCAAGACGCCGCCGGTCGAGTCCGCCAAACGGATCAGACGCTTCTGGGGCATTGAGCCGGACATTCCGACTTCTGACGAGTGGGTGAGGCTCCTGGAAACGGCCGGGCTGAAGGACATTATCGTGCGGGCCTACAAGTTCGATCCCCGGCGCGAATCCAGCCAGGTTTGGCGCTATGGGCTGCGGGATTTTCTCCGCATGGCGTATCGAACGCTGCGCCTGTCTCTCCAGAGCCCGGCTTTCAGAAAATACATGCAGGAGCGACGGCGTCTCCCTGAAGGCACGTTCGAATATCTGGGGTATGCGGTGTTCGTGGGGAGAAAGTGAGGAGCATAAGGAGAAACGGCCATGGCGACAAAAGAGAATGCTCAATTGGGCTTGAATTATCTCGACTTCCAAGCCTATGTTGGCATTACCAAACACAATGGCGGGTTTGCGGCGACGGACAAGCTCCTGGCGCTCTGCCACATTCAAGATGCTCAGGAGGTTCTGAATGTAGGCTGCGGCATTGGCGTCGGCTCCACCTACATCGCCAGCAAGTACGGTTGCCGTGTAGTGGGCGTTGACATCTCGGAAAAGATGATTGAATGGTCACGACAACGCGCCAGAGAGGAGCGGGTCGAGGACAAGGTCGAGTTTCGGGTTGCCGACGTGCTCGATCTGCCCTTCGAGGCGGACCGGTTCGACGTCGTCTTTTGCGAATCCGTGCTTGCATTCGTAAAAGACAAGCCGCGCGCGATTCGAGAATGTGTGCGTGTGACCAGGCCTGGGGGATATGTGGGGCTGAATGAGACATTCTGGATCGCGGAGGCGCCCTCTGAGCTGGTCGCGCGGGCGCAAACTTCACTCGGTCTAGGCACCGATATTCTGAGTGCTGCGACCTGGCAGGCGTTGTGGGAGGAATCCGGGCTGCGGGACAGGATAGTGGAACTCTGCCAGATTGACCCCCGCAGGGAAGTTAAGGATCGGATCCAGTGGGTCGGTTGGTGGTGGGCGGTGAGAGCCTGGGGCCGCTTGCTGCGCTTGTACATCACGAATCCGGCAGTCAGGCAGTCCATCAAGGAGATGTTTGACGCGCCACTGGACGTGGTCCAGCAAATGGGATACGGGCTATTCGTTGGCAGGAAGTAGCAGTGTGGGGAGCGTGGGGCAGTGGCAACCTTGATGTTCAAAAACCTGTTCCGCCGCAAAACGCGCACCCTCCTCACGTTGTTCGGCATTGCCATCGGCGTGGCGACCATCGTTGCGCTGGGCGCGGTGGCCAAAGGGATAAGAGCTGGCTTTGCTGCGATGACCCAGGGCAGCCAGGCCGATCTGGTGCTCACCCAGGCCGCCGGGCTGAGCGCGCTGGTCAGCAGCTTTGACGAAGCGGTGGCCGACGAGGTGCGCGCTCTGCCCGAAGTGGCCGACGTGGACGGCATGCTCTATTCCAATGCCTTGATTGACAACAGAAATTATCTCTTTATCTTTGGTCACGAACCTGACGGGTTTGCCATTGATCACTTTCGCATCCGCGAGGGGCAGTCGCTTTCGAGTGCGCGCAGTGTGCGCGGCAAGCCCCTCATCCTGGGCCAGCGGGCGGCGCAGAGCCTGGGTTTGCAGGTGGGCGATATGATCCGCATCACCGACAGCGCCTTCCGCGTCGTCGGGATTTACGAGACCGGCGTCGGGTTTGAAGACGCTGCCGCCGTTGTGCCTCTGCGAGAGGCGCAGACGTTGGCCTTACAGCCCCGCCGTGTCTCGATGCTTTACATCAAACTCAAGGACCCTGGCCGGGTTGACCAATTGCGGGCGCGGATAGAACGGCTCTTTCCGGATTTAACCGTCTCGACCTCGGCAGGATTTGCCAATCAAGAACAGTTGCTCGAGTTATTGGACGGGATTGCGATGGCGGTCGCGGGTCTGGCTATTGTCATCGGTGGGATCGGCATGACCAATACGCTCTTTATGTCAGTCTTTGAGCGCACGCACGAGATTGGCGTGCTGCGTAGCCTGGGCTGGCGGCGGCGGCAGGTGATGGCGATGATCCTGGGAGAGGCTCTCTTCCTGGCCCTGTTGGGCGGAGTGGTGGGCAGCGTGCTGGGAGTGCTGGCTCTGGTGGCGATCACCGAGTCCGGTGCTCTGTTAGGCGTGTTCGGGAATCAACTGACCCCCGATGTTTTCGCCCGCGCCCTGGCCACCGTGATCGTGCTGGGGCTGGTGGGCGGGGCGTATCCGGCCTGGTGGGCCAGCCGCTTGCAGCCAGTGGAGGCATTGCAATATGAGGGCGGGACAGGAGGCGGAGCGCGCGTCCCCCGGCTGCCTGGTGGGATCACTGTGCGCAGCCTTTTACGGCGGCGCACACGCACGGCGCTCACTCTTTTGAGCATCGGTGTGAGCATCGCCGCCATCGTCGCTTTGGGAGGGGTCGCCTGGGGTATGTTGGGAGCATTTAACGTGATGATGCGGGATAGTCAGACCGACCTGTTCGCTGCCGAAGCGGACATTGACATGGACTTTAGCGCGATTGACGAGCAGATCGGGACGCGCCTCGCCGGCCGGCCCGACATAGATGCTGTTTCCGGCATGTTCTGGACTGGCGTCAGCACCCCCGAGATGCCCATGCTGATCGTGTATGGTTACTATCCGCATGAGCTTGCCATCCGCCGCTATCGCATCATCGAGGGGCAGTCGTTGACAGGCCGCCACCAGGTCATCGTCGGCCGGATGGTGGCAGAGCAGATGGGGCTGAAGGTGGGCGACACGTTCCGTATGTTGAACAGCAACTTTCGCGTGGTCGGTATCTACGAGACGGGCCAGGCCTTTGAGGACGCCGGGGTGGTCATTGACCTGCGCGACGCGCAGGTTCTCACCGGCAAGCCGCGCCAGGTGCAGTTCTACCTCATCAGCCTGCGCGACCCGGGGCAGGTTGAGGCGGTGCGGAATGACCTGGAGGCCAGGTTCCCAGGGATAGAGTTTTCCCTCACCTCGGAACTCGGTGAGAGCACGAGCGATTTTCGCGTGATGCAAGAGATGGCGGATCAGATCTCTTTGCTGGCCGTGTTCATCGGCGCGGTAGGGATGTTGAACACGATGTTGATGAGCGTCCTGGAGCGGACGCGCGAGATCGGCGTGTTGCGCAGCCTGGGCTGGCGGCGGCGGCAAATATTGGGAATGATTCTGAAAGAGTCGCTGGTTTTAGGAACGGTAGGCGGCTTGTGTGGTATTCCGCTGGGATTGGGATTGGGCGACTTGATCGGCATGGCCGGGATATGGGGAGGTGCGATCAGGCCGCTCTATACGCCCCAGTTGTTCGTGCAGGCAATCGTGGTCGCGATGATCGCGGGCGTGGTAGGTGGTCTCTATCCGGCCTGGCGCGCGGCAAACTTGCGCCCTATTGAGGCGCTTCGATACGAATGATTTTGGATTTCGGTGTGCGCCCTGTCTATGACTCGTGCACTGAAATCCGAAATCAACAATCCGAAATCGGAGGTGGACAATGAAAAAGACATTGGTTCTCACATTGGTTCTTGCGTTGTTTGTGGCGGGTTGCAGCGGCGCACAGTCCAAGCAGACTCCGACGCCGCAGGCGCCGATCATTCCGCCGGTCGTTTCGGCCTCGGGTAAGCTGTTGCCAGCCAGGTGGGCCAACCTGGCTTCCCAAACGGGCGGGCGTGTCATCGAAGTCAAAGTGCAGGCGGGCGACAAGGTCGAGGCTGGACAGGTGCTTGTCCGGCTGGATGACGTGGACGCCAGGCTGGCGCTGGCCCAGGCTCAAGCTGCGCTCAAGACCGCTCAGGCGCAACTGGCGCAGCTCAAGGCCGGCGCGCGGCCGGCCGAGATCGCCGCGGCCGAGCAGGGCGTCAAAGAAGCCTCGGCGGCGGTGGATGCGGCGGCCGCTCAACTGGCGCAGTTGCGGGCCGGCGCGCGCGCAGCCGAGATCGCCGCGGCGGAAGCCGAGGTCGTGCGGATGGCCGGTGAGGTTGACCGCGCCCAGAAAGCCTATGACGGCGTGGTGGCCGGGCGTGCAGCAGCGAAAGAATACGGTATCCCAGGCGGTGGGCTGGGTCAATACGAAGAACAAATGCGCGCTCAACTGGCTTCCATTCGCGCGGCCTATGACGCGGCGCAGAAACGTCTGGCGCAGATCAAAGCTGGCGCGACCAAGAACGAGTTGGATGCCGCGCGGGCCAATCTCGCTGCGGCGGAAGCGGCCAAGGCGCGCGCGCAGGCGCAGCTCGATCTGCTCAAGGCAGGCGCGACGGCGGAGCAAATCGCGGTCGCCGAGGCGAACGTCGCGCAGGCGCAGGTGGCGGTTGACCTGGCCCAGGCCGCCCTGGACAAGACACAGCTCAAAGCGCCGTTCGCCGGGACGATTGGCAACGTCTACGTCCGTGTGGGCGAAATGCTCACGCCAGGCCAGACGGTGCTGGCGCTGGGTGATCTGACGGTCATGCGCGTCGAGACGACCGATCTTTCGGAAGTGGATGTGGCGCGTGTGGAGGTGGGTCAATCGGTCATCGTGACGTTCGACGCGATCAAGGGCCAAGAGCTGACCGGCAAAGTCACACGCATCGCGCCGATGTCGTCTCAGGGCCAGGGTGGGGTGAACTATACCGTCATCGTCGAACTTGATCGACTCGATCCTGCGCTGCGCTGGGGGATGACGGCGTTTGCCGATATTCAAGTCAAGTGATTGCGGATTTTTGATTTCGGATTTCGGTGCGCAAATCGAAGATGAGGCGTATACCGAAATCCGCATTCTGCAATCCAAAATTGAGGTGTGTGATGGGCGATAAAGTAGTGGTCGAAGTCAAAGATTTGACGAAAATCTATGGCGACGGGCAAGGCATTCACGCGCTGGACGGCGTGAGCTTTACCGTGCGCGCAGGCGAGTTCGTCTCGGTGATGGGGCCGAGTGGCTGCGGCAAATCCACGCTGCTCAACATGTTGGGGGCACTCGACCGGCCGACAGGCGGCCAGGTAATCATCAACGGGCAAGACGTGGCCAGGCTGCGCGACGTGGACTCGTTCCGCGCCAAGACGGTGGGCTTTGTGTTCCAATTACACAATCTCATCCCGACTCTTTCCGCGGTCGAGAACGTCGAGGTGCCGATGCAGGGACAGGGGCTAGGCCCCGGCCAGCGACGCAAGCGCGCGGAAGAGCTGCTGACGCTGGTGGGCCTGGGCGATCGGCTGCATCATGTGCCGGCGCAGCTTTCTGGCGGCCAGCGGCAAAAGGTCGCCATCGCGCGCGCGCTCGCCAATCAACCGGCGATCCTGTTGGCCGACGAGCCGACCGGCAACCTCGACAGCCAGAGCGGCGATGAGGTGATGAAGCTGCTGGGGGACCTGCACAGTCAACATGGTATGACGATTTTCGTCGTCACGCACGACATGAGCATCGCCCGGCGCACTCACCGCGTGCTGGTGATGAAGGATGGGCGCATCGTCCGCGAGGACATTGTGGGCAAGCCGTTTGAAGAAGACCTCAAGATGTTCAAGCAGTCCGGGCTGGGACGGGCACTATTAGCGGGCGACCAGCAAGCCCTGGAGACTATGATCTCGGCCGGCGAGCAGGCAGCCTTGCAACAGCTTCTTTCACGCATCCCAGGTTAAGTATTAGAGGTTTATAAGAAAATTAGACAAAACCTTGACGCGGCGTGCGGTTGGAGTATAATATGGACAGATTTGGGGAGTAGCCACCCGCACAAGTGGGCCAACCAGTCGTCAAGACGGAGTGCAAGCTTCCGGCTGGTTGTAAGCATAGGATCGAATACTGGCGAGACCAACGCGGCGTTGCACGTGGTTCCGGTCTCGCCTTTTATTGGCATCAGGTAATTGAGGAGGATGGCGATGAAGTGGTCATGGAAAATCGGTGAATTTGCTGGCATTGGCGTTTACATGCATACGACGTTCCTGCTACTCTTGGGCTGGGTTGCGCTGACGAGCTTTCTGCAAGGGCAGACTTTACTGGCGGCGTTGGAAGGCGTGGCCTTTATCCTGGCGTTGTTCTTTGTGGTCGTCCTGCACGAGTACGGTCACGCGCTCACGGCGCGCCGGTACGGCATCAAGACGCGCGACATCACGCTGTTGCCGATCGGCGGTGTGGCGCGGCTGGAGCGAATGCCGGATGATCCCAAGCAAGAACTCTGGGTCGCGCTCGCCGGGCCGGCGGTCAACGTGGTCATTGCGGCTGGGTTGTTCTTGTGGCTGCTCGTGACAAACGCGATGGAGCCGATCAGCCGGTTGGGCGTTGCGAGCGGTTCGTTCCTGGAACGACTGATGGTGGTCAACGTCGTGCTGGTTGTCTTTAACATGATCCCGGCTTTCCCGATGGACGGGGGACGTGTGGTGCGCGCGTTGCTGGCGATGCGCATGGAATACACGCGAGCGACGCAGATTGCGGCGGGCCTCGGCCAGGGCATGGCGTTCCTGCTTGGTTTTGTCGGCCTGTTCACCAATCCGCTGCTCGTGTTCACCGCGCTGTTTGTGTGGATGGGGGCAGCGCAAGAAGCAAGCCTGGTGCAGATGAAGTCGTCCCTGAGCGGCATCCCGGTGAGCCGCGCGATGTTGACGGACTTTCGCACGGTCTCGTCACGCAATACGCTCGCCGACGTAGTGGAATTGATCCTGTCCGGGGCGCAGCAGGATTTCCCGGCCGTGGACGACGGGCGCGTGGTAGGCGTGTTGACGCGCGGCGATCTCATCGTGGCGCTCCAACGCTATGGGACTGGTGCGTTGGTCGGTGATGTGATGCGCCGTGACATCGAGATCGCCGATCCCTATGAGATGCTGGAGGTTGCCTCTGCGCGCTTGCAAGCGTGCGGTTGTCACACGATGCCGGTCGTGCGTAACGGCCAGCTCGTCGGTCTGGTGACGATGGACAATGTGGGCGAGTTTCTCATGATCCAGGCGGCGCTGGCCAAGTCCGCCCGCCCCTACAGTCAGGGATGGGCGCAGTCATAGTAACTATTCGATTCACCCTTGCGAGGGTTCTCAACCTTCGCAAGGGTGACGATTGAGGCGCGACAGAGATCACGCGCGAGATAAAGACTATGCAAATAGCACTCGATCATCACTGGCATCACCTTCCCAAAGAAGAAGCGATTGCGTTGCTCGAGACCAACGCCGAGATGGGGCTGGACACTTTGGAGGTCCAGCGTCGTCAAATGCGCTTTGGGCTAAACGTGCTGACGCCCCGGAGGGGCAAAAGCCCACTGGTGCGTTTCCTGCTTCAATTCAATAACCCACTGATCTATATTCTACTGGCTTCGGCCCTGATCACGGCGGTGCTCAAAGATGTACTCGATGCTTTGGTCATTTTCGGTGTCGTGTTGATCAACGCCATCATCGGTTATATCCAGGAGTCCAAGGCGGAGCAGGCGATCCAGGCTTTGGCTCGCACGATGACGACCGAGGCCACCGTGATCCGCGATGGCAAGACCTTGCGCGTGGATGCGGCGGAACTGGTGCCGGGCGACTGCGTTGTGCTCCAGTCCGGCGCCAAAGTCCCGGCTGACATGCGCCTGGTGCGCTCGCGCGATCTACAGGTAGCCGAGGCAGTGCTGACCGGTGAATCGGCCCCGGTCGAAAAGGCGGCGGATGTCGCTTTGCCGCTCGATACGGTTCTGGCGGATCGTCGCAACATGGTCTATGCTTCGACCCTCGTGACGTATGGGCAGGCGACGGGCGTTGTCACAGCGATTGGCGACAACACCGAAGTGGGACGCATCTCGAAACTGATCTCGGAGGCCCACGAGCTGGAAACGCCGCTCACGCGCAAGATCGCTTCGTTCAGCCGCATTGTGCTCTATGCGATCCTGGCGCTGGCGGCGGTCACTTTTGGTATTGGCGTTCTTCGTCAGCAGCCGGTCATCGAGACGTTCATGGCCGCGATTGCGCTTGCCGTTGCCATGATCCCGGAAGGGCTGCCTGCTGCGCTGACCGTGACACTGGCGATTGGCGTTTCGCGCATGGCGCGGCGCCGCGCCATCATTCGCAAGCTGCCCGCGGTCGAGACGCTGGGCAGCACCACCGTCATCTGCTCGGATAAGACAGGCACGCTGACGCAGAATCAGATGACGGTCCAGGAGATTTACGCAGGCGGGGCGTGGTACCAGGTCACGGGCGGCGGCTACGCACCTGAAGGGCAGATCGTCAAGCAAGATGACGGCGCCAGTGGTTCTTCCAACGTGGCGCTGGCCGAATCCCTGAAAGCCGGCTTGCTGTGCAATGACAGCACGCTTGCGCAAGAAGCAGGCCGCTGGCAGGTTCACGGGGACCCGACCGAAGGCGCGCTGATCGTTTCCGCGTACAAGGGCGGCCTTGCGGCGGTGTCGCGCGAGCAATGGCCGCGCGTGGACGCGCTCCCCTTCGAGTCGCAGCATCAGTACATGGCGACGTTGCACAACCCGGAAACAGGCAAGGTGCTCTACATCAAGGGCGCCGCCGAGGTGATCCTGGCTGAATGTGACTCGATGCTCGATGCCTCCGGTCAGAGCGTGCCACTCGACGCGGGTGCGATCCATCAAGCAGCGGATCGCATGGCGGCTCAGGGGTTGCGCGTTCTGGCATTCGCCCGCCGCGAGTTCCCATCGGACAAGACCACCGTGTCGCATGATGACGTGCATTGCTGCATGACCTTTCTCGGCCTGCAAGGCATGATTGACCCGCCGCGGCCTGAAGCCATTGAAGCGGTTCAGGCTTGCCAAACGGCTGGCATTCAGGTCAAGATGATCACAGGTGATCACGCGCTCACCGCCGCCGCTATTGCGCGGCAGATCGGACTGGAGGGCACATCGTCCGAGGTCCTCACGGGCAAGGCTATTGCGGCACTTTCGGACCAGGCATTGGTTGAGGCGGCCGATCGGACCGCCGTCTTTGCCCGCGTCAGCCCCGAGCAAAAGCTGCGCCTGGTCGAGGCGCTCCAGACGCGCGGGCACGTCGTGGCGATGACGGGCGACGGCGTCAACGATGCGCCTGCGCTCAAACAGGCCGACATTGGCGTGGCGATGGGCATCACCGGCACCGATGTTTCCAAAGAAGCGGCCGATATGGTTTTGACCGACGATAACTTTGCGACGATCCAGGCCGCTGTCGAGGAGGGACGCAGCGTCTTTGACAACCTGACCAAGATCATTGTCTGGACGCTGCCCACGAATCTCGGCGAAGGGCTGGTGATTTTGGCTGGCATCTTGCTTGGCACGGTGTTGCCGATTTTGCCCATCCAGGTTTTGTGGATCAACATGACCACGGTCGCGGCCCTCGGCCTGGTGTTGGCGCTGGAAGCGCGAGAGCCGGACATCATGCGCCGCCCGCCGCGCGATCCCCGGGCGCCGCTTTTGACCCCTGTGCTGGCCTGGCGCACATTGTTGGTCGGGCTGCTGATCTTGCTCGGCGCGTTTGGCCTGTTCGAGCTGGAGCTGGGCCTGGGCGTGAGCATAGGCCAGGCGCGCACGGTGGCCGTCAACGTCGTCGTCATGGTCGAGTTATTCTACCTGTTCAATTGTCGTTCACTGACCCAATCTATGCTCAAGATCGGGTTCCTGTCTAACCGGTGGGTGTTTGTGGGGGTGAGCGTGATGGTTGTCCTGCAGTTGCTCTTTACCTATGTCCCGGCGATGAACCATTTGTTTGGCAGCGCGCCGATCAGCTTGCAAGATTGGGGACGCATCCTGGCGTTCAGTCTGGCGGGCTACCTGATCATCGAGCTGGAAAAGTGGCTGCGAAGAAGAAATGTCAAATCTCAAACGTCAAAAAAGTAGGCCATTTCCAGTTCGAACTTTGCTTTTTCTGCCACGAATTACACGAATTTCTCGAATTGGAAAAATTAGTGCAATTCGTGTAATTCGTGGCTAATGCTCCTGTTTGGTTCCGGCTCGTCCGGGTTAGGGGCTTTCAGGCAATGCGGATGTGCTGGTCAGTTGGCGGTCTTGTTTCCAGGTGGTGATTCAAGTATAATCAGGCGCGTCACGTGTTTCGATTTTATCCTTTTGCCCGATCTGGGCTATAATCTTGCCTGTGTATTTATCCCAGCAGAAGGAGGTCTGCATGAGCGATCTGGTCAGCAAGATCAGCGAGTCGCGCGGTGGGCTGGAAAAGCTCATCGGCTCGATCCCCGGGTACAAAGGCTACAAGGAAAAGGAGATGCGGCGGGAGGCCGACCGCATCCTCCGCGAGACGCTGGCGCGCAAGTACGAAGAACAGTGGGCGCGGCTTGCGGGCGTTCAAAAGCGTCTGATGAGCGCAGGCGGCATCGAATATCTGGACGAGGTCGAGAGCGCGGCGAGCAAGCTGCGCGGGTTCATTGACAAGCTCAAGACGGCGGCGATGGGCTATGGTGGCTTTTTCGATGCCGTGCGCGTCAAAGAAGATGCGCTGGACAAGTTGTATCAATTCGATAATGCGCTGAACGATGGCGTCCTGCAAATCTCGGGCGCGATTGATGCCGTTGACGCGGCGGTGACGGCCAGGCAAGGCGTGCCGGAAGCCATCCGTCGCTTGGATGACCAGTGCCGGTCCCTGGTCGAGACGTTTGAGCACCGCAAAGAAGTGTTGACTAGCTAATGGACAGGCCCGAAGGATTTTCCCAACCCTTCGGGTCTATCTGATTGAGGAGGAATCATATGGCCAGAGTCTTTGATGTCGTCGAGTACCCCAACGAGATGCGCGACGAGCTGGTGCACCGCTTTCCTGAAACCGGATCGGGTGATTTTCGCATCGGTTCGCAGGTGATTGTGCGTGAGGGCCAGGCGGCGGTGTTCTTCCGGGATGGCAAGGCGCTGGACGCCTTTGGCCCCGGCCGCCATACGATCACCACGGCCAACATCCCGCTGGTCACCGGCTTGCTGGGCAAGCTGTTCAACGACCGCACACCGTTCACCGCCGAAGTGTATTTTGTCAGCACGCGCGAGTTCCCGCAGATGAAGTGGGGCACGCCTCAGCCGGTGCCGATCATGCACCCCGGCGTGGGGTTGGGCGCGAGCCTCTTGCGCGCGTTCGGGACATTCGGCGTGCAGATCAACAACCCGCAGCAGTTTGTCGCTCAATTTGTCGGCGCGCAGGGCGCGTATGACTTTGCCGACATCCGCCAGCGTCTGGTTGGTCTGATTCTTCAGGGCTTGCGCGATCTTTTGGGCGAGTTGAAGAAATCGGCCTTTGAAGTGCAAGGGCTGACGCAAGAGATCGCGGCGGGCGTGCGCGCCAAGGCCGCCGACGAGTTCAACGCGCTCGGCCTGACGCTCAAGGCGCTTATCGTCGAGGCGATCTCGCCGTCCGACACTACCGCTGAGGATCTGCGCAAGATGGGCCTGATTGACATGCAGACCTATGCCCAGTTGCAGGCGGCGGATGCGATGCGCGAAGCGGCCAGCGCACCGGGCGGCAATCTGGCCGGAGCGGGCGTCGGACTCGGCGCGGGGCTGGGCCTGGGCCAGATGATGACGGGCATGATGGGCGGCGCGCTGCAGCACCCGGCTCAACCAGCCGCCGCGGCTGCGGGCGGCGCTTTGCCGGACGTGATGAGTCCCGCGCAGGCGGCAACCTATCTGCAAGTGACCGAAGCAGATGTGCTGCAGATGATCCAGTCCGGCCAGATCAAGGCCAAGCAGATCGGCACACAGTACCGCATCAGCAAGTCCGCACTGGACGAATATTTGAAGAGCTAAGATCTCAAAGGTCCGTTAGGGGAATATGCCCAAGACCGCTTTGGAATTGACCGCTCAGGAGTGGCAGGCCTACCGACCTGACGCCAATCTCGAGCGGTGGTCACAGGCGCAGATCGAAAAGCATCGGCAGCAGGCCTGGCAGTCGGCTCGCCAGGCCGCACAGTTGCTGCGTCAAGAATTTGGCGCGAGCAAGGTGGTCGTCTTTGGCTCTCTGGCCCGAAGCGATGGGTTTGAGCTATGGTCGGATATCGATCTGGCTGCCTGGGGCATCCCGGCCGACTGTTTCTATCGCGCTGTTGCAAGGGTCACAGGATTAAGCCCGGATTTCAAAGTTGACCTGTTGGATTTGGAGACCTGCAAGCTTGCCTTGCGCCACATGGCGGAGTGTGAGGGAATCGAACTGTGAGTGACGAGCTGCGTCGGTTGGCCACTCGAGTTCGGGATGAATTGCCCCAGATGCTTGCCCAGGTTCGCGCCGAGTTGATCGCCTTTGCGGATTTTTTGGAACAGCGAGTGTAAACGAGCCAAGTCGCCACGATGCTACCTGCGAACCTCTGACATCGCGCAAGCCGTCGGCGCGCACCCCAACACGGTTCGGCTTTACGAGCAGTGGGGCTTCTTGCCACCGGTTCCTCGCGCCCCGAATGGGTACCGGCAGTACACCGAGGCGCACCTCGATCAGATGCGGTTGGCCCGACTGGCGTTGCACGGCGGTTGGCCGGGGCGCAACATCCGGCAGTCCGCGCTCGCGCTGGTGAGGCAAGCGGCGTCCGGCGATCTGGGCGGCGCGCTGGAGCAGGCTCACCGTCACCTTGCGCTGGTGCAGGCCGAACGCGCGCAGGCCGAAGCCGCGGCGAATTACCTCGAGCGTTGGGCCACAGGCGCCTTTGCTGATGCGGCGACGGTCTCTCTGCGCATTGGCGAGGCGGCCCGCTTGCTGAATGTCACGATTGACATGCTGCGGTCGTGGGAGCGCAATGGGTTGGTCGCCGCGCCGCGCGATCCCGGCAGCGGCTACCGGCTTTATGGCGCGGCTGAAATCGGGCGCCTGCGCGTCATTCGCATGTTGCTCCGCAGCGGCTATAGCACGATGGCCGTCTTGCGCATGTTGTTAAGCCTCGATGCCGGTCAGGACCAGGATTTGCGTCACGTGCTCGATACGCCGCGCCCCGACGAGGATGTGTACTCGGCGGCGGACCGGTGGCTTTCGACGCTGGCCGAGCAGGAACAACGCGCCAGGCAGATGATTGCTCAACTGGAAGAAATGATCCGCAAGCGGCAAGCGTAAATTGCTGCGATCCCGATTCCCACCTCCCTCAGGTCGTCAACCTGCGGGAGGTTTCGCTTTTAAACCCTCCATTTGCCCACCAGGGTTGTAAAATAGAGGTGACTCTCACAGGAGGTGAGTTGCGATGATGCCGCGTGTTATTCTCCACAACGGTGTGACGGTAGATGGTCGCATGGATGGGTTCGCGGGCGAGGGGGACATGGGCCTGTATTATGAGTTGGCCGCCCGCTGGAACGCAGATGCCATGCTCTCAGGAAGCCATACGATGCTGGCTGCTTATTCGCAAGACGCGCCTGAGGAGGAGGAGGGCGACCTGGAAACCAAAGAGTTGCATCCGCTGCACGTGCCGCTGCTCGTCATCGTGGACAGCCGCGGCCTGGTGCGGAATTGGCGCCAGATCCAACGGGAGCCGTATTGGCGAAAAGCGATCTCGCTGTGCTCACATTCCACCCCGCCAAGCCATCTGGCCTATTTGCAAAAGTGGCGGGTCGAGTACGTCGTCGCGGGCGACGATCGCGTGGATTTTCGGGCGGCGTTGGAAGAATTGAACCTGCGTTATGGGGTGCGAGTCGTTCGGGTGGACAGTGGCGGCGCGCTCAACGGTGCGCTGCTCCGCGCGGGCCTGGTGGACGAAGTGAGCGTCCTGGTGACCCCTTGCTTGACGGGCGGGACAACGCCGCGTTCCATCTTTGTCGCGCCTGACCTGACCTCGTCCGAGGGCGTGATTCCGCTCAGGTTGATCCACCTGGAACAGTTGAGAGGCGATGTCGTCTGGCTGCGGTACGAGGTTGTCAGGTAACCATTGGCGTAAACTTTAGCCCCGGAGTGCGGCCTTCAGGCCGCGTTTTATGCAGGCTGAAGCCTGCACTCCAACCTTAAGTTGACACGCATGGTCAGGTAACTGCCCAACTATCAGACTATCCGGCTCCAGGACTAGAGAAACGGATTGTTCTGCTTTTCTTCGCCTACGGTCGTGGCCGGGCCGTGGCCGGGGTAGATGGTCGTGTCATCCGGCAAGGCAAACAGCTTGTTACGGATGCTCGCCATCAATTGCTGGTAGCTCGAGCCGGGGAAGTCGGTCCGGCCAATCCCTTGCATGAACAGCACGTCGCCATCAAAGGCCACTTGGGCGGTTGGCTCGTGGAACGTGACGTGGCCGGGCGTGTGACCAGGGGTATGGAGGACATTGAGTCTGAGCGTGCCGATTTCGATCACCTGGCCTTCGGCTAAACTCATGTCCGGTTCAGGGCAGGGTCGGACAAAGATGCCAAACATCCCCGCGCCGCCTCGGGCGCGCAGGATCGGCAGATCGCCGGGATGCAATGCGACTGGGGCGCGCGTCGCTTCGACGAGATCGGCCACCCCGCCGATGTGATCAAAGTGCGCGTGCGTCAGCAGAATGTACTTGAGGGTGAGTCGGTGCCGTTCGAGGGCGGAGAGAATTTCGGCGGCGTCGCCGCCCGGATCGATCACCGCGCCCAGTCGCGTCGCCGGGCAGCCGATGAGATAGCAGTTGGTCTCCAGCGGGCCGACGGGCAGAGTCTCGATGATCACGCCTCGCTCTCCGCTGCTGTGTGACCTGACTTACTGGTGTTCTGTCCCCACTGTTCCACAGTGCCCAGATCGATCCCTTGCGTCTGGCACCATTGGGCAAACTCCTGGTAGCGCGTCGCCGGGTCTTCGCGGGCGTACATGCCCTCCGGCTCCTGGTCTTCGTAAACGAACTGGGCAAAGCGCAAGACTTGCCGCACCTGCTCGGTCGTCATGCGTCCCAAGAGTTGATCGAGTTTGTCTTTATAGTCGTCTATCATCATGGCAGATCACCTGATGGCGCGCATGGGAGGGCCAGCATGACAGATGAGCTAAACCGATTTGATTATAACACAAACGGCCACCGTTTATGATGGTGGCCTAGTACATCCTGATGCGTCTATGTGAACGCGGCCTCTGATAATGCTACGAGTGTGGCGGAGGCGGGCCAAATTGCCGCTGCAGGTACATGGCCGTCGCACGAGTGTTTTCTTCCAGCGCGATCAGCAAATAGATGGCCTCGCCAAAAGCATACAGCGTCAGCGAGACCACGCCGCCGTAAACCAGTCCCAGCCCTCCGGCAAGTATGCCGCCCAAGACTCCACCGAGCACCTGGGAGCCTGGCAAGTTCCTCTCCAGGTTGCTCACGGCGGCTCCGCCCAGAACACTGGCGACGCACAAGACCAGAACGGCCAATACCGTGACGACCGCTACAATGATCCCCAGAATCTTGTAGATCGTGGCAATCGTTCTCAAGGCTGTGTATCGTTTCTCCATTGTCATCTCTCCAGGTGCCGTAATCTTGATCGATCAGGCGGTTCGAGTTCGCAGTCGCCGCGCCAGAAGCAGCACCGCAGCCAACGCGACAATCATCACGATTGGCACGCCGACGCCCGTCACCGGCAGCGTATTCGGCCCTCCGGCCACATTCACCGACGATTGCGCCGCAATCGCCGCGCCTTCGCGATAGAGCAGCGTCGCCCGGTTACCGCTCTTGGCAGACTTGGCGTCCTTGTTGACGAGCGCAATGATGTTGACGGTGGCAGAGTCGAAAGCAGCCAGCGCGTTCAAGTCCACTGCCACGACGCTGGGGCCGCTCGCCAGAATGTCCCCTCGCGAAGTCGTCACGCCGGCGACGGTCATCCCCTCTGGGAGTTGATCACCCAACATCAGCCCAGAGATGGCGCCTTCCGTGCCATTGACCACCTTGAATGTGAAGGTCATGGTCTGCCCGGCCGATGCGCTGGCGGAGGAGAGGTTGGTGGTGAGCGCGACTCTGGAGGCCAGCGACTTGCCCTTGGGCAGCGCGGCCAGGTTGACGCGGACCGTTTGCCCCAGCGGCGGCTTGATGATCACGCCGCCCGTCCCGGACTGCCAGTTCGGGTCGGCCAGATCGAGCACGCCGTCGTCCGGGCCGACGTTGACGAACCGGAAAAAGCCATTGCTTTTCGTTTCGACGTCCGCGCTGACGCCGTCGCTGGTATAGCGCACCGTGACGCCGCCCCGCGGTCGAGAGGGGTCGCCGTCGTCCCAGACGTAACCCTCAATGATCGCCAGAAAACCGGTGCCCCCATCGCCACTTGGAGGGGCCGGGGTAGAAGGCGTGGAAGGGGTGGGCGTCCAGGTCGGTGGCACAGGCGGCGTGGGCGTATTGGTGGGCGGCGGCGGTTGGTAGAGCCTCTCAGGAGATGGTGCCGCCATCACGACCGAGACCCCCAACAGCAGCACAGCACACAGGGCGCACAGCACCCCCCAGGGATTGACGAGTGACTTGATCATCGAGTCCTCCTGGTCACTGATTGGGCCTTGCGAGGGCAGAACCCTCACAAGGCCCAGTGTGATTCTTGGAATTTCCCTCAGTCAATCACGGTACGGTGAACGTCACCGGGCCACGTATATTATCGCCCTCATTGGTTTCTTGCACAAGTCCGATCGTGCCGCTGGAAGCCCAGGCGTCCACCTGCGCCCATAGTGAGTGCTGGCCGCGTGTGAACGATGTTGGCCAATATACGTGATAAGGCGGAGTGGCGTTCGCTGGCAGTAGCGTCAGCGACTGGCCCGGCTGCAGCGGCGTCGTCACGTTCCAGGCCGCGCCGTTCGGCGCGCCGATATCCCACCAGAATTTGTTGATCTGGACCGCCTGAGTTGGGTCCAGGTAGAGGATCACCCAGAAGGTCTCGGTGATCGGCACGTTGCCCGTGTTTTGGATGACCACGCTGACGTTGGCCGGGTTGGTCGAGGTGTTGATCGCGCTCACCGTCAGGTTCTTTCGAGGCGGATAGTCCCGCAGCACCACCGGCAGGAAGATGAAAGTCTGACCCGTGGTGATGGTGACCATGGTCGTCCCCTGGAGGCCGGGCGCGACCGTGGCCGTGATGACGGCGGTGCCGACCGTCGTGCCGGTGAACACTGCGGTCGCCTGTCCGTTGGCCGTTTGAGCGTACGGCGTGATCGCTCCCAGCGTCGCCGTAAAGGTCACCGGGATGCCGTTGGCGACCGGGTTGCCGTACTGATCTCGCACGAGAGCGGTGACGTTAGACGTCTGGGTGGGTGCGATGATGGACGGCTGGGCCGAGACCACGAGGCTGGCGGGCACATTCGGCAGCACCGTGAACAGATTGCTGGCTACCCAGACCGTTGGCGTGGCCTGCACCGTCACTGTGATCTGGTCGTTGACGGATGCCTGCGTGATCGTCGCCTGCAGAGTCGCCACACCGTTCGACCAACTGCTCCACGAGACCGGCGACAGCGTGCGCGTGGAATCGGTCAGCACGATGGCGCCGTTAAAGCTAGTCATCACGTTGCCCAATCCATCGTAGGCGGTGATCACCAGCGTAAAGCCGACCCCGGCGGTTTGCGTCATCACCGGGCTGATGCCCAATCGCTCCAATATCCCTGGCCGGAACGTAACGGTGATCGGGTGGGTCACGCTCTGCGTAAAGCCGCAGGCGTCCGTCACCGTCAGCGTGACGACGTAGGAGCCAGAGATCGTGTACGTATGGCTGATCGCGCGGCCGGTCTTGACCTGCCCATCGCCCATGTTCCAGGTCCACCCCACCATGCCTGCGCCGTTGGACGTGGTCGTGTCCGTAAAGTACGCCGGCCACCCGACGTTCACTTCTAGCGAATGAGTAAAGTCTGCCGTGATCGTCGGCGCCTGCGGCGTCATCGGCACCGCCGCGCCCCAGTCGCTGCCGACGCTCTCGGTGCTGGTCACCACGCGATAGGAGGTGTTGGTCACCGCCTGGCACGCGCTGACGACAAACGTCGCCTGCGTTGCGCCGCCCGTTGGGACGCTGAGGCCAGACCAACTGATGACGCTGCCCACTCGAATCCCGGACGATGAGACGTAATTCGCGCCGGTGGGGATAGCGTCCGTCACCACCACGCCGGTGGCCGGCACCTGGCCGGTGTTCGAGATGGTCAGGAGATACGTGAACGGCGCGCCGGCCACAGCCACCGTCGGCGTGGCGCGCTTGGTCACCGTCAAGACCGGCGCGTCTATCGTGAGCGAGAACGGCGAAGCAAACGCGCTCATATTCCCCAGCACGTCGAACGCGCTCACCGTCCAGGTGTACACACCGAGCGGCAGATTCGACAGGCGCGCCCAGGTCGTTGGCGAGTACACCGTCGCGCTCGAATAGTACGCGCTGCCGCTGAGGATGAACTGGTAACCCCACACGCCGGCGCCGGCTCCGTCACTGGAGGGTTGCCAGGTAAAGGTCAGCGTTCGCGTGCCGGTGAGCGTGCCGTTCGCCGGGCTGAGCAGGGTCGGCACGCTGGGCGACTGAGTATCCACCCCATTGCTCACCCAGGACGTGTTATTCGTCGGCGTCACGTCGTACTGCGTGGTCGTGATCTGAGCCGTGTTGACCATCGCGCTCACCAGGCCCAACGGTTGACTGACCACGCCCGTGAGGGTGATGATCCCCTTGGCGCCCGTGCTCAGGTTGGCAGAAGTCCAGGACACGTAGCCTGGGCCTACTGTCGGCGTGACCGGCGGCGAGCTGGTCGAGATCACATTCGTCAGTGTGATCGGCAGCCAGTCTGTGATGACCATGCCATAGGCCATGACCGGGCCATTGTTAGTGTAAACGAGCGTATACGTGATCGCATCGCCCGACTTGAGCCAGCCTGTGGGGACCACAGTCTTGTGAATCGCCACGTCAATGTCTTGCTGGTAGGAGGTCGTATCCACTGCCTGGGCAAAGACGGACGGACTCAAGGTCGAGGTCGCCGTGATGATGGCGGTGCCCACCGTGCCGATCTCGGTCGTCGGCGGGATCGTGACGGTGACATACACGGTCGTCGTCAAGCCAGCGCGCAGCGTCACTGACGGCGGCCAGAACATCACTCCCCAATCCACCCGGTCAATCGTCGCTGTGAGCACGGCCGTGTCGGTATAGTTGCCCGTGTTCGTCAAGATGTGCGTGTATACGACCAGGCTGGTCGTCCCGCGCCGCTGTTGGAAGGCGGGATCGAACTGCCAGCCTCGCTGCGGGTCGAACTCGAACGCGCCCATGTCATAGTCCGAAACGTGCGGGCGGTCGAAAGCCACTGCCTGCGGGCGTGGGCGATTGGCCAGGTCTGTGCTCAGCGTGACGGTGATGCCGTTGTCAATGCACAGCGAGTCGGCCCGGAGGCGGAAATCGCGCGCGGCGACGTTCTGGAACAACGGGTCAACCGCCAGGCTGTTGGCGCTGGTCACGTTTTCGGCATTGGTATTGTTCCACAGGTCGTTGTAGGCTAACGACCAGGTCGCGCCGGGTTCGGCATAGGCCACGCCGCCGGTGATCGTCGCCGTATTGCTGACCAGGATCGTGTTGGTGACCACCATCGTCCCGGCAGCCTGATACACCACGCCGCCGGTGATGGCCCGGTTGGCGACCAGCGTGTTGTTGATGAGCCGGGTCGTGCCGGTCACGTACAGGCCGCCGCCCAGGCTGCTGGCCGTGTTCGAGTACAGCACGCTGTTGATCAGCGTCACGTCGCCGCTGCGTACATAGATCGCGCCGCCCTGGGTCGCCGTGTTACTATAGATCATCAGCGCTGCAAGCGTGATCGGCTGTCCGGTGTCCAGGTAGATGCCGCCGCCAGTGTTTGCATTGCCGTTAGTGATGTGGAACCCTGTCACGCTGGTCACCGGCGCGGTGATCGAGATGACCCGTCCCTGACCCTGCGCATCCAGGATCGTCGCCTGGTTGAACGGGTCTGCGTTGGCCCAGTTGTTCGTCAGCGTGTAACCGCCGCTCACCCAGACGGGCTTGTCGAGGACGAGTGTGCCGGTGTAGGTGCCCTGCGCGACATAGATCGGATCGCCCCATGCAGCCACATTCACCGCATGCTGGATCGTCGCGCACGGCCCGTATTGGCCGAGCAGTGTGCAGTTGTTGATGCCGTCTGTGCCGCCTTTGGCCACGTAGCGCGGGCCAGGCTTTTGTGTGACCTGCGTCGAGTCTACCGCGCTTGCCTGTTGACCGGCAAACAGCGCCGTCACCTGCGAGCGTTCGATCGATCCCGTCGCGGCGTGTTCCGGGATGGACACGACCACCACGATGCCCGTATAGACCTGGCCTGGCCCCAGCGAGTACACCATCGTCGGCGAGACGACCGGATAACCCACCAGCCCCGAGTTGGTCCGCAGCTCGTACGTCTGAGTATAGTTGCCTGTGTTGGTCAGGCTGTGCGTATAGGTATAACTCCCGCCCGGATAGGTCGAGCCGCTGCCATCGGGCGCCAGGATCGCGCCCGGCGCATAGGCCACCGTCGTCTGATCGGTGACCGTATCCGAAACGACCGGGTTGTAATGTGAAGTCGCCGTGATGACCAGCGTCTCTACCGTTCCGCTCAACAATGCGGTCGGCACAGTGATCGTGGCGATGACGGACACGCCTGTGTGCGGCCATAGATTGTTGACCAGGCTGGGTTCGACCGAAACCTGCCAGCCCGGGCTGGGCGTGGACCAGGTGAGCGTGTAACTATCGGTCAGGCCGCCGGCGTTGCTCAAGGTGTGCATGTAGGTGATGACGCTGCCCGGCGCGGCGCTGCCGCTCTGGTCGGGATAGAGCAAGACAGCCGGTCGGCGAACAGCCGTCCATTCGTCGGCTATCTCGGCATCACACGACGAATACAAAATGTCCGCCGTCGCCAGTGTGAGCTCGTCGGCGTCGAGTGCGGCGGAAGGAACCTGCACGGTGACGGTGACCGGCACGCTATCCCCCGGAGACATGGATACCTGCGTCGGCTCGACGCTGGCCGGCCAACCCAACCCCACCGGCGGCGGGGCCGACGCAGCGGTCAGCGTTATTTGTCGACTGCCCATCTCTGTGCTGGTGTAATACAGCGTATGCGTGTACACCGCAGGGATATTGCCCAGCGCAGAGACGATGGCCCAGTTGAACCCGGGCTGCCACTCCAAACGACGTGTAAAGTTCAAGTAGGCTATATCCGTAGCCGTCCGTTGGACCGTGCTGCTGGCCACCGAAGTTGCGGTCACGATAACGGTTTCGCTGGTGCGGGAAGAAGGTATATCATACACAATGACATCAATCCACGCGCCCGTGTTGGGTCCCACGGATGGCGTGGTTGTTGGATAGACCTCGACCCGGTATCCGCTTGTGCTGGTCGCGGTGACGACAAAGCTATCGGTATAGTTACCAGTGTTGGTCACAAAGTTTCCGAATGTTACCGTTATCGCCGAGGCCCCGAAAGCCTGAGCGCACCCGGTATCGCTGTAAAGTATGAAATCAACCTTGTGCCCGACTGTGGTCGTCTCCATGACGCCGGCGCGAACATCGGTCGTGAACAGGTTGGTCGCCGTGGTCCAAGATCGGGCGACGGTGCCGCTAAAGACGGCCGTATCGCTGAGCGTGCGAGAGGGGATGCTGACCGTGACCGTGATCGTGCGCGTGGCTCCGCCGCCGACGGTCACCTGGTAGGGGTTGAGCAGGACGCCCCAACTTTGCCCAGGGAAGGCGGGCGTATAGGTGTACAAGCTGCTCAAGTTAAAAGTGTCCGTATAGTTGCCGAGGTTGGTCAACGTGTGCGTATAGACCACCTGTTGCCCAGGCCAGCCGATGCCCTCTCGAGGCGGCGCCAGCGTCACGCCAAAGGTCCGGTTGACAAAGGTCGTGTCGGTGACCAGGTCGAACACGCTCGAGCTGATCTGGGAGGTGGCGGTGATGACGAGGATATCTACGCCCAGCACGCCGGGGCTGACGCCCAGCGGCGTGACCGTGACCTGCACCGTCGTCGTCATGCCGCCCCTCAACGTGACCACCTGCGGCGCAAGCGCTACCGTCCATGTCGTGCTGTGCCGATACTGCAAAGTAAACGTGTCGGTATAGTTGCCCACGTTCATCAGGGTGTGGGTATAGACGATATACGGATCGCTGGATTGCATCAGCCCGGTGCGATCGGGTTCCAGCGAGACGCCCAGGCCCAATCCGACGGTGGTCGTGTTGATCGCCGTCACCCAATACTCGTCGTCGTTCCCGGACGTGGCGGTGATGAAGGTCGTGTTCACTGTGTTGCTGAGCGTGCCGGCCGGGACCATAAAGGTCGTGGTGATCGTGCCGGTCATGTTCAAGCCCAGCGTCAGCGTGGGCGGCGGTCGGAGGATGAACCCCCAGCCCTGGCTGTTGCTCGCCGTGAGGAGGACCGTGTCGGTGTAATCGCCGCTGTTGGTCAGGACGTGCGTAAAGGTCACGATCTGCCCTGGCGTGGCGGTGGCGGTATAGTTCGGCGCGATCGCCAGGCCAGCCCGCATGTACTCGTCCGCGCCAATGTCCGGCAGGCCGCCCTCCGGCACCGGGCGCGGGTTGCCCCAATAGTCATCGCTCACCAGGCTGGGCTGCGCCCGACCGATCACGGGCGAGATGCTCAGCAAGCGCAGATTGTAGCTGATCGGGTTTGCAAAGAGCGGATCGGCGACCATGTCGTTGGGGCCGGGGGTCATGCCTGCATAGTTGCCGTTGAGGTTGCCCCACACGTCGTTATAGCCCACTACAGCGCCGGCCGTCTGGCTGTAGATGCCTCCGGCACTGATCGCCGCGCTGTTGCTGATGACGAGCGTGTTGCTCACCATCGGCGTCCCGCCGAAAAGGTAGAGGCCGCCGCCCAGATTGGCGGTGTTGCTAAAGATCGTGTTGTGCCAGATGAGCGGGCTATGGGCAGAGACGTACACGCCGCCGCCCTCGGCGCTGGCCGTGTTCCGGTACACCAGGTTATTCCAAAAGCGTGGATCGCCAGAGATGCTGGCCAAACCGCCGCCCCGCTGGGCGGTGTTGAAAGCCAGCGTGTTTCGCTCAAGCCAGACTGTCCTCCCAGACCCGCTGCCGATATAGACGCCGCCGCCATACGCGCCGGCCGTATTGCTGACGATCGTGTTCTGCCGCAGGATCGGCTCGCCCACGTCCACGTAGACGCCGCCGCCGGAGCCGGCCGTCCAGCCGCCTTGCAGCGTGAACCCTTCGATGGTGGGATTGCCGAAAATGTACAGCACCCGCCCCAGGCCTTGCGCGTTGATGATGGTCGGGTTGGCCTTGGGCCTGAAATCTTGCCAGTTGCCGGTGGTATAGCCGCCGCGCAAGATGATGGTCTTGTTCAAGATGAGATCGTGCTCGTGATAGGTGCCGGCCGCGACCTTGACCACATCGCCGTTGGCTGCCTGATCCACCGCGTAAGCAATCGTGCGGCAAGGGAGACTGCTGACGTGACAGTTGTTCAGCGTGTTGTTGCCCCCCGTCGCCACGTAGCGTGGGCCGGGGGTAAAGTCCACCTCGAACGTGTCGGTCAACCTGGCGCGCAGGCCAGGCACCAGTCCGCTGGTGGCGGTCAGGAACACGGTCTCGGTCAATCCGCCCGGCATTGTGTCCGTCACCGCCGTCTGAATCCAGAGCGTGGTCTGGGCGAACGGCCCCAGCGTGATCACCGACGAGGGGGGCATCACCCCGACCACGATCCCTTGCCAGTTCGGTCTCCGACTCCACGTGATCGTAAAGGCATCCGTAAAGTTGCCCGTGTTCCTCAGTGTGTGGGGCACCGTCACTGTAGCGCCAGGGTTGACGTGCAGCGTCGCCGTCACGGGCATCAGCGTCACGCCCGGCGTCCAGTTGACCAGGGTCTGGTTATTGGCCTGCGCGTAAGCGTTGGGATTCGTCCGCGAGGTGGCCGTGAGCGTGACGACGGCGTACGTATCGCTGATGCCATCCCCCACACGGACGCTGACGGTGATGTCGCGGCTCTCGTCTCGCATCAGCGTCACCGGCAGCGTGACGTACTCGATGCTCCAATTGGTCGGCGGCCCGTAGACGGTCAGCGTGTGGCTCAGATCGAATGTGTCGCTGATCAGCGTGCCGTTGTTGGTCAGCGTGTGCGTGTAAACGATGATCTGCCCCAGCACGCCCCGGCTCGGGCTGTTGGGCGCGCCGGAAAGCGTGGCGTTCGGATACGGCGTAGCCTCGTCCGCACCGATGTCGGACTGGCGGCCGAGCGGTCGGGCATCGCCTTCCAGGTCCATGCTCAGCGTCGAGTTGGGATCGGCGGCGTGCAGGGCTGGCGAATCCACCCGCAGGTGGAAATCGCGCCCGGCCAAGTCGCTAAAGCGCGGGTCGGCAGAAATATCGTGGGCGCCCGCAATGGCCCCCATCAAATAATCGCCGCCAGGATTGCTCCACACGAGGTTATAGTCCAGGTTGGGCGTGTAGCCGGACGTGGCCCAGATGCCGCCCCCGGCATTGCTGACGACGATCGTGCTGCGGACGACCGACGCGCCGTTGGCCAGGTACAGCCCGCCGCCGCTGGTCGCCGTGTTGGCGACAAAAGTGTTGTGGAACAGGCGCGGGTTGCCGCCTGCTGAGGCGAAACCGCCGCCGTAGGTCGCCGTGTTACTGTAGGCGATCACATTCTGAATCGTCGGGCTGAATGGTGCGGCGACGTACAGACCGCCGCCTGCGCTGCCGCCGCCAGTGGAGGCATCCCCGCCCCGGATCACAAAGCCATCCACCGTGATCGCCGAGGTGCCGGTGATATAGACGACTCGTCCCAACCCCTGCGTGTCCAGGATCGTCCGGGTGATCGGGGCCGTCCAATACGTCTCGGCATAACCACCACGCAAGGTGAGTGGCTTGGAGAGATAAACGGTCTGGGTCACTGTCTGTCCGCCGTCTGCCATTGCCTGGATGCCTGTGCAGACGCCTGCCACGCGGATCACATCAGTGGGCAGTGTAGAAGCCTCCACCGCCGCCTGAACCGTCGTGTACACCTGGCCGTTGTTCAGGCGGGCAAAGCAGTTGCCGGCATAGTATTCGTATGCGCCCATGTCGGCGCGGGCGCCGAACGGGCGCGCGCGGCCGGCATAGTCGTTGGCGGGATAATTGTTGGGATCAGCCGCATCAATGGCCGGCGAGCCGGGCTGGAGACGAAAGTCTGAAGTCAAGAGTGGGTCCTGGGTGATTGTGCCTGTGGCGGCGACGGCGGAACCGCCGAAATTGCTGGTCGTATTGCCCCAGACCGCAGAGTAGGTCACGCTGATGCTGCCAGTGGCATTGACGCCATAGCGGGTGTTACTGACCACGACATTGTTTCGCAGGGTGGGATAACCAGCAGGCGAGCCAATCTCGATATAGATGCCATCATTGGTGTTGCCAGACAAGGTGTTGTTTTCAGCCGTCGCATTGGTTTGTCGAAGATAGAATCCACCGCCACCATAGCCGCTCTCGGCCGTGTTGCTGTAAACAAGATTGTTTCTAACCACATGGCCGCCCTCGCGGATATAGACGCCACCGCCGCGGCTCGCGTTATTGTGGCGAACCTCGTTCTGTTCCACGGTCACCAACTGGGGGCCATGCCAGATGTGGATGCCGCCTCCGCTAGCCACGCTGGCAGTATTACTATAGATAGTGTTCCCGCGAATCGTTGGGGAACTGGACAGGGAGTCGACAAAGATACCTCCGCCTCCGACATCAACACTCGCTGTGCTTGTCGTGGTGTTGCTGTAGATAATGTTGCTTTCAATCAGCGCCGCTCCCCCCTCGACAGCCACACCGCCTCCAAATGCTGCCGCCGCGTTGCTGAAAATGGTATTACTCCGCAGTGTGGGAGAGCCGCCGGCAACATAGATGCCACCGCCCTTGCTATTGGTGATAGGGGCGCTGTTACCATAGATTTTGTTGTTTTGGATGAGCGTGTTGCCGCCGGCAATATAGAGGCCGCCGCCCTGGAATGCCGACCCGCCTGTGAGGCTAAAGCCCTCGATGGTCGCTGTGACAGTGCTTGTCACATAGATCACCCGCCCCAGCCCGCGCGCGTCGAGGATGGTGGGGCGAGTGAAGTAATAGTTCGCCCAGTCCGAGGTGGCATACCCACCCCGCAGCGTGAGCGAAACGGAGAGATAGACGACCTGCGTCAAGGCGCCGATCGACTGAACGTCTGTGTATGTGCCTTGCGCTACACGGATTTCGTCACCGGCTTGCGCCGCGTTCACAGCAGCCTGTACCGTGCTGTAACAGGGCATTGCGCCGCCACACCCCCCGCCGGGCGCGACGTAGCGGATCGTCCCGGCCGCGCTGGCCGGAGCCAGCCGGCCCGGAGCCAAAGCGATCAGCATCAGCAAAATGAGGACTAGAGGCAGTGCGACTGTCAGGGTGACCCGCGCGCTGGTTGCAAAAGACAAGCGTGGCGAAAGGGCTGGAGCCGAGGCAACCTGCTGAGACGTGGATGAAGCATAACGTATCATGATAGCTCTCCTCGATCAAAGACTCGTCCTACCGGTTCAACGGGTTTGAACCGGTGCGGACGCATAGAAAACCGCGCCGGCCGTGTGACGAGGAGTTGTGGGCGGCGGTAGATGATAGATGCTCAAACCGACGGTCGCTTTTGCCAGGCCCGACGATTCAATACTTGAGGCTAGAATACCACGAATAACAGAGGGTCAGGTTTGCAAGATGCTTTCAAGAGCATTACAACACTATAACAACCGGCCATGCCTATGGCATATCACAGTTCGGTTGACTTGGCAATAGGCAAAAAGTATGCAGGATCGGGCTACGCCAAAGTGGGGAAAGGTCTTGGTTAGCCAGTCGGCGAGTTGGATGATGGAGGTTGTTCCGCTGCCGACCGTGCAAACGTAAACATCGAGCTGATGCCTCTGGTAGGAGAGCGGCTCAGGGGTGACGACCTCATAGCCCGCTCGTTTCGGCGCCAGCCAGGCGATGTCAAGTCAGGAACGATATCTATGATGGGAATCTTGGTTTGTCCGGCATCATGTCGCGCCAATGATGCTCGGTCGTCGTGCGTGTTGCCCGGCGTTCATTCAAAAGTGAAACTCGCGCACGTCGGCATCCGACATCAGCGTCTGGACGAGGCGGTCGTGGTTTTGGGGCGAGCCGCTCGCCTGCCACGTGCAGGTCACGCAGGCTTCGGATTTGACCTGTTTGCGAGAACGTACGCGCAATCCACATTGCCTGAACGCCGCCTCGATGCGCTCAAACTCGTCGGGCCGGGAGCACACCACCTCGTACGTTTATTCATCGCGGATTGCGTCAATCCGTTCCTCGATCCAGGGAAAGAACCACAAGACGATCAACATGATGCCGGTGGCGGCGGCGGCAAATCCATAGTGCCCGCTGCCGATCCCCATACCCAACGCCGCCGTCAACCAGATCGTTGAAGCGGTCGTCAACCCAATGATCCGTCCGGCGTCGCGGAGGATCACGCCTGCGCCCAGAAAGCCTACCCCGCTGACGATATTGGCGGCGATGCGGGCCGTATCGCCCTCGCCCCCGATCTTGTGCGAAAAGATGGTAAACAGCGTGGCCCCGACGCAGATGAAAATGATCGTGCGAAAGCCGGCCGCCTTGTCATGAAACTCGCGCTCCGCGCCGATCAGCCCGCCGATCAGCACAGCCACGAGCACCTTGAGCATGTCTTCTGGCAAGATGGTCATTGGCTCTCCTGTTGAGATCAACCTATTTTACCGCGCGCAGGACGACGCACAGCCCGCTGGTTTCAGCGTCAGACCGGTGGTGTCCAGGTCAGGCTCATTCTCTAGGACAAGGGGCCTGGCCGTGGGCACGAGCCTCCGAAGCGGCTGGCACGGCGACTCGTCCCCCTACATCTTGAGCAGCTCCTCGATCTCACTGATAAGAAAAAGGAGATTGGGTTGAGTGAAGCTTATGCCAGGCGCAGGAATGCGGTGACGCTTGATGTCGGGTGGCACATGCTTGTGGTGAGGATATGTCGAAAAGCTGGCTGCAGACGAATCATCTCTGCAAGGTCATGCTGCTTGATTTGCTCTGAATAGGCTTGCTTGCGCCGCAGCCAGGTCTCGTAAATGCCTTTCCAGCGACTAAAGTCATTGCGTGTCTCGTCGTACTCATCGTAGCGTGAAAGTTGACCCGACATCAACGCTGCATAAAAGTCCTCGCTGAGAATGCCATATTTTTCCTCATAGAGTGTGAGTCGGCGTTCCAGTAATTTCATCTCGATAACTAACTCATGGGTTTTCATCTTCCGATCTCCTCCAGACCCATTATACCATGTCGCCACAGGCATGATCCGGCGCCCATTCAAAAGCGAAACTCGCGCAACAGCGGCGTGGAAGCCGCCTCCGCTGGAACCTTTGGTTTATTTTACCGCGCGCAGGACGACGGTCGGCTCGCCTTCTTTGCGGAACGCATTGACTTCGGGATGAACGGCCGCGTACACCTCCAGACCATGAGTATCCCAGGTGACCCGACCGCGATAGTATACCGCGTGCCATTGGCTGCCCCTGACGCTGGCACCCCAGTTCAGGACATCGTTCTTGATCGCTTCTTCCAGCGCCGTCCGACGCTCTGCGGCGGCGGCAAACAGCGGCGCATATTCTGCGTCGAGGGCATCCAACTCTGCCTTGACCTTTTCCAGGATCGCAGCGCGCCTGGCCTCATAGTCCGCGTGCGCCGATTCTTCGGCGGCGATGACTTCTGCCAGTTCGTCCAACCGGGCTTCAATCTGTTTCGAGTCTTGTGTTTCCATATGTCACCTGGTCACCGTGTCACCTTGTCAGGCCAGCTCCACTTTGACCGCGCACACTTTGTACTCGGGAATCTTGGCGACCGGATCGAGCGCGGCGATGGTCAACTCGTTGGCCGCCGCGGCCGGGAAATGAAAGTTGGCAAAGACCATGCCGGGCGGGACGCGATCGGTCACCCACGCTTCAGCTTCGATGCTGCCGCGCCGCGAAGTGACCCGCACCCGCTTGTGGCCATTCAGGCCCAGTCTGGCCGCGTCCTCTTTGTTCACCTCGATGAGCGGCGCGGGATAGATCTCGAGCAGACCCTGGGCGCGGCGAGTCATCTCCCCGCCGTGCCAGTGATACAACACGCGGCCTGTGTTGAGCACCATCGGATATTCGTCATCGGGCAATTCGGCCGGCGGGATGTGTTCGATGGGTGCGAACTTGCCCAGCCCGCGCGCAAACTTGCCGACGTGCAGGATCGGTGTGCCGGGGTGCGTGGCATCTTTGACCGGCCACTGGAACGTCTCGCCGCGTTCGAGTCGCTCGTGGCTGACGCCGGCATAGCTCGGCGCCAGCGCAGCGATCTCGGCCATGATTTGCGCCGGGCCGATGTAATTCCAGTCTGCGTAGCGAGCCGTCCCTTCGGTCACCTGCGGACGCTTTTCGATGCGCCGGGCGATGTCAGCGATGATGCGCCAGTCCTCGCGCGCCTCGCCGGGCGGTTCGATTGCCTTGCGCACCAGTTGGATGCGCCGCTCGGTGTTGGTGAAAGTGCCTGTCTTTTCGGCAAACGACGCGCCGGGCAAGAGCACATCGGCATAGGGCGAAGTTTCGGATGGAAAGATCTCTTGCAGTACAATGAATTCGCACTGCTCGAGGCAATGCCGGGCGTGGTTCGAATCCGGATCGCTCATCACCGGGTCTTCGCCCAGGATATACAGCGCCTTGATTTTGCCCTCCGGGATGCTGGGGATCATCTCGGTGACCGTCATGCCAATCTTGTCAGGCATCGGCGCGCCCCATGCAGCCTCGAATTTCTTGCGCGCTTCCTCGCTCGTCACCGGTTGATAGGCCGGATAGACATTGGGCAATCCGCCCATGTCGCACGCGCCTTGCACATTGTTCTGTCCGCGCAGCGGGTTGACGCCGCCGCCGGGGATGCCCATGTTGCCCAGCAGCATTTGCAGGTTCGCCAGGCTCATCACGTTGCGCACACCGACGATATGCTGCGTGATGCCCATCGCCCAAATCACAGCCATCGGCTTGCCCGCAGGGGTCGCCAGAATCTCGGCGGCCTGATAGAGCTGCTCGACCGGAATGCCCGTGATGTCCGAGACCCTGTCCGGCGTGTATTGCTCGACGACCGCTTTGAACTCTTCAAAGCCTTCGGTGCGCCCGGCGATGAACGCCTTGTCCTCCCAGCCTTTTTCGAGGATGATGTTCATCAAGCCATTGATCAGCGCAACATCTGTGCCCGGCTTGTGTTGCAGGTGCAAGACTGCAAACTCGGTCAGGTCAATCTTGCGCGGATCGGCTACCACCAGCTTGACGCCCCGCGTCCTGACCGCCCGACGGATCATGGTGCCAAAGACCGGGTGCTGTTCCGTCGTGTTGGACCCGATGACCAACATTGCAGCAGCTTGCTCCGCAACATCCTTCATCGAGTTCGACATCGCGCCCGAACCGAACGATGTGGCCAGACCGACCACCGTGCTGCTGTGTCAAAGACGGGCGCAGTGGTCAATGTTGTTCGTCCCCAGCACCTGCCGCGCCAGTTTGTTCATGAGATAGTTTTCTTCGTTCGTGCATTTGGCCGAAGTCAGCACGCCGATGCTGTCGCCGCCAAACGTGTCGCGCATCGTGCGGAGCTTTTTTGCCACAAGGTCAAGCGCGGTATCCCAATCTACCTCCACCCAGTCCCATTTTGGATTTTGTGTTGCGGATTGCGGATCGCGGATTGGGGGCTTGATCCCATCTTCAAGGAGGTATCTGCGGACTCGCGGTTTCAGCAGGCGGTCAGGATGGTGAATAAAGTCGTACCCGTAGCGGCCCTTGACGCACAGTGCCATCCCATTGACCGGCGCGTTCGGGTTCGAGGTGACGCGGATGACGCGACCATTTTTCACATTCAAGTCGAACTGGCAGCCCACGCCGCAGTACGTGCAGGTTGTGGTGACTTTTTTGATCTGGTGTGCCCGGCCCAGGCCATGCGACATTTTATCGCTGAGCGCGCCGGTGGGGCAGTAAGCGGCGCACTGGCCGCAGGATTCGCAGCGCGCTTCGAGCATCGTCACGCCAGCGCCCGCGACGATCTGCTCTTCGAAACCTCGATAGGCTACGCCCCACACGTCGCGGCCTTGAATCTCGGCGCAAGCCAACACACACCGCCGACACAGAATGCACTTGTTGAAATCCACCCGGACGAACGGATTCGGGTCGCTATCGGTCTTGTAGCGCGTCCCTTTGGCACCCCATTCGGGCACGCTCACCTGGTATTCATAGGCCAGGTCTTGAAGCTCGCAGTCTCCGCTCAGGTCGCAGACGAGACAATCCTGCGGGTGATTCGCCAGCATTAGCTCCAGCGTCCGCTGGCGCGATCGGATCACGCGCTCGCTGTGCGTGTGCACGACCATCCCCTCTGCGACGGGAAAGACGCACGCGGCTTGCAGAAAACGCTGCTTTTCGACCTCGACCACGCAGATGCGACAGTTGCCGGTCGGCGTCAGGTCGCGGTGATAGCACAGCGTGGGGATGCGAAGGCCCGCCGCCTGCGCTACTTGGAGGATGGGCTGGCCTTCTTCCGCCTGGATCGTTTTGCCATCTATCGTCACGTTGACTGGTTTTCCCATATTGTTCTCCTGCCAGTCGTCTTGTAGCCGTCTGGTTTTGCAGCGACTCAAGACTCTCAGCCATAGGCGGTAAACAAGTACTGATTGGCTATAGCGCGCATGCTCCGGCGGGACATTTGCCCTTGGTGTGCGCCGCGAATTCTTTGCGGAACAGCTTGAGCGCCGACAGGACCGCCGTCGCGGCCGTCTGGCCCAGTCCACAAAAAGAGCTGTCTGTCATGTGCTCACCCCAGCGCGCCAATTCGTCCAATTGCCCAGCCGTGCCTCGCCCGGCAACCAGATCGTTGAGGATTTGGATTTGCCGCTCCGTGCCGACGCGGCAGGGGGTACATTTGCCGCACGACTCGGCGCGGAAAAAGTCCGCCACCGAGCGCACGTAATCCACGATGCACGTTTCGGCGTCCAGCACCACAATGTCACCTGCGCCCAGCATCGCCCCGGCCGCCATGCACGATCCGAAATCCAGCGGCACGTCCAGGAATTCAGACCCGACGATCGCGCCAGCCGCGCCACCTAAATGGCAGGCTTTGAACCGGGCTTTGCTGCGCAGACCGCCGGCTGGCCCTTTGATCAACTGCCGCAATGTAAACTTGCCCAGCGGCGCTTCCAGGCAGCCCGTCCGCTTGACATGGCCCGAGATCGGGTAGAGCTTGGTGCCGGGCGCTTGTTCAGTGCCAACCTGCCTGTACCAGGCTGCGCCGTGCGTGATGATGCCCGGCAAGTTATACAATGTCTCGACGTTGTTGACGAGGGTGGCTTTGGCGAACACGCCATGAGTCGTGGGATAAGGAGGGCGCAGGCGAGGCTCGCCGCGCTTGCCCTCTAGACTTTCGATCAGCGCGGTTTCTTCGCCGCAAATGTACGCGCCCGCGCCGCGATGCAAATGGATGTGGAAATCGAACCCGCGGCCCAGAATGTTGTGGCCCAGGTAGCCGGCCTGCTCTGCTGCCTGAATCGAGCGTCGCAGCAGCCCGGCCTGCTCAATGTATTCGCCGCGAATGTAGATGTAACCTTCGTGCGCGCCGATGGCGTACCCGGCGATCGCCATCGCCTCGATCAACTGGTGCGGGTCGCCTGCGATCAAGAGGCGGTCTTTGAAGGTGCCCGGCTCGGATTCATCGGCGTTGCACACGACGTAAGCGATGCCCCCGGTGGTCTTGGCGCCGCCGGCCGTAAAGCGCATCTTGAGGCCGGCCGGAAAACCCGCGCCGCCGCGCCCTTGCAGGCCCGAATTGACGAATTCATTGATGACTTGCTCGGATGTCATCGCCAGGGCCTTTTGGAGTGCCTGGTACGCGCCTGCATTGATGGCATCGGGCAGCGACTCGGGGTTGATTTTGCCGACGTTGCGCATCAGCGAATGTGACAGGTCGTCCAGCGCAATGCTCACGATCTCGTCGGTGAGCGAAAAGGGCTGGGGCGGCTTGCCATCCAGGATGGCGCGGATGCTGCGCGGAGTGACGTGGCGGTACAGCACGCCATCGTCGGTCACGACCACCGGGCCGCAGCCGCATTGGCCGATGCAACTGGTGCGCCTGACCTCGACGCCGGCCTTTTCCAGCGCACGGCGCACGCCCGCCGCGCCCATCGCGTGGCAGGGGCCGTCGTCGCATAGATGCACGACCTCCGGCGGCTGGGGAGCAACGTTCCACATCGAATAGAACGTCGCCGCGCCGTACGCGGCATGGGGCGGCACGCCAAAATGTCGGGCAACGGACTCGATGGTTTCGCGATCAAGATAACCTAGCCGACTGTTCAGCTCGTCCAATGCAGGCAACAGCTCGGTCCGCTCCTGCGGAAAGTGCGAGAGAATTTCAGAGACAACCTGCTCAGGGGGTTGATGAGATGTTTTCATAGGTTCCTTTCTGGAAAGAACCGGGGCCCTGGTCCGATGGGAGGGCTGCCAGAGGAAGACGAAAGGTGAACCGGCTTCCCTTCCCTGGGGCTGACTCCACCTCGATGATCCCATTGTGCCCTTCTACGATCTGCTTGACCAGCGGCAAGCCCAGTCCAGTTCCTCGGGGTTTCATCTGTTTGGCCTGGGGTGCTCGATAGAACTCTTCAAAGATCTGCGACTGATGTTCGGCGGCGATGCCAATCCCGGTATCCTCGACTGTCCCCACAGCCCACCGATCGCTCATCTCCAGCCTGATCCGCACCTGCCCACCGGGTGGGGTGTATTCGATAGCGTTAGATATCAGGTTGATCCACAACTGTGACATCTGGTCGGGATGGGCCTTGACCTTGACGGGTGCGCAAATCTCCACGGTACAGGCGATCTTTTTCTCCTCGGCTTTAGCCTGGAGCGAAGGCAAGACTTGATTCAAAACATCGGCCAAAGACAGAATCTCTCGTCGCTTGATCTCTTGTTCGGCCCTGACTGTTGCCAGACTCACCAGGTCGTTCACCATATTCAACAGGTCTTGGGAGCGATCCAGGGCGCGCTGGAGAAAATCTTGCTGCTGTTCAGGAGAGGCGTATCCTTTGATCAGAGTAGTCAGCAGGCTCTGAATGGCTGTGACAGGGGAGCGCAACTGGTGCGCCGCCACTCGGATGAAAGCTGCCTTGAACCTTTCCAGGCGCTCCATTTCCGCTCTGGCGCGAGCCAATTCGGCTGCCTCTTGCTCAGTGCTCTGGCGTCTCTTGTTTCCCAGCGCAAGCCGTCGCTTCTCCAGCCCCTGTCCAACGGTCGTCACTAACAGGCCGGCAGTGAAAGGTTCGGATATGAGATCGTGCGCTCCGGCCCGGATGGCCTGAATTGCCTGCTCCACTGTCACGTGGCGGACCATGACGATACACACCATATCCGGGTCGTGCTCATGGACCAGGGAGAGAAGGTCAGTGCTGCTCGCGTCCGGCATTGCCGAGCCGAGCAGGACAAGGTCAAATTGCCCCGCGCGGATCTGATGCATCCCCTCATGGCCTGTGGCGGCTGTCTCGACGACATAGCCTGCCGGCTCCAATGCCTGGCGACATGCCTCTCGGAGACCTGATTCACCGTCAATGACCAGGATGCGCCCTTGAGCGCTCATGTTTTTTGCCCCTGGGCGGTCGCCCTATGGGTGAGCCATGCTGGCCTCGATTTGGCTGATGGGGCGCACTGCATGTCGGCAACTGGCCGAACGTACCCCCGGCCAAGCATTGAGGACTCAGCGTAGAAAACGCTTGATCGTCTTGAGCATATGATCGGGGTCTACCGGTTTGTTGATCCAGGCGTCAATGGGTATGTGCATATCATCCGGCAGCGCACTTCGGTATTGAGAGCTGTCAATGCTCGAGATCATGACGATCGGAATACTCTTGAGCGCAGGATCGGCTGCCATCTGGCGAGCCACCCCAACTCCTTCCAGCGGGGTCGCCATCATCACGTCGAGCAGCACCATATCGGGTTTGGTCTGCCTCATGATCTTCAAGGCCTCTTCGCCATTGGATGCATAGTTGACGCCGTAGCCTGCCTTGGTGAGGATCGCGCGGGTGACATCCACGAAATCGCGATCGTCATCTACGACCAGGAGCGTGGGCGCAACGCCGGGCTTGACTTCCACCACCTTTTGCGGCCTCAAGTAGATGAACCAGTAAGCCAGGCCGACCATGATGCCGCCGCCGATGATATTGCCGAGAGTGACCGGCAGCAGGTTCACCAGGAAAAAGTTGGGCCAGGTCAGGGCTGGAAAGTCGGCGGCTGTCTTTTTGATCGCCTCAAAGAACTTGGGATCGCCCATGTACTTGATGAATAGCGCGACCGGGATAAAATACATGTTGGCAATGCTGTGCTCGAAACCAGCGGCAACGAAGGCCGAGATGGGCGGGATGATCGAAAGGATCTTGTCGGTCGTGCTGCGTGCACTGAAGCACAGCCACACGGCCATGCACACCAGCGCATTGCACATGATGCCCAATGCGACAGCCTGAATAAAGTCCAGACTGGTCTTGGCCTGGCCGATGTTCAAAGCCGTCAAGCCGATCGAGCCGCTGCCAAATGAATACTGCTTACTCAGGAACATGATGTAAGCCGTCACGACTGAGCCGACAAAGTTGCCGATATAGACGATGATCCAATTGCGCAGCAGGCCGCTCAAGGTCACTTTGCCGCTGGCAAAGGCGATCAGGATCAAGTTGTTGCCGGTGAACAGTTCTGCTCCGCCCACGACAACCAGGATCAGGCCTGTGGCAAAGACCAGACCGCCCAGCAGCCGGGCGACTCCATACGGAAGGGCCGAGCTGCCGGCCAGGACCGTCGTGCAAAAAATAGCCCCCACGCCAATAAAGGCCCCGGCCAATATGGCGAGGGCAAACATCGTCCAGGCATTGAGCTTTGATTTGGTGACGCCTACATCTTCCAATCGGCTGGCCATCTTGGCGGGAGGAAAAGCATCAATTGAGAATTCGGTGCTCATGGGTTGCTCCTTGTATGTTGAGGTCGAGTTTGTGATCGTTCAAAGATGTTGAACACCCTTTGGGGTGACTGTGGACCGGCGACTGGTTCATTCGGCCTGGCAATGGGAAATCCATTCCCTGCCGGTTGCGGGAGTTGTTCGGCGATGTGGTCTTTATCCACCAAGATGCGATAGCCGTTTCTGTAACTTGTGTACTCCTTGACTCCCTGGACGATCTCGGTCAGCAGGCCGGGATGCCAGAAGCTAAAATCAATTCTGGGTCTGTCTTGGTAAACGACCAGACGAGTTGGGATGACAGCGTCATAGAATTGAAACTGCTCTTTTTGATAAACCAGGACCGGGCCGAACTGGTTCATCCAGGCATCGTCTGCGAGATATTTGTCATAGTTGATGGCAAAGATGTTGATGTCGTAGTCGGAGAGCGCGTCAACCTGGGCATTGACGGCCAGAGACCCTTCCAGAATGATGGCGCGTATGTCCGGGTCGGCTTGAGCAAGTGCCGTAATCTTGTCAATCAACGTGTCCACAAGTCACGCTAACCGTTTCCCAGCGGGTGAATGAATCCTACGCCGCCGCGCGAGCGGGCTGACCCTCATCCCCGTCCCTTCTCTCTGATGGGGAAAAGAGCATACTCCCTCTCCCTATCGGGGAGAAATCAAATCCAAATCGGAACTACTCAGCCGTCATTGCGAGGAGGCCCGCGAAGCGGGCCGACGAAGCAATCTTTGCGATCGGAGCACAGAGATTGCTTCGCCTGCCGAAGGCTCGCTGCTCAGAAACTTGCGCTTGTCCTTCCGCAGGGACGACTGGCGATGAATCGCCGGTCTACACAGCGGCGCTGGCTCAAGCCAGCTTCAGCCCGATTCAAGTGTTCATCACTGTGTGAGCAACAATCCCGACATCTCTAGCACACGCTTTGACCACGCGCTCGACTGTTCAGCCACCTGATTACGTTGCGCAGGATCGGCCCAGATGCGCGCCCAATTGCGCTGCCAGCGTGCCAGTTGAACTTGCAACTCGACCAACTCGGCAGCAGTGCTCACCTCAGCCTCTGTTGCCGTCCACTCGATGAAATATTTGGACTCGTCAATCAAACTCTCGACGGCTTCGCGGTTCGCCTCGTGGCTGGCAAACGACTTGATGCGGCTTAGGTTCGCCGCCAGTCCGCCCAGGCGAACGGGCAAGCCATCGCGCATGTAGCGTTCACGGATTGTCATCCAGTCTTTCATATGCCACCCAATAACCGCTGCGTAATCTCTGCCACACGCTCCCGAATCGCCGGATCAAGAATCTCCATCGAAGGGTTATTCTGCCGAGGTCGAATGTTGATCAGAGACTCGAATATAATGAGCGAGTTGCCCCTCATCCCCGGCCCTTCTCCCTCATAGGGAGAAGGGAGCGCGCGCGCTCTCTCCTTGTGGGAGAGGGCAGGGGAGAGGGGAAATCAAATGTCCGTTGCCCTTTTCATGCCCTCGCCGTCTGCAGTCTGCCGTTCACGGTCATTGTTTCATCACGACTGGCAAATAGACCCGCAAGAGTTCGCCGCCTTGCAGCCTGATGCTGAATGACCCCGCGTTCGTACTCGAATTTGACCAGGCTGTAGGTCGCCCCAGGCTGGTGGGCGTGAAATGGAAAAAGTACTGGCAACTGGCGCCGGGTGGCACGCCGCTGGCGCAGTTCTGCGCCGCCGAAAACGGCGCATAGACCCCGCCGCCCGCAAAGTTGGTCAGCGTGCTCAGGCCGGTGTTGCGGATGGTCACAGTCTGTGGAGCACTGGTTGTGTTGAGCGGCACTGGGCCAAAGTCAAGCGAGAGGGGGGTGACGTGCAAGCCCGCGCCCGCGCCTGTCCCGCGTAGTTGGATGCTGAACGAGCCATAGCTATCGCTCACGTTCGACGTATCTGAAAACGTTCCAACAGCAGTGGGCTGAAAGTAATAGTAGAACTGGCAGCTATCGCCGGGCGGCACGCCGTCCGCGCAGTTCTGAAACGCCTGGAACGGCGGCAAGACCCCGCCGCCTACAAAGTCGGTGATCGTGAAAAACATGCTTTGATTGGTGATGGTCACAATCTGCGGCCCGCTCTTGAACCCTACGCCGACCGGGCCAAAGTCAATCGAAAGCGGTGTAACATTTTGGCCGCCGGTCAGAAATGATGTTCGCCCGTGCCCCTCCAGCGCGATGCTGAACAGCCCGGCGTTGGTGGAAGAATTGGATGTCGTCGAGAATGTGCCTGTTCCAGTCGGGCTGAAGGTGAAGTAATAATGGCAGCTTCCGCCGGGCGGCACGCCGCTGGCGCAATCTTGTGTTGCGTGGAACGGCGCATAGACCCCGCCGCCCGCAAAGTTAGTCAAGGTACTCAAGCCAGTGTTGCGGATGGTCACGATTTGCTGGCTGCTCGTCGTGCCAGACATGACCGAGCCAAAGTCGAGTGAGAGGGGGTTGACGTGCAGCCCCGCGCCCACGCCCGTTCCTCGTACTTCGATGCTGAACGGCCCGGCGTTGGTAGACGAGTTTGATGTTGTCGAGAACACTCCAGTCTGAGTCGGGCTGAAAGTGAAATAGTAATTGCAGCTTTTGCCAGGCGGCACGCCTCCGGCGCAGTTCTGCGTCGCCGAAAACGGCGCATAAACCCCGCCGCCCGCAAAGTTGGTCAGCGTATAATAGCCAGGATTGGTGATCGTCACCAGTTGCGTGGCGCTCTTGAACCCCACGCCGACCGGGCCAAAGTCAATCGTCAACGGCGAGACCCATAGCTTGGGGTCAGTCCCTCCACCTCCGCCTAGCCCAATGTCGGCAGGCGGCGCATCGTCGGCTCTCGCCGGATGCAAGGCGATGATCAATGCACCCAGCACCAGCAAGCCGATAATCACAATCCAGGTCAATTTGACAGACATTGCATCCTCCAGAATGTGATCGCTATGCTCTCTGGTGGCTGGGAAAAGTGCTCTCTCACCTGCACCGCCACGCGAGCGGGCTGACCCTCATCCCTTCTCTCTGGTGGGGAGAAGAACATACTCCCCCTTCCTATCGGGGAGAGGGGAAATCAAAGCAGGCCAGAGGCCCCTCCCAGAGGGGCCATTCTGCGCGTCGGCGCTAGTCTACCTGCTCCACCAGATAGTTCTGGATGCCCATCTGCTTGATCTGATCGAGCTGCGCCTCGAGCCAGTCAATGTGTTCCTCTTCGTCCTTGAGGATGGATTCGAGCAGCTCGCGCGTTCCGTTATCGCTGACTTCGACCGCCAGGCGGATGCCCTCGTTGTACGCCTTGATGGCGCCATCCTCGGCGGCCCAGTCATTCTTGTGCTGAGCTTCAACGTCGGCCCCGATGTTGATTTTGTTCAGCGTGCTCACAATGGGACGGCCTTCCAGAAAGAGGATACGCGCGATGAGCATTTCAGCATGTTTCATTTCGGCGATGGCACGTTTCTCGTCGGCTTCGTGAAGATGTTTGTAACCCCAGTTCGCGCACATTTCGGAATGAACAATGTATTGGTTGATGGCAGTCAGCTCGTCTGCCAAAAGCACATTCAGCCGTTCGATGATTTTGTCGTTGCCTTTCATGGTCTATTTCCTCCTTTGTGTGGTCTGGTCTCCCGCAGATTTGCAGCCTGCGGGAGGTTGTATCATGCTCAGGCTGTCGCGCCGCCTGAGACCAAATATTCTGGCATCTGCACCGCGACGACCTCGCCGCGCGCGCAGATTTCGCCGTTGGCCGAAAGCGTACTGGTCACTATCACCTTGCGCCCTTTGATCTCTTTGACCTTCCCGCGCACCTCCAGCGGCACGCCGATGGGAGTCGGCTTCAAATAGTCTACGTGCAGCGATGCCGTCACAAAGCGAAAGGGCGGCTGAGTGTCCATCGCGCGCCCCTCGGCGCGATAGGCGGCTGCGGCGGCGGTGCCGGTGCTGTGACAGTCAATCAGCGATGCGATCAGGCCGCCATACACATAGCCAGGGAGCGCGGTGTGGTACGGCTTGGGCATGAAGGTGCAAACGGACTCGTCGCCATCCCAGTAGCTTTTGATTTGGTGGCCATGCTCGTTGAGCCGACCGCAGCCATAACAAAGCGCGAGACTATCTGGATAATAGTCTTGAAATGCTTTTTGAGCCATTTGGCACGCCAGTGTATATTTTACTTCATTCGACACTAGATCGAAAGCGCAGTAGCGCAGCTATGCACATCGCCTATGACAAACACAAAGGCCGGTCAGAGATGACCGGCTGTCGGAATGAATGGCAACGACGTCAGGCAGCCTTTGGGGCCAGGTGCTCACGGACTTGGGCCAACAGCGCGTCCGGGTCAATTGGCTTTTCGATGAACGCGTCCACCGGCAGATATTCCTGGTCCGGCCCAAAGCGCAGCGGCGTCGTCGTGTGGATGGCCGTGATCATCAGGATCGGGATGTTCTTGAACGCCGCATATTCTGAGTTGGGATCGGGACTGCGCAACTGGAGGCTCACCTGAAAGCCTTCGGTCGTCGTATCCATCATCACGTCGAGGACAATGAGATCGGGCTTGATCGCTTTGACTTTTTGCAAGCCCTCAGTGCCGCTGACCGCCTGAAAAACCTGGTACCCTGCGGCCTCCAAAGGCAAGCGCATTGCAAACACCACGTCTTCGTCGTCGTCAATGATCAGGATTTTTTCTTTTGCCATTGTTTGCTCCTAGGAGAGGCCGCCTGAGGTCTGATCGCCCTGAGCGAGGCAAAGGGTCAACGAGACGCGAGGCGTTCACTGCGCTCAACACGACGGTCAGTCTCGCGCTCGAATTCTCAGGCCTCCTCTGAATGAGATACCTTGGCTTCGTCGAGAACCGCCTGGATCAACTTGGGCATGGCGGCCTGGACGCTTGGGCTGAGACCCTCGCCCCAATCCACGCGCGCTGGCTGCACGCCGAACACGACCATGTCCGGGAGAGCCAGCCCTAGCTCGCGCGCCAGCGCCAGCGCGTCCGCCACGCCGGAACGGTGCAGCGAGAATCGCTGCGCCGAGCCGGTCAGCGTCACTTCTTCGGGTCGGAAGCGCACCACCTCGCCTGCCGGCTTTCCCATCTCGGCCGCGTCTATAATGATAACGCGCCTCCGGCCCTCTAACAGGTTCAACAGTCCGACGCCCGGCGTCCCGCCGTCCATCGCCTGGACATCGTTGGGCAACGCCTGGCCTTCAAGCGCTTGCGCGACGCGGCACCCCGCACCGTCATCGCCTTGCAGCGGATTGCCCAAGCCCAAAATCAAGATGGGTTTCATTCAACACTCTGACCTGACAGGTCTAGGCCTCACACGAACCTGACATTCAGGAAATGCGCCGAGCACGAGATGCACGGGTCGTAGGCGCGCACGAGCATCTCCATCATCGTCCGCACCTTGTCCGCGCCCTGATCGAGAATCTGCGGCACCAGCGCCCGCATGTCGGCTTCGATGTTGGCGAGGTTCTGGCCGGTTGGGATGATGCAGTTCGCGCTGGTGATCTTGCCGTCGTCGCCGATGGCGTAATGGTGGAACAAGATGCCACGCGGCACATCGCACGAGCCAGCGCCTTCGCCGCCCTTGCCGCCAAACTTCCATAGCGGCTCGGTCTTGAGCCCACGCACAATCAGTTCGTCGCAAATCCGGATGGCGTCTTCCACGCAGTGCACCATCTCGACGACCTGAGCCGCCGTGTTCATGTACGGGTTGGTGCAGATAGGCTCCAGGCCTAGCTCTTGGGCCGCGGCCTTGGCACGCGGATGCAGCAGCTTGTGGTTGATGTTAAAGCGCGCCAGCGCGCCGACCATGTACGAGCCGCGCTTGTGCCTGCAGTGCTTGGCCGACGAATGTTGGACGACCTGCTCGTTCGTGACTTGGCGATAGTCTTTGATCGCGTACGAGCCGCCGTCCGTCGTCGTGATCGTGCCGTCAATAAAGGCATACTCGTCCGGCTTGGACAACGCGACGTATTCCGTCTCGCGCTCGAACTTGGGCCAGGGCAGCGTCTTGAACAGCGCGACCGTCTCATCCATATCCTTGCGCGCATCCACCAGCCGGTTGCGCATGGCTCTGATCTGCTCGACGGTCGGCAGGTGCGTAAAGCCGCCCACGGTCATCGCGATCGGGTGAGTATGGCGTCCGCCGATCATCGCGCACAGATCGCCCGAGAGCTTTTTGATGCGCAGCGCGCGCAGCACGACATCCGGCGCAGTCTTGGCGAGCGGGATCACGCTGCCCACCCCGAAAAAGTCCGGCGCCACCAACATGTACGTGTGCAGGACGTGGCTGTCGAGCATCTCGCCATGAAAGTTGAGCTTGCGCAACAGCGTCGTCTGCTCGGATAGCTCCACGTTCAAGGCGGCTTCCGTCGCGCGCAGCGAGGCGGTCGCGTGGCCGACGGCGCAGATGCCGCAGATGCGGGACGTGATGTGACTGGCCTCGGTGTAGGGGCGGCCCAGCAGCATCGCCTCAAAGAAACGTGGCGTTTCGACAATTTCCAGGCGACATTCTTCCAGCACGCCGTTCCTGGCATTGACGACAATGTTGCCGTGCCCTTCTACACGAGTGACATGATGGACATTGATACTCACATTTGCCATAGTCGTTCTCCCCAAGACCGGTGACGCATGACGCATCGCTTGTTTCATCCATCAAACGTCAAGCGTCAAATGTCATCCTTTGTCTCACTTGGCTTGCAGTTCCTGCAATTGATAGGCGTTGAACATGGTCATCCGCGCCATGATGTCGTCTACGGTGAGTCCGTGCGCGGCCAGCACACTTTGCATCGAGTCGCGGTTCGGGTTGCTGATCAGACCGCGGCAGCCCTCGCAGCCATCGCCATAGGTCGGGCAAATCGCGTCGCAGCCCGCGCGCGTGACCGGGCCGTTACACACGCCGCCCTTGTCGTACAGGCAGACGTTTTCCTTCAGCTTACATTCGACGCACAGCGGGTAATCGGGGATGGGCGGCTTTTTGCCCAGCAGCAACGCCTTGACGACGCGGATAAATTCCTCGCGGTCAATCGGGCAGCCGGGAATGAACGCATCCACCTTGACGACGGCGCTGAGAGGCCGCGCGGCGTAGGTGGCGAACCATTCATGCTTGTCGCCGTACACGTACCTGCGCACGTTCTCTAGCGGCGCGAGATTCTTGATGGCGTTGACGCCGCCCAGGTGCGCGCACGCGCCGAGCGCGACGAGCACGGCCGCCTGCTCGCGGATTTTCTTGAGGCGCTCTTCGTCCGACGGGCGCGTGATCGAGCCTTCCACGAACGCGACCGCGTAATCCTCGCCGCGCTCGCTCATCGCCTCACGGAACTGGACGATCTCGACGGCGTCGAGCAGGTCGAGGTGAGTTTGCAGCGAGTCCACGACAGTCAACTGGCAGCCTTCGCAACTGGTAAAGTCGAAAAACGCAACTTTGGGTTTCATCCAATCGCCTCCTCCACGCCCTTGATCTGGGCGTAGCTGAAGGACGGCCCCTGCTGACAGCAGTACAGCCCGTTGATCTGGCAGTGACCGCACTTGCCCACGCCGCACTTCATCCGCCGTTCGAGCGACAACCAGATTTGGCCTTCGGGAATGCCCTTGCCGAGCAGCTCCATCAGCACAAAGCGATACATCACTGGCGGGCCGATCGTGATCGCCACCGTGTTGCGCGGGTTGACCGTGATCTTGGGAAAGAGCGTCGTGATGACTCCGACGTTGCCCTTCCAGTCTGCGTCGCCGCGATCTACTGTGACGTGGAACTCGACATCGTCGCGCCTGGCCCACTGTTCCAGCTCGTCTTTGAACAGCAGCTCGCCCGGATTCTTGGCGCCATACAGGATGGTGACCCGCCCGTACGATCCGCGTTCATCGAGGACTTGATTGATCACGCTGCGCGCAGGCGCCAGGCCCAGGCCGCCCGGCGCAAAGAGAATATCCTTGCCCCTGAACTTGTCCAGCGGAAAGCCAGAGCCGAATGGGCCGCGCAGGCCGATCGTCGTGCCGACACTCAAGTTGTGCATCGCCGTCGTCACGTCGCCGACTTTGCGGACGCACAGCTCGAACGTGCCGTTGCTCCGGCTGGGAGATGACGAGATCGAGATCGGCGCTTCGCCGATGCCGGGCAGGCTCACTTCGACAAATTGTCCTGACCGGTGTCCCAGCGATTGCCCATGCGGCAACTCGATGGTGAACAGCTTTTCCAGCGCCGTCATCGGTTGGACCTTGACGATCTTGGCCGGGCTGGGAACGTAGATAGAGTCTAGGGTTGGTATTGCCATGTTGTTCCTCCCGACACCCGATACCTAATACCCAATACCTAATCTTGGGTATTAGTAGGTATTGGGTATTGGCTATCTCGCCTTATAGAGAGTATTCCACACATTCACCGGGGTGATGTCCACCAGGCACGCGCGCGCGCAGCGGCCGCAGCCCACGCAGCCCAATTCGCCGTGATTATCGGGGATGTATTTACCCTTGCGGAAAAAGCGATGCCGCTGGCGCTGGGCGCGCGTCTTGCGGAAATTCTCGCCGGTCGCCACACGCGCAAACTCGTCGAGCTGGCAGCTATCCCAGATGCGTTTGCGCTCGCCGCTCTGGCCGTCCAGGCTCACTTTGTCCACCACGTTGAAGCAATAGCACGTTGGACACACGATCGTGCATTGGCCGCAGGCCAGGCACCTGGTGCCTAGCTCCTCCCACAGCGGGCTCTTGTAGCTCACTGCCATCAGCGAGGGCAATTCGCCCGCGTCAAAGTCCAGCCGGTAGGCAAAGCGCGGCCACTTGTCCGAAAGCACCTTGTTCATCCGATTGATGTCGTCGCGCGTCGCTTCGCGCGCGTTGGCATGTCGCGCGATCAGCGCCTCGCCTGCGCTCGTGCTCACGTCTGCCACGTAGGCATCGCCCAGGTCGGTCAGGTGCACATCGTAGCCGTCGCTTGCGCTGAGCGTGCCCATGCTCTTGCAGAACGAGTGCTCGTCGCAGGGCGTCAGACATTCGATGCCGACGACAACGGTGTTTTCCCGGCGCTTGAGATAGTGCGCGTCGGGGTAGCCTTTGGCAAAGACGGCATCCAGCAGCTTCATCGCGTGAATGTCGCAGGTGTGCGCACCCAAGATCACGCGCGGGCGAATGTCGAACACGGGTTGGGCCGTAAACGTCCCGTCGGTCTTGAAGGTGAACAGCGTCTCTTCCTGCGGCAGGAGGGCTTTCTTGGGCGGCAGGATGCTGGTGTTATAGTCCAGCCGCAACTGGGCTGCGTCGGTCAGTGGGGCAAAGACGAATTTGTTCTCCTTTGCCACTGGCCCCAGCACGTCATATTGGCTCATGAGGCTGGTGACGAATAGGGCCACGTCTTGTTTGCTGATGATCTTGAGGCTCATTGATTCCTCCTGCATCGTGGAGCGGAAGCTTTGGGATCTTGAGGCTTGATCAGCGCGCCGCTCTGGCGCGGCACAACCAACGCGCAACGCGGCGCAGTCGGACAACTTAGTTTGGCATAGGCCCGCTCAATAATCAAGAGCCGTATGTCACTTTCCCGTTATGCCAACTGTCACGGCAACCAAGACCTGTCACACGGATTTCCACAGATTGCACGAATTGGCAAGTATTCGCCGGTCATTCTGAGCCGCGCCGCGGCTCAGAATCTCGGTCATGCAAGGCAGAGAGGCTTCGTGCCTTCGGTGCTCAGCATGACCATACTTGCCAATTCGGCTGATGAAAAAGGCTTACAGGGAGATCAGTGTGTCAGGTCCATAGTCCCATTGGGCTATGCAGGCATAGTAATTTTTCGTGCAGCATTTTCGTCTCGGCTCAACCTCCGCAGAACGGGACCGCAACGCGATCAACAAACTAACCTGAGGATTTACAGGTGGCGCAATAGCCTTCGAAGCAGGCGCAGCCGTGCAGAATGTTGATGCCGAGGTCCTGCGCGAGCTGTTTGCGGGCGCGATCAATCAGCGCCGACTGGAACTCGACCACCTTGCCGCATTTGAGACATGAAAAGTGATAGTGTTCCTCCGCGCCAACCGGCTCGTACACCTCGCGATTGTGCTCGCGGCTGGTAAAGTGCTGATCCACCAGCCCCATCTTTTTGAGCAGTTGCAGCGTCCGATACACCGTCGCCAGGCTCACTCGCTCGTCGCGTCGGTGCGCGCGTTCAAAGACGGTCTCGGCGTCCAGGTGTCCGCCAGCTTCTTCGAGCACTTGCAAGATCAGTTTGCGTTGCCCGGTCAACCGCATCCCCTGCGCGTGGAGCGAACCTTTGAAATCTTTCGTCTGCGCTCGTGACATGCCAGCCTCACTTGTTGCGAATTATTTTCAATCATATCAGTTTTCACTTGTGCCGGGTCAGTGACAGATGTCCTTTACCAGTCGTTACAGGTGTCAGGTTGAAGGGCGCAAAAATGCCTCCATGGTGCTAAAGCCTGGAGCTGGCCTCAGTTTGTGACTTATAGTCCGTAGACTTATAGGCTACCGATAACTATAATGGCAATATGCCAAGACAAATGTCAATCACTGAAAAATTTGGGAAACGGATAAGGACGCTTCGCAAGGAACGACGATTATCTCAGGAAGCTCTGGCTGAATTGTGCGGGCTGGATCGGACGTACATCAGTGGTATCGAAAGGGGTTTCCGGAACGTGGCGCTTCGAAACATTGAAGCTCTGGCTGAAGCGCTGGGTGTCTCGATTGCTGACCTGTTCAAGGATGTCTGAGAAAGCACGCATGGCAGATACTATTTTGGACCGTTGGGGACTCACAGCCGAGGAGCTGACACAGATTGTTGATAACAACCCCAGTCTGCGGGGGTTCATGATTGGATATGTTGGTGAGTTTCAGTTGCGCAAGATTTGGTTTTCTGACGAGCGAACGTCCAACGTTCGTAAATCAGATGACCATGACAGGCGACTGAAGAATGACCTGGTTGTTGCCTACAAGGGGCACGATTTCACCTTTGAGGTCAAATCCCTGCAAACACTCTCGATCAAGCGGGAAGGTGAAACGTACACTGGAAACTTTCAATGCGATGCCAGTGACAGCCGAATCATCACCCTCCCCAACGGTGAACGGGTTAAAACCACATGTTTGTTAGTCGGCGAATTTGACATCGTAGCAGTGAATCTATTTGCCTTTCGTGGGCAATGGGATTTTGCTTTTGCGCTCAACCGCGATTTGCCCCGCTCGACCTATGGCGGGTACACTCTTAGGCAACGCAAGTACCTCCTTGCAACAAGCGTGAAAGTGACTTGGCCTGTGCACTCTCCTTTCACCACCGATCCTTTTATCCTCCTCGATAGATTGGTGGATGAGAGAACCAGCCGTCACCGGACTTTCACAAAGACCAAGAAATAAGAGTGGTTCTTGCGAGCGTGCACTTGCTTTTTCAAGCGACTAACGCTTGCGTTGTTCGTACGAACTACAACAAACAAATCTTTGGTATAAAAGCCTATGGATTCGTATTCGTTCACAATCTCGACATGGGTCAGATGTTGCTTCCCCGCACTTACTTCATCCTGGCATTTGGCAATCAGTATCCCGTTCTTGCGAAGAACACGGTAGGCTTCTCTGCCCGCCTTGGAATACAAATCCAAGACAGCCTCGTGCCATTTCGGCCCCTCATCAGTGCTATCACCATTGGAATAAGTATCTCGAAACGCATGGTATGTTCCCGTGCCAGCAAGGTGGTCAGCGTCGCGCCGAAATAATCCCTCCATGTAAGGCGGGTCCAAAACCACACAGTCTATCGAACTGTCGGCGTAGGGCAGTTGACGACAGTCAATCCCCATGCTAATGTCGGTAGCCTTTAGGATGTACTGGCCTTCGGGAACGTTCTTCCAAAATATCCCTTTTCCAAAAGTCACATCAGCGACGACAGAACCTTTGGGAACGTGTAGGGCTAGGATCTTGGGAAAGACTTCAGCATTGCCACCCACATAAGCCGACTGAACGACATCCGATGTGGTAATGCCGCCTTGGACTCGCCTCCTCTCACGTTTGCGAGTTTGGTCAGTTTCTAACATGAGATGGCCCTGAATGTAACGACGATCTTGGCCGTCGTTGCCACCTGTGTTCATGGATATTTCCCCATGCTTGGTTTCATCCAAGTTCGATTATACTACAAAACAAGGTCCGCACAGTAGCGGGATCCAAGTTTTGATATTGTCTAGGCCGCCGGTGGCTTGCGTCCCCGGTGTATCTTGGCGATCCGTTCGATCACTTGGTGCGCTGATTCGGACAGCGCGCCGTCGTGCCGGGTGGACCGGGCCTCCTCAAGGGCGATCCGCTGCAGCACGGGAAGCGATCCCATATTGGCTCGCCAGCCGAGCGCATAAGCGGCTGACCAGGCGATATTGGCATCCTCATCTTGCAATGCCTGGGTCAGTACATGGAGGGCGCGCTCATCCTTGATTTGCGACAGAGCTGTGGCCGCCACATGGCGCTTTTCCCAGTCTTGAGCCAAGACCCCGCGCAACGGTTCAATGGCCTGTGGGTCACCCAGCTTGCCGAGGGCCAACGCAGCCGCTTGGCGCACCTCGCTAGCTTGGTCCTGCAATCGCCGAATGAGCGGCTGGACGGCTCGTCGGTCGTTTGCCATGCCGAGTGAATTGGCGGCTGCGGCGCGCACAAACCGATCTTGATCTTGGAGTGCACGAATCAGCGGTTCGACGATCTGATGATCCCGTTTCCATCCCAAGGTCGAAGCAGCCTCGTAGCGCAGAGCGCGTTCCGGAGCTTGCAGCGCGGCGATGCACACTGGGAGCGGCTGTTGATGCAGGCCAAGCCAGCGCATTCTTCGGGTGTCTGCTGTCCATTGAGGATTGCGCTTTTCCAATGCTGCCTCGATGAGATAGTGCAGCTCTTGCGGTCCAAATGGTTTTTCCAGGTAGCCGGCCAGGTCGGACCGGAAATCCAGCCCGATGCTTCGACATTGGTCGGCGCGCAGGTCGTGTGGCCCGGCAGAGATACCCAGCACCGGAAGGTGGCGCAGTCCAGGATCGCATTTGAGCATCCAGAGAAACATCCAGCCGTCCAGGCCGGGCCGCATAAAGTCTTGAGTGACCATGTCAATGGACTGCGTGTGCAGGATCACCCAGGCCTCATCGCTGCGATGGGTTGTCAGTGTGTGATAGCTTTTTCGCGCCAGGATCAGCTTGATGAGATCAAGCATCTCTGGCTCATCGTCGAGACTGAGGATGTGTATCATTAAAGTTGTGCTGGCGGCATCAGATTGGCTTGTGTTGAGGCTGGCGACTGAATGAGGAGGTACACCAGCGGAGGAAGCGTGACCAGAGCGAGGGACGCCTGGCCGGAATCCAGATCTTGTGGACGGAAGTGGTCGCCGCACGACGCACCCAGTCGTCGGGATCGGATTGCGCCTGCTTGAGCGGCTCGACCGCTCGTCGGTCGCCCAGCTCGCCTAATGCCCAAGCCGCCATCATACGGACGATAGGGTGAGCATCGCGCAGCGCGGCCAGCAGCGGCTCGACGGCCAGAGCCTCTCCACTTTGTCCCAAGGCCAGCGCGGCTTTCCAACGTTTCTTCCAATCGCTGTCCTTTAACGCTTGGAGGTGGCTTTCTATCGTCTGATCTTGGCTGTTTGACCGATGGCTCGCAAGAGGGCTGCGCGACAGGTTGTTCTTGGGCAATGGTAGGCCGCGCCGGATCAAAACCTTTTCGATGCTCGCCAAAAGGTCTTTGGGGCCGAACGGTTTGGTGAGATAAGCGTCAGCGCCGCAGGCCCGCCAATGCGGGTCGTCGTCGCTCATCCGGAAGGATGTGATCAGAATGACGGGCACTTGAGCCAGCGCCGGGTCGGCCTTCATCAGACGCAAAAACTCCCAGCCGTCCACGTCGGGATGCATCAGGTCCTGGGTGAACAGGTCAATTGGCTCGCTATGCAGGATGGCCCAGGCTGCGTAGACGCTGGTCGCCCGGAGATGTTCACAGCCTGCGCGTTCGAGGATCAGCCCCATCAGGTCGAGGAGGCCTGGCTCGTCGTCCAAGCTCAAGATGCGGGTCATCGAATGACTCTGTCCGAATCACTGGAAAATGAAAACTGGGCTGCTTGGGTCAGGCCGCCTTGGAGGCGCGCTGAGTATAACATCAGGGTGAAAAGCTAATCTGTTGGATGGACACCGAAACCGTTTGCAGCCTGGCGATGATGAGAGTACAATAAAAGTGTTGACTCGATTGTATTGTATCAATCTCCTGGCCTCAAGTCATCAGGACTCTTGTCCTATTGGTTGGCGCCGTGACTCGACTCGCCCGGTTATCGTGACCAATGTTCTATCCTCCGAGGCCAGGAGGCTCGCATCCGCTTCAAGTGCGGGCTGTGGTTGGCTGAGATTGGGCTGCTCAGACGCAAGCGTAAAGTTCAGCAAGAAACCGGCCAATCCCAGGCTTTATGATCTATGCAGGCACATGGTGCGTCAAGCACTTGGGTGTCGTAGCCATCGTCCTCAAGGCATGGATGCAGAGAGGCTCTCTGCGGTAGAATCCCTGTATCATTTGACCTTTCGGTATTGCGGTTCAGATCATTGACTTCATCGCTCAGAGGGCTTTGCGGTGCGAGGGCAACGTGCGCTGTGTAAGCTGTGACCAACCTATTTCTAGCCTGGCCGAGCCGTGTCCCCACTGCGAGTTTCAGGGCGACCCGGCCCTGGTCGAAGAACTGCTCCACGTCAACTGGCTGCTGGACCAGATCGCCCACCTGGCATCGCTGGGCGCGGAGAGCCAGCGACTCCTCAGCAAGATATTTACACAGCGTCAACACGAACTCCAAGTCCAACTGGGCTTGCGTCTGCCGCCATTCACCCCAGAGCAGGCTCGCCAGGCCTGGCCTGATCTCTTTCACCGCCAGGCGTTGCTGCAAAGGATCGGTGTGTGGCGCGCGCTTGAGCTTGTCCATCCTGACGTGGCGCAGACGATGGTGGACGAGGTCAGCGAGCAAGTGGACGAATTGACCGAACGGCTGCAAGGCCACGTCCGCCCGGCGTATCCTCAAACTGATGCCGACCGGCTGGCGTTGGTCAATTTCCTTCTGCAAGCGATTGACGATCTGAGCCAGCGCGGTGGCTTTTCGCGTGCGGCGCAAGAACAGGCCAGTGCCGCGCTTTGGACAGAAAAAAACAAGCTCGAAGCCAGACTTGGCTTGCTGGCTGTCCCGGCTCCCGCTCCCGTGCCTGTCCCTGAACCGGCCCATGTCGAGGCCGCCCCACCAAGTGTTTGGGCTCCTGTTGCTCCCATCGCGCCTCCTCCGTCTGCGCCCGGGCTGCCGTTCCGTGACCGGCTCTGGCGCACACTGCTTTCTGAGCGCACGCTCCAGGCGATGCTCTTTATGGGCATCTTTTTGCTTTTCGCGGCGGCGATCTCGTTCGTCGTCTGGGGTTGGCGAGATTTCTCCGCGCCTGTGCGGGTGGCTATCCCCACAGCCTTTACGCTCATCTTTTTGGGCTTGGGCTGGATCGTTCGCAACAAGACGCGCATGGTTCGCTCCGGCATCGCGTTGACGGCGATCGCTGCGCTGCTCATCCCCATTGACTTTTATACCCTCTACGTCAACTTTCATATCCCGGCCGAGTATGGCCCGTCGTTCTGGCTGCTGACCTCGCTCGTCTGCCTGGTCGCTTACATCTGGATCGCGCTCCGTACGCAGGCGGCCATATTCGGCTACCTGGTCGGCGCGGCGGCGGGGAGCGCCGTCCTGGCGTTGATCGCGATCGGACATCAGTCCTATGGTTTGTCATACGATTGGCGCACGGCGGTGCTTTCGGTGCTTGCCGTCGGACTGGTGTTGATCGCGACCGCACTCAAGCGGGAGAAACAAGAAACCCGTTTTCTGAGAGAAAACGGGTTTCTTGTGCTGGCCGAGCCGTTCCGCAACCTGGCGCTGATCACGGTGGGCGCGGTGATGCTGTTGAGCTTTGGCTGGCGCTACATCGAACGCTCGACCTTTGACACGCTGCATGACGCGATGACGATCAACTGGTGGTTGGGCGGGTTCATCTTTGGGTGGGGTGCGATTCACTATCGTAGTCGAAGCCTGGGGTTGCTCGCGGCGATCTCGCTGCCGGTCGCAATGTATATGGCGCAGGCCGCGATCTTTGACCAGGCGCGGATCAACGCGGCATGGCACGCTTTGGGACTGGCGCTGCTGGTGCCGCTGTATTTTGTCGCCGGCCATCGGCTGCTGGCGCGCCGGGACGATCCGGTGCTTTACGGCCACGGACGCACGGCAACCGGGTGGGGTATGGCACTGATGCTCGTCGCCGCGCTGTGGTCGCTGACGGACCTGCGGAGCGGCACCGCGGCGGCCAGCAGCCATGCGGTCCTGTGTGGCGCGGTGATCCTTGCGGCAATCCTCTGGAAGCGGCCGCGAATTCTCTATGGATCGTCATTGTTCTCGCTCACTTCGATCACGTTTGCGATGAGCCAACTGAACTTGGCGTTTGCCCAATTTTCAATCGGGTGGGCGTCGCTGGCTATCGCGCACGTGGTGATTGCTTTCTGGGTAGGTCGTGCCGCCGCTGACCCCTGGCGCGATCGCTGGGCCGGGACGCTGGTCATTGCTGGTTACGTCATCGCGGCGCTGTCGTTTGCTCCTTCGCTCTTTCCATACGACGGGCGTTGGCTGGCATACGCGCTGGGCAACTGGTTGTTGCTCTGTGTGTGGGGCGCCCGGCTGGAGCGCGCCGGGCAGGCGGGCTTTGCTCCGCCCGATCGAAAGCAGGCCGACCCGGTGTTTCATTGGATGGCAGCGCTGGTGCTGCCCGTGTGGGTCGGCGTTCTATTTGACAATCGCGGGCCGCTTGGCTTTGATCTGGCGCTGTCGCTGGCCATGCTGGCCTGGGGTATGGTTGCGCAGAGTTATCGGCTCGCCCGGATCGCGCGCGGCTATCGCTGGCCGTGGTATCTGGTGGGCGGGCTGGTGAGCGTGGCCTCGGTCGTTGCGGCGTTCAGCCTGGCTCCCTATGGGTTTACCTCGGCGATCTGTCTTGTGCTCATCGGTCTGCTGTATCTGGCCGATGCGTTCACCAATCGCCAGTCGTGGGAGCTGGCGCCGGGCGGAGCGGTCACGGCGTGGGGCGCGATGCTCTTGCTCGACAAACTGCGCGTGCGCTTTGACGCGCTCACGTTTGCGCTGGCCGTGCTCGTCGCCATTTACTTTGCCATCGGCCTGTGGCACGAGCGACGCAGACTGCCCGATCTGACGCATCGCTTTTTTGTCCCGCTGTATCTCACGTCGCACGTGCTGGCGGTGATCGTGCTGGCCCGCGTTTACATCCAGCCTTTGAATGAATTGCTGTTCGAGGTCGAATGGACCGACGCGATGCGGTTGTGGGAAGCTGCCAGCCAGCTTCTGTTGGGCATCGTCTATGTGCTGTTTGCCTGGTCAACCTACGAGGAGCTGTGGGCGTACATTGCCGCGTGGCTCATGGCCGCCGGCGGGGGATTCGTCGCCATCATCTACAGCACCGGGCGAGGCTCGCTGGCGGCGCGAGGCGCGGTGGGCGTGATCGGTTACATCCTGGCCGAGCGAGGCCTGGACTGGCTGCGCCGACGACGCGCGACGCGCAGACGCTTTCGCGCGTGGGCGCGGCTTGCGTGGAGATTGTTCCGCCGTCCGTTACTTGTGACAGGCTGGATCGCTTCGGCTGCCGTGATCGGACTGGCGCTCATCCGCAATTTGATCCTCCTGGGTGGCGGGCGCGTTCAGCAAATCTGGGCGGTGATTGGTCTCTTGATGATCGTCGGGTTATACGCGCTTTCGGCGCGGTTGTTCCGGCGACCGGTTTTTGTGTGGCTGGCTTCGGTGCTCATCTTGGCGCCGTGGACGATCCTTGCCAACCTCGGCTGGTTGATCGGGAGCAAACCCACGACGCCGGGTTTTGCGATCAGTTGGGTGGCGCTGGCCTGGTCGCTTTACCTGATCGGCCTGGTCTTGGAGCGTTTCGGCGCACGCGCTTATGCTTTGCCCGCCAAGATCGTCGCGCACGTTCTGCTGCCGTTTTCGCTGCTGTGGGGCGTGGCGAACGTGGACACGAGCCGATTCACAATGGGATTGGGGATCGGGTATTATGCGCTGGCGGTGTGGGTGGAGCATGGGCGGTTGAAGCACGCTCTCGCTACTCCTGCTTCGACCTGGCGCACCCGGTTCCTGTATCCCGCGTTGGGCCTGATCCCGGTCTGGTGCGTTTACGTGATGGCGTGGCTGGCGCCGCAGGCGCGCCACGAGCATTATGGGCTGATGCTGATCGCTTTTTGCCCGCTGGGGCTTGGCGCGGGTCAATGGCTCAAGCGAGTCGCTCCACGCTCCGAGCTATCGAGCGCGTATGCGCTGCCTGCGTATCTGACCGGTTATGTGTCTGTCATCGTCGGCACGTTGCTCGTCGCGCACGATAGACCGCTGCTTGCGCTGGTGCTGCTCTATGACGCGCTGTTGATGTTGACTTCGGCGCGTGTGTTCAGGCATCCACTTTGGGTCTATCCGGCGGCGGCGCTGGTGCCGCTCGCGCTCGTGCTGGCGCTGAACGAAGCCAGCGTCCCGGGCAATCGTCAGGGTTGGTGGCTGATCGGCCTGGCGGCGGTGTATCTGCTCATGGCCTGGGCTTTGCGGCGCACGCGCCTGGCAGAATATGGCACGGCGACGCTTGTGATTGGCTTTGCGCTGATCGCATTTGGCCTGCCGCCGTCGAGTCAAGATCGGACCGGCGCGTTCTGGGGCTATGGCAGCGCATCGCTGTTGTATGCGGTCACCGCGTTCTGGCTGCGGCAGCCTCTGCTGTTGACGCCTGCCTGCGCGACGGCCATCATGCCTTACGTCGTCGTCTTGCGTCAGCACGTGCTGGCCGAGTATCACGGGCTGGCTTTGTTCCCCGGCGCGATCGTTGCGCTTGCGCTCGCATGGTGGCTGGATGCGCGTGGGCGACTGCAAGAGTCGCCCCTACGTGAGGGGTTCCCGTGGGGCCGGCCCGGCGAGTGGGCGACGGCGTTGGCTGAGCGATTGCTGAATTGGTACGCCTTGCCGGTCTATGCGCTTGGCTTTGGCATGGCAGCGGTCAGTCCATTCTTTACCAATTTCAGGTCGGGGCTGGCGGCTTTGAACTGGCTGCTGCTCATGCCGATCTTGGGTTGGGCGATCCATCGCTTCCGGCTGCGCGGGTGGTTGTTGGCGATGGCGGCGTCCGGGCATCTGGCTGTGATTTTCTATTTGCACGAGTTGGGCTGGTGGCGCTATCCCGAATATGCCTGGCAGCGATTCCTGCCGGTCACGCTGATCACAGCGACGCTGGCGGCGTGGATTGAACGTGAGCGAGGTGAGGGGACGCCGCTCGATCTCGACCGGGTCTGGGAGGGTTGGTCGCGTCCGCTTTACCTGCTCTTGCTGCTCGACATCGTTGCGGCGCAAATGTTCAGCCTGACCCGGACCGACGCGGGCGCGTTCGTCACGCTGATTCACGCGCTGCTCATCGCGGCGCTGGCGTCGTTCTGGACCTCGCGCTGGATGCCGTACCTCACGACGGGCCTGGGCGTCATTGCGTTGGTGCAGTGGCTTGCCACGCTCGCCGGGCCGATGGAAGCCTGGCCGGTCACGCTGGCTTATCTCGATCTGAGCTATGGCTTGATCGGCTACGGGCTGGCGATGGTGCGCGAGCGCGGAGGTCAGTCGCTGCCGGCCTGGCTGGCGATCTGGGAGCGGCCCTTGCAGCGGTTCAGCACGTGGTACTCGTTTGTGATCTTGCTGGTGACGGCCTGGCTTGGCCCGAACCTGATTGATTGGACAGTGCGCGCCATGCTGGGCCTGCCGTTCCGCAGATGGGTCGAGCTGCCCAAGGTGCAGATGGTCGTCGGCGTGCTTGCGCTGATCGGATTGCTGTACGTAGCGGCGGCGTTCAATTCGCGGCGACTGAGGTTGGGGTATCTGGCCGTCGGGATGTTGATCGCTTCGTGGATGCTGCATGCGTTCTACGTCAACCAATGGGCGGGCGCATCGCAGGTGCAGTGGTACGCGATGCCGGCCGGACTGTATCTGCTGGGCATCGGCTGGCTCGAAGCGCGGCACGGGAACAAGACGCTTGCGCGCTGGCTCGATTACGCAGCGGTGCTGCTGATGATGGGGTCGCTGTTCTGGCAGACGCTGCTGTTCGGCTGGCGCTACGCGCTGATGCTGGGCGCGGAAGGCTTTGGCGCGTTTTGGTGGGGCAGCGCACGGCGACTGCGGCGATTCCTCTACGCGGGCATGATGGGCGTCATCCTGGCGACGACGGCGCAGTTGATCAACTCGTTGAGATCGATCAATCAGTGGATCGTGTTTGGTCTCATCGGGTTGCTCGTGGTCATTACCGCGATCGTCATCGAGCGCAAGCTGGAGGACCTCAAGGCGTGGCGACAGACATTGGAAACGTGGGAATAGTGTTGGCGATTGGGTATTAGAGATTGGGTATTGGAGATTGGCGAGCAAGGGAGAAAGAGAGTGCGAGAGATGACGCAGATGACGGTGCCAATGTCCCGTCAGTGGAAACAACTCGTCCTGATCGGCGGCATCATACTGGCGATCGTGGGCGCGCCGATGTTGGTGGCAGTGTTGTGCATCACGCCTATCGCCGTGTTGAGCAGCGATCGAGATGCGGTCGGCATCGGCCTGTTCAGCTTTGTCATGTTGACGCTCACGTTCGGATTCGGCATGATCATGCTCTGGCACGGTCAGCGTTCGATGCAAGGCAAGCCTTCGGGGCTGTTGCGCTTGCCTTCGGCCTGGCTGCTGGCCGCCATCTTTGGGCTGTGCACCGCCGCTGGCATCCTGATCTATCAAAACCGGATCGCCACCGGGCTGTTCTTTCCGCCGCTGTTGATCGTCGCCGCGACGCTCCCGCCGCTGTTGGCTATCTCGTGGTTCGCTCAACAGCAGGCCGAGGGGCTGACCTGGCGGCGAGGACTCGGCGCGTTTGTCGGGGGCGCGACGGTCAGTGTGGCGATCGCCATCGCGCTCGAAATCTTGTTGCCCATGATCGTGCTGGCGTTGGTGCGCGACCTGAATTCGGTCGTGAGCCGATACGGCGGCAGATTGCTGGACGCGCTGGCTGGCAAGGACATTGCTTCGGCGTTCACCAATCCCACGTTCATCTACCTCCTGGCGCAGATCGCCCTCATCGCGCCGCTGGCTGAAGAGTTTGCCAAGCCGCTCGTCACGCTGCCATTGATCGTGCGGCTGCCCCGGCGCGAAGCGTTCCTGGTCGCGGCGATGGCGGGCGCAGGGTTTGCCGCGCTCGAAAATGTGCTGTACGCCAGTTTCGGTCTGCGCTTTTGGGCGGGGATTCTGGTTGTGCGCGCGTTGGGCGGCGCGATTCATCCGCTGGGCGCGGGATTGGTGGGCCTGAGCTGGCGCGACATTTTGAATCGGGAGCCGGATGCGTGGGCCAAAGGTGCGGCTCGCTTTGGACTGGCGGCGGGCATGCACGCGCTGTGGAACGGCGGCTCGCTCATCGTCATCACGCTGGCAGGCGCGCGATTCTTTGGTGTGCTGCCGCCCAAGGTCAACGTGTTGGGCTATTCGGCGGCCGGAACCACGCTCGCGTTTTTGCTCGTGCTGGGACTGGCCGCGCTGTGGCTGGGACGCGCCATCGTGCAGCGCTCCGCCGCGCCGGGCGAGCTGGCCGCCGAACCTGCCCAGGCGCAGTTCATCCTGTCCGACCGCGCTGTGGCGATCTGGGCGCTGGCGTGTCTGGCGGCGATTGTGCCGGCAGGTATCACGAGCTTGCAGTTGCTGGTGCGTTGACCATGACGAAAGACGAAGGACGAAGGACGAATGATGAACAACCGATGAGCCAGCTTTCGTCCTTCGTCATCGGTCTTTGGTCTGCAAATCCGGGTGGACTGAACCAATGAGGATCCGATCAAAACATTCGTTCCTCAGGAGCATCAATTTCTGGATCGCAGCGGCGCTGATCGTGGCGAATCTTTACGCCTGGGTCACTGTGCTTCAGGCGGCGGCCAGGCCTTACGAGGTGGAGCCGATCCGCGATGAAGAGATCGTCCAGTTGCTCGACTATATCTATTCCGGCGGACATTCGGGCGAGACATGGCAGGTGACGCTGACCGAGCTGGAAGCCGAGCAGACGATCACGTGGTATCTCAAACGTTGGCCGCAGATTCCCTTTGCGCATCCTCGCGTCAAAATCACCCCCGATTACGTGTCCGGCGAAGGCGATGCGTTCGTCGCCGGGCTGCGCGTTCACGTGGGCGGCAAAGCGCAAGTCACGCTCACGCCCGACGGCTTGCCTGTCGTCAAGATTCTGGATTTGAGCCTGCCACTGCCCGGCCCCATCCGTCAGGCGATTGAGGACGAGATCCAGGTTCAACTGCGCCGCGCGGAACTGTTGCCGGTTCGATTCACTTCGGCCGAGTGGGGTCAGGGCGTCGTCGTCGTGCGGGGCTATATCCGTTAACGCCTCCGGCGGCTTCAATTGTATAATTGGGATCACCGATGCCGCGCGCAGCCAGCGCGGTCACCTGGTGTTTTGTCATCCCCAATCCAATGGATACATTGCCATGACCGAACCACGCATCCAGCTTCCTGCACGAGGTAGACCCAAGCACGACATCCTGGCGACGATGAAGGCGCTGCGCCAAAAAGATGTCCGATGGCAAGAGGGCCGGGTCTTTAGCCTGGTCTTTGATGCGGGCGACGAGGTGACCGGGCTTCTCAAAGAAGCTTACCTCATGTTCTTTTCCGAAAACGGCCTCAACCCCACTGCGTTCCCCAGTCTGAAAGAATTAGAAACGCGGGTCGTCGCGATGACCGCGGCGCTGCTCGGCGGCGATCAAGATGTTGTGGGCACCATGACCTCGGGCGGCACCGAAAGCCTCCTGATGGCGGTCAAGACTGCGCGTGAGTGGGCGCGCGCGCATCACCCTGAAATCCGCGAGCCTGAGATGATCTTGCCGCTCACGGCGCATCCTGCGTTTGAAAAAGCCGCGCACTATTTCGGCGTCAGGCCGGTTCACGTCCCGGTGCGTTCTGACTTTCGCGCCGATGTCGCGGCGACCCGGGCCGCGATCACGCCGAACACGATCCTCCTGGTTGGCTCGGCGCCGTCGTATCCGCACGGCGTGGTTGACCCGATTGCGGAACTGGCTCAAGTTGCGCGCGAGCATAATCTCTTGTTCCACGTGGACGCTTGCGTAGGTGGATTCATGCTGCCGTTCATCCGCAAGCTTGGCTATCCTGTGCCCGAGTTCGATTTCCGCGTGCCGGGTGTCACTTCGATGTCGGCGGACTTGCACAAGTACGGGTACGCGGCTAAAGGCGCGTCGGTCGTCTTGTATCGAAACAAGGCGCTGCGCCGACATCAGTTTTTCGCCTACACGGACTGGCCGGGCGGCATCTATGCTTCCGCAGCCATGTCCGGGACGCGACCGGCCGGCCCGATCGCGGCGGCATGGGCGGTGATGAATTTCCTGGGCGAGGAAGGCTATCTGGCGCTGGCCGATCAGGTGATGAGGACGGCGATCAAGCTCCGCGAGGGCGTCGCGGCGATCCCGGGTCTGCATGTGGTGAGCGACCCGGACATGAGCGTGTTTGCCATCGCCTCCGATCGCTTGGACATTTACGAAGTCGGCGATGAGATGACGCTGCGCGGCTGGCATCTGGATCGGCAACAGTTCCCGCCGTGCCTGCACCTGACGGTGACGCCGGCGCACGCCAAGTCGGCCGATCAGTTTTTGCGCGACCTGGCCGGGTCGGTGGACAAGGTCAGGCGGCCCAGCCTGGTTAAAGTGCGCAACGCGCTGATGGTTCGCCTGGCGCAGGCGCTGATCAGGCTGCTGCCGGAAGCATGGGTCAGCCGGTTGATGTCCAAGGCATCCTCGTTGTTGGGCGGCAAGGAGGTGGTGCCTCAACGCTCGGCGGCGATGTATGGCATGATGGGGACGCTGCCCAATCGAGGCGACCTGCACGAGGTGGTGCTGGACTTGCTCGATCAGTTGACGACGCCAACTTGATAGGCGAAGGACGAACGACCAACGACGAACGTGCTTTCTTCCTTCGCTATTGGTCTTTCATCGGTATTGTGTCAGTCAAGGAGAGGAGACGAAAATGCTTGTCAGGGAACGCAGGCTGTCGTTTTGGACCAAGCTGGTGTATGGCTCTGGCGAATGGAGCTATGCCAGCTTTGGCACGCTGCGCCAGATTTTCTATGCCATCTTTCTCACTGATGTGGTCGGCCTGGATGCGCGGTTGGCATCGCTGGCCGCGCTCGCCGGCGTGATCTGGGATGCGATCAACGATCCGATCGTCGGCGTCGTCAGCGACCGCACCCGGACGCGCTGGGGCCGCCGCCGGCCTTTTCTATTGTTCTTTGCGATCCCGTTTGGGCTGGGCTTTTTGCTGTTGTGGTGGGCGCCGCCCTGGCAAAGCCAGATCGCGTTGACGCTCACCGTCATGCTGGCGTACATGATCAGCGACACATTGCAAACGCTGATCGCCGTCCCCTACAACGCGCTGACGCCCGAGATCACGCCGGACTATGACGAGCGGACCAGCCTGACCGGCTTTCGGATGTTTTTCAATCTGGTCGCCTCGCTGGCGACGGCGGTCACCGCGCCGATGATCGTCAAGGCCGGGCTGAGGGCGGGAGCGACGCTTCAGCAGGGCTATATCACCGTCGCCGCGTTGTTTGGGGGCTTGGCCGCGATCCCGTTCCTGCTCATCTTTGCCGTCGTTCGAGAGCGTCCGCGCGCGCCGGGCGAGGTGCAAGAGCCGGTGTCTTTTCGAGAGACGCTGCATGCCGCGTGGCAAAACATCCCCTTCCGCTTTGCCACTGGCGTGTACATGCTGAACTGGATCACCTTCGACTTGGTGGCGTTGATGCTGCCTTTCTTTTTGATGTATTGGGTCTCGCAAGGCGACCTGACGGCCTCGCTGGATCTTGGCGGCGACAAGATCGCGCTCGAATCAGTCGTGCTGGGGCTGCTGCTGATCACGGCGGTGGTCGCTTTGCCGTTCTGGACATGGCTGGCGCGCCGGTTCAGCAAACGCAGCGCGTACATCATCGCCATGGTCTTTTGGGCGGGTGTGCAACTGGTCATCCTGGCGGTGCAGCCGGGGCAGGTAGGGTTGACGTTGGTGTTGGCTGTGTTGGCCGGAGTGAGCGTCTCGACAGCGCACGTGTTGCCCGACGCGATTTTCCCGGACGTGCTCGAATGGGACGAGTTGCGCACGCGCAAGCGGCGTGAAGGGATTTATTACGGGGTCAAGAATTTCGTCCGCAAGCTGGCTGGGGCGATGGCGATTTTCCTGGCTCTGCAGGTGCTGGGCTGGTTTGGGTATCAGACGCCGCCGGAAGGGGTCCGGCAGTTTGCTCAACCAGCGTCGGCGCTGGCTGCGATTCGGGTGATGACCGGGCCGATGGGCGCGCTCTTGCTGGTCAGCGCCGTCGTCGTCGCGTGGTTCTATCCGCTCACGCGCGAGCGGCACGCGCGCATCCGGCGCTTGCTGGAGAGACGAAGAATTCCTCGGCCGCCGATACACGCGGATGAGAAATAGCGTTCATCTCGTCCTCGCAATTTGGCGTAGGGGCGACCCCTGCGGTCGCTCGTGTAAGGCGAGGGCAAGCCTCGCCCCTGCGATTACAAAAGAATCAACCTCAATCCCGTGACGATCAACAGCAGCAAGACGATCTTGCGAAAGGCCGCCGGAGGGATGAGCCGCTCCACGCCGAATCCGGCGATCAGCCCTAGTGCAAGGGCCGGCAGCGCGATCCAGAAGTTGTTCCACACCGCAGGCGTGAGGTGCTGGCTGAGCGCGTGACCGGTGATGACCAGGATGTCGTTGAGCAAGAACAGGCCTTGCAGATTGCTCTTGAACTCGGCCGGGTTCCATCCCTGGCTGTTGCCGTAGAGGACAACCGGCGGCCCGCCCGTGTTATAAGCTCCGCTCAACAGTCCTGCCAGGAAGCCAAAGCCAAAAGCCCAGTTGGGGTTTTCGATCTTGGGCAGGCGGGGCGTGATCAGCGCATACACCGAATACGTGACGATGACCAGGCCCAGCACCATCAATACCACTCGCTCATTGACGTGCCGCAGCGCAAGTATCCCCAGCGGGATGCCGATCGCAGACGCGACGGACAATCGCCACACGGCTCGCCAGTTGATCGCATCACGATGGCGCACGAGCAGCGTGAATTCGAGCACGGCGGCCGTCATCGCCACCAACGGCGCAGCAATATGGATGCCGAGCAGTTGGACGAGCAGCGACATGGCGACGAGCGCGATGCCGAACCCGGTGACGGTCTGGGTCAAGACGGCGAAAAAGATGATGACAGCGACGAGGAGTGATATGCTCAAACGGTGGCGCTCCTGTGAGGGAATCTGCTGCATGATACCATACTCGGCGCAAAAGCACAGCCGGTCGCAATTGAGCGATTTATGTGGCAGGGAGTATAATATCTGGTAGCTGGCCCGAGGCGCAGGCTATTGCTACGTCATCAAGCTGTTGGCGAGGCCTTATGTCCGAAAATCTTGATCCAGAAACACTTGCTTGCATACCCCTACCTGTCAATCCCAATGGGTTCAACCCGAACTGTAGTTTGCCGTATGGGCTGACAGGAGAGCATGTGCGTCAGGCCATGAGCAGTTTCTTGGACTTTTTGGGTTTCATTAACCAGCAGTTGCGTACCAGGGACATCCCCCGCCTCGAGAGTTTCCTCATGCCAGCAAACTTTAGCAGCATTGTGGGTGAGTTTATGAGCATCGCTATTCCAAGGTATTGTTCTACTTTGGTAAAGAACCAATACCACAACGGTCATCCTGACCTGATACCAGCTGGTGTGTTTCCTGGAAACGCAGTGCAACATTCGACCGAAGGTATCGAGGTAAAAGCTTCGCGTCATTCTGCCGGATGGCAGGGTCATAACCCGGAGGCAGTCTGGCTAATCGTGTTTTACTTTGACAGCAATAGTTCAAACGATCGGAAAACGGGCGTTGCCCCCAAACCATTTCGTTTCAAGGGTGTGTATGCTGCCAGGCTCGCCAAGAGCGATTGGGGATTTTCTGGGCGGTCAGCCACAAGCCGGCGGACGATCACTGCGAGCGTCAATCAAACGGGCATGCGCAAGATGAAGTCAAACTGGGTATATGAGGATTCAGGCAAACGCCAGGTTTAATTGCGTTTCCCCGGTGGCTAAGCGAGCCAGCCGTATGATAGCTTGCTGGCTCATGTCAAAGTATTCCTGAAGTCGTTCAACCCCAATGCACGAATAGCCCACTGCCTCCGCAGCGGCGACAGTAGAACCGGAACCCATGAACGGGTCGAGCAGAACACCTTCTCCCAAAGGCAGCGAACTATGGACAATTTTGCGAAGGAAGGATTGCGGCTTTAAACTTGGGTGGTTGGCAATGTCACGTTCTCTTTGAGGAGTTCGCTCACTCTCGATAACATCTTCAAACGGATTGCCGTCGGGCTTGCGCCGCAGCCCTCCGGTCTGAAACTCTCGAAGGCAATCGCTCACTCTCATTCCATTGGGCATGGGCTTGCGAAAGATGCCCCAAGGTTCATAGCAACTTCTGGGCATTGTGCAGACGTCAGCGAATTCTTCCTCAGCATTCTTGGGCCTATCGCCGCCGCGCATTGTTCTGACCAGCCTGATGACCTGGCCGCGGTATTCGAATCCCTGGTCTACTATGGCCGCAAAGACGATTTGTGAAAGAAAAGCGTTGGATGCAAGAAAGATATGCCCGCCGGGGCGCAAGACACGCAACGCCAGTTTGGCCCAGTCAGAGAAGTATTGCCGTACTTGATCCCTTTCTGCCTCATTTAGGGCTGTGAAGCGCGGCAAGGGAGAGCGTTGGTGCCCGTCAAAAGAAGGAGGAATACGCCATACACCGCCGTTCCCATTCATCCTTTTTTCCAGTTGATCAGGCTCATACTCCTTCACACCATAGGGTGGGTCGGTCACAATGGCGTGAAGGCTCGCCTCGGGCATTCGCCCCATCCAATCAAAACAGTCGGCGTTTATGATTACGGACTTGCCCACGAAACAATGCTCATAGTTGAAGACAAAAGGTGCGAGAGGATGACTGGTATTCATCGTTGCTCCCGATTCAGGCGGTAGGTTTGGCCGGCACTTGTATTTCTTCACCCAATCTATAGACAGGCGACAGCTCGCGCACGACGTTCACCATTTTCCGTTGCTCAGCCTGATTAGTCAAAAGCTGCTCTAGATCGGATAGACTCAAAATAATCGCCTGGGGCGAATTGTGCCTTTTGATGACGTATCGCGTGTGATTCTGGATAACGTCATTCAGAATTTGCCCAAAATTGTTTTGAGCATCCGTTGAGGCAATGGATTTGGTCGTCGCCATGGTCAGTATCTCCAAATTAGCTAACTTGTTGAAATATTAGCATATTGCTTTTCACTTGTCAAGGTGGGAAATGTCCAGACTCGCGTGGCAGACAGCATAATTTGCCGGGTCGTCATCTGTGACTGAACCCCGCGGGCTTCCAAAACCTGTCGGGACTGTGTAGAGTGCGACATGGCGCAGACAGCGAGACTCTCAATTGTTTGAAAACCTTGTCCTCTACTTTGACCTGGAAGAAATGCGGACGCTGTGTTTCGACCTAGATGTGGACTATGACAGCCTGCGAGGCGAGGGCAAAGAAGGCAAGGCGGGTGGCTTTGGCCAGCAAGGACACTACCGCCCGCGTGTGGCGCTGGCGGGACCAAGACCTTATTGACCTGGCCTGTTCTCGTCTCACCCGCAACCTGACCAAAGAGGAATGGAAACAATATCTGCCGGATGAACCCTATCGCAAGACCTGCCCCAATTTGCCAGAAGGCGAATAAAGGATGAAGGATGAAGGCGGAAGGATGAAGGACGAAGAGACGACACGCTAATCTCGTTCAACGCCGAGTCGTCAGGTAATCCAGGACGAGCGGCAGGTCGTGAGCCGGATCGCCCGTGAGCGGAGAAGCCTCAACCTGGCCTGTGGCATTGTGAAAATGGTGCGGATACGAGGGGATGGAGGGAAAATGCTCCTTGTTGTCCCAGCGAATAGATTGCTCGCCGCGCGCGAGATGATAGGCATAATCGGTGTGCTCGCCGTTGCGGTACAGGCGCACCTGCAATATGTCCCCTGTCGCCAGTTCGGCGCGAACCTTGAGCGCAAATTGGTGCGCGGAAAAGCGGGCCGTTTCCATCACTTGAACGGCACGGCACACAGGCCAGGCCTGCAGCGTTGTGACGACAAAGCTCAGGAGAGCAGGCAGGGTGTTCACGCACCAGCCTCAGCCTGCAGGCCCAGCCAGCTTGTCAGCATCTCGCGGGCGATCTTCCAATCCAGCGCGTCCTCTTCTTCGGCCATCACGGCCTGGTTGAGCGCAGGGTTGGGATTTGCCTGCAGCAGGGCCGAGCGCGATTTGAGATATGCCTCAAACTGCTCGTAGGTCATGCCATGCTTGGCTTGCAGGTTTTCGATCGTCGCGCGGTAACGCTCGATCTGCCGTAGGACATAGTCGCGCGCCATTTCGGTGATGGCTTGCTCGGGGTTGGCGAACAGGCCGCGCTGGACAAATGGCTCGATGACACTGGCAACTCGACTACTCATCGTCTCAACTCCTGATTGGACACTGACGAGATTCTATACTCGGCGCGGCCACAGAGCTTCATTTTGTCATTGCGAGGCCGAAGGCCGAAGCAATCTCCGGCGAGCAAAAGAGATTGCTTCGCGCCCTGCGGGCGCTCGCAATGACAGTGTACGACGGCCAATTGCCTGCTGACAGAGTGAAAGTTTATGACCGTTGACAGTATAGCATGAACCTGAGCCAGAAGCAAGAGTGGGCCGCCAGACCAATCAGAGCTATCCTTCTCTTGCTCTTCACCGTGACCATCATCCTGGACGCTGATTCTCGCAGATGCAGGCAGATAAAAAATCGCAATATCGCAGAAATCAGCGTTCGTCTGCGTCCTGCAATGTGGAGCGAGTCGTATGAAAGCGATGATTTTGGACAGGCTATGTCGCCTCGATGAAAACCCGACGCCGTTACAGTTGGTCAACCTGCCCGAGCCGGTGCCGGGCGAGCACGAAATCCTCATCCGGATTTCGGCGTGCGGCGTGTGCCACACCGAGTTGGATGAGATCGAGGGTCGCACGCCGCCGCCGCGACTGCCCGTGGTGCTGGGACATCAGGTCGTCGGGCGAGTGGCGGCGCTGGGAAGTGGCGCGAGCAAATTCCAGATCGGGGATCGCGTTGGCGTGGCGTGGATTTACTCAGCGTGCGGGCGGTGCAAGTTTTGCCTGCGAGGCGACGATAACCTGTGCGAAAATTTCCGCGCGACCGGTCGTGACGCGAACGGCGGCTATGCCGAGTACATGACCGTCTCGCAAGATTTCTCCTATCGCATTCTCGATGTGTTTGCCGATGTCGAGGCCGCGCCGCTGCTTTGCGCGGGCGCGATCGGCTACCGCTCGATCAAGCTGACCGGCCTCCAGGACAGTCAAAACCTTGGCCTCACCGGCTTTGGCGCCTCAGCGCACCTGGTGCTCAAAATGGTGCGGTATCAATATCCGAACGCAAAGGTGTTTGTCTTTGCTCGCAGCGAGACTGAGCGAGCGTTTGCGCGCGAGCTGGGAGCGGTCTGGGCGGGCGATACCGAAGAGACCTCACCGGAAAAACTCGATTGCATCATAGACACGACGCCGGTCTGGAAGCCGATCGTCGAGGCGATGAGGAACCTTGCGCCGGGCGGGCGGTTGGTCATCAACGCGATCCGCAAAGAAGATGCCGACAAGGCCAGTCTGCTGCAATTGGATTACGCCACTCATCTCTGGATGGAAAAGGAAATCAAGAGCGTTGCGAACGTCAGCCGGAGCGACGTGAGCGAGTTCCTGGAGCTGGCGGCTCGCATCCCCATCAGGCCAGAAGTGCAAGAGTATGCGCTGGAAGAGGCGAACCAGGCTCTGGCTGAGTTGAAGGCGCGCAAGATTCGCGGCGCCAAGGTATTGAGAATCGGTTGAACCGCTATGAACCCGATCTACGTCGGCTGCGCGAGTTGGACGATCCCCAAAGCGCACGCGGGACATTTCCCGGCGAGCGGGAGCCACCTCGAACGCTATGCCGCACGTTTTTCGGCCGTCGAGATCAATTCGTCCTTTTATCGGCCACATAGACCAGCCACCTACACGCGCTGGGCGGCCTCTGTGTCGGAGGATTTCCGGTTCGCCGTCAAAGCGCCCAGGCAAGTGACGCACAACGGCCGCCTGACCGATCTCGAGACGCTTGGCCGGTTCCTCTCCGAGGTCAATGCACTGGGTGACAAACTCGGCCCGATGCTGGTGCAATTGCCGCCCTCGCTGGCGTTCGACGCTCGGGTCGCGCGAGTGTTCCTGAAGGCGCTGCGCGAAAGGTTCGCGGGTCACGTCGTTTGCGAGCCGCGCCACCAGAGTTGGTTCGCGTCCGAAGCCGACCAGCTTTTGATCGAGTTTCAGGTCGCTCGTGCTGCAGCCGATCCGGCGCTGACGCCAGGCGCGGATCGGCCGGGCGGGTGGGGCGGTCTGGCATACTTTCGACTTCACGGGTCGCCGCGGATGTACTATTCCGCGTATTCGGTCGAGCGGTTGGGAGCGCTGACGTGCGTGCTGCAAGAGGCCGCGCGCGTTGCGTCGGTGTGGTGCATATTCAACAACACAGCGCAGGGCGCGGCGACGCAAGATGCGCTGGTTTTGTTGGAGCAACTCAAGTGCGGATATTCAGACAATGTTTTGGAGTAAGGACACCACCCACCACAAGGAGATGGCAATGGAACCAAAATCAGGTGCGCAAATCAGTGCCAGAGCGTTCCTCCAGTCTGTGATCATCCTATTCGTCTTGATGTTGGCGGCCGGGGTCTTGACCCTGGTCGTGCCCGCCGGAAGCTATGCTCGCGTGATGCGAGATGGGCGCGAGGTCATTGACCCGCAATCGTTTCGATCCATCGTCCGTCCCGACTATCCGATCTGGCGCTGGCTCACGGCGCCGGTCGAGGTGTTGTGGGGACCGGATGCCGTTACGATCATCACCATTATCGTCTTTTTGTTGATGGTGGGCAGCTCGTTTGCGGTGCTGGATAAAAGCGGCATCCTCAAAGCCTTACTGAGCCGCATCGTCCAGGCGTTCGGCGGCAAAAAGTATCTGCTGCTGCTCGCCATCACGCTCTTTTTCATGCTATTGGGCGCGTTCTTGGGTATCTTTGAAGAGGTCGTGCCGCTCGTCCCGCTGATGATCGCGCTGGCGTATCTCTTGGGCTGGGATTCACTCGTGGGGCTGGGCATGAGCATCCTGGCTACCAATCTGGGGTTCTCGGCGGCCATTACCAATCCCTTTACTATCGGCGTCGCGCAAAAGATTGCGGGCTTGCCGCTCTTTTCCGGCGCGTGGTTCCGTGTGCCGATCCTGATCGCCATCTACGTGGTGCTGGCGATTTTTCTGGTGAGCTACGCCCGGCGCGTGGATCGAAATCCGCAGTCTTCGCCTGTGTTTGAGCAAGATCGCGCGGAACGGGCCAAGTATCAAGCATTCCAACTCGATGCGCTGTCTGGGGCGCAGCCGCAATTGGGACGGGCCGCGACGTGGTTTGCCGTCTTTGTGGTGTTGATCCTGGTCGTCCTCATCGCAGGTCCCTTTGTCCCGCCGATCGCATCGTTGGCTTTGCCGCTTGTGGGCCTTTTGTTTCTGATCGGCGGGATCGGCGCGGGGATGCTATCCGGTACTGAGGGCAAGGGGGTGTGGAAGGCCGTGCGGGATGGCGTGACAGGCATCGCGCCGAGCATCCCGCTCATCCTGATGGCCGCGAGCGTCAAACACATTGTCGCGCAGGGCGGCATCATGGATACGATCCTGCACAGCGCGTCGCTGGCCTTTTCTCAGACCAACCCGTTCGTCGCGGCGCTGATGGTGTACGTGTTGGCCCTGCTCATTGAATTCTTTGTCGCCTCTGGCTCGGCCAAAGCGTTCTTGCTCATGCCGATCCTTATCCCGCTAGCCGATCTCATTGGAGTGACGCGCCAGGTCACGGTGACGGCGTATTGCTTCGGCGACGGATTTTCAAACCCGTGTTCACTATACAACAGCCAAAAACGCCAGAAATGGTAATGTCGCCTGTCTGGTCATCGTAGATGCACTCCACTTGCAGCCATTCAAGGTACTTGCGCTTGTCGTCAAACGTCGCGTTGTCTATCCCCAGTACAATGTCTTGCCGCAACACTTCAAGCTCAGCTTGCTGATCTGGGCTGATGATGTGATAATCGGCCAGCTTGGTTTGCCAGTCCGCGATCTCTGCATTGCGCCGCGCGATCTCGCCTTCAACTGTCTTGCACTTGGCGTGATACTGTTCTTTAGTCATGCCGCCATCGCCGTACAAATCGAGCCAGCGTGAAATCTTGTCTTGTGTCTTTTGATTCTCGGATTCCAACGCTGCGATGGTCGCTTGGATCATTCTGATCGCGTTTTCTGATTCTTCCCGCTGTGCTTCGATCCCCTCAAAGAGCGCATGTTCATCCTTGAGCCGTTCCTTGATTTTGTTCCACACAAGCGAATCGGCTATGTCGGCCCGCAACGGTTTCGCTAGGCATTTCTCGCCGTACAGATCCGGGCTATGTCGCCGACAGCGGTAGTACAAGTAACGAAAGCCATCTTTACGGATCGTTGTGTGCGCTGCCCCTTGTAAGCGCCCGTGACAATGGCCGCAACGGATTCGCCCACGCAGGAGATATTGAAACGTTGTCGGCTTGTTGCCTTTGAATTTTCGGCTTGCCAGTTTCTTTTGCGCCTGGTCAAAGATGTCTTGGGACACAATTGCTGGAACACTGACGGGCAGCCACTCCGATTTGTCCCGTTTCTGGCAAGTTTGATATACCTTCGGCATGGCGTCGTGCCGTTTCTGATCGTACTTGCAGTAATGCCATGTGCCAGCATACGTTTCGTTTTTCAGAATCTTATCAACCGTACTGCGTCGCCAAACGTCACTATTTTTTGGTGTGGGGGTCCTGTCCTCTGTCAGCCGCTTGGCGATCTCATAATTCGACAAGCCATCAATTGCGCTCCATTCAAAGATGCGCCGAACGATTGGCGCTTCGGATTCTGAAAGTACCATGTCTACAGAGACTTTGCGCCCCAGGTCATCAAAGTGACGGACAAATTTGTAGCCATAGGGGGCCGGCCCTTGTCCCAAGACACGCTTTTGCTTGCTGACTATATCGCGTCTGCCTTGCTTCGTGCGTCGTGCGATATTAAGCCGTTCAATGCCACTCACCATTTGCTCCGCACTGTATTGTACCAAGCCTTCAACTGTTGACGTGTCTCGACCAGGCGATGCGTACTCGATAGTTAGCCCGTTCATTTGCGCGAGTAGCTCACACTTGGCAATTGCATCACCACGCCCCAGCCGGTCGGGGATGTCTGCTACAATCACATCAAGCAGCCCATCGGCCCCCATGTTTAGCAGCTCATTGAAAACAGAACGTGCCAGTACAAATGTGCCGCTGATTTGCTCAATACGCTCAGTGACAACAGAATAACCCCTTTCGCGTGTGTACTGTCTGCATCGCTCGAGCTGTGAATCTGGGCTGGTGTTGTCTAGTTGTCCGGGGGTACTTACCCTGGCGTATAAAGCCGCGCGCTTACTCATTGTCCCCTCCCTAGAACTATCGCATGGAATGGCGCGTTAAAGTCTGTCACTACATCTATCTGCCGTGCCAGGCCAAGACTTGCCAGGGCTAATAGCACCGCCCCGGCAACGCTCGGATTGCAGTGCAACACGCGCGGCTCGCCGCACGTCTGCCGGAAATGGCTCACAGATGATCGTATGAACCTGTACCAATCATTGCAGGCCGCGCCCGTTTCAAATCGAACCGAATCCTTGAACATGGCACACGTCCTTTCAATTGTGCTATAATGTCGGTGGTAGTGGGGTTTGCCCTCAATGCTCGCCCCACTACCCCAGGGGCAGGCGATCAATCGCTTGCCCTTCCGTTTGTGGATACTGTTGCGCTTTCCGTTGGTGATAGTAGTAGTTCCGTTTTCGAGTTTTGCCGCTCATGTCCCCCGAAGGGTGATCCAGTCTTGCACCTGGCTCGGCTGCCGGATAAAAAAAGTCCGGCAAGTTTCGCTCGCCGGACTATGAGTGCAAGGCTTGTGTGCTCAAAGGCACCGTGATAAAATGCTACCAGCCAGCGCCGCCTAGTCCGGCGTTTGGTTAGTGGGTCGTGACTGTTAACGGCAGCACGGCCCACGCTTTTGCTTACTTCGCTTTTCGCTTCCCCCTTTCTGGCTTGCCGGCCTGCAGGTCAATCTCGCCAGCAAGCCACAACTCCACAAATTGCCTCATGAGAGCCGAAAGCGTTGTACCTTGCTTGATTGCTTTGGCTCTTGCCTCTTGCACAAGCTCTTTGGGCATACTGATAGTCACTCGATCTGGTCGCTGTACGTCCACACGTACATTATACACCCATTGTCAAAAGGGGGCAAGTCGGGCCGTGAGCTCCATTCGATTGTCAAAGTGCGATTTTGGCTGTGGGAGTAACATCACCTATACCAAAGGAAAAGCACTGCTAGAACAGAACACATAAAGGCCATGCAACCCAAAGCAATCGCCAATGCCGCAACCTCGCAACTGCTCCAACCGCGCTGAGCCTTGACTTGGGGTAACTGCGGCTCACACTCCATCGGCGCTGGCTCGACCTCTGGGGCAGGATCGGGGGCAAAGCGCCAACCTTCCGCGCTCGGTTCCGGGTAATTGCGCTCCAGCTTTGCAGCTATCGGGTAATTGCCCCTTTCTTTCAGCCAGGCTATAGCAGAGCTGCGCGGTATCATGCGCTGCTTTCCGAACGGAAAATCCACCAAGTCCGTTGGCGCAATCTTGCCGCGCGAGATTTCGGCACGGATGTACCCTGGGCTTAGTCCACTCAACTCGGCCAGCTCTTTGATCGTGAGGCTCTCTCCATCCATTTCCTCAGCTCTCTTTTGCGATCAATCTTGGACTGACGGCCAAGTTTCCTCAGCTCAAAAAACTCGCGCCGGCGCCGTGTGCGTTCAAGTGCACGTTTTGCCCGTTCCATGTCCCGCCTGGCCCAATCCCGTTTAAGTTGCTCAACGCTCTCAGGGTCCACACAGTACACTGACCCTCCCCGACATTCGCGCGGTTTTCCATCGCCCTTGTTGTAAAAGTAGCTATAGGTCGTGCCGCGTGTACCAATCAAGATAGCGTGCAGTTTTCCGCTATGTATCAGCCGGCGCACGTGAAATGGAGTTACTCCAAGCCTATCGGCTGCTTGCTTCGTTGTCAAATAGAACATACTCTCTCCCTAACTGCATGTGCGTGTGCGTGCGTGTGTGTGCGTAACGGGTGCACGTGCATCGGCACGCGCACGCTTGGGGTGGGGGGGTGCTATTATCGAGCGAAAAAAGCCAAGTCCCATGACGATCCCCCCTGCGCGCGCCATGCTTTTGGCCTGCTTACACCCCCTGCTTTCATTATGATTTTCATGGGTGCTCACACGACCGAAGCTCAGAATTCAAGCACAAAGCCGCTACCTCAAAGCAGATTGCGACTGGCACTGCCAAGCCTGGTTGGTTCGCTGTGGCTTGCGCGTCCGCTTGACCTTGCGCTCAGAGATTTGACACCGAACTCTTGATCATACGAACCAAGAGCGTGATGATCGCAATGCCGAGTGACAGACCAACACCAATGGCAGCAACGGACATGAGTGATTGGAACATGTCGCCAGCATAGCTCATAAAGACACTGACATCGAGTGAGAATGACGCAGCCGGCACATTGTCCATCAGTAACGTGATCAACATGATGTTCACCTCCCTTCTATTTACTATAGTTTATGTAAGGCCGCCAACACCGCCAACACCGCCAAGATTTTAAGTCCGCCAACGGTTTTTGAGATACCCCATTTGGCGGTCTTGGCGGTGTTACATAATCAAGACCGCCAAGAGCGCAAAAAGGCATACCCCTATAAAATCTTGGCGGTCTTGGCGGTCTTGGCGGTGTTACATAATCAAGACGGTTCATCTTCTCGCACAAGTCCCCAATACCATCCATCTGCTTTCTTGACAGACTTGATCCCCAATTCAGTCTTGGCCCGCTCCGCGCTTCGCCAGGATAATCCCTGTCCTGCGAAGGATTCTTGAATCTCCTTCGCCAACTTTGGACCGTCGCCCAACAGATCAACTAGATAGCTTTTCGCAATGTCAATCTGACTTGGTTCCTTTGGGGTAGTCGGCGCTGAACAGAACGACACCCCGGCCTCGGAGATAGTTAGGCCCAATGGGTCTGGAAACCTGCCAAGATTAGATTTGATGCAGGCCAATCGTTTCACGTCGGGCTTGCCTGGGTCGGGCGTATCAAGCGCCCACACGAGCCGGGCGAATTTGACTATTGCGACGTTCCCACTAACTTGTTCAAGGTCAACTGTGTCGCCGACATCCAGGAGGGTTCTTTTCCGCAAATGGTGACTCGCCACTACCGGCTTGCCTACATTCCGCGCCAACTGTCCCAAAAATTTCATTGGCAACCCGGCCTCCGAGTCTTTGTCGTTTACAGACGTGCTGCCGCCCAAACTGTCCACGACGATCAGCCTTACATCGTCGCGCCTGGCCGCCGCCGTTATTGCCGCCTGGTGTCTCGGATCGTCAAGGCAGACATCGGAAAGCGGGTCGTCAAAAGGGGTGAGGATTTTTTCGAGGGGCAAACCCCAACTCCGCGCGCGTCCCAAGTTGATCGCCTGGCCGGCCTCTGCCTCTGCCCACACAACAGCACCAATCTGACCTGTGAACGGTTTGCCGTCCGGCCAATCAGTACCCTTTGTGAAACACTCTGCCAGTCGCAAAATTAGCGCCGACTTGCCCAGCCCCGGTTTGCTCACGACCAACGCAGCGAACCCGGCCGCCAACCAGTTGGGCCAGGCCCATTCAATTGGCCCAAGAATTTCGCTGACGTCGGCCCAGGTCGCGCACTCATCACCGCGCCCGTTGCGCGAAAACCGTTCGGATTGCTCGTGCACGAAGGCCACAACGCTGTTGATGTCTTCACTGAGATCATAAGCATGTTTGGCGAAATCAGAACAAGCCGCGATGATCTCCCGCCGTCGTGCCATCTCCCACACAATGCGCGCGTATCCATCCAGATGCGCTGCACTCGGAACTTTGGTTTCAATCTGGCTGATGTACACTGTGCCCCCGGCCTCTGCCAGTCGGTTGCGCGCTTCCAATTCGTTGCATACAGTCAAGAAGTCAATCGGCTCGCGTCGCTCGTGCAAAGTGATTAGGGCCTCGTACACCCACTGATTTTTGACGACAAAGAAATCGCCAGGGGCGAGAAACTGCCCAACGCTGGGCAGGGCTGAAGGCTCAATCAGGATCGAACCCAGCACAGCCTCCTCAGCATCGGGGTTGTAGAGATCAGGGCGATCATTCCTTGCCATTTTCTGCATCATGCCGTACAATCCCCCTTGCCCTCGCCCTCTTGAGGCTGGGGCGCGCTGGCCTGGCGTGATGGCTTTCCGGCCAGGAGTAGCCCATCACGCTGGGCTTGCTGCTTCTCACGCACCAAGCGCGCCCGCTCACGTGCAAGCGCATAACACCGCCAAAGGGTCGCTCGCAGATCAAGGTCAGACTGTAGCCGATGGTACATTGCCTCCCCCCTGCGCTTTGTCCAAGTCTCCCGGTACCGGGCGCCTTGGCACGTCAAGGGCCTTTTCCAGGATAAACCGAACGTGATCGCTTACCTTGCGGCCATTCTCTTTTGCCTGTCTTTCAAGTCGTCGCCGCGTGGCAACGGGCAATCGAACCGTGTAGACAATATCTTTGCTCATCTGTTCCTCCTTCATGTGATACGAAACTCATCGAGTATAACTTAACACATTGTATTTGCAGATGTCAAGACATGCCGACTACCACCAAATTAGGTGTGTTTGGGATACCCGTTAGGTCAAAATGATGGTTACAAACGGTTACAAAAGGTCACCAGCGGGTTACAAACGGTTACTACAAGTAACGTCAAGATTTCAAGGAAAGCGTGAACCAGTCGGTCATAATCGGTTACTACAGGTTATCTCAAAACTTTAAGGAAGCGTATTGAAACTCTGAATAAACACTAATACATTGTGTTCGTCTTTGTCAAGATCATCCGACTACTATCACGTTCGCTGACCTCTGATACCTATGGGTCATAAATGCCGGTCGCAATCGGTCACAAAAGGTCGCCAGTCGGTCGCAATCGGTCGCGACAAGTAACGTCAAGATTTCAAGGAAAGCGTGAACCAGTCGGTCGCAATCGGTCGCGACAGGTTATCTCAAAACTTTAAGGAAGCGTATTGAAACTCTGAATAAACACTAATACATTGTGTTCGTCTTTGTCAAGATCATCCGACTACTATCACGTTCGCTGACTCTGAATACCTATGGGTCATAAATGCCGGTCACTGTAGATCGTCAAAGAATTTTAAGGAAAACGCGGGGGAAACCCCCGCGCTTCAAGTCTTCTGTGGTATCATGGCTTCACTGGCTGCCACTCTCTTGCTTTGGCAAAAAAGGCATCAAGGTTGACTGTCATCCTGAAGGGTACTGCTGGTAACTGATTACGGTTTCTCTAATCTGGCCTATCCGACCAATCCTGTGCTCTTGATCTGTCTGGGCCTGACGGTGGTGAGCTACCCTCAATGGCTCAAGTGGACGGCCAGGTTGTGGTTGGGCGTGTTGCTGGTGACGGTCATTTTCCTCGGCTTGGGCGTGATGATTCGCCTGGGACCGTTTTGAGGGATGAAGGATGAAGGATGAGCTTTTCCCGTCGAGTTATGAGGCGTCGCGCGCGCGATTTTGCGAGCAGATCGACCGAGTCCGGCGGCTGTGGCCCAATGCTCGATTGCACAGTCATCCGGTCGGCGGTGACCAGAATCTGACGATTGACTGGATTCAGGCGGATGCGCTCGGCACCCAGACCAGGCTCTTGATTTTCACCACAGGCGAGCATGGTATCGAATGTTACGTTGGTTCGGCGATGCTCCAGCTTTTTCTTCAAGAGTATCTTGCTCGACTCGATCCGCCGGGCACTGGCTTGCTGCTGATCCACGCGATCAACCCATGGGGCATGAAGCACTGGAGGCGGACGAACGCCGCGAACGTGGACTTGAACCGCAATTTCCTTTGGGATGCTTCTGCTTTCGATCCGTCTTTTAATTCGACCTATGCGCGGCTTGTGCCGCTCCTGAATCCTCGAGGGCCGATCCGCAGCTTGCTCCTGAGCAACCTCGGCTTTATGCTCAGGCTGGTGTGGAGCCTGCTCGTCGTGGGGGCAGCGTCGCTTCGCAGGGCCACGTTGTTGGGACAGTATCGTTTCGCACAGGGCGTTTACTACGGCGGTGAATCCTTTCAGGAAGAAACCCGAACGCTGATGGACCTGTATCGAAGCCACATGCGAGAGTATGAGCAGGTTGTGCATCTCGACATGCACACGGGCTACGGCCCGCGCTACCAGATGAGTCTGGTCAACTCGTATCTGGAGCCAAGCGACTCGCATGAACTTGCCCAGCGGTTTTCATATCCCTGGGTGGTCAAATCCACTCCAGACGAGTTTTACAGTATCCAGGGCGACATGATTGATTTTGTCTACACCCTGGTCGAGGGCGAGTTCCCAAGCAAGCGGCTCTATGCCACCAGCTTCGAGTTCGGCACGTATGGGGATTCGACGCTGGCTGTTTTGCGCAGCCTGCGCACCAAGGTTTTGGAAAATCAACTGCACTGGTTCGGTGCAGCCCGTCCCGCCCTGCGGGAACGCGTCCAACGTGATTTCCGGGAATTGTTCTTTCCGCAAGAGGCACGCTGGCGCGAGGCGGCCGTCACGAATGCGCGCCAGGCCCTTGAGGGCATCCTGCGTGCGGAGGGTTTTATGACCAAGGACGGATGACGAAGGACGAACAATGCGAGGGGCCAGACATCATTCGTCATTGATCATTCGTCCTTTGTCGAAGCAGGCAGGCCTCGTAACTATTCAGCCCGCACCCGGCGGGATGATGAATCATCCTGCTCATTTCGCGGCGAACAGGCTGAATAGTGACCAGGCCTCACACAATCACTGGCTCCTGGTACACCCCAAACACCTCACGCAGCACGTCTGTGATCTCGCCCAGCGTCGCATAGGCGCGGACGCAATCGAGGATAAACGGCATGAGGTTGGCGGTGCCTTTGGCGTTTTCGCGCAGCGCCCCCAGCGTGCTGTCCACTTGAGCATTGTCGCGTGTGCGGCGCAGTTCTTGCAGCCGCGCGATCTGCCGACGCTCGCCCTCCGGGTCCATTTGCAGAAGGGGAATGGTGAGCGGTTCATCGGCGACGTACTCGTTCACGGCCACGATGGTGCGGCGTCTCTCGTCAATCTCTTTTTGGTAGCGATAGGCGGCTTCGGCGATCTCGCGCTGAAAGAACCCGGCCTCAATCGCTTTGAGCACGCCTCCGAACGATTCGATCTGCTTGAAATAGTCATAGGCCTGCTTTTCCAGCCGGTTGGTCATCGCTTCGACAAAGAACGAGCCGCCCAGCGGGTCAATCGTGTGAGTCACGCCGGTCTCGTGCGCGATGACTTGTTGAGTCCTCAAGGCGATAGTGACCGCTTTTTCGCTGGGCAGCGCCAGCGCCTCGTCCATCGAGTTGGTGTGCAGGCTCTGCGTGCCGCCCAACACAGCCGCGAGCGCCTGAATCGCCGTGCGAACAATGTTGATCTCGGGCTGCTGCGCGGTGAGCGAGCAGCCGGCCGTCTGCGTGTGAAAGCGCATCCACCACGAGCGTGGATTCCTGGCCCCGAACGTCTCTTTCATCTCGCGCGCCCAGATACGCCGCGCCGCGCGATACTTGGCGATCTCTTCAAAGAAATCGTTGTGCGCGTTGAAAAAGAACGACAGGCGCGGCGCAAAGTCGTCAATGTTCAAGCCGCGCTCCAGCGCCCATCGCACGTACTCTAATCCATCGGCCAGCGTAAAGGCCAACTCCTGCGCCGCGGTCGAGCCGGCTTCGCGGATGTGATAGCCGCTGATGCTGATCGTGTTCCACTTGGGCAGGTGTTTGGAGCCGAACTCGATCGTATCCGTCACCAACCGCATCGAGGGAGCCGGCGGGAAGATGAATTCTTTTTGCGCAATGTATTCCTTGAGGATGTCGTTCTGGATCGTCCCGCCCAGGCACTCGATCGGCACGCCCTGCTTTTCGGCGGCGGCGATGTACATGGCCCAGATGATGGCGGCCGGGCTGTTGATCGTCATGCTGGTCGTGACCTGGTCCAGAGGGATACCGTCGAGCAGGACCTCCATATCTTTGAGCGAGGACACGGCCACGCCGCATTTGCCGAATTCGCCAGCGGCTTCGGGTTCATCGGTGTCGTAGCCATACAGCGTGGGCAGGTCGAACGCGATCGAAAGCCCGGTCTGTCCCTGGCTCAACAGATACTTGAAGCGCGCGTTGGTCTCTTCGGCGGAGCCGAAACCGGCAAACATCCGCATCGTCCACAACTTGCCCCGGTGCATCGTCGGATGGACGCCGCGCGTAAAGGGGTACTCGCCGGGGAACCCCAGGTCTCGCACGTAATCCAGGTCCGGCACATCCAACGGCGTATAGAGCCGCTCGACCGGCTCGCTGGATGTGGTGATGAACTGGTCGTATCGTTCCGGTGCTTTGGCGAGCGTCTGCCGCAGCGTGGTTTCTTCCCACCGGTCGCGGGCGGACTCGAGTTCTTGCAGCTTGGCTGAATCGAACATTTTCAGTTCCTCCTCTTGGGAGCAGATCACTCTTTCCCAAACCATGCCTGGCCCAGCGACTGAGCCTGGGCAATGAAAAACTGGCGCACCTGCTCCCACGGCGTGTCCATGAGCAATTCGGGTTGCGGGTCTCGATCGGCGTTCTCGAACAAGACCATACTCTCGACGGCCATCAGCTCGAAATCGCGCGCATAAGGATATTTGGTTTTCCCGCGTGCTAACAGGTCAGCAAGAGAGACTTGCTGGGCCACGCTATAGAGGTCGTAGAAATCCTTGCGACTGCCTCGGCTGATGAGCGCATCGAATTTCATCAGCCCCACATCCACGAGGGAGGCAATCGCCACACTTTCCACGCTGTCGGTCGGCTCGAGCAGCGGGTAGCTATAGCTGAAAAAACCTGTGTGCAGATCGAGTACCCGCAACAGCAGGTTGCCGGTGGTGTTCTCCAGCGCCTGTGGATGGAGAGGGGCAAGCGCGCCCAGGATCTCGTTTCGAGTTTTGGATGCCAGCTCATCGGCCTTGGAGAAAAAATCCAGGTCAACGGAGCGGCGGTGCCCAAGTCGTAAAGCCAACGCCGTGCCCCCCGCCAGGTAGAATCGTTGAGCGAACGGCTGTTGGCCGATGTAGCGTAACAGCTCGCGCATCGGTGGTGTGATGGCTTCCCAGTGAACGCGCTCTAGTGCGGCCATATCTGTTGCGCCTTGGGGCGGGGCCGCTGGGCGGGCGGCAGGTCCAGCAAGACGCACCACATGTTATAGCGCCGCCAGGGCAGCCGACGCGCTCCCATCCGCTGAACCCACCCGGCCACGTGGGTGTGGCCGTAGCGTTCAAACAGCCATCGCAACTCGCGCCGGTCACCGTAAGCCAGCACGCGCTCAATCACCAGGTCAGCATGCTGAATGGGATCTAGTTTGTCTAAATCATATTCCTGAAAGCAAGGCGCCAGGCTGCGCGGGATTCCTCTTTCCGTGGTTGGCATGGTGGCTTCTCGATCTTTCATACATCTTCTCAAGAATTCAGGGTAGGAGCAGTTGCCCTGGCACAGAGCAACCGCGAGGGATTGCCCCTACATTTTGAAAAGATGCACTGCCGCGCTATGGGATGATCAGCCTTTGCCCGACATAGATCAGGTTGACGTTGGGAATGTTGTTCGCCTGGGCGATGGCCCAGATCGTCGTGTTGTAGCGCAGCGCCAGGCGGTAGAGGTTATCGCCCGGCTGCACAATGTGAACGCGCGGCGGAGGCGGTGGCTGGGTGCCGGGCGTGGCGGTCGTCAGCCGCACGCGCACGTCAACCTGACCCATGATGCTGCCGTCCCGCGCGCTTCGGTAGAACGCTTCGACGATGCCAGTCTGAGTGAATGGGACCGTGTACGTGATGTTGGCCGTAAAGTTGCCATACGTGCCCATCGAGCCGCCGGTCGCCAGGCCGCTGCCCACCACGCGATACGCGCTATCGTACACGCGGATCTGCACATTGCCTTCGAACGTGTCGGCCTGCCCACTGACTGTGAGCGGGCTGGGCGCGTCAGCTCCCCAGGCGGGGGCCGAAATGATGATCGGAGGATGATCGCCTGGGATCGTCAGCACCTGGCCGACGCGGATGTAATGGACGTTGTAAATGTTGTTCACCACGGCCAACTGGGTGAGCGGGACGTTGTGCTGAATGGCGATGCGATACAGCGTATCGCCCGGCTTGACGATATATTGCACAGGAACGCCCTGTGCCTGGGCGGTGCTGACGATGAGACCGGATAGGAACAAGGCTGCTGCGCAAACAACAGCGATGAGCCAGATGCGTTTCATGATTTTCCTCCTACTGTGGTGGTCGCCACACGCAGGCGCGATGGCATTGGCAGGTCACAGTTTGTTGTTCTTCTTCCCATTCCCCACGCGCAGTGCTTGCCAAAAGCTCTGTACTCCGGCGATGGCCGCCTGGCCTTCCATCACCAGCCGACGGCGCAGTGTATCCAAAGTCTCACGGCGTCGGCGTGGCTCTTCCGGCGTCAGCTCGTAAAGCTCGACCAGCACACCGGATGTGCTGTGCGGGTGGATGAACGCGATTTTCTTGCCCCCGGTTCCAATAGTCGGCGTTTCATTGATGAGCTGGATCCCGCGCTCTTTGAGCTGGGCTAGCGTGCCTTCGATGTCGTCTACCTCAAAGCAGATGTGATGCATCCCCGGCCCGCGTTTAGCCAGATACTTGGCGACGCCGCTGGTTCCCGTGGTCGGCTTGACGAGTTCGATCTCGCTTTCACCTGAGGGCAAAAAGGCGACAACGGATTCTTGTGATGGCACCTCCTCGATATGGGTCAGTTCCAGGCCGAGCGCGTCTTTCCAGAAGCTCAACGCGCGCTCAATGTCTTGAACAACGATCGCGATGTGGTCAATACGTTTGATAGTCATATGGCTCCATTTTTTAGATAATCACGCTGGGCTTGTACTCGCCAAACACGCCTCTCAGTGTACTACAAATTTCGCCCAACGTCACATCGTTTTCGACGCACTCGATGAGCAGCGGCATCAAATTCTCTGTGCCACGCGCAGCGGTTTCGAGCCTGGCACGCAGCCCGGCGACCTTGCGGTTATCGCGTCGAGCGCGCAGGTCGGCCAGGCGGCGGCATTGCTGTTCTTCGATGGCCGGGTCTACCTTGAGTCGCTCCAGGTGTCGCTCCTCTTCCGCCTGAAAGGCATTGACACCGACGACGATCTGCTCGCTGCGATCCACGGCGCGCTGATAGGCATACGCGGCGTTGGCGATCTCGGCCTGGAGGTAGCCGCGCTCGATAGCGGCCAATGCCCCGCCCAGGTCGTCAATCTTTTGGATGTATTCGGTAGCGCGCTTTTCGATCTCGTCGGTCAAGTGCTCGATCACATAGCTGCCGGCCAGCGGATCGATCGTATCGGCCACGCCCGATTCGTAGGCGATGATCTGTTGAGTGCGGAGCGCGACCTGCACGGCTCGTTCGGTGGGCAGCGCCAGGGCCTCGTCCATCGAGTTGGTGTGCAGCGACTGTGTCCCGCCCAGCACGGCGGCCAGCGCCTGAATCGTCACCCGCACAATGTTGTTTTCTGGCTGCTGCGCGGTGAGCGTGCTGCCGCCGGTTTGCGTGTGGAAGCGAAGCATCATCGAGCGCGGGTCTTGGGCTCCAAAGCGTTCTTTCATGATGCGTGCCCACAATCGCCGCGCCGCGCGGAACTTGGCGATCTCTTCCAAAAAGTTGTTGTGCGCGTTGAAAAAGAAGGCGATCTGCGGCGCAAAGTCGTCCACCTTCAGCCCGGCGTCGATCGCCGCCTGCACGTATTCGATGCCGTCGGCCAGCGTAAAAGCGACCTCTTGCACGGCGGTCGAACCGGCTTCGCGGATGTGATAGCCGCTGATGCTGATTGTGTTCCACAATGGCACATGGTCAGCGCAGTAGCGAAAGACATCGGTGATCAGTCGCAGCGCCGGCTTGGGAGGGAAAATGTACGTTCCCCGTGCGATGTATTCTTTGAGGATGTCGTTCTGAATCGTCCCCCGCAGTTGTTTTTCCTCAACGCCTTGCCGCCTGGCGACGGCGATGTACATCGCGAGCAGGATCGCAGCGGGCGCGTTGATCGTCATCGAGGTCGAGACCTGGTCGAGCGGGATGCCGTCGAACAAAGTCACCATGTCTTCCAGCGAGCTGATCGCTACACCCACTTTGCCGACTTCGCCCAGCGCCATCGGGTCATCTGAATCGTAGCCAATCTGGGTGGGCAGGTCGAACGCGACCGAAAGCCCGGTCTGTCCCTGTTCGAGCAGGAATTTGTAGCGGCGGTTGGATTCTTCGGCAGTGGCGTAACCGGCGTACTGGCGCATCGTCCACAGGCGGCCCCGGTACATGGTCGGTTGGACGCCGCGCGTAAAAGGATACTCGCCCGGAAAGCCGAGTTGTTGCTCGTAATCCACCGGCACCTCATCCGGCACATACAGCCGGTCGAGCGGGATGCCGGATGAGGTGGTGAATTCGGGCTTGCGCTCCGGCGCTTTTTTGAGCGTCCGGGCGAGTGTGTTCTTTTCCCACTTGTGCTTCGATTCGATCCCATTGGACATGATTGGCTCCGAGTATTGGTTGACCGTGATATTTCTGCGTGTTATAATCCGGTTTGACAGAATCGGCAAGGAGCGGAAGATGACATTGGCAGTGGATCAGATAGCCCATGAATTGAATCTCTCGCCATCCGATCTTATCCAGCGCAGCGTTGCGGCCTTTTTGGAGCGTGAGCGGCGCGCAGCGCAGATGGACATTGCCGACCTGCAAGACCGCTATGGTGTGCGTACATCGGCGGAACTGGCCGCCAAGGTCGAGCGAGGCGAGGTGTACAGCCACCCGGCGTGGGAAGAGTTGATCGAGTGGCAGAACCTCGAAGCGTATCTTGAGCGGTTAGCCCGTTGGCAAGCCTCGGTTGACTGATGTACAATGATCTCTTGCGCCTTGCGCTTGCCGAATTTGGCGATGTAATCGTCCGCGCCGAAACAATGGGACGACGCGCCGCTGTTCCTCTCAAATTGCGACTATACGTGCGCGATGGTACGTTGATAGACGTATGGCTCAGTCCTGATTGGGCGCGCTATTCTTATCACTGGGAGCAACGCGCCAAACGCGGCCTGATCTACCGCCACGACAACGCTCCCGACCATCCTGCTATTTCTACATTCCCCAAACACTTTCACAATGGCGGCGAGGGCGCCGTTGAAGAAAGCCACATCCCCGACGACCCGATCGCGGCCCTCCGACAGTTTCTCACCTTTGTGCGCGCCAGGCTCACTGAATACAGCGCGCAGCGTCCCTGAGCGGAACACGCAACACGAAGCACGCAGCACGTATCATCCCTCACTCAATCACTGCCAACACCTGCCGCATCTCGACCGACTCGCCTACTTTGACGTTGATTTGCTTGACCACCCCCGATCGCCTGGCGCGCAATTCGTTCTGCATCTTCATCGCCTCCAGGATGATGACGACCTCACCGGCTTCGACCCGCTCGCCTTCCTGCTTGAGGATCTGGATAACCAGGCCGGGCATGATGGCGGTCACCGCGCCTGCCGCGTCGGCCGCCGAGTCGCTGGCTGCTTTGCGCGCCTTGCCCGGCCGGGGTTCTTCTAACCCTTGCGTCTCGACCGCAAAAGCGATCCCGTCTACAGTGGCCGTGTTGCCGCGCAGCTCGACGGTGTGTGCATTGCCGGCCACTGTCACGGTGTTGTCTTTGAGCGTCCATGGGAATTCGATCCCGTTGACCAGGATCAGGTCGCCCTTGCGCTCGATGTCGTAGGGCACGCCGTCCAGCACGAGTTTGAACCTGTTCATCACCAGCCTCCCCGGCGCAGACTGGCGGCCCGCCCGGCCATCTTCCACGGCGCGCCTACGGCCATGGGGGCAGGAGCGGCTTTGGGCTTGCTGATTTTGGCTTCGACCTGCTGGAACAACATCACCGCAATCGCCGCCGCATATTCTTCTTTGCCACTCAGCCCCTTGGCCCGGCGTTCGAGGAACGGACGCGCGATCTGCGGGAACAGCGCATAGGAAATAATGTCCTCTTCCGATCTCGCCCAATCGCCGATCTCGGCTTTGGCCTTTTCCCACCCCGGGCTGAGCAGGTCAGCCGGTCGGCAGGTGATGGGCGGCTCGTCGCCGATGGCCTTGCGCTGCACGTCGGGGTCAATCGGCGCAGGCGGCCGGCCGTAATAGCCGCGAATGTATTGCTTGACCTCTTCGGGGATGATCTTGTAGCGCTCGCCGGTGATCACGTTGAGCGTTGCCTGGGTGCCGACGATCTGGCTCGACGGGGTGACCAGCGGCGGATAGCCCAGCTCGGCGCGAACGCGCGGGATTTCTTCCAGCACGTCATAGTAGCGATCCATCGCGCCTTGCTGGCGCAGTTGGCTCACGAGGTTGGAGAGCATCCCGCCCGGCACCTGGAACTGGAGCACATTCACATCCACGGCGTTGATGCCGGCCTCGAAGCTGGCGTATTTCTTGCGCACCTCAGTCATGCAGCGCGCGATGTCGGCCAGGGCGCCCAGGTCGAGCCGGGTGTCGCGTTCGGTGCCTTGGAGGATCGCGACGATCGTCTCGGTGGGTGGCTGCGAAGTCGAAAGCGCGAGCGACGAGATGGCGGTGTCAATCACGTCCACGCCGGCCTCGACCGCCTTGAGGAGCGCGGCGGTGCCCATCCCGCTCGTATAGTGCGTGTGCAATTGGACGGGCAAATCCAATTCTTTTTTGAGCGCCGCGACCAGCTCATAGGCAGCGTAAGGCGTGATCAACCCGGCCATGTCTTTGATGCAGATCGAGTCCGCGCCTAGCTCAGCCAGTTGCTTCCCCATCCTGATAAAGCTGGGGATGTCGTGCACCGGGCTGATCGTGTAGCAGATGGCGGCTTGAACGTGTCCGCCTTCACGTCTGGCGATCCGCATCGCAAACTCCATGTTGCGGATGTCGTTCAGCGCGTCGAAAATGCGGAACACGTCAATGCCGTTGCGTCTGGCGGCCACGATAAACCGTTCGGCGATGTCGTCGGGGTAATGCTTGTAGCCGACCAGGTTCTGGCCGCGCAGGAGCATCTGCAAGCGCGTGTGAGGCATCGCCTGGCGCAGCGTGCGCAAACGCTCCCAGGGGTCCTCGCCCAAAAAACGCATGGCGCTATCAAAGGTCGCGCCGCCCCAGACTTCGGCGGACCAGTAACCGACTCGATCCATCTGCGAAGCCACACACAGCATGTCTTCGGTTCTCATGCGTGTGGCTAGCAAAGATTGATGCGCATCGCGCAAGAGCGTTTCGCAAATCATGACCGGTTTCGAGTTCATAGCAGTATCTCCACGCCGAGCCTTTCCCTGCATTGGAATGCAGGCTTCAGCCTGCCAAGCCGCCAGATGGTAGCAGCCTAAAGGCTGCAATCCGGCGATTTGCCAAACACCTGTCACACGGATGGGCAAGTATTCCGTTCTGCTACCATTGTGCCCAGGCCGGAAATACAAGCAGAATCAGCGATGGTGCGTCAGGCATACTTGCCCATTCTGAGCGCCAGGCAGGTCCCCAAGGAAATCGGTATGTCAGTTTATTCTGCTTCCGCCTGAGTGGCAAACATTTCTTTGGGCTTGAACATCAGCACCAGCGCGCCTTGATCCGAGCCAGGGCTGTGCGTCGTGTAAGCGCGCACGACCGTGCTTTCGTTTTTCTGGAGCACCAGGGGCGCCTGATTCGGAAATTGAATTCTGGCTTCGCCCTCCAACACCAGGTACATTTCGTCTCGCGTGTGGCGATGAAAGATATAGTCGCCTTTGAAACGCACCAGGTAGACCGCGTGATCGTTGACCTGGCCCAGCTCCAGGTGTTTGTAGGGTTCGGTCAGCAGCGCGGCGAGTTCTTCGATGGTGGTTTTGCTGGACATGGCACACTCTCCGAGATTTTGTCACAGCGGAATGTTTCCATGTTTCTTGGGCGGGTTGCTATCCCGTTTGTTCTGCAGCATCTTGAGCGCCTCGATCAAGCGTGGGCGCGTCTCGTGCGGCTCGATCACGTCGTCGAGGTAGCCACGCGCCGCGGCGACGTATGGGTTGGCAAATTTGTCGCGATACATCTGGATCAATTCAGCGCGTTTGGCCGCCGGGTCGGCGGCTTCGGCGATCTCTTTGCGAAAGATGATGTTGACCGCACCGTCTGGCCCCATGACCGCAATTTCTGCCGAAGGCCAGGCGATGTTGTAATCGCCGCGGATGTGCTTGCTGCTCATCACGTCGTACGCGCCGCCATAGGCTTTGCGCGTGACGACCGTCAGCTTGGGCACGGTCGCTTCACAGAAGGCATACAGCAGCTTGGCGCCGTGAACGATGATGCCGCCGTGCTCCTGATCCACACCGGGCAAAAAGCCCGGCACGTCTTCAAAGGTCACCAGCGGGATGTTGAAGCAGTCGCAAAAGCGAACAAAGCGCGCACCTTTGATGGACGACTTGATGTCGAGCACGCCGGCCAACACAGCGGGTTGATTGGCCACGATGCCAATCGAATAGCCGCCCAATCGCGCGAAGCCGACGACCAGGTTTTGGGCATAGTGCTCGTGAATCTCAAAGAACTCGCCATGGTCCACCACCCGGCGGATGATCTCTTTGATGTCGTAGGGCTTGTTCGGCTCGTCGGGGACGAGGGTGTCGAGCTGCTCGTCTGTCCGATTCGGATCATCGCCGGTGTCCATGTAGGGGGGGTCTTCCATATTGTTCGAGGGCACATACCCCATCAGCAATCGGACGGATTCCAACGCTTCGGTCTCGTTCTGCGCCAGCACGTGACACACGCCGCTCTTGGTGCTGTGTGTGGTGGCGCCGCCCAGCTCTTCAAAGGTCACCTCTTCGCGCGTGACCGCTTTGACCACGTCCGGCCCGGTGATGAACATGTGGCTGGTGTTTTTGACCATGACGATGAAATCGGTCAGCGCCGGCGAGTACACCGCGCCGCCGGCGCACGGCCCCAGGATAACCGAAATCTGCGGGATGACGCCGGAGGCGAGTGTGTTGCGCAAAAAGATGTCGGCATACGCGCCCAGGCTGACCACCCCTTCCTGGATGCGCGCTCCGCCCGAATCGTTCAAGCCGATCACGGGCGCGCCGTTCTTCATTGCCAGATCCATGATCTTGCAGACCTTTTCGGCGTGGACCTCGCCCAGGCTGCCGCCGAACACGGAAAAGTCCTGGCTGAACACGTACACCAACCGTCCGTCAATCGTGCCCCAGCCAGTGACCACGCTGTCCGAGAGAAACTTTTTGGCGTCCATGCCAAAGTCAGTCGTGCGGTGCTCGACAAACATGTCCAGCTCGCGGAACGAGCCTCGGTCGAGCAAAATCTCAACGCGCTCGCGCGCAGTCATTTTGCCTTTGGCGTGTTGTGCATCAATGCGATCCTGGCCGCCGCCCTGCTGTGCTTGCTCGCGCAGTCGGCGCAGCGACTCGATTTTGGGATGGGTGGTCATGGAGCCTCCTGTGTGAGGTTGGGCCAACTCAGTTCAACGTCCGATGGGCGGGCTGCCAACACCTGATCGGTGAGGTGAGCTTTCAATGTTGGCCACAATGTCGGCGCCGACCATCAGCCTGCGACGAGTCGGGTAATGGCTTGGGCAGCCTGCTTAGTGTGATAGCGGATCATGCCCAAGGGTGTGCTGGCGCGCAAAGCGATGGAGAGGATCATGTCTTCGCTCACGCTCAAGCTATAGAGCATGTAATCGTTGCCTTCGTGCATAGATTGCTCAAAGCGCACTTTTTCACGGCCCAGCAGTTGCGCCACCCGGGTCGAAGCCTGCCAGCTTTCGAGGATGACGTGGGCCAGTTGTTCGGCGGCGGGGCGCTCCAGGCGTCCGGCGTGCGCGACTAGTTCGTTGCCTTGCGTCAGCATCACCGCTTCTGCATCGAGTTCGCGCGCCAGCGCGGTCAGGGCTTCGTTCACATCTGTCGCGCGCATGACCTGGCTCGGCGCGCGAGCAGCTCGGCTCGGTGGAGCCGCCGGCGCAGGCGCGGGGGGAGTCGGGGGAGGTTCGACTGCCGCGCTCGGCCAGGGTAGGCCCAGGGCGTGGGCAACCAGTCCCGGCAAGTCTGGCAGAAAGAACGGCTTGGTCAACACCCCCTGGATACCCAGCGCGCTGATCTCGGCCGGGGGCGTGTCGCCGTCAAACGGAATGATCACCAGGGGCAGTTCCGGATGCCGGGCGCGAACGGCCTGTGCCACTTGAAGGGCAGGCGGATGAGATAGACCCATGTCCAGAATGACCATTGCAAAATCGTTACTTGCCAGCACGCCCGGTGGATCGGAGCCGTCGCCGAGCGTGCGCACCTCGTATTGGCCGGTGTGCTCCAGAGCTTCTTTGAGCAGCGTGGCAAAGGCAATGTCCGGATCAATCACCAGAATGCGATGAGCCAAGTCGGGCCTCCGTGGAGATGCGGATGTGGATATTCTAATCGCCTCTACAGAAAAGTCAATCCATGTACCCGCCGTCCTTCGTCGTTTTGACGCCTCCAGCCCACTCGTGCTATAATCTCATATGATGGCAACTCCTCCGAATGTCGCCCCCTCTATAGAGCAGTTGCGCGCTCAAATCGGAGCCTTCAATGAAGCTACCTTGACAATCACCGCCGAGTTGACGCTCGACCGGGTGCTGCAACGTATTGTCCACCTGGCGCGCGAGCTGGTCCATGCTCGCTATGCTGCGCTTGGCATCCCGGACGGACATGGCGGACTGGAGCAGTTCCTGACCTCTGGGCTGGATGAGGAGCAGGTAGCTCAGGTAGAGCATCCGCCCAGGGGCATTGGTTTGCTCGGCGTGTTGATGCGCTCGACCCGGCCGATCCGCGTGGCGCGCATCAGCGAGGATCCGCGCTCGGCGGGCTTTTGCAAGGGCCATCCCATCATGACGAGCTTTCTGGGCGTGCCGATCATTTCCAAAGGTGTGTTGCTGGGGACGCTGTACCTCACAGACAAAATCGGCGCGGCCGAGTTTTCCGAAGACGATGAGCAGTTGATCGTGATGCTGGCGGCCCATGCCGCCATCGCCATCGAGAACGCGCGCCTCTATCAGCAGGTGCAGCGGCTGGCCGTGCTCGAAGAGCGCGAGCGTATTGGGATGGATTTGCACGATGGCATCATCCAGTCCATCTATGCCGTCGGCCTGATGCTCGAATACAGCAACCTCTTGCTGGAGGAAGACCCAACGGGTGCCAAAACCAAGTTGAGTCAGGCGATCACCAGTCTGAATGAAGTCATCCGGGACATTCGCAACTATATTCTCGATCTGCGACCGCAGCGCTTCCAGGGCCAGGACCTGGCCAGCGCATTGTTTGAGATGATTCGCGCATTCCGTGCCAACACGCTCATCCAGGCTGATCTGCGCGTAGAGGCCGAAAGTGACCTGGGCCTGACGCAAGGCCAGGCGGCGGGGCTGTTCCACATTGCCCAAGAAGCTTTGGCCAACGTTGCCAAACATTCGCGTGCGCGTTTGGTGGATGTGACCCTCGCGCGCGATGGCTCGCGCGTGACCATGTCCATTCGAGACAATGGACGTGGCTTTGACCGCGCGAACGTTAGAGCCTATGAAGGACATGGGCTGCGCAACATGGAAGCGCGGGCGCGTTTGCTGGGTGGCAAGTTTGCGGTCCACAGCGAACCTGGGCAGGGCACAACTGTCACCGTCACGGTGCCCATTGAAATGATCGGTGAGCGAGGGGTCTGACATCTTGACGCAGCCCGACGGTCTCTAGACCCGAAAGGCCGTCTCCGTTCGGCTTTTCGGGTCTTTTTATGGATGGGTGACACCAGTAATGTTTGATAGGGGACAAATGACACTGGCTGGTGTTCTGTGCCCTCCCTATACTGTCTGTAATATGTTAGGCAGACAGAGTGGCAGGCTTGAATCAGATTTCCGGGGGACCCCGGTTGGGGTGCAAGAGGTGAGACGCGCGGTGCGCAAGACAAGGTTGCTGATCATTGATGATCGCGAGACCGTTCGTCAAGCCCTCGAAGACCGTTTGAGCCAGGCGCCGGAAATCGAGTTGGTCGGCAGCGTCGGCTCGACTGAGGAAGGCCTGGAGGCAGTGCAGGTTCTCTCCCCGGACGTTGTGTTACTCGAGATCAAGATGGCGGATGGTTCTGGCCTGGAGGCCTGTCGGCGCATCACAGAGGCTGTCCCGTCGGCTAACGTGATTGTGCTGACATCCTACATGGACGAAGCCGAGCGGCAAGCGGCGTTTCAGGCTGGGGCGGTGAGCTACGTGCTCAAGGACATTGACTCGCAGCGGTTGATCCGCGCCATCGAATCCATTCATCACAATCGTATACGGAGTTGAATGCGCAGTCCGCAAGTGATGGACGGGGACGGGGTGACCTGTCCCCGTTTTTTGTGTATACTCATCGGAAATCAAACAGTGATTTGACCCTTGCGCCAGGTGGTGCAAATGGCTTATCAGGTATCGGACTTTATGACGCGCGAACCGGCCACGATCTCGCCGGACGACAATTTGAGGCGGGCGATCGAGGCCATGCACGAGCGTGGTTGCCGTAGGTTGCCTGTCTTGGAAAACGATCGGCTGGTCGGCATCATCAGCGACCGTGACGTGCGATTGGCGCTCATGTCGCCTTTGGTTTTGCGCGAGCGATGGTACGACGAGGCCCTGCTGGATAACACTCTGGTTCGCGCGTGCATGGCAGTGGACGTGGTCGCTGTCTCGCCGGACGCGCCGCTGGTCGAGGCCGCCCGCCTCATGCGTGACCGCAAGATCGGCGGGTTGCCTGTTGTGAAGCAGGAGCGCCTGGTGGGCATCATCACCGAGACCGATGTGCTGAACGCGCTGATCCAACTGCTGGCCGAGCGCGGGTGAGAGGCACGGATCCGCTGCGCTGCTAGTCTGGAGGCTGGGCGATGATCCTCCGCGCCGTGATGCGTGATGGCCGGACCGCCACGCTCAATCTGCAACCCGGTTCACTGACGGTGGCCTTGGACGAGCAGACCGTGCTGGCCTACGACCGCGCAGGCCGACTGTGGAGCGCGTTCTTTCACGGTGTCACCTTTCGACGCGGGCTGGACGGTGGCATCCTCGCCAAGCGGACAGAGGGCGGGCAGCGTCGGCGTCAGCGCCTCTGGAGCAGTGAGGCAGCGCTCGTCGTGAACCGCGCGGCCAGGCTGATGAACGACCTGGGTGACGCGACCTTCGATGCTGTTCCGTCTGTCCGGCAAGAGCTTGCCACGCTCCTTGAACGCGCCAGTCATTTCACGGCGCGCGTGGCTCGCGACGATGCGGCCCGTTTTTTAAAAGTCTACAAGCCGATCGGCATTCTTCCCCCCGATCAATACCTGGCGCTCGTTCTTCAACTGACCGAAGGGTGTTCGTTCAACACGTGCACGTTTTGCACGTTCTACCGTGATCGGCCCTTTCGCATCAAATCCCCCGCCGAGTTTCGCGCGCACATTGCCGCGGTGCGCGAGTATATGGGCGAGTCTCTGGCGCTTCGTCGAGGAATTTTCCTGGCCGATGCCAATGCGCTGGTCATACCGCAAAAGCAACTGGCCAAATTGCTGCAGGTTTTAAGAGACCAAGGCGAAGAGCGGCCCCTCTTTGCGTTCCTCGATGGATTCTCCGGTCGCAAAAAATCGGCCGACGATTACGCTGAGCTTGCCTCATTGGGACTGAGGCGTGTTTATGTGGGTCTGGAAAGCGGACACGATGCGCTGCTGGAATGGTTGCGCAAGCCAGGCCACGCCGCCGATGCCGTCGAAGGGGTGCATGCGATGAAACAGGGAGGAGTGAGCGTCTGTGTGATCGTGTTGTTGGGCGCCGGGGGCGCCAGGTTCAGCAAAGGGCACGTGCGGGACACTATCGAGGCGATCAACGCGATGGGACTGGGCACAGGCGACCTGATCTATTTTTCCGAGTTCGTGGCTATGCCGGGCCAGCCCTATGGTCAGATCGCGGAGCGTGATCAGATCGAGTCGCTATCCGTCGAGCAGATGCGCGCGCAGCGACGCGCCATCGAAGCCCGACTCGAGTTCCCCGGTTCACGACCCAAATTTGCCACCTATGACATCCGCGAGTTCGTGTATTGAACGAAATCCTCTCACTATGGTTGTCAAGTAACTACTCAGCCCAGTCTACCGCACATGCTGTCATTGCGAGCCTGCCGAAGGCAGGCGAAGCAATCTCTGTGCTCCGATCGCTGAGATTGCTTCGTCGGCCCGCTTCGCGGGCCTCCTCGCAATGACGTCTGAGTAGTTACGTTGTCGAACCTGCTCAGAGCAATAGGTTACTTGCTTTCCACCTTCATAGTGCTATAATTTTTCGCGGTACTCGGTTCCCCCAGTTGGCATGGCGGTCTGCCTCCGACCAGACGCCAGAGTCCTTTTGAAATTTAGCTAGAGGCTTGAATGACCTTTGTCGCGCTCTGGTGATGACATCTGGCACTGGAAGGCAGGTATCCAGGTAGTGTATCTTTATTCCGTAAGAATTTTGAGTCTGGCATCGTGATGTGCTGGTAACCCCTGACTGTGGAAGATGAGGAGGAACGATGGCGAAGGGACGGATCGAGATTGCGGAGGAACGCTGCAAGGGATGTGAGTTGTGTACCTCGGTGTGCCCCAAAGGGATCATTCACATGTCAGATTATTTTAACGCGCGGGGCTACCGCCCGGCGCAACTGGTGGACCCGGACCACGAGTGCACCGGCTGTACCTTATGCGCGCTGGTATGTCCGGATGTGGTAATCACGGTCTACCGTGAGGTCCCCGTCAAGCAGGTGGTAGCCGTGCCGGCTTAATGGCCCTGTGAGCAATCGCAGGGCGTTTTCATCACTCCAATCGGAGGGTTGTGAATGGCCAAGGAACTCTGGAAAGGCAACGAAGCCATAGCCGAAGCAGCGGTTCGCGCCGGGTGTGAGGCTTACTTTGGCTATCCGATTACCCCGCAGACGGAACTGCTGGAATACATGTCCAGGCGGATGCCGGAGTTGGGCCGCGCGTTCATCCAGGCCGAATCGGAACTGGCGGCGATCAATATGGTCTATGGCGCGGCGTGCACAGGCGCGCGCGCCATGACCAGTTCATCCAGCCCCGGCATCAGTTTGATGCAGGAAGGGCTGAGCTATATCGCCGGTTCCGAAGTGCCTGCGGTGCTGGTGGACGTGATGCGTGTGGGGCCGGGGCTGGGTAATATTCAACCTTCACAAGGCGACTACAATCAACTGGTCAAGTTCGGGGGGCACGGCGATTTCAAGGCGATCTGTCTGGCCCCTTCGACGATCCAGGAAGCCGTGGACCTGACGGTGCTGGCGTTTGAGTTGGCCGAAAAATATCGGACGTTGGCGTACGTCGTCACCGATGGCGCCCTGGGCCAGATGATGGAACCGGCCGAGCTGCCCCCGATGCGTCCGCTCACCCGGCAGCGGCCCGGTTGGGCGCTCACGGGCGCTAACAATCGGCCCAAGAACATCATCACTTCGATCTATCTTGACCCGGTGCAGATGGAGCAGCTCAACCTGCGCTTGCAGGCCAAGCTCAACCTTATCCGGCAAAACGAGGTGCGCTGGAAAGAGTTTATGACGGAAGACGCCGAGCTGTTGCTCATCGCGTACGGGACCATGGGGCGCGTGTGCTACACGGCGATGAAGATGGCGCGCGCCGAGGGCATTCGGGTCGGCCTGCTTCGGCCGATTTCCCTGTGGCCGTTCCCGTCGGCGCGCATCATGGAGCTGGCCGAACAGGTGTATGGCATCTTGACCGTCGAAATGAGCGCCGGGCAGATGGTGGAGGATGTCAGGCTGGCGGTCGAAGGTCGTTGCCCGGTGCAGTTCTATGGGCGGATGGGAGGGATCGTTCCGCTGCCGGACGAAGTGTTCCGAGTGATCCGCGAGCTGAACGACGAGTTGAAATCGGAACCTCGTGAAGAGATGGTGATGGCGTAGGAGGATTGGAATGAGCGCGCAAATGATGCGAGAAGAAGTGGTGTTCAAGCGGCCCGCGCCAATGGCCGAAGCCGTGACGCATTATTGCCCCGGCTGTACGCACGGTATCGTTCACCGGCTGGTGGCCGAGGCGCTGGAAGAGCTGGGCGTGGCGGGTAAGACGATCGGCGTGGCGCCGGTCGGTTGTTCGGTGTTCGCCTATCACTATTTCAATCTGGATTTCGCCGAAGCGCCGCATGGCCGGGCGACGGCCATGGCAACCGGCATCAAGCGCGTCCAGCCCGACAAGGTCGTGTTCACGTATCAAGGCGATGGCGATCTGGCGGCCATCGGCACAGGCGAGACGGTTCACGTGGCGGCGCGCGGCGAAAACATCACCGTCGTCTTTATCAACAACGCTGTCTACGGGATGACGGGCGGGCAGATGGCGCCCACGACGCTGCCGGGCATGGTGACCACCTCATCGCAAAGTGGGCGTGATGTGGAACTGCAAGGCTATCCGCTGCGGATGTCCGAACTCTTGGCGACGTTGACCGGCTCAGCTTACATCGTGCGCCGCAGCGTCCACGACATTGCCAACATCCGCAAAACGAAAAAGGCGCTCTTGACTGCGTTCCAAGTGCAGATGCAGGGGATGGGCTTTTCGATGGTCGAGATTCTGTCGTCCTGTCCGACCAACTGGGGCATCCCGGCTGTGGATGCGCTCAAGTTCATCGAGCAAAAGATGGTGCCCTATTATCCGCTGGGCGACTATAAGGTGATGGATGCCGTCAAGCCGTTGGTGGTCAATTAGTGATCGGTGAGCAGTAGCCAGTGATCAGTAATTGGCGATCAGCAATGGACAACTGGTCCCTGGACATCTGATCACTGATAACGGATCACTGATAACAAGGTAGCTGACATGCAACACGAAATGATCTTTTCCGGTTTTGGTGGACAAGGGGCGCTGTTTGCCGGGCAATTGCTGGCCTACGCGGCGCTGGAGGAAGACAAGCACGTCACCTGGATCCCTTCCTACGGCCCGGAGATGCGCGGTGGCACGGCGCACTGCACGGTCATCGTCTCCGACGAAGAGATCGGCTCGCCGATCATCCGCAACCCTACTTCGGCCATTGTGCTCAACAATCCCTCGATGGACAAGTACGAACCGCTCGTCAAGCCCGGGGGAGTGCTGGTCGTCAACCGCTCGCTCATCGCCCGGCCGGCCCAGCGTAAGGACATCACCGTCATCGAAATCCAGGCCAGCGAATTGGCGGGAGAAGCGGGCAGCGCCAAAATGGCCAATGTCGTCCTGCTGGGTGCGCTGCTGGAGGCCACTCGGGCTGTTGCGCTCGAGTCCGTGAGCAAGGCGTTGGATGAGCACCTGCCGGCTAAAGCGCGCAAGCTGCTGGACGGCAATAAACAGGCACTTTGGAAGGGCGCGGAGGCGGCGCGCGCGCAACTCCGATAAGCCGGGAGCGGAGATCCGTCCGTTGCGAGAGGTATACGAGGCGCTCGACATCGGGGGCCTCGTTGTTGTATATCTGAATGATGGGACCAATCGCAAAACCTATGCCCAAGATCGGTCTTGCCTTAGGCGGTGGGGGCGCCAAAGGTTTGGCGCACATTGGTGTCCTCTATGCCCTTGAGCAACTCGATATCCAGGCTGACATTATCACCGGTGCCAGCATGGGGGGCATCATTGGTGCGCTGTACGCCGCCGGTCTGAGCGCGGCACGCATCGAAGAGTGCATCCGCGCGACCGGGCTGACCATCTTTGCTGCGCGCGAGCCAAGCCCCCTGGGATTGATCGGCAGGAACAAGGTCGTCCGCTGGCTGGAAAGCGTCGTCGGAGATGTGACCTTTGAACAGCTTCCGCGCAAGCTGGCAGTCATGGCGGTGGATTTAGAGTCTGAGGAAGAGGTCATCCTCGATTCTGGCCGGTTGATAGATGCCTTGCTGGCGACATCGGCTTTTCCGGGTCTGTTTGCGCCTGTGCTCCGCGACGGACGCTATCTGATTGATGGTGGCGCGCTCAACAATGTCCCGTTCGATGTAGCGCGCCGTTTGGGCGCGGACTATGTGATTGCCAGTCACGTGACGGCGCATCGCGATGCACTGTTTCAGAAGCCGCATCTGGCCAGCAACCTGGCCGAGTCGTTTCTTCAACAGATCATGGCTCGCAGCCGCACCCTCACGATCTGGGCCGTTGTCGAACGCGCGATTGCGATCATGCAGGATGGGCACGTGCGAGACAAGCTCGCCCAGTGCCCTCCCGATCTGATGCTCTGCCCGGCGGTCGGCCATGTGGGCCTGTTCGACCTGCATCACCTGGACGAGTGTCTGGAGGCTGGCATCGCTGCTGCGCGGGCGCATGAAGCCGAGTTGATGGACTTGCGCGCCAGGGCCACCGGGGCGACTGGCTCCTGGTAGAGCGGCACAGGCTGGTGTACATGGACACTATGACGAATATCCGTTATAAATGCGACATTTGCCACTGCCGCATGGCTGTGACGGTGGGGTATGATTGCTCTCTGCGAACAGGAGGCCGAGATGGTTGGCAATATCCTGATTCCGCTGGATGGTTCGTCGGTGGCTGAACAGGTGCTTCCGCATGTCAAGGCCATTGTCGAGTGCCGGAGCGCCAAGATTCATCTGCTTTCGGTTGCGCCGATCGTTGACAATACAATGGCCTCTCTCATGCTCTATCCGCTGTACGTGAGCCGCGAGCAACTGGCCGACGAAGAGGCCGAGCGCAAGCGCATCGAAACTGAGTTGACCAACTATCTCAAGAGCGTTGCCCGGGACCTGCAGCAGGTCGGCGCGGAGGTAACTTGCGTCGTTCGCTTTGGATCGTCTGCCGAAGCAATCCTGGCCTATGCAGCCGAGAACAAGATCGATCTGATCGCCATGTGCACGCATGGCCGATCGGGACTGGCGCGTTGGGCGTATGGCAGCGTGGCTGACCGCGTGCTGCGCGCCTCGAGTTGCCCGGTCCTGCTTGTGCGCGCACAGCACCTCTCGGCCCGATAGCCCGTAATCAGATCGCCGATATTGCGCTATCGCACTAGATCACGGAGGACATTATGGACATTGGGGTGCCGCGTGAGCGGAGACAATATGACAGCCGGGTGGGATTGACGCCAGCAGGCGTCGAATTGCTGGCCTCCGAAGGTCACACCTGCTACGTCGAGTTGGGCGCGGGCCTGGGTGCAGGCTTTTCCGATCAGGACTATGAAAAGGCCGGGGCGCGCATCGTCTATTCCGGCGAAGAGGTGTATGGCCGTGCTGAACTTGTCCTCAAGGTCGCCCGGCCCACCGTTGAAGAGTTCGAGTGGATGCAGAGCGATCAGGTGGTGATGGGCTTTTTGCACCTGGCCGCCGCTCGCCGCGATAAGGTGGACTTGCTGCTCAAGCGGCGCGTCACGGCCATCGCTTACGAGACGGTGGAACAGAGCGACGGTACGCTGCCGATCTTGGGGCCGATGAGCCAGTTGGCCGGGCGGATGTGCCCACACGTCGCGGCCACGTTATTGCAGAATGACCGGGGCGGCAAGGGCATTGTGCTGGGCGGCGTGCCTGGCGTGCCGCCCGCCGAAGTCGTCATCTTGGGCGCGGGGACGTTGGGGACGGAAGCGGCGCGCGCTTTCCTGGGTGCCGGGGCGAGCGTCTATGTCTTGGATCATGACTGGGCCAAGCTCAGGCGTCTGGATGAACTGTTTTCAGGCCGCGCCATAACGATGATGAGCCATGCCTTCAACATTCGCAAGGTCGTCAAGTTTGCGGATGTGCTGATCGGCGCGGTGCTCGTGCCCGGCGCGCGTACGCCTGTGCTGGTCACACGCGAGATGGTCGCCTCGATGCGTCCACGCTCGCTCATCATGGACGTGGCGATTGACCAGGGTGGCTGCGTCGAGACTTCGCGGCCAACCTTTCATGGCACGCCGACCTTTGTCGAAGAGGATGTTATTCATTATTGCGTGCCGAACATGACCGGTGTCGTGGGGCGTACAGCCACGCACGCGCTCAACAACGCGATCTGGCCCTACGTCCAGCAGATCGCCCGGCAAGGGCTGGAGGCGACGCTCAAAGCCTGTCCCGAATTGATGCGCGGCGTCGCCACGCGCGGTGGACAAATCGTCAATCAGGTTCTGGCCGAGGCCATGCGCGCCTGATCTTTCGCCACAAGGAAACCAATATGAACGGATGGATGCAACTTTACCAAAGCCGGCTCACGACCGCAGATAGGGCGGCGAGAGCGATCCAGGATGGGATGCGGGTGTTTCTCACCGGTAACTGCTCGGTGCCGCAGCGTGTGATGGCGGCGCTGGTGGATTACGCGCCCCACTATGAACATCCTATCGAGATCATCCAGGTGCTGACGGTGGGGAGTGCCGATTACGTTGCGCCGGGAATGGAAAAATACATTCGGGTGAACACACTGTTCATCAGCGCGAATGTCCGCCAGGCGGTCAACGACGGCCGCGCCGATTTCACACCGTGTTTCCTTTCTGAAATCCCTGGCCTGTTCCGCAGCGGCATCCTGCCTCTGGATGTGGCGCTCATCCAGGTCAGTCCGCCGGACGAGCATGGCTTTTGCAGTTTCGGCGTCGAAGTGGGCGTGACCAAGACGGCTGCCGAGACGGCCCGGATCGTCATCGCCGAAGTCAACGATCGGATGCCGCGCACGCTGGGTGATAGCTTTATCCATGTCTCCAAGCTGACGCACATCGTGCCGGTGTCGTATCAATTGCCCGAGCATCGCATGGGGGACATTACCGAGATCGAGCGCAAGATCGGCTACTATTGCGCCAGCCTGATCGAAGACGGCTCGACGATGCAGATGGGCATCGGCGGTATCCCGGATGCGGTATTGACGTTCTTGGGGGAAAAGAAAGACCTGGGCATTCACACCGAGTTGTTCTCCGATGGTGTGATTGACCTGGTGGAGCGCGGCATCATCAATGGCGAGAAAAAGACACTGCATCCCGGCAAGATTGTTGCGGGATTCATGCTGGGGACGCAGCGCCTGTATGACTTTGTCCACGATAACCCCGTCGTCGAGCTTCACCCGACCGAATACGTGAATGATCCCTTTCGTATCGCGCAGAACGATCGCATGGTCGCCATCAACTCGGCCATCGAGGTGGACCTGACCGGCCAGGTCTGCGCGGACTCGATTGGCCCGCGCCTGTATAGCGGCGTGGGCGGGCAGGTGGATTTTATCTATGGCGCGAGCCGCTCCAAAGGTGGCAAGCCGATCATCGGCATGCCCAGCGCAGCGACGATCAAGGGGCAGCTTGTGAGCAAGATCGTGCCGATGCTCAAGCAAGGCGCAGGCGTGGTGACGACGCGCAACCACGTTCACTATGTCATCACCGAATACGGGATCGCCGATCTGTACGGCAAGACGATCCGCCAACGGGCGCGTGCGTTAATTGACGTGGCGCATCCGCAGTTCCGCGAGGAATTGGAAAAGGCGGCGCGTGAGCTGAAATACCTGTAACAGGTCGCAGGTCGCAAGGCGCAAGCCAGGCCCGCCGTCGCGCGGGCTTTTTTATTGTATAATTGGTAGCCACAACGCATCACGCCACACCGTGTGCTTACGGTGTGAGCAGACAGCAAAGAGGTCAACATGAGTGTTCCCGTTTTGGATCAGGAAACCCTGGCCGATGTGCTCCACGCAGCACGTCTGACTCCACAGCAGCTAAGGATCGAGTTGGCCGTGCATCTGTTCGAGCAGAACAAGCTCTCACTGGGCAAGGCTCGCCAACTGGCCGACATGAGGCTCTGGCAGTTTGTTCAGTTGTTGGGAAGTCGAGGCATCTCCATCCACTACGACGTGGACGAATATGAGCAGGACCTGGAAGCGCTCGAACAGCTAAGGCGATTATGATAGTCGTTTCCAATGCTTCGCCGCTTGCGGCATTGTCGTTTATCCATCAGGTCGAACTTTTGCGCCAACTGTACGCGGCAGTTTGGGTGCCTGCGGCAGTCTGGGATGAAGTTGCGGTGGCCGGGGGCGATCAACCTGGTCGTGGGGGAGTGCTCCAGGCGAGTTGGATTGAGCGTCATGCGGTTACTGATCGTCAACTCGTCACTGCGTTGTTGCAGGACCTGGGGCCCGGCGAGTCCGAGGCCATCGCCCTGGCGGTGCAGGTCAAGGCTGATTTGCTGATCATGGACGAACGGCTGGGACGACGGACAGCTCGTCACTTGGGGTTGAACGTGATCGGAGTAGTCGGCGTGCTCGTCGAGGCCAAGCGGCGTGGTTTGGTGAGCAGAGTCAAGTTATATCTGGATCAGCTTCGAGACATCGCCGGCTTTCGCATCAGCGATGAGTTGTACAATCGTGTTTTGGAAGATCAGGGCGAAGCCGGATGACGGATTCAGTCAGTTGCGCCATGTTGGCAGGCCCGCCATCGCGCGGGCTTTTTTCTTTATTCCTTTTGGTGCTTGGGCATCTTGGGCTGGACCAATTTCCCTTCGGACGGGATAAAGCGTTCAGGGGACAGGACGACGCTGCTGGCTCCGGCTCCACCGCGGGTTTGATCAACAGATTTCTTTACCTCGGTGTCGAGTTGCTTTTGAAACGCACGCAGCTTTTGAAGTTCGTTCAAACTGATGCGATAATAGTCAGCGCGTTCGAGCAGGTGTTCGACCAGGAGGGCGAGCGTCTGGCGGCACAAGTCGGCCACATCGTCGTAGAGACGCCAGGTGGCATAGCGTTCGAGGTCGCGGATGAATACGGTTGCGGCGGGCGTGTGGGGGACATTTTTAAGGAAAAGGGTGGGGGTGTGACCGGCACGCCGGGCGGCCTGCCATTCCGCCCCCACTGGCGCACGGATGTCGCTGCCCAGGATGAGCAGGTGAACGTCGGCTCGGGCGACTGCCACCGGGTCGAGCTTTTCATGCGGGCCGGGCGTCTGTTTGATGCGCCAGGCCAGCGATGTGGGAATTTCGATGACGGCCTTGCTCAGCGTTTCGCGCTCGAGCGCCAAATCGGGCGCAACGGAGATGTAAAGCAGAATTCGATCCGGCATGAGATGTCCCTCCGGCCAATGCTGAAAAAAGTATATCGCTTCGCGTGGGTGCCGTCAAGAGTTCCAAATCTGATCAGGAGATAATGAAGATGGTATTTGTTTACCGGCCATCATACAGCTTTTAGAAGAGAGCGGGAAAACCTGTCAACGAATCGCCTTTGGCGCAACGAATAAACGAATCGGCCACCAGGCGCGTTCATTCGTTTATTCGTTTGATATTCGTTGACAGTGATATAGACCTTCAGATAATGTTTTGGGGTAGGGGCGACCCTTGCGGTCGCCCACAGGGCAGGCGCAAGGCCTGCCCCTACCATCCATCTTTTCTGAACATCTATAGAATGGAAGGCCAAAGCCCGTTTTCTCGCCAGGTAGAAAACGGGTTTCTGTTTTGAATCGAATAAAGTGGCCTTCAAATCCGTATGGATATTGAAACGAGCAATTGCTGTGACCGGAACCGTTCTGACCAATGAGCATGACAACGAGCATGAATGGATTGCCCGCGCCCAGGCGGGTGATCAGGCGGCCTATGGGCAACTCGTTCAACGTTATCAGCGTTTGATGGTCAGCGTGGCTTATCACCAGGGATTGGATTTGGCAGAGGCTGAGGATGTGGCGCAAGAGACGTTCGTCAAAGCCTGGCTGGCCTTGCCGCGCTATCGAGAGTCGTTGGGTAGTTGGCGCGCCTGGTTGTGCCGCATCGCGATCAACACGGCCCGGGATGCGCTCCGGCGAGAGCGACCGGCGGAGGAATTGGACGAGCGTTTGCCTGACGAGGGCAGTGGCCCCGCCGAACAGGCTGACATCGAGGCCCAAAGAGTTTCGGTGCGTCGTGCCCTGGCTCGATTGCCTGCGTCAAACCGAACGGTGCTGGTCTTGCGCGAGTACGAAGGATTGTCTTATGCAGAGATTGCGGCGGCGTTGGGTATCCCGATCGGTACCGTCATGTCTCGGCTGAGTTACGCCCGCAGTCATTTGCGCAAGTTGTTGATCACAGCGGGGGAGGGCGGATGAGCGAACACGCGATTCCCGTCGAGTGGCTGGCCCTGTATCACGATGGCGAGTTGGACCAAGCGCGCCGACAGCAGGTGGAAGAACATTTACTCACCTGCGCGGTCTGCCAGCGCGAGCTGGCCGCGCTCAAGTCGTTGAATAGAGCACTTGGCGTTGATCGGTTGCCTGAGGAGGTTTTGACAGAACAAGCGGCGTTCTGGCGCGAACTGAAGCCACAGTTGCCGGAACGCGCTGCAACCTCGGCGGTACCGATCCAGTGGCTGCCCGGTGTTGGATTGCTGGTGATGAATGGAGTAGTGCAATTCATCGCTGCCGCGGGTGTGGTCGTGGCGCTTGTAGCGGGTCCATTCCCCTGGATAGCGCAGCCAGTTGGGTGGCTGAGTCGCGCGCTGGCAGGCTGGTTATTCGGCTGGTTAGCTTGGCTGCCGCCGGCTGAATGGAGTGGTTGGGGATTGTCGCTGTTCTTGATCGCGTTGAGTGCCTGGCTGGCTGTGTTGTATCTGGCCTGGCTGGGCTATGCGTGGCGTCATCGCCAGGCGTCGGCGGTGCGCCTGATGATATAGAAGGAAGGTCAAAATGGATCATCTCAAGATTCTGTCTCGTGCATGGACCATCATCAAGAACTATCGGGCGTTGTGGCTGTTTGGCTTCTTGTTCGTCCTGTGTGGCGGCGCGGGTGGTTTCCGCGCCAATGGAGGAGGTGGAAGCAACACCGGGTACAGATTCAATCAGAGCGATCTGCCCAACGTTGACTGGAACACCATACTGATCATCGCGGTCATCCTGATCGCTGCGGTGCTCGTGTTGGCTGTGATCACGACGATCGTGCGCTACGTGGTCGAGACCGCCATGATTGCCGGGGTGGATGAGATCGAAAGTGTTGGCGGAACATTTACCGTGAGGCGCGGCTTTCGCCTGGGGTGGTCGCGCCAGGCATGGCGTTTGTTCCTGACCAATCTGGCGATTGGCCTGCCTGTTGCGGTGGTCATTCTGGTCTTGTTGGCGTTGGCTGCTTCTCCTTTGTTGCTGCTGCTGGTAAAGGCGGACGCGGTGCGTGTGACGGGCATCGGGTTAGCGGTCGTCCTGATCTTGATGGTGGTGTTGTTCATCATCGCCGTGGCCCTGGTGCTTTCGTTGGTCACGCCCTACATCCAGCGGCGAGTCGTGTTGGGCAAGCGCGGCGTGTTCGCCTCGATTCGGGAAGGGCTGACGTTGGTGCGCGCTTCGCTGGGCGATACGGCGTTGATGTGGCTGCTGCTCGTTGCCATTGGGATCGTCTGGACCATTGTCAAGATACCAGTTGTCGTCGTGCTGATCGTGCTTGCGCTTGTGGTGGGTGGCCTTCCAGCCGGACTGGCTTATCTGATCAGCCATTCGTGGATCGTGGCGGCCATTGTGGGCGTACCTCTGTTCCTGATTGTGTTGGTCCCAGTGGTGGCCTTTATCGAGGGGCTGTTCCAAGCTTACCTATCTACCACTTGGACACTGACCTATCGTGAGGCCATAGCGCAACACAGTGACGTGATGCCGGTCTCGAACGGAGCTTGAGTCGCCGTCACAAAACCCGCTCGGTCGGTGTTTCAGATTAGTGACGCGTTGTTTGCAATCTCGTCGGTTAGTGGTATCCTTGCTTGGCGTAAGGCTCTCAGGCCGCTATCCCATAGCGGCCTGAGGCTTGATGGTGCAACTTGATCGTCGGGAATACGTATAAATGAAGGAAGAAACTGTCTGCGTCGGGTCAAGCATCCGTCGGGGAGCTGGAGTAGAATCACGCCAGATTTTTGGCTTCCAGCGCTTTTGAACCATCTGGGCTGTCACTCCAAGTGTTCCTCGCTCGTCATGCTCTTGAGAGACAGCAACGGCAAGTTGAGGAAAAGAAATGGCAGATAAAGAACCGATCATTTGCGTGGACAATGTTTACAAGTCCTACATCATGGGCAAGGAAGCCGTCGAGGCGTTACGCGGTGTTTCGTTGTGCGTCGAGCGCGGCGAGATCGTCTGCCTGATGGGGCCTTCGGGGTCTGGCAAGACCACGCTGCTCAACATCTTGGGCGGACTGGACTCGCCCAGCCGAGGTCATGTCATCGTGGATGGCGAAAACGTCGTCGCGCTCAACGAGGAAGCATTGGCCCGGATGCGATTGCGCAAGATGGGCTTTGTCTTCCAGGCCTATAACTTGCTCGGCAATTTTACTGCTGAAGAGAACGTCGAAGCGCCGATGGTGCTGGCCGGCATGAAAAACGGTGAGCGCAAAAAGCGCGCCAAGGAATTGATGGCCATGGTCAGCTTGTCGGACCGCGCGCATCACTATCCCAGCGAGCTGTCCGGCGGCCAGCAACAGCGGGTGGCGATCGCGCGCGCCATGGCCAACGATCCGGCTATCCTGGTCGGCGACGAGATGACCGGCGACCTGGATAGCGTCACCGGCTTTGAGATCATGGAGCTGGTCGCCAGGCTGAATCGCGAGCGCGGCACGACCGTGATTTACGTGACCCACGATCCGCGCATGTCCAGGTTCGCTCATCGCATCATCCAGTTGCGCGATGGCAAGATCGTTGCCGAAAACAACAATGGCGATGGACAACCCGCTGTGACGATCAAGCCGAGCGAGTTGATCCTTGATGACGACGGCAAGTTGATTGTGGATCGCGGCAAACGATAAGCTTTTGAACCGCAAAGATACCGAGAGCGCAAAGGTTTAAGAAACTAAAACCTGGCGTCTTTCGTGTCTTGGCGGTGAGAAAAAAAGAACCATGACCCTCAAGTACATTCTCCGCAGTTTTCGCCGCCGCAAGGTGCGCACGCTGCTCATCTTGCTCTCGCTCGTCTTTGCGGTCGGCATGGTCGTTACGCTGAGCGCGGTGGTGGATACCCAGCGGCAGTTCTCGGTCGAGCTGATCGCCCAACGCATGGGGGGCTATGATCTTGCGCTCTCCAAGAGCGAGATCGCCGGCGATCAATTTATTGCCGTAGATCAAACCACGGCAATCGTACGCCAGGCGGTCCCCAGCGTGGAAGCCGTTGCCCCACGCTTTCGCGGGATGGCAGATGTCGAGCACGGCTCGCGCAAAGGCACGGCCACTTTTCTCGCGCTGGACTGGCGGAACGATAAGCTGGGCTACATGAAGGCGATCTCTGGCACGATTGACCTGGGGCCGGGGCGCGTCGTGATCTTGCAGGGAACGGCCGGCTCTTTTGATCTGCGCGTGGGCGATTCCTTCGATTTGTACTACACACTGCCCACGCCTCGTCGTGAAGGTTACGCTGGCAATGTGGGCGCCAGCGCGGCGCGCGCGCGTACCGTCGCGACCGTGGTCGGGATCGTGACGCAGCAGGGCCTGTTGGCGCAAGATGTGCAAAATGCCGTGATCGCCGACCTGGGGTTCACACAAGAGTGGCTGGGCCTGAAGGGTCGCTCGCAGCAATTGCTCGTCAAGTGGAATCCGGCGATTTATTCGACGGTGAATCCGCAGGTGGCCGTCTTTCAGGCGCGACAGTATGCCGAAAGGGTGCAGGTAGCGTTGGGCGATGACTATGTTTATGATCTTGGCAAAGTCAAAGCACTCGACGGCAGCCAACAGCAATTTGCCATGCAGCAGGCGCTCATCAACGTATATGGCCTGATGGCGCTTGGCATCGTCGGCCTGCTGGTCCGCACGCTCATTCAAAACAACGTGATCGAGAACCGGCGCGATATGGCGGTCCTGCGTATCCTCGGTGCGACACGTCGTCGTTTGTTTAGCATGGTGATCGTCGAAGTGGGTGTACTGGGCCTGTTGGGCGCGGGCATTGGCGTGGTGGCGGGCATCTTGCTCAACAATCTGGTCATTGCGCCTCAGATGCTCACGAGCCTGACCGAGTTGGGTGGCACTTCATTCCAGCCGGTGATTTCAGTCGGCACGATTATCCCGCCGGTGTTGATGGCGATGGTCGTGTTGGGCATCAGTGCGCTGATCCCCGCGCAGCAGGCTTCGGCCACCAAAGTCATGCACGCGATCAACCCCGGCTCGGCGGACAATATTGGCCTGGACGACATCGCCAAGTTCCGCGAACGACAACCTTCGGGCCGCGTCTTTGTCATCGGTCTGTCGCTGACGATCGCCTGTGTGATCATGTTCTATGGTTCCCAGTATGCCTTTACGTTCGGCGATATCACATTGATCTCGGTGCTGATCTTTGGATCGCTGTTGACGATGGTGGTCGGTGTGGCGATGATGTTTTCAGTGCTGAGCGTCCCGTTCGAGCGGCTATTGCTGGCGCTTCTGAATTGGGTCGCGCCCAAGCGCGCGTTCTTTGTCAGCCGCTACGTCAAGCGCGGCAAGGAGCGCAACACGTGGATCTCGCTGATGATCGTATTGTCTGCCACGCTGCCCGTGTTCCTGGCCACGGAGATGGTGGTAAGCGGCGCAAACATCTCGAGCCAGATCGAGATGAGTAACGGGGCGCCGATCAATGCCCGCGTGACCACCGGCATGATGATGGGCGGCTTTGTGTTCGAGGTGGGGACGGGGACGCGCCTCCCGCAGGAGCTCTTGCGGCTCAAGCCCAGCATCGTGCGCGAGTTCCGGGCGGTGCCAGGTGTGGAGCGCGTCGCCGGTCTGACGTATGCGTATCGCGCCAAGACGGCGGACATGGTGGATGTCCGCAGTGCGAACGTCAGCTTCTATGGCCTGACCGACAGCTTGAACGGCATCGTCTATCCTCACCGGGTCGAGTTCCTGGGTACCGGGCCAGAGGCGTTGGATCGCATTATTGTGGACAAGAACACGGTCATCATCTCGGAAGGGCTGGCGCAACACTTGAACACTCCGCTCGGCGGGACGATCCGCGTGACCGGCCGCGGGCTGGACCACATCGTCGAGCTGCGTGTGGTCGGCATCGTGCGCAAGATGCCAGGCTTTTTCTACGAAATGGGGCGCAACCAGCAGACAGCGCGCAACGGCAGCAGCTCGGCTTTGGTCTCGCTCGATACTTTCCGTGAGATCGCCTACGATCCTGTGCAGGGCAGACCCGATCCAGACCAGGCAGTGTTGATGCGCTTTATGGCAGTCGCCGCGCCGGGCGCCAAGCTGGAAGATGTGGGCAAAGCATTGCGCGCAGCCTTTACGCTCAAGCACAAGATGGTCGTCTCGGTAACGGAAGAGGATATTCGTCTGTTCAAGCAGCAGTTTCAGCAAGCCCAGGTCTTTATGGTTGTGCTGACGGTCATCTCATTCATTACGGCGATCTTTGGCGTGTTTGCAGTGATTTACGTGGCCGTCAACAGCCGCCGGATGGAGATCGGGATGATGAAGGCGGTGGGCAGCCCCAACGGTCACCTGCTGCTCACCTTTATCCTGGAAGCTGCGGTGATGAGCGTGAGCGCGGTGTTGGCCGGCATCACAGCCGGGGCGGCGCTGGGCTATTTCGACCAGTACTCGGGTTCCTTGACGACCGAGTTGCCGGTCACGTTTGCTGTGGACACGGTCGTCGCGCCGTTGACAGTGGCGCTGGTCGTCGTGGCCAGCATCATCTCGGCGGCGCTGGCCTCGCGCTCGCTCCTGGTTCAAAAGGCGGTCAAGATTTTGCGCGAGTCGCAATAAGCTGAGATGTGAAACGTCAAACGTCATGACGTCAAACGTGAAACGAGAAATATGTGGGGGAAGACGATGCTTCGCAGACTTGCACTCTCGGGGATGTGTATCCTCATGATCGTAACACTCGTGGCCTGCCAGGACGGCGCGCCGATCATTGGCGGCAAGCCTCAACCGACGCCGACGCCCTTGATCGTTCCCACGCCCGAGGCGGCGCCTGTGCTCGAAACGGTCGTCAATGCCGATGGGGCCTTGGTCTCGATCAAGCCTGCCTTGGGGTTGGGGTTCCAGGTCGCCGGGCGCGTGGTCGAGGTGATGGTCAAGCCTGGCGACACGGTCAAGACCGGGCAGGTGTTGGCGCGCCTGGACTCGCTGACGTTCGAAAACGCCGTGCGCGATGCCAAGGCGCGGCTGGAGCAGTCGCGCTTTGAGCTGGACAAAGCCAGGCGCGCCGCCGAGTCCGGCGCGGACTTGAAAGCAGCCGAGGCCGCCGTGAATGCGGCCTGGCTCGGCGTGGTCAATGCGCAAGGCACCTATTCGTCCACGCTGCTGCGCGCTGATGTCACTTCCGAGGTGCAGCAGGCCAAATTCTGGGCGGACTATTGGGCCGGCGAATTGCACGGCGCTTATCTGAGGTTGCAGGAAAAGCCCAATAGCGAGACCCGCCGGATCCAATACGAGGAAGCCGGCGCCCGCGCCGCCGAGGCTTACAATCGTATGCTGCAGATCACGCAGGACGCCAAGAACAATGTGACGGCGGCGCAGCGCGGCCTGGCGTCGGCGTATCAACAATATCTTTCGGCGCAGGCCAATTACGCTTCGCTCAAGAATGGCGACCCGGTGCGCACCGCCGAGCTGCAGGTGATGCTCAACGAGACGGCGCTCACCCGCGCGCAGATGGACCTGGCCAACACGGAACTCAAAGCGTCGTGGGACGCCATGATCGCCAGTGTGGATATTGCGCCCGGCTCACAGGCAGGCGCAACGCCGGCCGTCACACTGGTGGACATCAGTCATCTGCAATTTGTGACCAATAACTTGAGCGAGCGCGATCTGGGGCGCATTGCGATCGGGCAAAAGGTCAACATCACGCTCAAGGCGTTCCCGGATGTCAAGCTCACCGGCGTCGTCGCGGCGATCGCGCCGCTGGCAGGTCAGCCGGTTGGCGATGCGGCGACATTTGCAGTGCGAATCGATCTCGACGCGACGGACCTGGTGTTGCGTCCAGGGATGACGGGGCAGGCGCAGATAGTCGTCAAGTGATCGGTAATTGGGAGTTGGTGATCAGCGAGCGGTTGAAGGGGGCGGCCTCAAGAGGGGCTGCCCCTGTTCTGTTATACTCGGCGTGGCCACGAGTTGCGTTTTTCTGTCATTGCGAGGGCGCGGAGCGCCCGAAGCAATCTCAGCATGGAAATTGCTTTGCCGCTGAAGGTGGGGCTTGGGCGTCACCTACTCAAGACGGCCGGGTTGACTGAGTCAGGTTCGGAAACATAACCGAGAGCCTGTTCAACTGGCGGCGATGGGAAGACGGGAGCCGCTCCACCCGGAGCGGCTCCCGTTTTGTTTGCCAGGATACGTGTGAATACGGATTGACTTGCCATGCCATTTGGTGTTACACTGTAGGCACTGACGCCAAGCCCTCACTGGTTCAATTTCCCTCTTTTGCCTGGCGCACTAGAGTCGCATGGAGGTTGACATGTCCAGGTCCCTCGATGTTCTTGTGATCGTGAGCTTGTGTCTTGTGCTGCTCCTGGCTTCGTCTGGCGCAGACGCTCGCTGGTCTGCAAAGCGCGAAGCGGCGGCATTCCCCATTTTCAACTCGCCATCTGATATGCCGTATGTCCCCGGCGAGGTGATCGTCAAGCTGCATAGTGGCGTGACGCTCACACGCGGGTTGAGTCAATCGGTACGCGCAGACGAGCCTTTGTTGGATGCGGCTTTGACGCAGGTCGGCGCGCGTGAGGCTGTCCAATTGTTCGATTCGCCGCAGATTGCACTTGGCCTGACCCGCGTGTATCGGCTCAAGCTGGACGCGACTGCCGACGTGATGACAGCTGTCGCTGCGCTTTCCGCCGATCCGAGCGTAGAATACGCCGAGCCGAACTATATCGCTCGCGCAGCAGGTTGGGATGCAGCGGATGTCCAACGGATAAGCGGATATGGTGGTTCGCATCCGCTTATCCGCTTGCCATCTGTTGCAATTACCCTCCCCAATGATCCGTTGTACTCGTCACAGTGGGGTCTGGAGAAAATCAATGCGGCTTCGGCCTGGGATGTCGTCACTGGCACGCCCGCGGCTGTTATCGCTGTTGTGGATTCGGGTATTGACTTGGCGCACTCTGACCTCGCCGGTCAACTGTGGATCAACCCCGGTGAGATTCCGGGCAATGGCGTTGACGACGACAACAATGGCTATGTGGACGATGTGAACGGCTGGAACTTTGTCAGCGGTTCGAATAATATTTCAGATGGCAACGGGCATGGCACGCAGGTGGCTGGCGTCATCGGAGCAGCGACAAATAACGGCACGGGCATTGCGGGCTTGTGTTGGAACTGCCGTATCATGCCGGTCAGGGTGATGGCCGATTCAGGCGCGGCCAACTATTCCGACATCGCGGCGGGAGTAGCGTATGCTGCCGCTAAAGGAGCAAAGGTCATCAACCTCTCGTTGGGCGGCTATGCCAGCTCGAACGCCTTGCGTGACGCGATCAACGCAGCAGCGGCGCAAGGCACGGTGGTCGTGGGCGGGGCAGGCAACGATAACACGTCGGCGTTGTTCTACCCGGCGGCGTATGAGAATGTGCTGGCTGTGGCGGGAACGACGATCACGGACACCAAGGCAACATTCAGCAATTACGGGACATGGGTGGATGTGAGCGCGCCGGGTGAGACGATCACCACGACCTTTCTCGGCGGCGACTATGGCCCGGCCTCCGGTACGTCGCTGTCAGCGCCGTTTGTCTCTGGCTTGGCGGGACTAATCCGCAGCCGCTGGCCGACTTGGACAGAGGTCATGGTACGCAATCAGATTCTACGCACGACGGATGCGATTGACTCGCTCAATCCTGGTTACGCGGGGCAATTGGGCACAGGTCGCATCGACGCGGCAGCGGCGATGCAAGACCCGCACCCACTCCTGACGCTTTCCGGCGCGAGCGTGAATGGCGACCCTCAAGGCCAACCGACACCCGGTGTGGGGGCAACCCTTGCGGTTGCCCTTCGCAACGACTGGCAGGACGCGACTGGCGTGACGGGTGTATTGAACACGACCGACGCCTATGTGACGATGCTGAACGGCGCGGCCTCGTATGGAACGATTGTCGCTGGCGACACGGGCACGAGCAGCCCAGTCTATTCGTTCACCGTCGCTAGCGGCGCGGGCTACAATCATCCCATTGCGTTCACGCTGGCGGTGACGGCCAACGCCGGCACATACACCACGACCATTCCGTTGACGGTCACGACGCGCAGTGGCGATGAGCCGTTCTGCGGGACCATCGCTCAAGATACAATTTGGACAAGTGACAAGACGTATGTCATCAACTGCAACATGGGCATTGCGCCCGGCTACACGCTGACCATCCAGCCTGGCACACAGGTCAAATTCAACGGCAACTATGTGCTCAACGTAGGCGGGACATTGATCGCTGATGGTACTGAGAGCCAGCCAATCCGCTTCACAAGCAACTCGGGTAGCGCATGGAATCGCATCTACTTTGACGATCCAAGCACGGACGCGACAGTGGACACGAATTATGAATATGTGTCCGGTTCAATCCTGCGCTACGTGACTGTGGACAGAGCCTCCGGCGGAATTGTGTGCAACTATGCCGCGCCGTATCTATCTCATGTCACATCTAACAGTAGCAGTCTAAATTGTGCAATAGGGACTAGCACACTCCTATTTCTAGATAACACGATCAGCGGTACTGTAAACGTGACAGTGAGTCTGTACTATCCGATATCTGTAAACGTCATTACACCAACGATTATCGCTGTGCGCAACACGATTATTGGCGGCGGTTTGAATGTCATTGGCGACGTCATAGGTGTCACAGGACCAGGAATCGCACTATCGAATACGGTCTCAGGTGGCAGTATCTCAGTTGGTAATGGTGGCACAATTGTGGGCAACACAGTCAGTGGCGGAGATTTATGCGGTGGCAGATTATCCAACCCAACTTACTCCTGCAATCTAGGCTACATCAATAACCCATTAACGGTCTACAACAACACAGTCATCGGGGGTGGGCTTGGGACTGGTGATACAGCCACAGTCATCAACAACAAATTCACTAATGGTGGGATTACGGTTGGAAAGGGAAGCCTGGTCCACAATAACGATGTGACTAGCGCAAGTGGATGGGGCATCTCTGCCAGCGACAGTATGACAGTGACACATAATCGTGTGGTCGCCAATGACAGCGGTATCAAAGTCGATGGTGGGCTAGTGCAGGGCAACCTGATCGCTAACAACTCTGGCATTGGTCTGCAAATCGGCTCGGCTATGGTATTGAGCAACACCTTTACCGGCAATGGCGGAAGTTCCATCAAGATCGCCTCTGGTACATCGGTCACGATTTCCGGCAATAACCTGGAAGGCAATACCGGCCTGTATGACATCGAAGATACAGTGTCCATGGCCAACCTGCCCAGTGTGGCCGCACAAGGCAACTGGTGGGGCACGACGAGCAGCGCGGCCATCGGTCAGCGCATCTATGATTTCAGCGACGACTATAACCTGGGCACGGTGCTCTACAGCCCGGTGCTCACGCAGCCCTCGCCCGACGCACCTGCCTTCGTGCGCGCCATCACGTTGACGCCTGCCAGCCCGGTGGGAATCCAAACTGTGACGTTTGACATGCTGTTCAGCCGGAACATGGATACGGGCGGCAACCCGGCGGCGGCGTTTTATACGACATTGAGGGATACCTGGCAAACGTACAGCACCACCAATAGCGGACTGGCGAACAACCGTGTCGGGGCCATCGCGGTGGATGCGGCGGGGAATAAGTGGTTTGGCACCAGTGGCGATGGCGTGAGCGTGTTGCGCGCGGACGGCACGTGGCAGACCTATAACACGTCCAACAGCGGGCTGGTGAACAACCTTGTCTCCGCCATCGCAGTGGATGCAGCGGGGAACAAGTGGTTCGGCACCGAGGGTGGCGGCGTGAGTGTGTTGCGCGCGGACGGCACGTGGCAGACCCACAACACCTCTAACAGCGGGCTGGGGACCAACTTTGTTCTCGCGATCGCGAGGGATGCAGCGGGAAGCACATGGTTCGGCGGCATCAGCACTGGCGACGACGGTGGCGCGAGCGTGCTACGCGCGGATGGCACGTGGCAAACCTACAACACCTCTAACAGTGGGCTGACATACAACTCTGTCTCGGCCATCGCGGTGGATGCGGCGGGTAACAAGTGGTTCGGCACCGAAGGCGGCGGCGCGAGCGTGTTGCACGCGGATGGCACGTGGCAGACCTACAACACCTCTAACAGCGGGCTGGCGAACAACTATGTCCGGGCCATTGCGGTGGACGCAGCGGGAAACAAGTGGTTCGGTAGTGGTGGCGTGAGTGTGCTGCGTGTAGATGGCAATTGGCAGACTTACAATACTAGTAACAGCGGCTTGGCAAGTGACAATGTCCGGACCATCGCGGTAGATGCAGCGGGCAACAAGTGGTTTGGCCTGGGCTACCCTGGCAACTCTTACAAGATAAGCGAGTTGCAGACCGACGGCACCTGGCATACCTACAGCATTGCAGCGACTCCAGGGCAGGCCATATACAACGTCGACGCCATCGCTATTGATGCCGCAAATAACAAGTGGTTTGGTGCAGATTGGTCTGGTGTCCAAGTCCTCTATGGCGGCACCGACTACCCCATCGTGGACAACGCACACTGGCTATCTCCTACGACACAGTATCGCGCCACCTTTGACTTTTCTACCTTCGTCCCGCGCGGCACGTATTCCATCACTGTCTCTGGCGCGCGTGGAACGGACGGCATCGAAATCGCGCCCTATTCTGGTATCACGTTCACGGTGGCCTATGCTGGAGCCATCAACGACACTACGCCGCCGCCTGCGCCTTCAATCAATGCCTGCGGCGCGATCAGCCCGGATACGCTTTCGGCCCGCTGGAACGTGACCGATCCCGAATCAGCCATCACGCTCTATCGCTATGCTATTGGTACAACGCCCGGCGGCTCGGATGTGGTGAACTGGACCAACACCTCGCTCACGTCTACCACACGCGCCAGCCTCACCCTCATCGCCGGGCAAACGTATTACGTCAGTGTCAAGGCGCGCAACGAGGGTGGTCTATGGAGCGTGGCTGGCGTCAGCACTGGCGTCGTGGCCGGGTCAGGCGGGTGCCCCGCGGCGGGCTTTGTCGCTTCGCCTACCAGTGGCCCCGCGCCGCTCACCGTGACCTTTGGCGACGCGTCCGGCGGTAACATTACCTCGCGTATATGGGATTTTGGCGATACCTTCACGAGCACGCTTGCCGGTCCAACGCATGTCTATAGCGCAGCCGGCGTGTACACCGTCTCACTGCAAGTGGCCGGGCCGGGCGGAAGTGACAGCTTGATGCGGGCCAGTTATATCACTGTCACCACACCTGTGAGTATTCCTGCGCCAGCAGCGTCGTTCACGGCCTCGCCGCGCACAGGCGTTCCACCATTGACTGTGTACTTTACCGATACGTCCACGGGCACGGTCACAAGTTGGCTGTGGCAATTCGGTGATGGGCTGACGGGCACGTTGTCTAGCCCGACACACACATATCGCCTGACAGGCACGTTTGATGTGACGTTGACGGTGACTGGACCGGGGGGCAGCGACGTGGAGGTGAAAACGGCTTACATCCGAGTGTGGGATCAGTACATGGTGTACTTGCCCCTAGTCATCAAGTGATCTGCGGGGAATGGTTGGTGATGGGCAGAGGTGGCTCCAAATGGGGCCGCCTCTGTTTCTTTGTGTCAGATTCTCGTCCAGCCAAGCTGCCGCTTTTCAAAGTGTGCCAATCGCGTAAAGCCGGCTGAACGCGCCATGTCCAACGCTGTATTGAAACAAGCTCCAATGTCGTCGGCAGTGTGCGCGTCCGAGCCAAAGGTGAGAATCTCGCCGCCCAGCTCGCGGTACCAACGCAAGACCTCAATCGAGGGACAAGGCTCGGGTTGTCCTCGTCGCAGCGGCGAAGTGTTGATCTCGATCCCTTTGCCTCGTTCGATGATGGAACGGAGCGCCGTTCGGATCAGGTCGGCATAGGGTGCGGGGCCGTCATAGGCCTGGCCGAACTGGCGCGCATCTCGCTTGACCAGGTCCACGTGCGCCAAAATGTCAAAATCTCCTTCAGCCGCGAGCCGGACGACCTGGCGGAAGTACGCTTCGTAAGCCTGGCGAAGGGGCTGCTCAAAGAAATCGGCTTTCCAGGCTGCCTGTAACTCTTCGGCATAGTGAGCCGAACCGAGCACCAAGTCAAACTCGCCTGCGGCCAACACGGCTTGAGCCTGCCGGGCAAACAAGTGCGGTTCGCCCATCTCGACGCCCGCGCGGATCGTCAACTGGTGACCGTAGCGGGCGCGACAGCGCTCGATCTCGGCCAGGTACTCGACCGGGTGAAAATAATCGGGCGGATCGGCGGGGCCAAAGTCGGCGTGATCGGTGAACGCGATCTCGCTCATCCCGAGGCGGATGGCCCTCTCGCAGACGGCGGCCATCTCGCTTTGGCCGTCCATCGAAGCTCGAGTGTGGACGTGGTAATCGGGGGGAGGCATCAATTTTCGTCTACCACTTGGTCTGTCGTCAGGACCGGGGGCGGAGCAAACAGAATTGCAGGTAGCTTTTGTCAACACCTTTTCTCACTGGCTGCTCTTTTCCCTGGCGACTGTGGCGAGGATCTCTTGCGCGCTCTGCACGGCGCCCTGGCCGGAGGCGCCGAGCATCTGCGCGAGTTCTTGCACGCGCGCTTTTTCGTCGAGCGCCTGCACGTGCGTGAGTGTCCGACCTTCCGCTGCCCCTTTTTCCACCCGGAAGTGAGTGTCGCCATAGCCCGCCAACTGCGGCAGGTGCGTGATGCAGATCACCTGGCGCGATCGCGCCGCGCCCGCAGCGGCCCGCCGTTCGCGTTCTGCAGTCAGCTCCCACAACTTGCGCCCGACGACGGCCCCCACGCGCCCACCGATGCCCTGATCGATCTCGTCAAAGATGAGCGTCGGCGTTTGGTCGGCGCGAGCCAGCACGGCTTTGAGCGCCAGCATCAGCCGCGAGGTCTCGCCGCCGGAGGCGATCTTGGCTAGCGGCTTGAGGCCCTCGCCCACATTCGGCGCAACAAGAAACTCGACCTTATCCAATCCGGTCGAATCGAAGGCGTAGCGGCCCTCTCCGACGAACGCGCCGGTTTCATCCGGCGTCCATTGAATGTCCACGCCGAACCGCGCGCCGGCCATGCGCAAGTCATTCAACTCGGCCTCGATGCCCGCGGCGAGCCTGCCCGCTGCGGCCCGGCGCGCGTCCGAAAGCTCCCGGCCCAAGTTGCCGATTTGGCGCAGCAGTTGGTCCTCTTGCCGGCGCAGCTCCTCGATGCGTTCCGAGGCGTGCGTGATGCCGTCCAGTTGCGCGGCAGCGTTTTGCGCGAACGCCAAAACCTCTTCGATCGTGTTGCCATACTTGCGCTTGAGCTGCTTGATCGTGTCGAGCCGATCCTCGACGTACTCTAGCCGCTTGGGGCTGAACTCGATCCGCTCGCGGTAGGCGCGGATGGTGCGCGCCAGGTCATCGAGTTGCGCGGCGGCGCTTTCGGCGGTTTGCACATGCTCGCTCAAGGTTGGATCGATCTTGACCAGCCCGGTGAGCGCTTTGGTTGCCTGGGCCAGCGCATCGAGCGCGGCGGGGGTTTCGCCATTGCCTTCGTACAGGGCTTGATAGACCTCATCGGCCAGCGCCGCGAGCTGCTCGGCGTTTGCCAGCCGTGTGCGCTCTTGCTCCAGCGTCACGTCCTCGCCTGGTTTGAGCTTGGCCGAGTTGATCTCTTCGATCTGGAATTGCAGCAGGTCAACGCGCCGCGCCATCTCGCGCTCGTCTCGGAGCAGCGCGTCTAGCTCGTGGCGCACCTCGCGCAATTGAGCCACCACCCTGCCGAACTCGAGGCGTTTGTCCCACAGATCGGCATATCGGTCGAGCAGGTTGATGTGCTCCTTGACCCGCAACAATGAAAGATGCTCACTCTGCCCGTGAATATCTACCAGATACTGGCCAATGTCCCGCAGCACGCCCAGCGCGACGGCTCGCCCGTTGACACGGCACACACTGCGGCCATTCTTGCGGACTTCGCGGGCCAGCGTCAACGTGTCTGGCTCGTCGCTTTCCAGGCCGTTCTCGGCCAGGGTCGGCTCGATCAGCGCGCGGGTTTCCTGGTTCAGATGGAACACGCCCTCGACCTGCGTGCGTTCAGCGCCGGTGCGGACGATCTCGGCATCCGCCTTGCCACCCAGCAGCAGGCTGACCGCGTCAATGATGATGGACTTGCCCGCGCCGGTTTCCCCGGTCAGCACGTTAAAGCCCGGGTCCAGTTGCAGATGCAGTTCGTCAATGATCGCAAGATCGTGGATGGTCAGTTCAGTCAGCATCTTTTCTCAGGTATTGGGTATTGGGTATTGGGCACACTGCTGCCGGATACCCAATACTTACTTTCCGAATCGCAGCCACGCAACAGCAGAACCGACAGCGAGAACGAGATAAGCAAGCGGCCAGGCCAGGCCGATCAGTCCGTAGACATTGACGCCGCCGAATATCCAGCCCAACAGAGGCAGCGCCGAAAAGGTCAACGCTGGGAGCGCGCCGATCACCATACACGCTCCCACGACCAGCCAGGTGTACTGACCGCGCCGCCGGCCGTTGGCGCGGTACACGAGTTGAGCGACCAGTCCGCCCACGATCGGCCCGGCAAACAGCGCAAAGAACCCCAGCATGGGGCCAATGAATTGGCCGATAGCGGCCAACGGAAGCGTGATGATCGCCGCGACAATATAGTCCGTTGGCGTGGCGGTGTAAAAGATCGCCTGCTGATTTCGGACGCACGACTTGCAGCGGTAGCCCACGGGCGTCCGCACCGCGCATTTGATGCAGATCGGATTGCCGCACCTGTTGCAGCGCAGCCCGGTCACCACGTTGGGATGGTTGATGCAATAGCTCTCAGAGCCGGTCAAGGGGGTGGAAGGTTGTGCTTCACTCATAGTTTTGCGGTCTTATTCGTCGTCTCCACTGGGGCGCAAGCGCGCCATCAAAGTGCGATAAAAATGCGCTGGCGAGTGAGTGCGCACGAACCGGGCAACGTGCGGGCTGGCCCGGACGATTACACGGTCGCCGTCCATCAATGTAACGGCAAACTGCCCGTCCACCGTCAAGATAGCCGGTCGCTCGGCCACGGCGCGCATCTCGACGGTCGCACCCTGGTCGAGCACGATCGCGCGATCCATGCTCAAATGCGGCGCGACCGGGATCAGCAGGATGTTTTTGAGTGTCGGCGGCAAGATCGGCCCGCCCACTGCCAGTGCGTATGCGGTGCTGCCTGTCGCGGTGGAGACGATCAGCCCATCGGCCACGTACTGGGTCAGGTGATCGCCGTCCACGTGCGTGTGGACCCGCACCACGCGCGCCATGTCGCCCCGGCTCACCACCACGTCATTGAGCGCGTCGTGCACGCCCAGCAGCTCGTTGTCCCGACGTGATTCGGCGCGCAGCATCATGCGTTCTTCGATGCGATAGCCGCCCGCCAGCACGTGCGGCAAATAATCGCGCCACTCATCTCGCCGCACTTCGGTCAAAAACCCCACTCGTCCGAGATTGATGCCGAGCAGCGGGACGCCACGTGGCGCACTGATGCGCGCCGCGCGCAGTATCGAGCCATCGCCGCCCAGGGTGACAAGCATATCCAGTTGGGTGACCTGGGCGCGGGCGGCCTCTTCATCCCACGCAGAGCCGATCCAGACGTGCACGCCCCGCGAGCGCAGCTCGGCGGCGATCTCGTCAGCCAGTTGATGCGCTTCGGCGATTTTGGGATGCTCCAGGATGCCGATGCGATGAATCGTCGGCGCGTGACCGGCAGGCAGGTCCCGTCCGGGTAGCGTTGGATGAGCAGAGGGCTTGTCCACAGCTCTGGCGCGCTTTCTCTAGAATCGGGGCGATTATAGCTTTATTCGCGGCGACTGTCCAATGCGGGTGTGTCATGCGATTTGTGCGTGGGCTACCCCGATCGGCAAGCGCGGTGTATAATCACTACTATCCCTTCCAACTCTGCGCAGGGGGAGAGCCGGGGTGGGGTATAGATTCTCATTTCAATCTACAGGAGATATCCATGCGACGATTGGTTGGCTTTCTGGCAGGTGCGATGTGTGGGGCGATCGTGGGGGCGGTGGCGGCGCTGCTGCTGGCGCCAGCCTCTGGTTTAAAACTGCGTCAGGACTTGCGCGCGCGTGTGGAACAGGTGTTGGCCGAGGGCCGCCAGGCCGCATCCGATCGCCGCGCCGAACTCGAAGCGCAGTTGGCCGCGCTCAAGCGACCGCGGGTTTGAACCTCCCGCAGGGGGAACCTGCGGGAGGTTGGCAATCTCTATTGAGGTGTGACGGCGAACCAATACCTCGCTGGTTCCGTCGTCACCGGGGCCAGGCCGCTGATGACCAGCACGGCGCGATCCACGTCTTGGCCCAGATGAATGTTCCATCGCCCGGTCTGATCGCTGGCGAGCGGCAGTCGTTCGACGGTGGTACCCTTCTTGCCAAAGCTGATGAGCTGGACCAGCCAGCCCTGGGGCAGCACATTCGCTTGCCGAATAAAGCCCGTGGCCTGCCAGCCACCCTCGCCAGATTCGGCATCGTAGCGATAATTGATTTCGGGAATCTCGATGTCGTCCAGGAAAAAGCCCGCGTGCGTCACGCCGGCGTCGGTGATGTATTCAAAACGAAGCTGGATCTTTTGACCGGCATACGGACTGAGATCAATCCTCTCTTGAATCCACCTGGCCTTGCTCTTTTTGTCTGAAGCAGGCGCCCCGCTCTTGGCGGTATAGCCATTGCCATAATTCGCGCCGTTTGGATCCTCGTTGGTGGTGCTGGGGCCTGGCAGTGTCTTCCAATGCTTGCCGTCGGTGGACACTTGCACGTAGGCATAGTCAAAGTCCTTTTCGATGTCGTACCAGGTCCAGAACGTCAGCGTGGCGGATTTGACGCTGCTCAGATCGAATTCGCGCGTCAGCATAGTATCACTCGAGTTGGCGGCTGTGCCCCACCACAGGTACTTGCCGCTGTGCGCGGTCGTGTCGGCCAGTCCCACGAGCGTCGCCCCAGCAAAATCCACTTGCACGTCGCGCGCTCCGGTCAATTCGATATAGTCCGCGCCATACTGGCTGACGGTCGTTTCTCGCTGCGCCGGGAGATCGCTGGAGCGCAACTTGAGAGTCGTTCTGAAATCGGGCGGCGTGATGGTGGTGTAGGCGTACTGGCCCTGGTCAACGTCTGGATCGTTGATATAGTTGGCAATGACCCAATCGGCGAATACGTCTTTGAACGTGAGGCCCGTCTTGGATTGGATCACCTGGTCCACGGCGGCTGTATCGTACGCGGTGGTGTTGACGAGCGCCTGCGTGGCCTGTTTGCCAAAGCGGTCGAGAAAGTAGGTCATGAACAAATAAGCTGCGCCATAGTTAGGGCCTGCTTCGCCCGTTTCGTCCGGCCACGAGTTGAGCTGAGTATCGGGCCTTTCGGCAAAGGCGTACATGTTACCGCCGGTTTCCAGATCGTTGATCTGGCAGGCCAGTTCGCTCAGTCCTTCGTTGATCCAGTTGGCCTGGTTTTGGTGATGATGCCAGTGGATCATGTGTTGGAACTCGTGCGCCAGCACGCAGTCAAAGAACTCGGTACCGAGCAGGCCATTTTGCGCGCTGATGTAAAACATCTCCATCTCGTTCGAGTACTTGTGGACCAGGCGGCTGTACTCGTCCATGCTGCTATAGTAGCCCGCGACGTGCTCGCCGAGCTTGTCGGAGATGAGCAGGCTGAGGTGAGCGTCGTTATCCACGCCCGGCGTCCATTCGCTGCCGAAAAACGCTCGATCGGTCGGGTAAGTCTTGTTTTCAAAGCGATCCGCCGCCGCTTTCAGTTTGCCCTGGTTGAACTTGACGCCATCTTCGACCCAAAAATAAGTGTGCGGCGTCATGTACACCAGCGTCGCGGTGATCCAAAAGTTCTCGTGCTTGTCTGCGCTTTCTCGCGAGACCCAGAAGCTATGTTTATCGCCGACTTTGAAATTCCACGGCTTGTCGCGCACGACCTGGGGGATCGGCACGCCGGGGTCGGCCAGGCGCAAAGTCACATCGCGCAAGTCGCGCGTGGGGATGATGGCCGACTCGAGCAGTTTGACGGTTTCCAACGCCTCGGGCGGCACAGGAGCGCGGCGCAACGTGGAAGGCGGTTTGGGGCTGGTGGAGGATGTGGGCAGCGTGGGGCGCGGCGTTGGCGTGATGACCGGGCCAGGCGTCGCCGTCGGGCGCGGCGTCCGCGTTGGGCCGGGCGTCCCGTCCGGCGTAAGCCGGGCCGCGAGGGTGGGTTCGGGGGTGACGCTCAGCACGGCGCCCCAGACGCCCACCGCCATCGCGGCGATGCACAGACAACATGCCACCAGCGCGATGCCGCCGCCGATGACAATCAGACCAGTTCGATCGGATCGAGATTCGTTCAAGGCACAACTCCCTGGTTGGTTCAGTGCGTTTATTACCGGACCTGGCAACCCCCCTATTTGGCAGTTGGAGTGCAGGCTTCAGCCTGCCGGGCTGTCAGACGCCGAAGGCGAGCAGCCTGAAGTCTGCAATCCGGCGATTTGCCAAATACTGGCTTATTATACCATGTCATGAAAAGCAAATTACCACCATGAGGCTGCGAACCGTATGGGGTGAGGGCTACCATGTGCGGGGATCATGCTGCCAGCGGCAGCGACACAATAAAGGTTGTGCCTTTATCTATTTCGCTTTGCACGTCAATCCGTCCGCTGTGCGCCTGGACGATCCACTTGACAATAGACAACCCCAACCCCGTGCCCCCTGCCGCTCGACTGCGCGCTTTGTCTACACGATAAAACCGATCAAAGATGTGGGGCAGGTCGTGCGCGGGAATGCCGATGCCGGTGTCGGCGACTGTCAACACGGCCCAATTTTGGTCGCGGCGCAGGCCCAGCGTCACCTTACCGCCCTTCGGAGTGTATTTGATCGCATTGTCCACTAGGTTAATCAGCAACTGCTTGAGGCGATCAGCGTCGCCCAAGATGACGGCTTGATCTTCTTCGCCAATGCTCAACTCGATGCCTTCGGCTATCGGGCGCATCTGGCGATAGACTTCGAGCATCAGGGTGTCCAGTTCGACTTTTTCGCGGCGAATCGGTTGCCCCGCGTCGGCCTGCGCGAGCAAGAGCAAGTCGCCCACCATCCGGATCATGCGGTCCGACTCGGCCTGGATGGCGTCCAGCGAAAGCTCGTCGAGGCACTTTATGCGCCGCATCAGATCCACGTTGCCCCGGATGGCCGTCAGCGGTGTGCGCAGTTCATGGCTGATGTCTGCGATAAAGCGTTGCTGCGCGCGGAACAGTTCTTCCAGCCGGTCGAGCATGAGGTTGAACGTCCTGGCCAGCCGTCCGACTTCATCCTGCGGTCCCATCTGTGGGATGCGCTTGTCCAGATCGTCGGCGCGGCTGATCGCCCACGCAGTTTGTGTGATCGTATCAATCGGCCGGAGGGCATGAGCCGCCAGCAGTCGCCCGACGATGGCGGCCGCCAGGATCGCGCCCAGCCCGCTCACAACGAGAACAACGAGCAGTTGCTGCAGCGCCTGGTCTACCTGTCCCCGCGGTGTGCCGACCTGGAGATAGCCGATGAGTTGATCGCTTACCATCAACGGGACCGTCAGCACCCGCAAGTGCGCTCGACCGGTGTACACGTTGCGGGTGACCGGCTGATGGGCCTCTTCCACCGCAAGCAGTCCGGTCTCGTCCAGCGGCCGGGTAAAGCGCTGCAGATTGCCCGATTTGGAGACGAGTTCCTTGTCCGCGTCGAGTACTTCGATGTAGACGTTCGAGCCGAACACGTCCAGTTCGGGGATGGTGACGACCTGGACATCAAAAAAGGGGCGCACGCGCGCGGTGCTGATGACCTGGTTCGCGGTGTCGCGCAGCGTCCGATCCAGCCCGGCGACCAGATTGAACGCCAGCACGGCGTAAACGATGATGCCCAACACGACGATAAATATCGCGAGGACCGCCGTGTACCACAATGTCAACCGGGTGCGTATGGACATGCTGGTTTGGGCTTTTGTGAGAGGCCTGCGGACCCCGAGTCGGTGGAAACGCAGTCCCCTTGTTACATCCAGTAAGCGAATCGTCTTGTCCCTTCCGCTGTCTGAGATAACCGAATTATCAGGCGGAAGGCTTAACGGAAGATGAAAGTGCCGTGAGCAAAAAGTGAGTCCATCGGCGATCGGCCTGGACTATTCCTCTCTGAGCGCATAGCCCACCCCGCGCACGGTTTGGATGAGGCGCGGCTCGCCACCAGCTTCGAGCTTCTGGCGCAGGTAGCGCACATAGACCTCGATGATGTTGCTTTCGCCGCCAAAATCATAGCTCCAGATGCGGTCATAGATCACTTCGCGCGTCAGTACCTGGCGCGGGTGGCGCAGGAAAAGCTCCAGCAGGTCGTATTCTTTGGTCGTCAGCTCGATCTTGCGATTGCCCCGCGTGACCTCGCGGGTGGCGGTATTCATCGTCAGGTCGGCAAAGCGCAGAATCTCGGTGGGCTGCGGGCGGGAGCGGCGCAGTTGCGCACGGATGCGGGCGAACAATTCGTCGAAGGCAAATGGCTTGACGACGTAATCGTCTGCGCCGGCATCCAGCCCGGCCACGCGATCAGGCACGGATTCTTTGGCCGTGAGCATGATGATGGGAACCGGCCCGGCCGCGCGCAGCCGCTTGCAGACTTCCAGCCCGTCCAGCCCCGGCAGCATCCAATCGAGGATGACCAGGTCGGGCGGGTCGTCGCGGGCAGTTGCCAGGCCGGAAGGGCCGTCGCTGGCCACGCTCACCCGATAGCCCTCGTAGGTCAATCCGCGGCGGAGCAAGTCGGCGATGCGCGCTTCATCTTCGATGACGAGAATGTGTTCGGGCATAGGTTCTCGATATCAAGGTTTTGCCAAAACCATATCACACAGCCCCTTGACTGTCAATCTCCAATCTCAATCTAATACCCAATACCGAGTTACCTTTTGCGCGGTGCGGCCTGGGTCGCTTCCATCCCCGCGTCGAGCGGCAGCGTCACGGTGAAACGCGAGCCAAGCCCTACGACGCTTTCGGCGCGGATGGTCCCGTAATGCGCCTCGACGATCTGTTTGACGATGGACAGCCCCAGCCCCAATCCGCCGTGGCGCGGGCGCGATTTATCCACTTGATAGAACCGCTCAAAGATGCGTCCCAGGTCTTGGGGCGGGATGCCGCTGCCGGTGTCGGCGACGGCCACTTCCAGGCCGGCCGGCCAGGTCTTGCCCCGGCGTGTGATGGACGAGCCGCTGAGTGAGCGCGCTGCCACCGTGACCTTGCCGCCTGACGGAGTGTGCTTGAGCGCGTTATCGAGCAGATTGGTGAACACCTGGGCCAGGCGGTCGCCGTCGCCGGTGATGATCGGCAGATCGTCCGGCACCTGACATTCCAGCGTCACTTGGGCCTGCTGCGCATGGAGCCTCAGCTTGTCCACACAATCACGCAGCACGGCGTCGAGGTGAACGGCTTCGCGGCGCATCACGATCTGTCCTGACTCGATCCGCGCCAGGTCGAGCAATTCCGTCACCATGCGCGACATCCGCTCGGCCTCGTCCCGGATGATGGCCGCCGAGCGGCGGACGCTCTCTGGGTCGCTGGCGGCGCCCTCGGCGATCGCTTGGGCAAAGCCCTGGATGGAGGTGAGCGGGGTTTTCAAGTCGTGTGAGACGTTGGCGAGAAAATCGCGCTGGCTTTGCTGGCCGGCCTCGACTTGTTTGACCATCGAGTTGAAATCCTGCGCCAGCTCTTGAACTTCGGTGGGGCCTTGCACTGGCACGGTCTGAGCATAGCTGCCTTCCGCGATGGCTTTGGCCGCTGTGGCCAGTCGGCGCAGCGGACTGGAAACCGACCCGGAGATGAGCAGTGCCAGCAGCACCGAGAGCAGCCCGCCGATGCAGCCTGCCAACGCCAGTTGCCTGAGCATCTGCAGATAGATGGGCGAACCCAGGCTGACAGTTTGCGGCGCCTGTGCGACGAGGATGCTCATGTCCCGCAAACCCCTGAGCCGGGCAACGTACAGCCAACGTTGGTTTTCGCCCAGGTTGATGTTGCCGGTGATCAATCCATCGGGTAGGCGGATGGGTGCGCCGACGGTGAGGTTGTTCAGCTCGCGGCCCACCAGCGTATCGCCACTATCGGCCACAATGCGCCGGTTCAGTCCGGTGAAAAACAATACGCGCGTCGTCTGCGTGTCAAAGCGCGAACGCAAGTCTGTCATGATTTGTTCCGGCGGCTTGTTCTCTCGCAAATCCTGTTGGATCAGGCGTGTGATGTTGTTCAACGCGATCTGCAGGCGCTCCTGCGTCAGTTCGCGGCTGATCGGGTTGCTGCGCACCAGCAGCGCGAGTGCCACAGCCATGATCGCCAGGCATACGGCGATGATGGTGATGTAGGAAACGATCAATCGGAAGCGCAAAGAGTTGAACATTTGGATTTTGGATTTCGGATTTTGGATCTCAGATTGTCTTGGTTGGCGAGGCGCAGAGTTGAACATGCCTTGCATCAGACGTCAGGCGTCAAACGTCAAATGTCAAATGACTTACCCGCCACCCGCCACGCGAAGTGGCTATCCGCCAATCAGTAGCCGGTGATTTTATCTACGACGTTTAGTAGTGGTTGACCGGCAAGGTAGCGGCGCAGGTTCTCGCAAAAAATGTCGGCCGCGCGCTGTTCGTAATTCGGGCTAAAGCCAGAGATGTGCGGCGTCAGGATCACATTCGGCAATTGCCACAGCGGGCTATCGGGCGGCAGCGGCTCTTGGGCAAACACGTCCAGCCCTGCGCCGGCGATCCATTTTTCCTGGAGGGCGCGGATCAGGGCAGGTTCGTCGCACACCTCGCCACGCGCGATGTTAACCAGGTAGGTGGTCGGCTTCATCGCGCGCAGTTCGGCTTCGCCGATCATGCTGCGCGTCTCGGGCGTCAGGGGAACAGCGAGCACGACATAGTCGCACTGCGCCAACATCTCGCACAATTGGTCTGGGCCATACAGGCAGTCAGGTAATGCGCCTTGAGGGTCGCCCAGTCCATCAAGCTCGAACGTCCCGCGCACGGAGGCGACCGGGGCGTTGCGCTTGAGCGCGAGCACCCGCATCCCGAATGCTTTGGCCAGTCGCCCGACCTCGCGCCCGATGCTGCCATAGCCGACGATGCCGATCGTCGCGCCGCGCAGCTCGGCAGGCTGGCAGCACGCCCAGCGGTTGGAAGGCCATTGGCCCCGGCGTTGGAAATCCAACAGCTCGGGCAGGTGGCGCGACCAGGCCAGGATCGAAGCCAATACGTACTCGCCGATGTTGATCGCGTGTAGGCCGCTGGCGGTGGTGAACGTCACGTCGGAGGCAAACAGCGGATGCTCGAGGATATGGTTGGCTCCGGCGCTGTTGAGCTGCACCCAGCGCAGGCGCGGAGCCTGCTCGGGCTGGGGCAGAGCATTGAAGGTGTAGAGCACTTCCATCTGCGCGAACATTTCCGCTGGGACGCGGGCGGCATTGGGCGAAGGGTGTTGGGTCAAGGCGATGCGGTCCGATACGGCGCGGATGCGCGCCAACGACTCATCGCTAAACTTGATCGTGGAGAGGACATGAACTGGTTCCACTCGGCCTCGTTTGATCAGATGATGGCATCTGCGCTGGGTTTTTGATCAGCAGATTGCCCCTGTGCTTCGGCGGGATTCAGTGTGGATGCCGAGGCGGTCGCCGTCGGCATCCGATGGAGCGAGCGGTGCAGGATGACCAATACGGCCAGCCCCAGCGCGATCGCTTGTAAAGCGCACACAGACATCACCAATCCGCCTGGAGGCGGTCCGTAGGGCCCGGCATAAGCTATTGTCGGTGTGACGCGCAGTCTGGGCGTGCCACGCGGCGTGACAGTCGGGGGCGGGCTGACCGCTGCCAATTGTGAGAGCGGCGTGAACGGAGGGGGCGTTGGAGTGCCGGCCTCTCCGCCGGCTGCGGCCGGGATGGGCGTGCGGGTGGGCGCAGAGGTCTCGGTTGGTCTGCGGGTGTTGGTCGGCAGCGGGGTGAGGGTCGGCGGTGGCGTCCGTGTGGGAGAAGGCGTGGCGGTTGGCGTCGGCACGTTGGTCAGTGTGATGGTAACCGAGTAGGGGGCGGTGCGTCCTTGCGCGTCGCGGTAGAGCACATAGATTTTCTGCTGCGCCTGGGGCAGCAGCTTGAACGGGACTTGCTCAGCCCACGGCTGCCATTCTACGCCGGTAAACGAATCATCGGAGGCGATTCGAACCTGGAGCGGCTGGCCGAGGGTGTTGGTCCCCTCGCCAGCGGGCACCGCATTTTCCGTCGTCAGGGTCAGCGTGATGGCTTGCGAATTCACGCTGGTCGCCCCGCCGTTGACAAAGAACGGCAGGACGTTGGGCTGTGCGCCTAGATCGAGCGTCCAATAGATCCAGCCGTTGGGCGCGGTTGCTGCGCCGATGCCCGCCTCGCGGAAGCGGGAACTGAGAAGGCGGTTTCGATCGGTCTCGGTGCTCATCCACCAATCGAACGCACCTTGCGCGCCACCGGTGCCACCATAGATCGCCTCATCAATCACCGGGCCGATCGTCCATTGGCCATATCCTGCAGACAGGATGCGACTTTTGGGCGTTGAGCCGTCTGAGCCGGCCCGGTCCACTTTGCTGCGCGAGGCCATATCTTTGCTGTGCGCCTGTGCAGCAGCCGTCAACTTGGCGTTGAGCGCGTAGGGTGGCAAACCGCTAGAGATACGCGCAGCGTTGATGCGCGTGAGCAGCTCGGCCACCGGGTCGGCTTGCGCGACCGCGGGTATGGCCGGCATATTGACCGTTGCGATGCTAATGGTCAGGCAGGCCAGTATCATGCGAACAACAAGCGATAGGTGACTTTTCATGGTCGGTGCAAAGTATACCACACCTGATTAGCCTTCGCATCAGCTAGGGAACGACCAACCTGTCCAACGTGATGTGATCGCCGCCTCCCGTGACCGGCAGCCGCGCGCCACTTTCGGGCAGGTACATGCCCACTTGAAGTGTGTACTTGCCCGGCGGCAAGTCCGGCGGGAGCGCGAGCGTGTAAGTGTCGCGGACAAACTCGCCCGGCAGCCAGAGTATCGTCGGGTACGTGTTGTTGACCGGCGCATTGTCCTGCTGCGCGCGCACCGCGCCGTTGGCGTCCACCAGGTGAACGAACGCGGTATAGCTTTCGCTCATTTCGCGCAGGGCATGCCAGTGCAATGTCAGTTCGATTTGAGATTTGGTATTTGGTATTTGATACTCGAGATCGTAGCCGACCAGCGCAACCTGCGCGCCGAGCGTGATGGACAGGGGATGCGCGGTCGCTGGCGGGGTCCAGTTGCGTGAGATAGCTTGCACCTCAAAACGACCGAGCGGCTGAACTGGAAAGTCATCCACTCGCGCTTGAAGCGTGTAAGCGCCGGGCGGCGTGTCCGGCGGGATGCGCAAAGCCAGCCGGTCGGCGACAAACTCTCCCGCAGTCCATTGCGAGGTGGGATACGTCCCATGCGCCGGCCCGCCGCGCGCAAGCTCTGTGACGTGCTGATCGCTTCCTCTCATCTCCAAGGTCACCTGTCGGTTGGGTAGGGGGGTGGACTGCGCTTGCCAGTAGAGCGTGACAAACTCGGTCTCGCCTTGCCGCACTGAACCGGGCCATTGGTCAAATCCCAACAATGTCAACCCGCCCCAGTCCCGGTTTAGCCGACTGGACATGCCGATTGCGCCGAGATCGAGCGGGCGGACCCGGCGCGTGATCGTGATCGGCCCGGCGGCCAGCGTTGTCCCGGCAAAGCGTCCCTGCGCATCGGTCGCCGTCAGGCGCTGTCCGGTCGAGGACGCCCACCAGCCGATGTGGATTGTATAGGCGTTGCCGGGCGGCGTGCCGTCGTCTGTCTGAACGCGGACGCGCTCAGCAATGATCTCGCCCGGCGTCCATTGCTCGGAAGGATACGCAAACGATCCGCCCTGGCCCCACTCGATGCCCCAGGCGTCGGTCAGCATAAAGAACTGGCTATAGTCGCCTCGTTCTGGCATGCTCAGAACACGCCAGTAAACAGCCAGGTCAGTCCGGCCACCGGAGGGCCGGTCGCGCAGCACGTCGTAGCCAATGGCCTGGATCACGCCGCCAAAGGTGACGCTCAATGGGTACGTGGGCGAGATGACCGGGGCGCGGTCGAGGGTATGCACGATGTAGGCGATCCCTCCATCCGGGCCAAACTCCTGCTGGATGCGCGACCCAGGTGGAAAGAAGCGTGCGAGCCACCAGTCATCCGGCATCGAGAAATGAGGCCAGGCATAGACCGCCGGGCCGGGCGCCAAAGCAAATACCTCCGGGCCTTGAATGAACTTGAGCCGGGTGTAGCGGTTCGATAGAGCGGCAACCGTTGGATGCCGATAGTCAAGCGCGCTGACGTAGAACGACTTGCCCTCGTCCGGCAGTGTGTTGAGAAAGCGCGTCATGTCCGCAATGTCTTGGTTGTTGTCATAGTACATGCGCGGCTCGGGTCCCCAGTGCAGAAAATAGTTTTGAAATGTCGTGATGCTGCTTCCGATCAACGTGAGGGCCAGCGCGCCGAGGGTGATGATGGTCATCGCGCGCTCGTTGCGGATCACGCGCTGAGCCAGTTCCAGCGCGGTGACCAGCCCCAACGCCGGGATCCAGAACACCAGCGGCAATATGCCGATCGCGCGCAGACTGTGTGGAACCTCGATTGGATCGGCGAGGATCGTCGGGATCATCATCACCAGCGGCCAGAGGATGAGGAGCGCATAGCGCACCCGGCCCAGGAACCCGCTGGGGCGCATCAGTCGAAAGACGATCGCAATCAGCCCGGCGTAAAATGCCAGCGCCAGTGGTCCCTGGAACATGGGCAGATTGGGGAGACCGAACCGCCATTGAGGGTCGCCGCGCGAGGTGAACACCTCTAGCGCGCGCAGCGTGCTGCGCAGGAGCACAGACGGCCAGGCCGCTCCACTGATGGAAAAGGCCGAAACCTGGGTCATTCGCGTGGCGAATGTCTCGGGGTGAGTGAGAAAGAAAACGCCCAGCGGCGCAAACACGACCCCGGCGACTGCAAGCATGATTGCTATCGGCGCGAGCCTCGATCGCCATCGCTTTCGCTCGGCGAGGAGGATCAACAGCAGCACCAGGCCCAGCGCGACTGGCACGATGCGGCTGGAAAGATACGTATAAGCGACCAGTCCGCAGAATGTGCCTGCGGCGACGATCCATTTCCAACTGGAGAGACGCAGGCCGCGCCACAGTGCCCAGAGCGTCAGCGATTGCATCAACGGTAAGGTGATGGCGCGATAGCCGTATCGGCTGACCGAGACGTGCCAGAATGAAGTCGCTGCCAGCGCAGCGGCGAACAGCCCCAGCCAACGCGCTTCGATGACTGGCTCATCGTCAAACAGTTCGCGGGCTAACCAGTAGGTCATCAGGACCGTGGCCGTGCCGACCAACGCTGAGGTCAGACGCAGCGCCAGGACGCCCGTGCCGATCAGCCACATGACAGGTGCGGATAGATAGTACAACAGGACTTCGTGGCCGGTGTAGGCGGTAATAAAGATCGGTCGGGAACGACCGGTGGCGATTTCGCTGGCCAGGATCGCGGCGGCGGCTTCATCGCCGAACGGCCCGCGCGGAAAGCGGTCCAGCTCAAAAGTGCGAAAGAACAAGGCCACCAGCGAGATGATGACCAGTAACAACCATGCGAGCATTCTGGGCGGAGTGTCAAGCCTCCGGGCGCGGTCAGTCATGGGTGTTGACCTGCTAGCATCAGCTCATGACAAACGTGCCGCATCCCAGGTGCGTCTGCTTGCCAATGTGAAGGATGGAGGCCAGTTCCAGGTAAGGGACGAGAGAATCCGGGATGAACAGGAATGTCTGTGTGCCGATCCAGCGACCCGGCCAGCCCTTGGCGGCGTGCTCAAGCTTTTGGCGGCGCAGGGGGAACTCGGTGGCCTGTTCGATGGCGCGGCGTAGCACAGCCTGATCTTGGTCGCTCAGCACTTGCCACACGTCAGCGGACGCGCGTCGCTTGCCTGGGACGAATAGCTCTATCCGCGCCGCCAACGCTTCGAGCAGCTCGGGCAAGGTGGGGGCCGATTTTTTGAAAGGCAGGTCGAACGGTGTCAGCCACGTCAGGCTGTCGAGGGTGCGTTCCGAGGGCGGTTTGAACGCCAGCCCTTCGGCCCATTGACCCGGCGTCTCGCGATAGCGCGCGTCCAGTTTGCCATCCCAGACCACGGGTTCCCAGTGCGCGCCGCGCGCCGCGTAAATGGCCTGGATGTCAAAGCGGCCCCACAGGCTGTTGGGGCGATGCCAGCGCGGATCGCTGGTGGTGCTGGCTTCTTCCATGGCGGGCAGGATCGTCTCCAGGAACAACCCATGATCGGCGCTGTTGCCGATGAGCTTGATCTCCCACAAGATCGACTCACCTTGTCCATAGACCTGCTTGCCGGGGTAAACGAACAAGATGGACTCGACAGGCCACGAAGCTTCGGGAACCTGCGGGGTGTTCTGTTTGGCCTTGTCGTCGTAGCCTTCCCATTTGGCCATGGCCTTGCGCCACGGCTGCGCCTCGCGTGTGGGCAAGCGCTCGGCGATCAGCGTCCCCAGCACGCGGGAGATTTCGATCGAGAGACAAGGCGGCAACCGCACCAGCGTTCGATTGACCCGCCACGCCACCAGGTAACGGATGAGCCTAATCGGACTGATAATAGGCCACATAGTCCATCAGTTCGTAGAACAATTTGACGCGGTCTGGAGGCCACTGCCGGATATTCCATGCGCTCAGCATGTCTTTGGCGGGCTGGTTCAATAGTCCCATCAACCGTCCCCAATAGAACTGTGCTTCGGCGGGATCGTCAATTGTCAAGAGTTGGCGCAGCATTTGCTGCTGGTCGGGCAAGAGGAGGGTGCGAAAGATCGCGGCCATCTCCAGCACGCTGAGGAAATCCGAAATGTCGAAGGTAAGGATGCCCTTGCGCTCAAGCAGGCGTGGGAAGAGCACCTGGTACGGCCTGGCATAAAACCTCACCCGCAGGCGGTCCATCGAAAAAGTGGTCTCATAGTGGATGACGCGGCACAGCACATCGGCCATGCTCAGGTTGCCGCTCACGCCGACCGTGGGAGCGATCTGGAGAAGCCCCTTGAGATCGTCGCCATGATACAGGACCAACTCTTGGAGGAAGGGCTTGAGATCGCGGTGGCGCAGCATCACCAGGAAGCGGTTCTGATCCTGGACAAAGGAACCGAGCATGTAGCTCTCCTGCCCGGCGGGAGCAGTGGCTGGATGACTCAACTGCCGGGGCAGGCGGTTGACAAAGCCCCAGATCACGGCGGACTGGCGCGAAAGATGGCCCAGACGGCTCGAACGATTCACGATGGCCTGGCACGCTCGGCAGTAGCGCGAGACCGGAGAGGGCTGGCGAGGGTAGACCCAACACCTTTGGCAGGGGCCGCCCAGGGCCGAGTGAGGCGGCCCGATTTCTTGCTCATCAAGTAAGAGATCGGGCCGCGTCTCTAGACATTTCAGCGTCGCTAACAGTTCAGCGCCGGAGCGACTCCGGCGCAGCCAATCAAAGCCGTTTAGCATCCAGCGCCTTGACCAGTTCGGCATAGTGCGCAATGACGTTCGGCTTGATCCAGTCGCTTACCTGGATGGAGGTGCGCCACGCTTCGCGCGCTCCGGGCTGCTCCGCATAGCGGTTCGCCCAATTGATGAGAAAGCTTTCCGGCAGGATGCTCAGGCGCAGGCTGCCAAAGCCGAGGTAGCGGTTGTTGCCGATCTTGTGCGCCAGCCCCGACTCCAACGCCACGCACCAGATCAGCCGTTGTAGTTCCTGCTCGTCCAGGTTCCAAAAGCGAATCGTGAAATGCGCGCGCGCGCCGGGCAGGATCGCGCGAAAATAGCTGGCCTGCGCCGTGTCGGGCGCAAAGCGATCCAACCGCTTGACCAGCGGGGCGAGCGGCGCGTGAGGGAACAGCCGCCAGGTTTGGGCGATCTGCAGTTTGCTCGTGCGGGTATCCGCCGCACTCTGCCACTCGCCGCCGATGTACTTCCACTTGCCGTAAGGGTATGGCACCTTGAACCAGGCCAGCTCGGGATGCGAAACATCAAATGTGCCAAAACCGAACGCCAGCCGACCCATGATGGCCTGGTTCGGCCCGGTGCCCACCCAACCGAACAGGCTGTCGGCCGGGTTCAAGTGGCGGATGTCCGGGCTGGGTTCCTTGGAATCGCTGGCAATCGAATAGATGTGGCGCAACATTCCCTTGAGGCTGCGACTGGGCAGCGCATACGTCTTGTTCGCATCACGCAGCTCGACGTGAGGCGGGGCCAGCGCAAAGAAATCCCACCCGTTGATCGGGCCATCGGCCAGCATCGTGGTGAACGAAGGCTGCCCACTTTCGCGCACGTTAGTCGGTGTCAAAATCTCGGCCTCGACGGCCAGCGTGCCGCAGTAGCCGCCAAACGCGCGGTGCGACGTAAAGCCCAGCGACGATTTGGGTGGAGTGGGCCCGGGCTTGACCTCGGGCGCGATCGGATGCACTGCCTTGAGCGCCTGGCCCGCTGCTTGCCCTTCCAGCTCCAGCTTGTGCCAAAGTCCAGATTGGACGAGCGTGGGTTTGCCGAATAGCCTGGCACTCACGCCGTTCGGATCGCCTGTGAGCCAGTCGAGTTTGACCACCGAAGCCCTGACCCAGCCCAGTCCGCTCGTTTTTTCGCCGCCGATCGGGATTTCGCCATTTTGAAAATCATGAATCAGGTGGACGAGGAGCGACACAGCGTCCAGATCGTCTTCACCAATGTCCTGCGCGTCAATCTGCAGACTGAACACGAGCTGGTCGCCATAGGCAAAGAGATAATCTCGCTTGGCTGTCTCGATGGGCTGTGCGGTTTTGGGATCCATCCGCACGCCGTCCATCGAGCACCATGCACGGCCCGTGTCGCGCGGGTCGGCCAGGTACGCATCGGAAAAGAACGCCAGCCCGCGCTGCCGCTGCGCGCCGAACAAGCGGTTCAGCATCTCCGTGGTCTTGGGCGACTCGCCCCACAAGGTTCTGAGTATCTGGGAAGCGCGCTTGCGAAACGCGCCCTTGATCGTGCTGCCGGGGATATAGACCTCCCACCCACCTTCGCCCTGCGACGAGGGCAACCAGGCGAGCATCCGCATAAAGACGGTGTCATAAGGCTTGCCGTACTTTTGCGAGACCTCTCGATTGGCCGGGCCGCCCGCGCGAAAGTCAACGTGATGTGGCTGCGCCAATTCCTGGCGAGTCTTTTCGCGGTAGCTCTTGAGGAAGGCGATAAAGTTACGGTCATTGGTAATGCTCTTGCGCAGGTTGCCGGGCGCGAGCATGTGCTGAAAGCGCACGCGGCTGTGCTCGTCGAGAAAGGTCCGCCACACGGCGGCGTTGACGCCCTCGGGCGGCGTGTCAGGATCGTTCCACTGCGCCTCGCTGATCTTGCCCTCGAGCAGCATCGTCTTGATCAGCAAATGCCCCTCGCGGGTGGCCAGCTCCATGTCCACCCAGGCGTCACTCTGTAAGAGATGAATCTGCTGATCGATCTGATCGTACAGGCGCGGCAGGATCGGCTGGCAGGCCACTGCCAGTTCCGTCGTCAACGCGGCTTCGTCTTGAATGTGAGCGGCCAGGCGATCTTGGATCGCAACGTCCAGCCCCAGGCTTGGCGCGATTTCATTCCAGGCAGCCCGGTCGAGTTGCTGGCTGGCCCGGCGTTGATGCTCCAGGCCTTCCATGACCCGCTTGGCCATGTTGGCTTTTTTGCCCATCGCCTCTTTGAGTGCGGCTTCGACCGCGTCCTGAGTCGGGAACGGTTTATCACACAGCGGCCGGATGGCGTCGATCACATCTTTGGCAAGCGGGTATTTGCCTTTGCCCAGTTTGGGCAGGATGGTCGAAGGCAGCACCCACGTTTCGACTTCGCTGCTCGAGCGTTCCCTGAGCCAGATGGCAATAGCGCGGGGCAGATACGCGGCGAATTTCTTTTTCCAGTCTTCAGGGGTAAGGATCGGCCCGCCGATGGACAACTCGAGTCGGCTGCGGATCGGATCGGGCAGGCCTTTCATCGCGCCGACGAGCCAGCGGCCCTCAATCGCGGCAAAGGAGGGGACTTCGGGATCCACCTTGCCCCAGTTCCAGCCGACCAGCACCGGGTTGACGGCGTTAAAGGTCAAGGCCAGCCGCAGGTGATTGGATTGAGGTGAGGCCGTCAGCGTGCCGGAGGCGGACAAGGGCACATCCATTTCCAATCGGCAGCGGCCCAGACCCTTGCTCTTGCCTGCGCCGAACCAGAACCGGCCCTCGCGCAGTTCTTGCAAGAGATGATAGAGCCGGGTCGCGTTGTCGCCTTGCTGGAGGGTGTCGTCATCTACCCAGAGCGTCAGGTCAAAGACCGAGTTGCGGAACAGCGTTTCCATCTTGTAGTTGGCGTTGGCTTCGGCCGCCCAGCGGTCGTCGTCCAGTCGCAGCCCCATGCGCAGGTCGAAAAAGTGATCGCGCGGATAGCTCTCTTCGTGCAGTTTGCACTCGACGCGCGTAATGAGCTTGGCGGGCACGGGCGATCCATACAGGCGCAGCCATAAGCGGTTCAACAGGCCAATGTTCTTGCCATCTCGCGATTGCCCGATGAAGGCATCCATTAGCGCCTGGGCGGTTCCGGCGATCTCGCCGGCCAGCGAGACGAGCCGTTGGGTTCCGTCTCCGTCTCGCGTAAAGAGAGTCTTGCGTCCGTTCCCCCGATAGATCGGGGATTCGGCATAGAGCTTGCCTTGCAGCAACATGGTTTTGGCCTCCTCCGGAGCGATGAGTGGGTGAATCGTTTGTTATTGTACAACAATGTGATACCCAATGCAACTGGCTACAGGCTCGTCCCGCGGGTCGAAAATCTGCGGGGGTCTCACGGTCCGCGCCCGCTTTCCAAAATCGAAGCCTTGTGGCACAATTCAACCCGCCCGACCATCTTGCTATACGGTCAACGGTCGTAAACTGTCACTCTGTCTACAGGCAATTGGCCGTTGCACACTGTCATTGCGAGAACCTCATGCCCGTTGGCGGGCATGTGTAATGGCGGAAACTCGTGCTTGGCGTGCCCGCACGGGGATGAATCCCCGTGCTACCCCCACCCCAGCCCTCCCCCGCACGCAGGGGAGGGAGCAGCGCCCGATGAATCGGGCTGAAAGCTGGCTTTAGCCAGCGCCGCTGT